>CAVFPF010000105.1:0-50648 GCA_963624265.1 bacterium | reverse complement strand
AGGAATTTCGCTACCTTAGGACCGTTATAGTTACGGCCGCCGTTTACTGGGGCTTCAATTCAAGGCTTCGCTTGCGCTGACCTCTCCTCTTGACCTTCCAGCACCGGGCAGGTGTCAGGCTATATACTGCATCTTTCGATTTTGCATAGCCCTGTGTTTTTGTTAAACAGTTGCCTGGACCTATTCTCTGCGCCTCGGTCGCCCGAGGTCCCCTTTTCCCGAAGTTACGGGGTCATTTTGCCTAGTTCCTTAACCGCGAGTCTCCTGAGCGCCTTGGTATACTCTACCCAACCACCTGTGTCGGTTTACGGTACGGGTGCCCATACAGTTGAATGATAGCAGTTTTTCTCGAGAGTATGCTTACCCGCGCTGTTGGTTCCTCCGAAGATTCCCCATACTTTCAGGTTTCTGCTCAAGCCGTGTGCTTTACTGCGGCTCTCTCTGCTTACACCCTTTAACGAACTATTCCGTCAGTTCGCGGCGGTTTCACTCCTCTGTCCCTGCGTCTCCCATATGGCCAGTACATGAATGTTCGCATGTTCGCCCTTCCGGTCCGCCCAAAGGCTGCCCGTTAGGTCCCGACTGACCCTGATCCGATTAACGTTGATCAGGAAACCTTGGTCTTACGGCGAGGGGGTTTCTCGCCCCCTTTATCGTTACTTATTCCTACATCTGCTTTTCCGCTAGCTCCAGAACCCCTCCCGGAATCCCTTCACTGCTGGCGGAATGCTCCCCTACCGACAATATTCTGTCCCGTGGCTTCGGCTGCGGACTTATGCCCGATTATTATCCATGCGGGGGGACTCGATCAGTGAGCTGTTACGCACTCTTTAAATGAATGGCTGCTTCCAAGCCAACATCCTGACTGTCTCTGTCACCCCACTTCGTTTCATTCAACTCGGCCCGCAATTGGGGGCCTTAGCCGACGGTCTGGGTTGTTTCCCTCTCGGACGCGGACGTTAGCACCCGCGCCCTCACTCCAGGACATTGCATGCGGGCATTCGGAGTTTGTCAGGAATTGACAGCCGGTGAAGGCCTCGCTTCCTACCAGTATCTCTACCTCCCGCATCGTCAGTCCCGGGCTGCACCTAAATGCATTTCGGGGAGTACGAGCTATCTCTGGGTTTGATTGGTCTTTCGCTCCTACACCCAGCTCATCCGCAAGCTTTTCAACGCTTGCCGGTGCGGTCCTCCAGATGGCTTTACCCACCCTTCAACCTGGCCAGGCGTAGATCACCCAGTTTCGCGTCTGCCGCCGGTTACTCATAGCGCCCGTTTCGGACTCGCTTTCGCTTCGGCTCCAGAACTCGTGTCCCTTAACCTTGCAACCGACGACAACTCGTAGGATCATTATGCAAAAGGCACGCCGTCACCCCTAAAGGCTCCGACCGCTTGTAGGCAACGGGTTTCAGGTTCTTTTTCACTCCCCTGTTCGGGGTCCTTTTCACCTTTCCCTCACGGTACTATGCGCTATCGGTCTCCCACCAGTATTTAGCCTTGCCGGATGGTCCCGGCTGATTCGCCCCGGATTTCTCGTGTCCGGGGTTACTCAGGAGTCCGCTAGGCTTCCACTTCCTTCGGCTACGGGTCTCTCACCCTCTACGGAGCATACTTCCATCTGCTTCGCCTCGTCCGTTTCTTGCCATTTCGCGGTCCTACAACCCCTGAGGGCCCGTAAGTCCCCAGGTTTGGGCTCTTCCCCTTTCGCTCGCCGCTACTCAGGGAATCACTGTCTTGTTTTCTTTTCCTGCCGCTACTAAGATGTTTCAGTTCGCGGCGTTTGCCCATGCTATAAGCATGTGACGGACCTTCCGTCCGCCGGGTTGCCCCATTCGGATATCTCCGGATCACGGGTTATTTGCACCTCCCCGGAGCTTGTCGCAGCTTATCGCGTCCTTCTTCGCCTGCGGGAGCCAAGGCATCCACTCGTTGCCCTTCTCTGCTTCCTTTTTACGCCTACTAGTTTGCACTAGTTTCTTTTTGTTGTAGACTCTCTCGTGACTAATCACAAGTTCGTCCGCTCGTTTGACTCTACTTTGCTTTGTTTTGTCTTTCTCTCCAGTATGTCAAAGATCGTCTGAACCATCACTGATTCTTGGGGGGATGCCTGCCGCTTCGAACGGCCTTGTTCCGCTTGGCATCCTTGGACCTCTTGCGGGTTCAAGGCAGTGTTTTGTTTCAAGTTAAGTCAGCCGGGAGGGCGAATGCCTTCCTTTACTGTCTCCTTGCAACTTGCCGGCTACCGGGGCTTTCTTTGCCCCTTCTCCTGCTTGTTTTTGTTGTTGTAGTACCCTTTTCGGGGCACTCCAGAAAGGAGATGTTCCAGCCGCACCTTCCGGTACGGCTACCTTGTTACGACTTAGCCCCAATCACCGGTATTGCCCTAGACCGACCCTTGCGGTCACGGCCTTCAGGTACTCCCGGCTTTCATGGCTTGACGGGCGGTGTGTACAAGGCCCGGGAACGTATTCACCGCGCCATGGCTGATGCGCGATTACTAGCGAATCCAGCTTCATGGAGTCGAGTTGCAGACTCCAATCCGAACTGAGAAGGGTTTTGGGGATTCGCATCCTGTCGCCAGGTAGCTGCCCTTTGTACCCCCCATTGTAACACGTGTGTCGCCCCGGACGTAAGGGCCGTGCTGATTTGACGTCATCCCCCCCCTCCTCACACCTTGCGGCGGCAGTCCCGCCAGAGTGCCCAGCTTCACCTGATGGCAACTGACGGCAAGGGTTGCGCTCGTTATGGCACTTGAGCCGACACCTCACGGCACGAGCTGACGACAACCATGCAGCACCTCGACAGGCGTCCCGAAGGACCTTTGCATCTCTGCATCGTTCGCCTGCCGTTCGAGCCCGGGTAAGGTTCCTCGCGTATCATCGAATTAAACCACATGTTCCTCCGCTTGTGCGGGCCCCCGTCAATTCCTTTGAGTTTCACCGTTGCCGGCGTACTCCCCAGGTGGAATACTTAACGCTTTCGCTCCGCCTCCGAAAGTTGCCCTCCGAAAGCAAGTATTCATCGTTTACCGTGCGGACTACCAGGGTATCTAATCCTGTTCGATCCCCGCACCTTCGTGCATGAGCGTCGTTCGCGGCCTGGCCAGCTGCCTACGCAATCGGGGTTCCTCGTCATATCTATGCATTTCACCGCTACACGACGAATTCCGCCGACCTCGACCGTAACCAAGCCCGCCAGTTTCGGCGGCGGTAAGGGGTTGAGCCCCTTTATTTAACCGCCGACTTGACGGGCCGCCTGCGCACCCTTTAAACCCAATAAATCCGGATAACGCTCGGATCCTCCGTATTACCGCGGCTGCTGGCACGGAGTTAGCCGATCCTTATTCTCTGCGTACTTGCACAGCCCCTCAAGAGGGACTCGTTACTCCGCAGCTAAAGAAGTTTACGACACATAATGCCTTCTTCCTTCACGCGACTTGGCTGGTTCAGGCTTCCGCCCATTGACCAATATTCCTCACTGCTGCCTCCCGTAGGAGTTTGGTCCGTGTCTCAGTACCAATGTGGGGGACCTTCCTCTCAGAACCCCTACCGATCGTCGCCTTGGTAGGCCGTTACCCTACCAACTGGCTAATCGGACGCATGCCCATCCCCAAGCGGTCGAAACCTTTCGCATTGGCAGGATGCCCCGCCTTCGCTTCATGCGGTATTAATCCGGTTTTCACCGGGCTATCCCGCTCCCGGGGGTAGGTAACATACGCGTTACTCACCCGTGCGCCGCTCGCCACCCGAAGTGCTGCCGCTCGACTTGCATGTGTTAGGCCTGTCGCTAGCGTTCATCCTGAGCCAGGATCAAACTCTTCGTTGTAATTCTTTATCTTTGTCGGCTAATCCCCTAGGGGAAAAGCTTTAAGACGTCTTGTTGAATTGACCAGGTTTGCTTGCTTGTTTGCCCGTGACCGATTACTCGGTCACTTGTTTCATTATTGTCAAAATCTCACTCTCTCAAAGATCGTTGTCAAACGACTCGTGGTGTTGTTGAGAACTCCCGTTTTCCGTTTGGCGAGTGCAAAGGTAGAGACTTTCCACAAACCCGCCAAGTTTTTTTGCAACTTTTTTTGAAAAAGGGCGAAAAAAGAGGCAAAACAGGGGTTCGAAGCCCTCGTTTTGCCACTCGAATTTATCATTTTGACCTATACTATACTCACTCCGCGGCACTTTTGCCGAAGATGGCCGAAAAGATGGTATAGGTCGCGCCACTGTTGTTTTTTACATAATTTCCGGCTGCGGCACCCGCTTTTTTGCGAAATTCCTTTTCTTTTTCCAACTTTGTCATCAGCGTTTCGTAGTCGGCAGCCGAAGAAATCGGGAAGCCGCCGCCCGCCTCTATAAGGCCCAACGCCTCGCGAAATGCCTGATGGTTGGGACCGAACAGGACGGGAATGCCATAGACGGCTGCCTCAAGAGTATTGTGTATACCGACTCCAAAGCCCCCTCCTATATAGGCAACCTGACCATATCGGTAGATGCCGGACAAGAATCCGATAGCATCGACTATCAAACAATCGGTCTCGGAAAGCCTAGACTCGTCGAGTTGCGTATACCGCATATAAGGGCGTTTCAACTTGGTGATGATGCTCTGTATGTGCTCCTCATGAATCTCGTGAGGTGCAATAATCAACTTCATCGAAGGAGTCCGATTAAAATATTCCAACAAGATATCCTCGTCCTTGGGCCACGACGAACCGGCAACGAGCACAAAACTTGCGCTTTCGGCAAAGCTCTGAGCCCAATCAAACTGCTTGGCCTGCTGTTGTATGGAGATTACCCTATCAAAACGGGTATCACCACTCACCGTGACATTATCATATCCCAGCTGAGACAACAACTGCTTCGACTCGTCATCCTGGACAAAGAAATGGGTAAAATCGCGGAGTACCGGACGAAGAAAAGCACCATACCACTTGAAGAAAGCCTGACGAGGATGGAAGATACCGGACACGAGATAGGCCGGAATAGACCTACGTTGCAACTCCTCAAGCATATTGCCCCAAAACTCATACTTCACAAAGACGGCAATCTGCGGATGCACAAGGTCCAAAAAGAGACGGCAATCTGCCGGTTTGTCGTATGGCAAATAGCATATTACATCAGCTCCATTGTAGTTCTTGCGCACCTCATATCCCGATGGGCTGAAGAAAGTCTGCACAATCCGATACTCAGGATAGCTAATGTGCAAAGACTCAATAAGGGGACGACCCTGTTCGAACTCGCCTAGACTGGCCGCATGAAACCAGACAACCTTCTCTCCCAGCAATGTACGCATCTTCTGCTCAAGCACAGAGGCCCAATCCTTACGGCCATCTTGCATCTGACGCGCCTTGCGGTGTCCGAACGAAGCCGCAACCCGAATGCCTAAGAAGTACGCGCGCGTACCTATATTATAAATAGCGTTCATGTCTCTCTTCTATCCTTCCTTATGACAAACGGGAAACAGCGACTCGAGCGCGGCGGAGAGATTCTTCTTTACCCAAGAGGTCGGTGATGGCAAAAATCTGTGGTCCACGGGCTTCACCTACCAGGCAAACTCGGAACGCATTCATCACCGCACCGGTCTTATAGCCTTTGGATGCTATCCAATCCATAACCTTCGGCTCCAATGTCTCGCCATTCCACTCACTCTGTGACTCAAGGAAATCGCACAATTCGGTGACATAAGCCGGAGCCTCGGGCTTCCACCACTTCTTAAGTGACTTCTCCTCATAAGTTTCAGGTGCCTTGAAGAAGAAGTTGCACTGCTGCCATAACTCTTGCGGCAAGTTGATACGCTCCTTCATAAGACCGACCACCGTCTTGACATAAGCATCAGACTTGATGTCTCCGCCGTTGTCAACCACCTGACGTTTAAGTGTATCACACAGAACTTGCTCATCACACTCCTGCAGATAGTGATGATTGAACCACAACAGGCGCTTGACGTCGAAATGCGCGCCGTTCTTCGAACAACGCGACAAGTCAAACATACGAATCATCTCGTCCATCGTCATGATGTCCTGATCGTTGCCCGGATTCCACCCCAAAAGGGCCAGGAAATTGACTACAGCCTCCGGCAGATAGCCTGCTTCACGATAGCCGCTATAGGTCGTATCCGTACCTGGCACATGCCACTGTAACGGGAATACGGGGAAGCCGTACTTGTCACCATCTCGCTTGGACAACTTGCCGTTGCCTTCCGGAGCCAACAGCAATGGCAGGTGTGCGAACTGTGGTGCCTCCCAGCCGAAAGCCCTGTATAGGAGCACATGCAACGGAGAGGACGGCAACCATTCCTCGCCACGAATCACATGGGTAACCTCCATCAGATGGTCGTCGACGATATTGGCCAAATGATATGTCGGCAGTTCGTCGGCACTCTTGTAGAGCACCTTGTCATCGAGGATAGACGAATTGATTCGCACCTCCCCGCGAATCAAGTCGTTGACTACGATCTCCTCTCCAGGTTCAATCATAAATCGGACGACATACTTCTCGCCAGCGGCAATGAGTCGGGCTGCCTCTTCAGCTCCCAGACTGAGCGAGTTGCGCATCTTGCCACGGGTCGAAGCATCGTACTGGAAATTGGGCACCTCTGCACGGGCTGCATCTAATTCCTCTTTGGTATCAAAGGCATAGTAAGCCTTGCCGGCATCAAGAAGACGGGTGACGTACTCCTTGTAGATGGCCCGACGCTCGGACTGGCGATAGGGGCCATGAGGACCACCAAAAGAGACACCTTCATCGAACTCAATACCCAGCCACTTGAACGACTGCAAAATATAATCTTCGGCCCCAGGCACGAAACGCTGGGAGTCGGTATCTTCAATACGGAAAATCAACTTGCCGCCATGCTGGCGTGCAAACAGGTAGTTGTACAAACACGTACGGACACCGCCAATATGAAGGGGTCCGGTAGGAGAAGGCGCAAAGCGCACGACAATAGGCTTATCCATAAAATTCAATCGATATTTTCAAGCAGTTGTTTCAGACTGTCGTCCGTTGCGGTGAGTTTTTTCTTACAAAAATCCAGCAGTTCGACCGACCGCTTAGTCAAATCGACCATCTGGTCCACCTCGCACTGCGGGCTCTCCAACTTAGCGACAATCTCCTCAAGTTCCTTGATTGCAGCAGTATACGACAAGGTCTGTTTTCGTTTTTCCATTGTTATTTTTTTGTACTGCAAAGGTAGCACATTTCGCGCATATACACAAAAAAGAGAATGAAAAACCGGAATTATCTCCGATATATTTTGTCATCCGACACAAAAGTGCTAACTTTGCCGCGCTTTTCTATAAGAAAAGATAGAATGATTAGAGTCACGGCTCGACATCATCGACTTAATCTGGGAGAGTTTAGGCTCAACCTCCATTATTAACCCTAAAAACAACATCATTATGTATCTAGATGCTGCCAAGAAGGAAGAGATTTTCGCCAAGTACGGCAAAGACAAGAACGACACAGGTTCTGCCGAGTCACAGATTGCCTTGTTCTCTTTCCGCATTGCTCACCTCACGGATCACCTTCGTGCCAACCACAAGGACTTTGCAACAAGCCGCTCAATGAAGATGCTGGTCGGCAAGCGCCGTCGTATGCTCGACTATTTGGCCGAGAAGGACATCAACCGCTACCGTGCCATCATCAAGGAACTTGGCCTCCGTCGTTGATTTCCCTGCATGCAAGGAGCAGATAAAGCTCGACTGTCTTTCAGTCGGGCTTTTTCGTTTTTCTTCAGACCGTCTGTGTAATCTGCCAAGCCTCTTCCTTGCCAATAATTTCCGATACGGTAAAGAGGGATGTCATCGTTACACCTAGCAAACCGTGCAACGTGAGACTCTGCCCCGTAAGCAAAAGGTTGGGTATTGGGGTTTTGGCCGACAGCAGAGTCATCATCGGTGCATGGTAATCCTTGCGCACTCCGTATGCCGAACCTCGTGGAGTGAGTGTATAGTCACGATAGGTCAGCGGCGTCGAACTATATCTGGCCTCGACCATCGTATGCAGGCCCGGTATGAACTGCTCGGCCAAAGCTATACACTGGTCGGCGAGTTGCTCCTTGTAGGCCTTATAATCGCCACCGCGATGACCCACGGATGTATTCTCCCATTGTTGAATCTTCTCCCATGGTAATGGTGTCAGAATATCAAGGATGCGGGCATCCGGATTGTTGACTACAAAACCATCAGCCAACTCGGCCTCTTCCGGCACACGGCAAGAGAGCAACAAGCCGCTCACTGGGCCATCGTCCTTGTAGTAATCCCATACATTGGGACGAACATAGATATACTGATTCCAATTGAAATACTTAAGAGCACCGGGCTTGAGTATCAACGACACTGTGTACATGCCATAAGTATTCTCCAGCCGTGCGATGCGGTTGCGGTAGACGCGCTTCAGCTTGGTGCTCTCCTTAACCAAATTGCATGTGACGGCAGGATGCGCATTGCTGACGAAGGTATCACCCTCATAGACCTCACCATTAGAGCAACGTGCAGCCACGATTTTTCCGTCCTTCTCGACCAGTTCGTTGACTTCTGCATCGCATATCACTTCGCCGCCGAAAGACTTGATACTGTTCATCAGACTATCAACGATAAGATTGCCGCCACCTCTCAAACGGTAACTGCCTTGAATGAAACTGTTGTTAGCCTGGGCAAAGTTATAGAGAGGCAAAGTGTCTTTGGCCAACTCCATCTTGAGCGAAGAACCCGACAGTACATTAATAAGCAACTCATCACTAAAACAGTTCTCCAGAAAGTCGTAGGTGCTCGTCGCGAAGAGCGATGTCGTAAAAAAGTCTGCCACATCTCTCGGCTTGATAGCATCAAAAAGATGCGAGCCAACATCCTTCATCACTCCGGCATACCGCTCAAGGCCAGCCCGCTGGGATGGGAAATCGCGAGACAAAGTATCGACAAAGGCCTCGTGACCCTCAGCATAACTGAATGTCCGTCCGCCGATAGTAACCTTATCGAAGCCTGAAGGGTCAAGATGTACCCAGGGCAAGTCCATAAGTCCCAAATACTTGAATGACGAATGCAAACAACTGCCTTCGCTAAGGCCGCCTACATAATGCATGCCTGTGTCAAGGTCCTCGCCATGCCGCTTGTAGCTCTGCATGCAACCTCCAGGTTGGTGCTGTCGCTCAAGTACGACAACGCGGTATCCGCGCTTTGCAAGGATATAGGCGCACTGAAGACCGCCCAATCCCGAACCGATTATAACGATATCGTATTTGCTCATGTGTCTTGTCAGAAAAGTACTATAATTCTTCCCAAAATTGGGATTCATTTGTACAAAGATGTCGCTCCGTTGATAGAAAACGCAACTTTCTTTGTCCTAAAATGCTGTTTTATTAACCGCAAAACGCCGTTTTGTCAGAAGCGTATTAGCGCTTTCTACGGGTCATAAGCCGAAACAGGAACGGCTGGACAACGTAGCTCAGCACCACAGCGCTGACCATACCCACGAGCGTAGCGAAACCAATGCTCTGGATGGCAGGATGCCGAGCAAAGAGCATAGAAGCGACAGTCACTATCAGCACTACGGCCGAGAAGAGTACTGCGGTCTTGTGGTACGCAAGCAGCCGGGTGTCCTTCTCACCGCCCAACAACCCATTCATCACAAATATCGAATAATCTACACCGATACCGAAGATGAAGGTAGAGATGATGATATTGACCAAATTGAACTCATGATGGAAAATGGCCATCGCTCCCAGTACAATCAGCCAGCTGACTAAAATCGGGAAGAATCCGAGTGCCGTATACTTGAGATTAAAGTGGAATGAGAACAAAAGTACCACAAACACGAAAGCCATGCTGACCCACTGCAGAATATTGAAGTCTGCATTCAACTGACGCAACGTATCGGTCGTATAGTAATATGTGTCCAACACCATCATATTGGGACGATTGGCTATAGCATCGCAGATGCGCCGATAGTCGGTCGAATCGCCACGCACACTGTCCATCTCACAAATGACCGAAGTAAAGCAAAGATAATCACCGCTCCGGCTCTGCTCCATCAACGTGGACTGGAATCCGGTCGGGATGATACCCGCCTCATAGAGAGGCTCCGGCTGGTACTCTGCTGTAGCAGCCTCGAAGAACGGTTCGAATGCCTCAGCTCGGAGTCCGGCACCCGGTGCCGTCTGACGCACCAAAGCACGAACCTTGTCCAAACGTTCGGGTGTCCAGTAAGCATGCCATGCATTGATGCGCTCTTGCTGTACGCTTTGAGGGACAAACAAGGCGTCTGTGCGCGTATAACTCTTCACAAGACCCTCAGCCTGCAGCGAGTCAAGCACATCGGCCATCTGTGCAAAATGGTCAAGGGCCTCCTCCATAGTATGGCCCGAAACAGCAAAATACTGCTGCTTGTTTCCGCTACGGGTCTTTTGCTGATAGAGCTTTTCCGAGTAAGTGACATTGTCCGACAAGTAACCGAGGTTGCGCATATCATCGTCGAAACGCGTGTCGCTGAAAAGGTAGACACCCACGCAGATACATGATATGACGGCTATAGGTATCAGAATAGCCGGCTTACGGTCAAAAGGATAAGCATTGATGTGGTCGATAACGGCAAAGGCTCTCCGGTTGCGCTTATTCTTATTGGGATTGAAGAACTGAGGTAAAAACACGAGACTGAACAACGTCGTACCCACAATGGCGAAAGTGGCAAACAATCCGAAGTCCTGTAGCAACTCAGTGTCGATGAAGATAAGGCCCATGAACGAACCTATGGTGGTCAAACAACCTAGAAAGACCGGCACAGTTTCGTCCTTAAGCACTTGCACCGGGTCACCAACATACTTGTAATGGGTAATGACGTGCAACACATAACTCAGTGCCACACCCAATACGATGGCTCCAATACCCAAAGCCAACAACGAGAACTGCCCTTTGATAAAGTACATCATGGCCAATCCGAACAAAGCTCCGAAGCCTACCGGCAACAAGAGCAGCGGAATGGTATTCCAGTTGCGGAAACAGAAAAAGATAAACAGCAGAACCACAACAAGCGATCCGACAACAGTGGTGCGGATATCTGCCTTGAGTTGCCAACTATTGTAGGCACCGCGAGCCGGAGCTCCGTGGTAGCAGACCTTAACTGACTCTGCACACTTCAAATCCTCGTGTTCGTCTATCATACGATTGAGCAGCGAAAACAACTTGGCACCTCCACCCGTATTGGTCGCCGTAAAGTGCGGAGTCAAGAAGACAATACATACCGCAGAATCGGGAGTAAAGAAATGGCCGTCGATGATGCGGTAGTTGCCGCCCATGCCTTCCTTCATTTCCATGATGCTCTTGAAGAGATTGGTGCGCATTCCCATAGGATCTGTCTGTATCAGTTCCGGGAACATACTGCCGATAGGGCTCATCAAGGTACGGCGATTCTGCTCCATCTGCGCACGGAAGTGCTGACGCGTCAGCAGCGTATCAAAGCCGGCATAAAGCGATGTGTCGACATAAGCCGGCAGGTTGGCCATCATAAAGTCTGCACCATCGAGCATCAAATCCTCAAACGAGATACTGCTGAAGATGTCATCGACCAACGTATCGCCCTTCGCCTCCAGTGTATCCAACTGGGACTGCAAACTGGTTACAAAGCTATCGCACTCCTGAGTCAGCAGTTCTGTAGAAGCACCATCGGCCGAACCCTCACCCAGCGATTGGAAGAGCAAAAAAGTTTTGTCCTTGATTTTGAGATCAGCAAAGGCCAACTTAGTCGTTCCGTCCTCATTCTTGGATGACGGGAGCAGTTTGGTCAAGTCTTCCTCAAGATAAATCAACGAGGCGAAATGCCCAAAGAACAGGAACAGCCCCACCATGAGAGCCCAACAGAATATCCGGCGCCTACGCAGGAAATGGTATATTGTCAGAAACAGCTCTGTCATCTTTCTCTATTTTGGCCATTTTGGCCGTTATCACCTTATGGCCATCACGGCCGTCTTTACTCAACCTTTGACCACGAAGGTCCCCTTCAGTTCCATATAAGTCTGCTGGTCGTCCCGAATGTGGGCCTCGACACTACAGGACTCACCATCCTCGGCAAAAGCCACCTTGACACTCACGTCTACCTTAGGACATATGGCCGGCGAAACGACTGCCGTAAGACGACACTGCTTGATGGTGCTGATAAACAAGTCCTTCTCGGTCAGCATCTCGGCGCACTCGCGTATCATCTCGATATTACACACACCCGGAGAGACGGGTTTCCCGGGGAAGTGTCCCCTATAGACATCACAGTCGGGATTGAGGCGGCACAAGAATACAGCCTCGTTAGCCGACAGGTCCTCCCGATGCAAAACCGTATAAAATTTATCCTTCAGAAGCATACGGATGATATTATTCTACAAAAATCTTCATTTGGGTATCAGCCACAACGGTATCTCCGCAACGTGTCTCGCCCTGCATCAAGGTGATACCATTGACCTCTGCGCCCAATGTTATGGTTGTGGTCAATTCGTCGCCCACAGCAGGACGTCTATAGCAGTGAAATTTCCGCACCTCACCGATATATCCCACCGGCAGCGGTTCGCCTGCCAGAAGAGCCTTGTGTCCCTTGAAGGCACTCGCAGACTGGGCTATATGCTCGATAAGGCCAGTCTCGGCCATACGACCGTCTTCCTCAATGAAATAGTTGGCCGTCGTAACCAAAAAACCCGTATGGGCCACATCCCCCTCTGCATCCAATATCTTGTCGACCATTACGATAGGGTCGCGCTGAGGCATCAGTTTGTAAAGTTGTTCGCCTTGATAAAGCATAGTTGGCTTATAGATATACGCAAATGGACAATACACTACAAATACGTGCATTGTCCATTACTATTCATCAATAGAATTAGGCCTGATGGCTCTCGATATAGTTGTAAAGGTCTTCGAAAGTCTTTACAGTAGGAAGGTCGGCAGCAGGAATCTTGACCTTGAAGGTGTGTTCGATGACAGCGACGAGGTCGACAAGACTCAAACTGTCGAGCTCCAGTGTATCCTTGATGACAGCATCAGGAGTAATATCGCTCTCTTCGACTTCAAACTCTTCTGCAAGCAAGGGATTAACCTTCTCAATGATTTCCTCTTTAGTCATAACTGATTATTTAATTTATTATTATTGTGTTGGTGTATAATGCTATGTTTCGAGTGCCTTTTAGGGCTTTATCTCTCGGACCTTAGCTATCAGCACTCAGCCATTCACTCTTTATAATCTTTGATTACCAAGGTAGAGTTGGTACCTCCGAACCCGAACGAGTTGCTCAAGAACATATCGAAATGTGCCTCACACGTCTTGGAAATGACATTGATGCAAGCCGTCTCCTCGTCAGGATTCTCAAAGTTCAAATTGCCGGCGATGAAGTTGTTCTTCATCATAAGTATGCTATAGATGGCTTCACTCGAACCTGCCATCCACATCTCATGACCGGTCTGACCCTTCGTCGAAGTGACAGGCACCTTGTAATCTCCGAATACATTGGCAATAGCCATAGCCTCACGACCGTCGCCGGCATGAGTAGAAGTGGCATGCGCGTTGACGTACCCAATCTCGTGAATATCCACACCTGCCATCCGAATGGCCATCTCCAGCGAACGCTGGGGTCCCAATACATTGGGTGTCGAAATATGGTCGCCATTACCAGAAAAGCCCCAACCTATTATTTCGGCGATGGGCTTAGCGCCACGGGCCAAAGCATGCTCCAAACTCTCAATCACCAGTGTTGCAGCACCACCGCCAGGCACAAGTCCGTCACGGTCACGGTCGAAAGGACGACTGGCCTTGGTCGGCTCATCCTCGCGGGTAGAGAATGCTTGTATGCCATCAAACGACCCCACACACTCCAGATTGACTTCCTGGGCGCCACCACACACGATGCAATCCTGCAAACCGTCACGGATAAGCAGCCAACCGAGTCCAAGCGAGTGGCTTCCCGAGGCACAGGCTCCTGAGGTTGTCAAGTTAATGCCACGGAGATGGAAAAGGGTGGCAAGGTTCATAGTCACCGTCGAGTTCATCGACTGGAAGATAGAGCCAGAACCGCAAGCGGCAGTATCCTTGAACTCATAGATTTTGGATACAGCTTGATAGGTAGCTTTGGCCACAGAGTCGTTGCCAAACAACAGACCAACGTCGTTGCGGTCCAAATAGTCCTGGTCTATACCCGCCTGCTGAAGTGCCTGAAGCGTAGACATATATGCATATTGTGCTTCCTCAGGCATAAACTGCCGCTGGTTACGCGGGATAAGTTTCTTCAAATCCGGCTTTTCGACAGCAGAGGTCAAAGCGGAACGGAATCCAAGATCCTTGCGTTCCTGATCGAAGACTATACCCGACTTGCCACTGTAAAGGGCTTCCTTGACGGTCTCAAGGTCAGTACCGAGGCAGGACCAAATGCCCATACCCGTGATGACAACTCTATTGTTATTGCTCATAAATATTCTTTAGTACACACAAATTTTTGCGGTGCAAATGTACTTATTTTTTCTTAAATACCCAAAAATGAGTTGTTTTTTGATTCTTTTTTCGTCAAACTCGAGGTTTTACACACAGAAACAGATAAATTTAGTATGTTTGTTTGACATTTTTTTGGCCAATAAGAAAATAAGGTATATATTTGCAGTCCCAAATCGGCAGATGCAGATTGGATTACCAAGGGGCTGACTGGCTTTGACAGCGGGATGGGCCTTTGTGTAAGCATGCAGTGAGACGTCACCTATCACTATAATACATGATGGCGAAATACAATTGGCGAGAATAACTACGCTCTTGCTGCCTAATCGAAGTACAGTAGATTACTGGCTTAATCAGCCGCCTAGGTGCGACTGACAAGACATCACCCCAATGTCCTTGTTCCGAGACAGAGGAACCGGTGGTGCAGGTAAATCGGGACTAACCGCGGTCGGCCTCGCGATAGCGGCGAAATCTTAGAGGCTAAGAAGTCACTTGGTGGTCCGGGTCTTGGTGACTTCTGACAATGAAGGCCGGAATAAGCATGTAGAAAGCGCAGATGTCCCCTGTTTGGACGAGGGTTCAAATCCCTCCAGCTCCACCAAATCGATTGGCACACATCGCTTGTGTGCCAATCTTGGTTTTGACACAGACAAGGAAACGTCATC
The DNA here is from genome assembly GCA_963624265.1 of bacterium. Classification (GTDB taxonomy): domain Bacteria; phylum Bacteroidota; class Bacteroidia; order Bacteroidales; family UBA3663; genus Liminaster. The sequence continues at coordinate 35,545 of CAVFPF010000105.1, read as the reverse complement.
CATAGACTATAGCGGCAGACGAGTCACAATACAACAACTCCGGCTTGCAAGATTTAGCATCTTACAAGCCGGAGATTTTAGCTTTTAGCTGAGTCCATCACGCGCCAATAAGAGGAGTGATGGATGTGTATGCCGGTGTTTTCACTTGACTTCCCAAGTATCGCCTGACAAAAGAAGATCGCGAAGTGTACGCTGTTTCTTTTTGCCTTTGACATCTTCTATTTGCTCTCCGACAGCCTGGTCGTATGTCGGAGACTCGACATCGCGAATGACGCCAAGAGCTATCGGCAGATTGTCATCAGCCCCTGCATAGCCATAAGGGCTATAGCCCATCATAGCCAACTTAAGATGGAATGCAGGGTCCACTTTGTGTGCATCGTGAACGAGAAGATCCTGCTCAGTAATACCATTCTCTCCGATAGTCACGGGCTTAATATCCCATCCGTCCAACACAAGGCCCTTGTCGCGGTTGCGGCCATAAATCATAGGCTTTCCATCTTCGAGCAATATCGTCTTGTCGGCACGTACGGCAGGATCAGTAACGAGCTTATGAATGCCGTCAGCAAAGATAACGCAATTGCAGAGCATCTCGACAACAGCCGCGCCCTTGTGTCCAACGGCAGCCTTCATGGCAGCCACACTATTCTTAATATCTGAATCGATAGCACGGGCAAAGAAAGTGCCGCGCGCACCGATGCAAAGTTCGGCAGGACAGAAAGGATCTTCAACAGTGCCCCATGGCGAAGACTTGGAGACGAGTCCGCGATCAGAAGTCGGGCTATACTGTCCCTTAGTCAAACCATAAATCTTGTTGTTAAAAAGGATGATATTGAGGTCGATATTACGACGCATAGCGTGAATGAAATGGTTGCCGCCAATGGCCAAACAGTCACCGTCGCCCGACACATTCCAAACCGTAAGGTCCGGACGGCTGGTCTTCAGTCCAGTAGCCACAGCCAAACCACGTCCATGGATGGTATGCATACCATAAGTATTCATATAGTACGGCATACGGCTCGAACATCCGATACCCGATATAACAGCCGTCTGATGGGGCGGAATACCCAATTCGGCCATCGCCTTCTGCATCGAGGCAGCCACTCCGTAATCGCCACAACCAGCACAGAACTTCATGGGCTGGTCAGACTTGTAATCCGCTTGTGTATAGTTCATAATTGAATGCAAAAATAATAAGTTATGTATCAAGTGTTAAATACCGCAGTCCTAGCCTCGAAGCATTCAGCCCCCGAGACACGGACAGACGTTCACAGCGCTTTGATGGCCTCCTCAATATCACTGATCTGGAATGGCTGGCCTTTAACTTCGTTAAACTGACGGACAGTGATTCCCTCAATCTTCGAACGTAGATAAGCCGCAAACTGACCGTTATTAAGTTCACAACAGAGGATATTCTTGTAGCGGCCCAACACCTCGGCTGTATTCTTCGGCAGCGGACTAATGTAGGTAAAGTGCGCTTGAGCCAACTTATGTCCTTGCTGACGAAGATTCTCGACTGCAGCAGAGATGTGGCCATATGTACCGCCCCAACCAATCACAAGAGTATCAGCATCGACATCTCCCTTGACCTGAAGTTCCGGGATGCAGTTTGCAATATAGTCTATCTTGGACTGACGGTTACGGACCATACGCTGATGCACCTCGGGGTCCGTGCTTATGCTTCCGTGCTCATTCTTCTCCAAACCTCCCAACCGGTGCATCAGACCTTCCGTACCGGGGATGGCCTTGAGGCGGACGAAGGTCTCGGGGTCACGAGCAAAAGGTTCGTAGCTACCTGCCATAGCAGCCGATGCGACTGCAGGCTTGATGTCCGGCAGCTTTTCGGGATCTGGGATAAGAAGCGACGACGAACCATTACCCAGGAAGGCATCTGTCAGCAAGATAACCGGAGTGTTGTGCTCGAGCGCTATCTTCGATGCATTATATGCACTGTAGAAGCAATCGATAGGTGTAGAGGCAGCCATCACCACAGCGGGGCTCTCACCATTGCGGCCGTAGAGACACTGCATAAGGTCGGTCTGTTCTGTCTTGGTAGGCAAACCTGTGGACGGGCCTCCGCGCATCACATCAATGACAACCAACGGAAGTTCAGCCATCACTGCCAGACCGATAGCCTCGCTCTTGAGAGCAATACCCGGGCCGGAAGTCGATGTCGCAGCCAAAGCACCGCCGAACGAAGCGCCAATGGCAGTGCAGATACCAGCTATCTCATCCTCTGCCTGTACTGTGGTTACGCCCAAAAACTTCAGTTTCGACAGTTCGTGGAGAATGTCGGTAGCAGGCGTGATAGGGTAAGAACCGAGGAAAAGCTTCAACCCAGCTTTCTCTGCAGCGGCCACAAGACCGTAAGCCGTTGCTGCATTACCCTTGACATCACAATAGATGCCAGGTTCAGCCTTCTCGCTCTCCACACGATAAGTTGACACGCTGGCATGCGTATTGGCGCCATAGTTGAAGCCATCCGTGATGACCTTGACATTGGCCTGAAGCACATCGGGCTTCTTACCGAACTTGGAAGTCAAGAAGTCGACCGCCATGTCAAGCGGACGATTGAAGAGCCACATCACAAATCCAAGTGCGAAGATATTGCGGCAACGCAGCACAGACTTGGCATCCATACCGGAGTCGGACAAAGACGCCTTAGTGCTCTCCGTAACAGGAACGGCCACCAACTGATATTTGCCAGCTATACCCAACTCCTCGAAAGGGTCTGCAGTTGCAAATTTGGCCTTCTCCAACTCTGACTGTACAAACGTATCGGCATCATATATCAAAACTCCGCCCTTCTTCAAGTACTTGACATTCTGCTTTAAGGCAGCAGGGTTCATAGCTATCAGCACATCGCAGTCATCGCCAGGAGTGTAGACCTTCTTGCCCACATGAACCTGGTAGCTCGACACGCCACCCAACGAACCGCGTGGTGCACGCATCTCCGCCGGGTAGTCGGGGAACGTGGAAATCTCATTGCCCAAAATGGCGGCAACCGTCGAGAAGATAGTGCCTGCAAGCTGCATTCCATCTCCCGAGTCGCCTGAGAAACGCACCACAACCTCGGGTGTCTCAATAATCTTCGGATTCTCCATAATTTTTCAATCTATATATATTAATATGTATTCCCTGTTAATCTCTTTCTTCGGCCGTCTTTTTCATAAGGCCGATTTTTATTTTTCCAGGTTGGCCAGCTGCTCGGCCAGCTGCTCGGCACTTGTACGGACGTTGGCTTTATCCTCCAACCGCGAAGCATCAAACGTGATGTCGGCCTGCGTATAGAACGGCTCCCGTTGAACAAGTTGTTCACGTATGGTCTGCAAGATTCCCGCCTCATCCTTGTCGGCCAGAAGAGGGCGCTTGTGCTTGCCTTTTACAAGACGGAACAACAGTACTTCTTCCGTTGGCTTCAAGTAGACAGACTTGCCCGTGCGCTTGACGACCTCCATATTGTCGAAGAAACAAGGGGTTCCTCCTCCCAACGAGATGATTACATCCTCGAATGTCGAGACTTCGTGCAAGAGATTCCGCTCAATATCCCGGAATCTCGCCTCCCCTGAATCAGCAAATATCTCTCGGATGGTCTTGTGAAAACGGTGCTCAATAAAGTCATCAAGGTCCACAACCTGCAATCCCATCACTTTGGCCAAAGCCCTGCCCAAAGTGGTTTTGCCAGCACCCATATAGCCTATCAGATAAATCCTTTGCATCCGAATGGAATTTTACAGGCGCAAAGATACAAAAAATTATCAGAAACGACAAATATTCTGACAGTTATTTGGCAAAAACGCATTTTTTATGTAACTTTGCCGCATATTTATAAGAAATTACACAATGCGGTCTGATAAGTACTACGTCGTTTGGAAAGGTTATGCTCCCGGAATATATGACAGCTGGGAAGAAGTGGAGATACAGGTTTCCGGATATCCGGGCGCCCAATTTCAGGCGTTCCGGACATTGGAGGCAGCCACCGAAGCATTCCGCGAAGGATACGACAAAGAAGGGCTGATACAAGAAGTGGCACGGGAGATGCATCGGCTCCAGACTGAAGGGGTTAAGGTGAAGGTCAAAGAAAGCAGCGACAACACAGGCACAACCTCACAGGCACAAACAGAGAAGCCACGAACCACAAAAAAACAATCGGCAAGCTCCCACCGCAGACTCACATCGCTAGGCGTCAGAAACGTCAAAGCCTTTTCTGATCATGCAGACCTTGTGCCCGGAAAGATTTCCCTATCCCCCACCGGAAGGACACCCTACATCATCGATGCGCTCGCAGTCGATGCCGCATGCTCAGGCAATCCTGGCCCTATGGAATACCGCGGAGTGTATATCCGCACTGGACAAACCGTATTCAAGTTCGGGCCGATGCAAGGCACCAATAACATCGGCGAATTCCTAGCCATCGTGCATGCTTTGGCTCTGCAAGAGAAGCAAGGCACACGGCTTCCTATCTATAGCGATTCAGTGAACGCCCAACTGTGGGTGCGACAAGGAATGTGCAAGACAAAACTAGAAGAGAATGAAACGACGGCGCCCGTGTTTGACATGATACGTCGCGCTGAGTCTTGGCTTCGCGCACACACATTCCGTCTGCCGATATACAAATGGGAAACCAAGCTCTGGGGTGAGATTCCGGCAGACTTCGGTCGAAAATAAGCACAAATACTCCGTTTTACAATGAAAATCTTTTGCGTGGGCATGAATTACGCCCTGCACAACCAAGAACTCATACACAAAATCGGAGAGACAGAGGGCATCTCCCTACCTTCGACCTCGGCATTAGGTTACGGCACGACAAAAAACCATGGAGACCCAACCATCTTTCTAAAGCCCGATACAGCCCTGCTGCGCAGTGACTGGCCTTTCTACATCCCGGACTTCAGCAACGAGGTGGAATATGAAACCGAACTGGTCGTAAGAATCAAGCGTTTGGGCAAAGGCATCCCCGCGCGCTTCGCCTACCGGTATTACGATGAAATTACATTGGGCATAGACTTCACCTGCCGCGACCTGCAGCGCCAACTGAAAGCCAAAGGCCTGCCTTGGGAAATATCGAAAGGATTTGACAACTCGGCTTTCTGTGGAGAGTGGATAAAACTCCGTGACCTGGGTATTGTACGCAAGGACGAAGACACGGCTCCTTCTGGCAAGACCATACAAGACCTGCATTTCGAAATGCAACTCAATGGTCAGCTCCGCCAAAAGGGCTATACCGGAGATATGTTACACTCTGTCGACGAAATTATCGAATACATTTCCCGCTTCTACCTGCTAAAGATGGGAGACCTCATCTTTACGGGCACTCCCGCTGGCGTCGGCCCGCTGCACGAGGGAGACCTAATCACTGCACAGCTGGAAGGGCTGCAAGTGCTGGAATGTAGAATCAGGTAGAGCATAATACTCTTAGTGACAAGACATTATGTTCTTCCACGCCTGCTTTTTGGAACGTAAAAAGGACGTAAGCATTCGAAGGAATGAAAGCGATATCCTTTGGAGCGCTATAGGAGGCCTTTTCTTGAAATACGTTATGTGGTATCCTTTGGAGCGCTATAGGAGGTATCCTTTGAGTGATATTATCACCAGCCAGGTTACGCAGTTTGCAGAAATTGAGTATCGGCGCATTTTAGTCATTATTCCATCTCGCTTTTAAATCACGATTATAACATTAGTTCGTATCGGCCTACACGAACGTTCGTATCGGCCTGTACGAACGTTCGTGTGAGCCCATACTAACGTTCGTGTTGGGACGGGCTAAATCTTTGCCAATCGGCATTCAATTCCGGTGACGAAACAGCGAGAGTTGTTTGTCATATTATTACTCTTAGTAGATTGTGAATAAAATCAGATACTAACAGGGGTGAAGGTCAACTGATTTTGACCTCACTTCACCTTGCAAACGCCACCATCGCGGGTGAAAGGGATTTCCTCGGACTTCTACTCATAGACTGTCTCGTCCTTGTCTTCCGAGATTTCGGCGCGATGCTTGGCTTCGTACTCCCGGAGCAGCGACTCATACTCTGCAGTCTGGCGGATGTTGTCCAAATCATGGTCGCGCCGGATGTGGACGAAATCGCGGTAGCCGCCTTCGAGCGACTTACGCAAGTAGGATAGGGCGGTCGCGGTGTCGCCCATCAGCGAATAGAGACAGGCAGCATCGTAATAGGTGCCGGCACTGCTGTCGGCGGCCAAGGCTTTGTGCAAGGTCTCGATGGCCTTGTTGTGGTCGCCCAGGTAATAATAGGCATAGTAAGAGCAGTCGGTTTCTTCGTAGACGGAGTCCAATCGGACACTCAGCTCGAAATCTGCTCGGGCAGCCTCCTTATCGCCCTTTTGAAGGTATAAGATGCCCCTATACAAATAATGCCATGCCGCTTCCGGATTCAGTGTAATGCTCGTGTTGTAGTCTTCCAAGGCTCCGTCGATTTCGCCAATGTAATATTTATACTGACCTCTGCTGAAGTATCCGGATGCGTCTTCGGGTCGCAAGACGATATAGCGGTCCAGGACTTCGACGGCCTCGGCCCATTTGCCCAAATTGTCCAAGCATACTGCCTTGAGGTACAAATAGTCCGATGCTGTCGTATCCAGCGATATTGCCAAATCAGCATATTCCAACGCCTTGTCATAATCAGCCATTTTGTCATAGACAATGGCTAGGCGGAAGGCCACGTATGCCCCAGGCTCCTGCACCATATATTCCTTATAGCAAGCAATAGCCGGAAGATGCCGGCCCACTCTTTCGTATACGATTCCGAGACAATAAGGCCAGAAGACGTTCTTGGGCTCTTTGACCTTCTGGACTTTCAGCTTGGCCACGGTCTGGTCGAAAGCCGAGTCGGCCAAAACCTGCACAAGATAGAAGGCCTTGTTGTCTTGGTTAATGCGCAATGCGGTCATCACGTCGTCAAGGGCCTCATTGTACTTCTTTAGCCTCATATAGCTCTCTGCCCGAAACGAGTAACCGGACGAGTAATCGGACGCCAGCTTGGTGACAAAGTCGAAATGACGGATGGCTTCGTCGTATTGTTGTCGGGCCTTGGCATCGCTACCGAGACCCATATAACCCATCACGCTGCCTTCGTCGAGGGATATCATCTTGCGATAGTCCTTGTCGGCCAGGTCGTACTGCTTTTGCTCGAAGTATATCTCCGCCCTTTTGTCGTAGAGCCATCCTTCCTCGGGGGTAAGAGAGATGGCCTGCGTGTAGTCCTGAAGAGCCCGAACGGTATCCTCAAGGTTCAAATAGATACGCGCCCGTGTGGAATAGGCAAAAGACTTGTAATCCACGTCTTTTGCTGGGATTTTCTTAATAGCCAAATTGCATGCGGTCAAGGCACGCCCGTACTCTTCGTTGTAGTTCTTGAGTATGGCAATCCACGCCTGGGCATAGCCGTTGTCGGGATGCTCCTCAACTTCTTTAACGAAATAATCAAGGGCTTCAACAGCGTTCTGGTTTTCGAGGGCTTCGATACCACGCGTGTAGTTGTAACTGTCCGGACGCTTGATGTCGGCATAGACGGCCGATGCACACAGCGACAGGAGGAGGGTCAGGACCAAGGTCCGCACACAAATCAATGCTTTGCAGTACATATTGTTTTAGGTTTTTTGTTTGTTTTCTGCCGCAAATATACAATGTGTCTGCAAAACGCCCAAAGGAATCAGGGCGGATTGTATGAAAGGGTCGGGATAATATATGAAATAGCTGTCGTAATCAACAACTCTGCCCCTATCAAGGCAAAGTGACCTCAGTCCGGATATCGGACGATGAAGCACCTACACGAAGTACAATCTTACCCAACCCGGATGTGGTGAAGCGATGCCCGTCTTCGTCCCAATAGCTGAGGTCGCGCTTGTTGATTGCCAACCGGACTTTGACCGTTTGTCCGGCCGATATGGCGACACGGTCGAAGGCACAGAGCTTTTGTTTCGGCATGGTGATTCCGGCCTCAGGAAAGGCAGCATAAACCTGCACAACCTCCTCTCCGTCACGCGCTCCAGTATTCTTCACATCGACAGTAAGAACGTAGCCATCCTTGCCGGAACGTTCGACCTTGGCCCCGGAATAGCTGAAGGCCGTATAGCTCAGACCATAACCGAAAGGATAAAGCACCTCGCCATTGCGGTACATATACGTGCGACCATGGGTAATGTCGTAATCCATCATCGGAGGGAGGTCAAGGATGTCTTTCACCCACGTCTGCGTGGTGCGTCCTGCGGGATTGTATTTGCCCAACACCACATCGGCCAAAGCCGAACCCTGCTCCTCGCTGCAATGCGTAAGGTGGACGATGGCGGGCAAATGGGCATCACTCCAGTTGATGGCATACGGGAAACTGCTCACCAACACCAGGGCCGTATTGGGATTGGCGGCATAAAGCTGGCGCACCAGGTCTTCGTCGGGCAGAACGAGCGACTTGCGGTCGACCGCCTCACGCCCATCGCTCGGCACGGGGCAGAAAAACCAGTCTGCACGAGTGCCATAAGGATGATTGCCCGTGCAAACCAACACGACATCAGCCTCGCGGGCCAGCGCCTCGGCACGGCCGCATCCGTTGTCTTTGGCATACAGCACCTCCACGCCCGTGCCCTCCAGTGCCTCGCGCAAACCCTGTAATATGGTCACGGCATGAGTGGGCGTGCCACTATACCAGTCAAATACTACCTGGTCGGCATACGGTCCGACAACGGCTATCTTGCGGATGGTCTTTAGGTCAAGCGGAAGCAGGCCGTTGTTTTTGAGCAACACGATACTCTTGGCCGTGACCCGACGCGCCAAAGCCCTTGATTCGGCCGTCTCGAAGGGTGCTGCCTGTGTGGTATCGTCGACAATGGCAGAAAGATATGGATTAGGAGAATCCTTGCCGTCGAGCAGCCCAAGTTTCAGGGCTACGAAGAGGTTACCTCGGATGGCCTCGTCAATGTCGGTTTCGGTGAGCAGGCCTTCGGCAAGAGCCTCCTTGATGTAGGGCTTGTAGTTGTCGAGGAATTGCCCTATTGTGGCTTTGGTCACAGCTGCAGCCCCTTCCTTGAGAGTCGGGTAAGCATGATGGGCGGAAACGAGAAGGCGCAGCGCACCTCCGTCGGTGCAGATGATGCCGTTGTTGCCCCACTCCTGTCGGGCTACCTGCTTGAGACAGGGATTGACGCACATCACAGTGCCGTTCCAGGCATTGTACGAGGCCATAAAGGCACGGCTGCCGCCCTCGGTGATACCCTTGTAGAAAGGATAGGAATAGTACTCGCGGAAGAGACGCTCGTCGAAGTCGCTCGATGATGAGTCGCGACTATCCTCGTTGCTGTTGGCCAGGAAGTGCTTCATAAGGGCCGCCGTCTTCCAATAGCGGCTGTCGTCGCCTTGCAGGCCTTTGACCATGGCAACGGTCAGTTCGCCCGTCAGGCACGGGTCCTCGCCATAACTCTCCTCGGTCCGCCCCCATCGAGGGTCACGTGCCAAGTCGGCATTGGGTGCATAGACGACAAGCGAATGACGGCGGACGTGCAGGTTGTGGTAATAGTAACGGGCTTCGTCGGCCATTTGGGCGCCAACCAGCCGCACAGCCTCACGGTCCCAGGTCTCGCCTAGTCCATAGGATTGCGGAAACATCGTAGTAAACCGGTCGTTGGGCACTTCCTGTCCGTCGACAGTCTTTTTGCCATTGTTGAAGGCAGGGCCACCCAAGGCCAAACCATGCAAACCCTCCATGCTGCCACAATGGGGGATGCCGAGTCGGGGCACGCCCAGGTTGGTGGACAATAAGTCGATTTTCTCCTCGAGGGTGAGTTCGCCGAGGAGCAGGGTGATTCGTTTGTCGTCAGACAGACGCCGGTCCTGGAACCGATAACTGACCGTCTTCTGCCCAACAGCAGCCTGCGCATGAGCAGTCTGCGCACCAAGGCCTTGCAGGCCAAACTCGGATACCGTCAGCATTACAGCTAACAAAAGGATTGTATGCTTCATAACATTAGATTTTTATGGTCGGGTGATTGATTCGTGCTGGTAATCTGCAAATTTTTCAGATACTTTTCATTCCTTTATTTACACGTTTTCAAGAAATTCAAAGTCCCGATTTTACACCTTTTCGAGAAACTCGACGGTGCAAATTTACACATTTTCAAAAAACTTACAAATTTTCGGCCCACTTTTTTACTTCTACAGACAAGACCGTCATCTCCCGTTGGCCTTTTCCTGATGAAAGGACAAAAAAACATAGCGGAAAGAACTCGTTCACGGAAGCCTGAGCGATGATTTTCAGCGGCAGAAGAAAAAAGTGGGCGAAAAATTTGCGGTTCTAAAAAAGATGACCTATCTTTGCGAAGATTTAATGACTAAAATCGAATCTATGAAAACTATACTCCGCTCTTCGCTGCTCATCGCCCTGACCGCCATCGCAGTCACGGCCACTCCGGCCCAGGCCGAACAAGTGCATATCCAGACACCTCACCTATCGCTCGTGCTGAACGCCGACGAGGGCAAGGCAGCCGACTACCTTTACTTCGGCAGCCGGCTCAACACGACGGACCTGCAGAACCTGCAGCCCTCGCAGTCTCCGGCCCAATGCGGCATCTATCCGGCCTACGGCATGAATGCCCCCACGGATGCCGCCTTTGCCTGCCGACACACCGACGGCAATATGACAACGGTGCTGCTGGTGCAGGGTTGCGAGACGAAAGACGACGTGACGACGGTGCACCTCAAAGACCCCGTCTATGAGCTCTACGTGGACGTATGCTACAAGACCTACGCGGATGTCGATATAATTGAGACCTGGACGGAGATTACCAACCGGGAGAAGGGCACCGTCACACTGACACAGTTTGCCTCCGTGCACCTGCCCATACGCCGCGGCAACGTCTATATGAGCCACCTGTCGGGCGGATGGGCCGGCGAGTGTTATGTGGATGAGGAGGAACTGCATCCGGGCTCGTTCGAGATACGCAACCGCGACGGCGTACGCAACACCCACACCTCGCACGCCGAGGTTATGTACAGTCTGGACGGGAAGGCCCGCGAGAACAGCGGACGCGTGATAGGCGCTGCTCTCTGCTACACCGGCAACTACAACCTGCGCACGGTGACCGACGACTCGGACTACCACTGCCTGATAGCCGGCATAGACGAGCAGAACTCGGAATATAAGTTGAAGAAAGGCGAGACGTTCATGACCCCGCGCATAGCCCTCTCCTACTCCAATGAAGGTCTGTCGGGCGTGAGCCGCAACTACCACAAGTGGGGACGCAAGTACCAACTGGCCCACGGCGACCGCGAACGTATGATACTGCTCAACAGCTGGGAGGGCGTCTACTTCAACATAACGGAGGAAGGCATGGCCCAGATGATGACCGACATCGCCGATATGGGTGGCGAACTCTTCGTGATGGACGACGGATGGTTTGGCGACAAATATCCACGCAATGTCGACAACTCGTCACTGGGCGACTGGGTGGTGGACCGCCGCAAACTGCCCAACGGCATACAGAACCTCATAGACGGTGCCCATAAGCGCGGCATCAAGTTCGGCATCTGGATTGAGCCGGAGATGACCAACAGTACCAGCGAACTGTATGAGAAGCACCCGGACTGGATTGTCAAAGCACCCCTGCGCGACCCGACCCCCAACCGCGGCGGCACGCAGTATGTGCTCGACCTCAGCAACCCGAAGGTGCAGGACCACGTCTTCGGTGTGGTCGACAAACTGATGACCGAAAATCCGGACATCGCCTACTTCAAGTGGGACGCCAACTCGCCCATCCTCAACCACGGCTCTCAGTACCTCAGCATGGACAACCAGAGCCACCTCTACATCGACTACCACAAGGGCTTCGAAAAAGTCTGCCAACGCATACGCGCCAAATATCCGGATGTGGTCATTCAGGACTGCGCTTCGGGCGGCGGTCGCGTCAACTGGGGCTACCTGCCCTATTTCGACGAGTTTTGGGCAAGTGACAACAACGACGCCCTGCAGCGCGTCTACATGCAGTGGGGCACGAGCTACTTCTTCCCTGCCATCGCCATGGGCAGTCATGTCTCTGCTGCACCCAACCACCAGACGTTCCGCGTCATCCCCATCAAGTACCGTCTCGACGTGGCCATGAGCGGACGACTGGGTCTCGAGATTCAGCCCAAGAACATGACCGACGAGGAGAAGACGCTCTGCCGCAATGCCATCGCCGACTACAAGCGCATTCGCCCCGTCGTACAGTTCGGCGACATCTACCGCCTGCAGAGTCCGTTTGAGAAGAAAGGCGTCGCCAGCCTTATGTACGTGAGCGAGGACAAGCAGCAAGCCGTGTGGTACTGGTGGAAGACAGAGACATTCAAGAACCAGCACCTGCCCCGCATCCCTATGGCCGGTCTCGACCCCGACCGCATGTACAGCGTGCATGAGTTGAACCGCATCGACGACACTCCGCTCTTCTGCGAGGGCAAGACCTACAGCGGTGCCTATCTTATGGAGCACGGTCTCGAAGTCCCCTTGGAGCACAACGTGGCTTGGCATCTGCGCAAGGACTACGCCAGCCGTGTGCTCTATCTGACAGCGGAGTAAGAAAAGTAAAAAACAAGTATATCTCAATAATGTTTTGTCACGTGTTTGCCGACATGCGACGAGATAATGATGAAATCAAAATTATGAACAAGATACAGGAACTTGCGCTCGCCATGATCAACTATGACAACGGAGATCCGAAGCGAGCACAACACACGACCAAAGTACATGCCTATGCGGCGCTGATAGGTGCACGGGAAGGGCTGGACGAGGAGTCGCAGTTCGTGCTCGAAAGCGCCGCCCTCGTACACGACATAGGCATCCGCGCTAGCGAAAAGAAATACGGCAAGCAGGACGGCAAACTGCAGGAGCAGGAAGGCCCTGCCGTGGCCCGCAAGTTGCTCGAAAAGTTGGGCGGATACACAGACGAGCAGGTGGAGCGCATCTGCTGGTTGGTGGGCCACCACCACACCTACCACGTCTGCAAGGACCCGGACTATCAGATACTCATCGAAGCCGACTTCCTAGTTAACCTGTACGAAGACAACGAACCGGACTACACCATCCGGGCCGTACGCAAAAACATCTTCCGCACCAAAAGCGGACGGAAGATGCTCGACGATATGTTCGGTCTGAAAAACAAATAAGCTAAGCTGTAAGCAGACCGGCCAAGCAAGGAGTCGCTAGGCTAAGCTAGCAAACAATATTAGGCTAAGCAGCAAGTAACCAAGCTAAGCAGGCAAGCAAAAGGAAGGAGTACTGCTTAACGAAGGGCGAACGCCCCGCACCCATTGACATAGAGAGAGGGCTATATCGGTTGATGTCACTCAACGATATAGCCCTCTCTATTATTATAAGTATAGACTTACTCGAAGCAAAACACAAACTTACCCTAAGCAAAGTTTAGACTTGACCTAAGCAAAGTTTAGACTTGACCTAAGCAAAGTTTAGACTTGACCTAAGCAAAGTTTAGACTTGACCTAAGCAAAGTTTAGACTTGACCTAAGCAAAGTTTAGACTTGACCTAAGCAAAGTTTAGTTGAATTTAAGTTTAGTATACGGACGAAGGAAGAAGACTGTGGCTTACTTGCCACAGTTCTTCTTGATCCATTCCTTGGCATTGACAAAGATTTCAATCCAAGGAGTGACATCGTCCTGCAGGTGCTCCTGCGGATAGTAGCCGCATTGCCACGGGAACATGGCACGCTCTGGGTGAGGCATCATGCACAGGTGACGACCATCAGCCGAACAGATACCGGCCAAAGCTTCCGGCGAACCATTGGGGTTGGCGGGATAGGCATTGTAGCCGTACTTAGCCACAACGTTGTAATCCTCGACCATTTTGCCCTCAGGCAGACCGAACTTGCCCTCACCGTGAGCCGTCCAGATACCGATGCGTGCACCGCTCAGCGAACCGAGCATCACGCTGTCGTTCTTCGGAATGCGTACGTTGATGAAGTTGGACTCGAACTTGTGGCTGTCGTTGTGCAGCATGTGGATGCGATTCGGATTGTGCGCAGCTGCAATCAGGTCGGGATGCTGCGGGTCGAGATTCGAACCGACGAGACCGAGTTCAATCATCAGCTGGCAACCGTTGCAGATGCCCAGCGACAAGGTGTCAGGACGAGCATAGAAATCCTGCAGGGCCTTGCGGGCCTTCTCGTTGTAGAGGAAGCCGGCAGCCCAGCCTTTGGCCGAACCGAGTACATCGGAGTTGGAGAATCCGCCGCAGAAAACTATCAGATTGACGTCGGTCAAGTCCTCACGGCCTGCTATGAGGTCGGTGATGTGCACATCCTTGACGTCAAAGCCAGCCAGGTACATCGAGTAAGCCATCTCTCGCTCGGAGTTGACACCCTTCTCACGGATGATGGCAGCCTTGATGCCGCTCTTGGTGCGACGGGCGGGCGTAATGCCGTACTGGCCGAAACTGCCCGTGAAGCCCTTAGGCCAAATATAGTACAAAGGCTGCTGCTTGTAGTTGTCGAAACGCTCTTTGGCCTTCTGCTCGCCGCTCTGACGACGGTCGAGGAGATAAGACGACTCGTACCATACGTCACGCAATGCGTCGATATCGAAACTCTGCGTGTAGTCGCCCTTGCGGACATTGACCACGCGCTCCTGACAGGGATGACCGATTTTGGCCACTACGACACCGGCCTTATCCATCAGACGCTCAAACGACTTGCAGTCCTTGACCTGCAGGATGACGCCGGGGTTCTCGGCAAAGAGTATCTTGACGATGTCGTCTTCGGCCAAATCGCTGAGGTTAACGCAAAGGCCACCCTCGGTATTGGCGAAGCACATCTCGAGAAGCGTGGTGAGCATACCGCCGGCAGAGATGTCGTGGCCGGCCAGGACGAGACCATCGCCTATGGCAGCCTGAACAGCGTCGAAGGCATCGGCAAAGTACTCGGGGTTCTGAACCGTCGGGACGCTGTCGCCCACCTTGCCCATAGTCTGGGCAAGAGCCGAACCACCCAACCGGTGTTCGCAGAACGAGAAGTCGACGTAGTAGAGCGCGCTGTTGTGGTCCAGATGAGCGACGGGGCTGACTACCTTGCGCACGTCGGTCACCTCAGCACCACCGCTGATGATGACCGTACCGGGGCTGATGACCTTCTCGCTCGTTCCGTCGGCCTTGTTATACTGCTGCGTCATAGAGAGCGAATCCTTGCCCGTCGGGATGTTGATATTGAGCGCGATGGCGAAATCAGAAGCGGCCTCGACGGCGCTATACAGACGTGCATCCTCACCGGCATTGCGGCAAGGCCACATCCAGTTGGCCGAAAGCGAAACGCCCTGCAAGCCGCCCTTGATGGGAGCAAACACGATATTGGTCAAAGCCTCGGCAATGGCCATCACCGAACCGGCAGGAGCATCGGCCAAAGCAACGGCCGGAGCATGACCAACGGAAGTGGCGATGCCGGCCTTTCCGCGATAGTCGAGGGCCACAACGCCACAATCGCTGAGCGGCAACTGCAGCACGCCCTGGCACTGCTGGCGGGCCACCTTGCCCGTCACCGAACGGTCCACCTTGTTGGTCAACCAGTCCTTGCAGGCTACCGACTCCAGGCGCAGCACGTCGTGAATGTACTTCTGTATGTTGGCCACATCGGCCTTGACGGCCTGATAGTGGTGCTCGACGGTCGTGTCGCGCATATAGGTCTTGGGTGCATGACCGAACATATCGGCCAGGCCGAGATCGATAGGACGTGTGCCGTCGGCCTGCTCAAAGCAGAAACGCATATCGTTGGTAGCCTCGCCAATCACATAGAACGGCGAACGTTCGCGCTCGGCAATCTTGCGGCAGTAGTCGATGGCTTCGTCCTTGACGAGGAAGCCCATACGCTCCTGGCTCTCGTTACCGGCTATTTCCTTGGCACTCAGCGTGGGGTCACCGATAGGCAACTTGTCCATCCAGATCTTGCCGCCCGTAGCGTCAATCAGCTCAGAGAGACAGTTAATGTGTCCGCCGGCGCCATGGTCGTGTATAGAGACGATGGGGTTGTTGTCGCTTTCACCGAGGGCGCGCACTACGTTGTAGGCACGCTTCTGCATCTCGGGGTTGGCACGCTGCACGGCGTTGAGCTCGATACCCGAAGCATACTTGCCGGTGTTGACCGAAGAGACGGCGCCGCCGCCCATACCGATACGGTAGTTGTCGCCGCCTATCAGGATGACCTTCTCGCCCGGTTCGGGTTCTCCCTTCAGCGCATCGCGTAACTTGCCGTAGCCTACGCCGCCGGCCAGCATGATGACTTTGTCGAAACCATACTTGGGGGCATCGGCCGTCTGCTCGTCGCTCTGGAACTCGTAGGTAAGCAGCGAACCGCAGATGAGCGGTTGACCGAACTTGTTGCCGAAGTCAGAAGCACCGTTAGAGGCTTTGACCAACACTTGCTCAGGGGTCTGATACAGCCACGGACGTGCCTGCATGCCGTTCTCCCACTGCTTGGACTCGTCGTTGCGCGGATAGCTGGTGATGTAGACAGCCGTGCCGGCTATCGGCATCGAAGCCTTGCCGCCGCCCATACGGTCGCGAATCTCGCCGCCCGTGCCGGTAGCTGCACCATTGAACGGCTCGACCGTGGTAGGGAAGTTGTGTGTCTCAGCCTTGAGCGAAATCACAGACTCGAAGTCCTTGACCTCAAACTCAGATGCCGTCGTCGGGTCGGACGGAGCGAACTGCTCGATGACCGGACCGCGGTTGAAGGCCACATTATCCTTGTAGGCGCTGACCAAAGCGCCCGGATGCTCCTTGGATGTTTTCTTGATGAGTGCAAAGAGACTGGACGGCTTCTCCTCGCCATCGATGATGAATGTACCGCCGAAGATCTTGTGACGGCAGTGCTCGGAGTTAACCTGGCTGAAACCGAACACCTCGCTATCAGTGAGCGGACGGCCTACACGGCGCGACACATCGTTGAGATAATCTATCTCTTCGGGCGAAAGAGCCAGGCCTTCCTTGCGGTTGTACTCCTCCAGATTGTCGATATAGACGATGGGGTCGGGCTGCTTGTCGATGGTAAAACACTTCTGATCCACCCCTTCATAGAGACGCTGCAGCATCGGGTCGTAGGTCGCATCTGCGCCTTTGACCGGGAAGAACTCCTCAATGCGGGCGATGCCTGACAAACCCATATTCTGGGTAATCTCGACTGCGTTCGTACTCCACGGCGTAATCATCTCTCGGCGCGGGCCGACATACCATCCGCTCAAGACGTCTTCGGCCAGCAAGGTGGCATTACTGAATAGCCAACACAAGCGGCTGGTTTCCTCTGCATCGGGCTGATGATTGATCTCGACTGCGAGAACCGTCTCAGAGGGCTGTTTGAAGAAAAGGACCATATTCCAGAAATTCAATAGTTAAAATTTTTCAACTTCATTGGTCAAAGTGTCAGTAAAAGAGTGCAAAACGCAATACAGACACAATGCAACGTTGCAAATGTAGATTTTTTTTCGATACGGATGGATGAATTGTGAAAATAATCTCTATCTTTGCGAAAATTTTTTCTGTTAAAGCTATAAAAGCAATCTGCATCCGTCAATGGAGAACCTCTTCACCACAGCCCTTCTGACACTCTTATGGGGGTTGGTATTCGGCATTCTCGTATCGGCCCCTATGGGACCGACGGGGATATTGGTTGTCCAGCGGACGCTCAACAGAGGGTGGCTGCCAGGTCTCTTCACCGGATTCGGAGCCGTGCTGAGCGACTTGCTCTACGCCATTCTATCGACTTTTGCCGTCAGCCTTGTCGTGGACTGGATAGACAAAAACCAGACGCCGCTGCTCTTTGCCGCCGGCATACTGATAGCCAGTTACGGCATCTACCTTTGGCGGAGCAATCCAGCTTCGGCCCTCAACATCAACAGCAAGGAACCCAAGATTAAGGGTGGCAAGAAGTTGGCCTCGGAAATACGCAACATAAGCAAATTGCCAGGATGGAGCGTGCTCAAGTTCTTCTTCTCGGGTTTTGGCCTGACGGTCAGCAATCCGGCCATCGTCTTCTTCTACCTTATGCTCTTCTCGCGCGCCGGCTTTATCTTTGTGGCCGGCGATGAGCAGTGGGCCATCTATCTGCTTTTCTTCCTGAGCATTGCTGCCGGCGCCGTATGCTGGTGGCTGCTCATCACCTGGCTTGTCAACAAGGTGCGCAATCACTTCAAGATACGCACCCTCAAGATAATCAACCGCACGATTGCCGTAATCATGTTCGTTATTGCAGTCTGGGGTATCGGCAACGGTCTCTACACCATTGCCACAACATAATAAAAGTCTTGCTGTGCAGGCCCTAACCAAGCCTGCTCAAAAGGGAATCCAGTATCCCAAATCTGGAGCTGTCCCGCAGCCGTAAGCGACTCGGCTTTGCATTCATGCCACTGTCTACGTTAACAGACGGGAAGGCGCAAAGCCACACCTCGACGAGAGGAAGAGGTAAGGCTTTTTGGCCACACCTCGACCTTCCTCCAAAGCCGCCCTAGCCGGAAGACCTGCAGCAAGAAGTCCGCGCATCAAGTCTCTGCGATGTACAGAGAGCGGGCACTGTCTTGTCAAGTTAACACAATTCCGCACGATGCCGCCACTTGTGTTTGCCGCACTCCTCTCGGGTGCAGTGACCAGTTCTATTGCCACAGCTTCAGTCGACAGCCTTCTGCCGACAGCCAGACCTTTGGCCGAAACCACAGTCATAGCCTCCAGCCATGGTTTGCGCACCCATACATCGAGCACTGCTCCGGTGCAGAGCATCACTGCCGAAACCATGCAGACGCTAGGCATAAGCGAAGTAGGCGAAGCACTCAAACTGATGAACGGCGTCACGGTACGCGACTACGGCGGACTGGGCGGCATGAAGACCGTCTCCGTGCGCAATCTGGGGGCTGCCCATACGGGGGTTATGTACGATGGCCTTCCCGTCAGCAATGCCCAGGCCGGACAGATTGACATTGCGAGGTTCAATAGCTGGAACATTCAGGAGGTCGTCCTCTCTATCGGCACGCTCCAGGGCATCACCGCACCGGCCTCGCTCGAAGGCTTCAGCGGCGTTCTCGCCCTTCGGTCGGACTTGTCGCAACGGGAAACGGGAGCCAGTAACGCAACTGGCAAGAACGGTCCGGACAATGGCACAACACATCATGGACGGACATTCCTCTCCTACGGGTCGTGGAACACTATCAGCGCCGGATTCGCCTACAACGGCGCACTCGGCTCAAGGCTTACTGCCGAAAGCCCCTACCCTCTTCTCCCTCACTCATTTTCTACCGCCTTTACCTATCGACACACCGACGGCGACTATCCTTTCATCCTGCGCAACGGAGACACCGAAACCCACGAGCGGCGTCATAACGGCCGCGTGGACGACCTTTCCGGTGAACTCAACTACCGCACCAGGCATTTCTCGCTCAAAGGGTACGGCTACATCAACGACCGCCAACTGCCGGGCGGAGTCATCCTCTACAATAGCAATCATCACGAGCACATGCGCGAAGGCAACGGCTTTGTACAAGCACAATACGACAAGCCGTTCTGCCCGTCTCTCTCCCTCCTACTGCGCGCCAAATACAACCACTCCATGACGCACTACAACGATGGCATCGGGCGTCCGGACGACCCTTCGTCCATTCTGCACATCTGCAACTATCGGCAAAACGAATACTACGCCTCGGCCGGACTATGCACCACACACCGCTTCGATCGGGTCCGTCTGCGGCTAGCCATGCTCTACGACCTGCAGGCATCGCACCTGCACAGCAACCTCAACACAGCCCACAGCGTGCAGCGCACCACACACTACGCCGTCCTGCGCGCCCAAGCCACAATGCAACGGCTAAGACTCGCGGGCAGCATGCTCTATACAGCCAATGTCGACACCAGGAACAATGAGGGCGGCAACGAAGACCACGCCTGGTCGCCGTCCCTCTCGGGCCACATCACGCTTTGGAGTAACGACACACAGACACTCGGGCTAAGATATATGGGCCGCTATGCCTTCCGACTGCCGAGCCTCAACGAACTGTATTACTACCAGCTGGGCAACCACTCCCTCAACCCCGAGCGTGCACGTGAGCACAACCTCGGGCTGACGTACACGATGAGCGCCGTCCCTTCTTTCCCCTCGGGTCGTAGACGTGGCATAAACCTCGCCCTGACCGTCGACGTCTACCACAACCGCGTGGAGGACAAACTCATCTCGTTCCCCTCGTCCTTTGCCTGGAAGGTGGCCAACCTGGGCGAAGCCACATCGTGTGGGTTCGAAACGTCCTTACACATCGACGCTTCGCTTGGCCTCTGCCGCCTCGGGCTCTCGGCCAACTATCGGCTGCAGGACACGCGCAACCTCGACGACCCCCACAATGCCAACACCTATCGGAAGCGCCTCCCCTATGTCCCCAAGCATGCTGCCAGCGGGGCTTTGACCCTCCACACACAATGGCTGGACGTAGGTTACTCGCTGCAATGGGCCGGCGAACGGTACAGTACAACGATGAACACTTTCCGCTACCGCCTGTCGCCCTACTGCGAACACTCGCTCACGCTCTCGCGCACATGGGGTCAATGGGAGATGCAAGGCTCTGTGCTCAATCTGACCGACACACAGTACGACCTCATACAGTATTACCCGATGCCGGGCAGACAGTACAGAGTCAGTATGAAGTACCGGTTCTGAGTTCGCTTTGCACAAAAAAAAGAGATTGATTTCCCAAAAGAGAATTTCATCCGAAAGAGGGCTTCGTCCCGAATGGTAAATTCTGTCAAGAAAGAAAAGGAACAACAATATATGTCAAACTACAAAAAACAAACGTTATGAAAAAAACTCTTTTGCTCATCAGCGCCGTCGTATGTCTCTTCTCGGCATGTGAGGAGGACGACAACAAACCGCGCGTTAATCCCGAACCGGACTTTGTCATCCAAACGGAACAGGCCGTCATCCTGTATGAGGGTAGCTACCAGAAGAACAACTCCGACCTGTCGGAACTCTCAGGAAGCAAACTCTCGACCGATGTCTACTACAAGGCCAACGGAAAGTATTTGGGCGACACGGGACAGGACATGCTCCACATCGGTCAATACTACTACGTGAGCGTATTCGGCTCTGGCTATGTCACCAAGCTGGAGGAAGACACTTTCAAGGAGGTAGCCCGACACACGCTGTCACAACCCCGGTATATGGCTTCGGATGGCGAGTATCTCTATGTCTCCTCCTACGCCAACTGCGTGTACCGGCTGTCGCTTGACGATCTGTCGGTCAACGACTCCGTCAGCGTAGGAAGCTATAACGAGGGTCTCGCCATCGAAGGCGGCTGGCTGCTCTGCTGCAACTCGGGGTACGGCTTGGGCAACACAATCAGCGTCATCGACCTGAAGACGTTTGAAGCGGTCAAAGACGTCATCGTCCCCCAGAACCCGACTAAAATCAAGGCGGCAGGCAACGGCTGTGCTTATTTCATCACAACCGCCTATACGCCCGACTATTCTTCGGCCGTCGCAACCCTCTCGAGCCTTGACGTCGACAACGGCTTTACCGTCGACAGCATCACACATGCCACCCACATGGACCTCTCGGCCGACGGCAACTGGCTCTATCTCGTCAACTGCGAGCCCGACTACACGAGCTACACCTACAAAACCTCTTTTGCCAAATATGACCTGCGCACACAATCATTATCAGAAGCATTCTTTAGTGGCGAGACAATCACCGAGACGCTGTCCACTCAGAGCATCTATCTCTTCAACATCAACCCGCAGAACGGCGAGATCTTCATCGGCACCTCCGACTACATCACCAACTCTGCCATCTACGTCACCGACTCGTTCGGCCGCGACTGGAGCAAGATTGAAGATGCAGGCGGCGTGAATGCCAGCAAGGTCGTCTTCTAAGCAACACCTTGCCGCCACTGGCGAAGACGGCGGAAGGAGAAGAGCTTGCGATGACCGGGCATGGACTTCTTCATCCTCTTGCCAACAAAGTTCCACGTAGGCATCTTCTTGAACGTGCTCCGCACGGGCTGAATGTCCCATAGGAGGCACAGACAGCGCGTATCCTCATCACTTCGCTCAGCTAGTGGCGCGATGCCCGATAAATATAGTCTCAATAGCCGATAATACTAGTCACGATGTCCATCGTGACTAGTATCTTTTTTCCAACACTTCACAGGAACCGTAATCTCACGGTCTGGAGCAACCTTGCCGCTTGCCGTCATTACGCCGCTGCAGTTCGCTGCACTTACCTCCGCTGCAGCCGGAACAACCGCCACAACCGGGATGACGCCTATTGCCCTTCACAACATAACGAAGAGTCCATACGAAAGCGGCCAGGATAATGGCCAGTACGATAATGCTCTGTACATTCATAGCGGTGTTGTCACCTTAAAGGACAAACAAACTGAATACGAACGAAACCAGCCAAGCCACAGTGCACTGCAGTAAGACGATGAAGATGGCGTAGCGGTTGCCCAATTCGCGACGGATGGCGGCAATGGTAGCCACACATGGCGTGTAGAGCAAGCAGAAGACCAGGAAGCAGATAACGGAGCCCATCGTCATCAGCGCCGTCAGCGTCTCGCCTGCCAGCAGCGTCTCGATGGTGGCAACCACACTCTCTTTGGCCATAAAGCCACATACTAGCGAGGTGACAATACGCCAATCGTCGAATCCCATCGGACGGAATATCGGAGCCACGCCTCCGGCCACAATGGCTAGAATGGAATCGTCACCGGCAGGGTCGACCAGTTGGAGACGGAAGTTAAAGTTTTGCAAGAACCAAATGACGATAGTGGCACAGAAAATGACGGTGAAGGCACGCTGTACAAAGTCTTTGGTCTTGTCCCAAAGCAGATGAGTCACGTTCTTGCGTCCCGGCATGCGGTAGTTGGGCAGTTCCATAACAAAGGGCGCTGCCTCTCCCTTCAAGAAGAATGTTTTGGAAATGACAGCTACCAGGATGCCCACCAATACACCGAGCACATACATGGCCACCATAGCCACCCATGCCAAAGACCCGAAGAACGGCTCGGCGACAAAGGCGTAAATGGCCACCTTGGCCGTACAGCTCATAAAGGGAATCAGCATGATGGTCAACCTGCGGTCACGCTCCGAAGGCAAGGTGCGCGACGACATGACCGAAGGTACCGAACAGCCGAAGCCAATAAGCATAGGTACGATGCTTCGGCCGGAGAGGCCCACGCGACGCAGCAACGGATCGGTCACAAAGGCGATACGGGCCATATAGCCGCTGTCTTCAAGCATGCTCAGGAAGAAGAACAGCAACACAATCAGAGGCACGAACGACAAGACGGAACCCACACCGGCGAACACGCCGTCGATGACGAGCGAATGTACCGTAGTGTTGATACTCCAAGTAGTCAGCAAGTAGTCTACCCAAGCCGAGAAGGCGTCTATGCCTTCGGCCAGCATGTCTTGAAGCCATACGCCCAAACTGCCGAACGTAAGCCAAAAGACCAGGCCCATGATAACCACAAATGAGGGTAGGGCTGTCCACCGGCCGGTCAGGACTGCATCGATGGCCAGACTACGGCGGTGCTCTTTGCTCTCCTTGGGCTTGACGACAGTCAGCCAGCTGAGTCTGTTGATAAAGGCGAAACGCATATCAGCCAAGGCTGCAGCGGCATCAAGCCCGCGTTCGTCCTCCATCTGCGAAACGATATGCTCGACCGTCTCCAGTTCGTTTTGCTCAAGTTGCAAGGCTCTGATGACGCGCTCGTCACCCTCCACGACCTTACTGGCGGCAAAACGGATAGGCAGGTGGGCCCGCTCGGCATGGTCCTCTATCAGGTGCATGATGGCGTGCAGGCAACGGTGCACAGCGCCTCCGTGGTCGTTCGGACTGCAGAAGTCCTGACGACGGGGCTGTTCCTGGAAGTGCGCCACGTGTATGGCGTGGTCGACAAGTTCGGCAATGCCTTCGTTTCGGGCAGCCGAAATGGCCACAACCGGAATGCCCAGCAAGGCTTCCATCTCGTTAAGTCGCACGGTACCGCCGTTGCCCTCCAGCTCGTCCATCATGTTCAGGGCCAACACCACAGGTACGCCCAATTCGATGAGCTGCATGGTCAGATATAGGCTACGCTCGATGTTGGTTGAATCGACTATGTTGATGATGCCCTCTGGACGGGCATTCAGAATAAAATTGCGCGACACAATCTCTTCGCTCGAATAGGGGGAAAGGCTATAAATGCCCGGCAGGTCGACGACCTCGCTCTCCGGATGACCCTTGATGATGCCACTCTTGCGGTCGACCGTCACACCGGGGAAATTGCCCACATGCTGGTTAGATCCGGTCAGTTGGTTGAAGAGCGTCGTCTTGCCGCTGTTTTGGTTGCCAACCAAGGCGAATGTCATCAGTTTGTTTTTGGGCAAAGGCCGTTCTTGGCGTTGCTCCTCGACAGAGATATGAGGCTCGCCAAGGCCCGGATGCGGGAATTCGTTTTCCTGCCAGTCGCCCGTGATATCGACGTCCGCCGCGGCCTTCTCTGCTTCAACTGATACCTGGCCCGACAGACGCTCGACCTCGATGTTGTCGGCATCGTCCTTGCGGAGAGTCAGTTCGTAGCCGTGTATGCGAATCTCGACCGGATCGCCTAGCGGAGCATACTTCACTATCGTCACAACCGTCTCAGGGATTACACCCATATCAATCAAATGCTGCCGGAGTGCGCCCTCTCCTTTTACCGAAAGGATGCGTCCCGACTCGCCAATTTTCAGCTCTCTCAATGTCATAGCCAAAACTTATTTGGAACTAGCCTTTTGCAGGAACAAATCTTTTACAGAGCGCAAAGTTACTGATTATTGCCAAAAGTTGACGCGCGCGCACGAATTTTCGGCGGCCGATGGGGGCAAAATACCTGATTTTAGGTAGACTTAGAATGTGATGTGGACGGATACCTGCACTCCGTTTTTGGCGACATGCTCGTGGTTGAGGTAGTTCAGTCGGCGGATATAGTCCACTCGAAGCACCTTAAAGATATTCTCGATGCCGACAGTGGCCTCCATGTATGGCGTGCCGCCCATCTGGTAGACGTGGCCAGACGTGGGGAACGAATAGAGGGCAGGATTCCGGTAACTACCGTCGCCGAGTCGGGCAGAGGGGTCGTTGCGGTCGGACAGCGAACCCCAATAGCCACGCAGTGAAACAATCTCCCTCCACTTCAACTTCTTGAAAAGCGGCATGGAGTTGAGTATCCAGCCGTTCAGATAGTAGACCACATCCCACTGAACATACTGGTCGCAGACAAACTCCATAGCATTCATCTGCGAGAAACTATGCGACTGGATAGTGTAGCCAAGGTTGGCATTGGGGATGCAGAGCATAGTGTAAGGCGACTGGCTCCAGATTTTGCCGGTCTTGACCTGAGCATCGACATAACCGAAGGCGGATAGCCAGAAGCGCTTCTCGCAGGTAAAATCAGTGCGCTGGTAGTCGAAGTCAGACCCCAGGACGCCCTTCATTCCTGCTTGATGCTGCAGCACGAAGACGGGGTGCTCGTGATTGATGGCAGTGCGGTTCAGACGCGACTGGATAAAGGTCTCGTGAGGCGCATAGCGCAACTGGAGCGTAGCCATCGACAGGTCATAGTGATGGTCTCCCCAGCGCCACTCGTCGGCAGCAGCCGTGCCGTCGACCCTGTAAAACGGAGCATAGGCCGTGCTGTACTCTCTAAGCCACGAACCCTGCAGTTTCCAACTGAATCCGCCATGAAACTCGCGCACATAGGTCAAGTCGGCACGGCGCTCGTACGATATCTTTTCGCTATCATCACGTTTGAGCGACAGCAAGAAGTTGTCCTTGGACGTGGTTGGGTCCTGGCCGAGGAGGTTGGTGTCGTAATTGTACTCCAGCATCAGTTTGTGCATCGGGAACTCGTTGCTGTGGCTCTTGCAGTGCTTGAACGAATATTCCAGCCGGGCATCGTATTTCAGCTTGTGATCCTTGCAGCCATAAGCCAGATAACCGAAGCCGAACCAATGCGGACTCAAGGCTGCCGTGGTCAGTCCGCCGACGCGGAGTCTCACCCCCTCAATGGTGTTATAGCTGGCCGTCGTGTTGAGCGGGCCATAGAGAAATTCGTTTTCTTCGAAAGGCTTGTCCGTCAGAGGAATGTAGCCCTTGAAGAGCCATGTCAGCACCAGTTCGGTGTATTTGATGAAAGGCACTTGGCGCATCGCATTAAGCATCGTCGTGACCTGCGTGCCTTTCGACTGTATGTCCTCCGGACGATGTTCGGCCCAAAAGTCGTCCGTTTTGGCCATCATGTCTGTGGCTTCTCGTCGGGGCACAGAGCTGTCGAAGAGGTCCTGCACTTGGGCTTCCGGAGTCGAGAAGTCGAACTTGCGGTACACCATTTCCCGCTGAGCAAACAATCCGGTCGTCTCGCCCACAGCCGTCATCTCGCTCTCGAATTTCTTGCGGGTAACGACCCGGGTGCCGTTGGGCAGGCGGTCCTGCTCGATGACGATGCGCATGTTGCGGACAAAGTTGAGGTTGATGTCAGGCGGAATGCTTAGGTCGGCCTTCTTGAGAAAATAGGTGCTGTCGGTCGAGATATAGAGATGTCCAATAAAACCGAACTGCTCGGGTATCAGAGGCGCAAATCCGAGGTCTATGTAGCGGCAGCCATCGTCAAAGAGCAGCGTGTCGAGAACATAGAACTTATAGAAGGCGATGGCGAAGTTGGAAAGCGGGTTTACAAACTTGTTGGAGAACATATAGATGTCGTTGCCGTTCAGATCGACCTCCGGGAAACACTCCGACTGCATCTTGCCGACCAGATCCGGAGGCAACATGTCGTCAATGCCGACATGACGTTGTCCTTCTTGTACGATACGCGTCCTTTTCGGCTCTTTCTGATAGTAAATCGACTCGATGTTTTCATCGCTCAATATGGCCAACACCGGACTGCCCGAAGCGGCGGTGTCGACATATTGGTCGATGTCGGGAAATTTCTTTTTCCAACCGCGATAGAGTGCTCCCGAGAAGTTGTTCATCGAGTAGGTCGAATTCTCGTACCGCTCACACCGGTAGTAGTCGTGGCAGGTCAGGTCATTGTCCTCCTTGTGCACTATCACCTGTCTGGCCAGTTCGACGGACGGATTGCCACGCCGGCGGTAGTGCTCTCTGGCGGGTTTGACCACTACCTCCGAGAGCTGATAGTCGGTAGGGACAAGCCGGACGGAGACCTTGCGCGATTTGCCGTTGGCCGGAATCTCCTTGGCCCTGTAGCCGATGCACGATACCGTCAGCGTGCCGTCACGCCGGAGCAGCAGCGAGAAACTGCCGTCCGTGTTGGTGATGGTGCCGTTAGACGTACCTTTCTCCTGCAGGGTGACAAACTCCAGTCTTTCGCCCGTCACACTGTCGCAGACATAACCGCTCAGCGTGACACGCGTCGACGATGCCGACTGTGCCGACAGCCTAGGAGCGGCTACCATACACCACATGATGAGATTGACTATTATGACAGAGAGTCTACGCACTTTTTAATTCTTTAATCCTGGTCGATAACCGTAAATCAAGACCCTACCGACGAGCGGAAAAACACGTCACCGAACGGGCGTGCAAAGATAGTTTTTTTATCTGACAACGGGCCAAGGACTAAAACAAACATGACAGAAAGTTGCATATTTTTCGTCAAACGAGTATAAAAATGTCATTTTTATTACCCAATTTGGGCATATACGGAGAAAAGTCATTATCTTTGCGACCTATTATAACAAGTAAGCACACGAGTAGCATTCTGTCGGAATCCTCATCGAATTTAGAGTTAAGAGTTACAATCGGACTATGAAGAAGTATCTGTTTGAATCCACAGTTACAATACGTGACTTCGAATGCGACATGCAAGGAGTAGTCAACAATGCCTACTACCACAATCTGCTCATGCAGACGCGTACCGAATTCCTGGCCAGCATTGGCATCGACCGGGCCAAATGGAGCACTGAACTCGGAGTCGACTTCGTAGTTTACGAAGCCGCCATCCAGTACCGCTCGCCGATACAGCGCGGCGAGACCTTCCGGTCTTGTCTCAATATGCACCGCGAGGGTGCACGTTTCGTCTACCTCCAGGACTTCCGACGCGAGTCCGGCGAACTCTGCATGCGTGCCAGGGTCGATGTGGTGGTGGGCATACACGGCAAGTTGACGAGGGGCGATTTCTTTGCCGACTACCTCAAGGGTAAAGTCGACATACAAAGCATCGACGCCACCGGCAAGACACCCAACCGCATGCCCGTCAAGATGAAGGAAGCCATCTACGACTATGAGATGAAGGTGCGCGACTATGAGTGCGACAGCTACGGGTCGGCCACCAACACCTTCGTACAACACTATCTGGAGGTGACACGCTTGGAGTTTATGGAGGAGATGGGCGAGACTTTCCGCAAGTGGCACGACAACGGCATCGATATGATGGTGACCAAAGTGGACCTGCAGTTCATCCGCCCTATGATGTCGGCCGAGAAGTTCCACAGCCTGATGAACATCCGACAGGATGGACCGCGCGTCATCTTCGAGCAGGAGATACGCCGCAAGACAGACTACCGCATCTGCGTACGTGCCGCTGTCGAGATAGTAGGCATCGTTGGCGGCCAACTCGACGCCGAAGGCAAGTGCTTCTTCCACTTCATCCAGAATCAAGTCCCCGACTGGCTCAATGGCCGGGGCAAGCTATAATCGAACTTTGACAGACAGCACGTTTTGACAAACAACGCACTTTGACAGACAAACAATATGATAAACAACAGACAATATCAAGAGCTCAAGGTCAAACCCGGAGAATTCATCCCTGACCCGGGCATCGACTACCCGGAGGACCCGACCGTCCATCTCTATTCCAAACCACACGTCAAGGATTTTGCCATCGACGAGACCTATCCCTACTACGAGGACTCGTTCAGTTTTAAGTTCAACCGCGCTGCAGCTTGGCTTAAGTGCCACACGCTGGTCTTCTTTATGAACTGGCTCATCTTCGGCTTCAAGTGTGAAGGAAAGGAGAACCTCAAGAAGTATAAGGACGTGCTGAAGAAACCGGGCATCACGACCTGCAACCACGCCTACCGGTGGGATATGGTCTCCATCATCCAGGCTACGGGTTGGTCGTTCTACATCCCGATGTTCGGTGAGAATATGAAGACCAAGGACTACTGGCACATGAAGTACATCGGTGGCGTGCCCATCCCGATGGGACTACAGGCCATGAAGAAATACGATGCTGCCTTTGACCGCCGTCACGAGGAAGGTTCGTGGGTACACCTCTTTCCGGAGGGTATCAGCTGGCCGTTCTACAAACCGCTGAAGCCGTTCCATAAGGGCGCTTTCACGATGGCTTACCGATGGGGATGCCCTGTGCTGCCGCTCTATATCACCTACCGACCTCGCACGGGTTGGCGCAAATGGACAGGCAAAGCCAACGTCCCCCTCATCACCACACACATCGGCGTGCCCGTCATGCCCGACATGACACTGCCCCGCAAGAAGGCCGTCGAGAAGCTGACAAAGGAAGTGTGGGACCAAATGCTCGAGATGGGCGGCATCACGCACAATCCGTGGCCTTGCTTTATCGAGGATTGGCAAAAGGAGCAGGAGGCAGCCAAAGCCCCCGCAACTCAGGGATAACAATCACAAAAAAGGCCGGGCACTAGTCAGATGCGGTTCACTCTGCTCATACTGTCGGTAGTCGGAGCGTTTGCGCTCTGCATTCTGTCGGGGTCGGTCGAAATACCGGCCTCTGACGTTTTACGGATTTTGACGGGACAGGACGCCGATACATCGGCATGGAGTTACATCGTCTGGCAGATGCGCGTGCCTGCCGGCATTACTGCGCTCCTGGCAGGCGCTGCTTTGGGCGTAACCGGTCTGCTCCTGCAGAGTTACTTCCGCAACCCGCTGGCAGGCCCTTCCGTGTTGGGCATCACGAGCGGAGCGAACCTGGCTGTGGCCATCGTGGTCTTGCTATGGGGCACAATGGCAGGAATGCTGACGATTGCAGCCGCTTTCGCCGGAGCCTTTGCCGTCCTGCTGATTTTGCTGGGACTCAGCCACATCGTCCGCCAACCCATCTCGCTGCTGATAGCAGGCCTGTTGTTCAGTTATTTAGCCAATGCCATCCTCACCTTGCTCAACTATTCGGCGACGGCCGACGGCGTACAGGCACTCATGCTTTGGGGGATGGGGTCGTTCAGCCAAGTCGGCATGCAGCAGTTGCCGCTCTTCGCCTTACTTACGGGAGTGCCGCTACTGGCTTCGCTGAGCCTTGTCAAGCCCCTGAATGCCTGGATGCTGGGCGACGACTATGCTTGCAATCTCGGTATCTCGCCGGCCGCCGTGCGTTGGGGTGTTATCTTGACTGCCGGACTGCTGTGTGCCGTCGTTACCGCCTGGTGCGGACCGATATCCTTCATCGGATTAAGCATCCCGCATGTGGCCCGATTGCTGTTTCACACAGACAACCACCGCACGCTGCTTCCGGCCTCCTTCCTGCTCGGTGCAGTCTGCGCTCTGTTGTGTCTCAGCATGAGCACTTTGCCCTCCGGCGGCAGGACTCTTCCGGTCAATGCCTTAACACCATTGTTTGGTGTACCGGTCATTTTATATGTACTTCTCCGACCGAACAGATGATTTCGACACTTTTGTTTGGACAAGTCATATTTAAATAATAACTTTGTGCAAATTTTTGACCTTCTGCAAGAAAGCTTGCATGCGTCGTCAAGACGAAATTCGATGGTCAAAAAGCATCTGATGATCGAGGGGCTTCTGCCAATCAGAACAATCAGTCACTAAAAAAACAACACAATAGAAATGGAATACAACTTCAACGACATCGAACCCAAATGGCAGAATCGCTGGCGGGACGAAAAAACCTATCAGGTAGAGATTGACCCGAAACGTCCGAAGTACTATGTGCTCGACATGTTCCCCTATCCCTCTGGAGCCGGACTTCACGTCGGCCACCCTCTCGGATACATTGCAAGCGACATCTTCAGCCGCTACAAACGTCTCTGCGGATACAATGTCCTACACCCTATGGGCTACGATGCCTATGGCCTGCCTGCCGAACAGTATGCCATACAGACAGGTCAGCACCCTGCCGTCACTACCGAGAAGAACATCGCTCGCTACCGTGAGCAGTTGGACCGCATCGGATTCTGTTTTGACTGGAACCGCGAGGTGCGCACCTGCGACCCCGGCTACTACAAATGGACGCAGTGGGCCTTCTGCCGTATGTTCCATTCCTATTACGACAATGGCCTGAAGCAAGCCCGTCCCATCGCCGAACTGACGGCTAAGTTCGAGGCACAGGGCAACGAAGGCGTTGACGCTGCCTGCAGCAAGACGCTGCACTTCACGGCCGCTGAGTGGAAGGCTATGGGCACACAGGAGCAGCAGCAGACCTTGATGAACTACCGCATCGCCTACCTGGGCGAGACGATGGTCAACTGGTGCCCAGAATTGGGCACGGTATTGGCCAACGACGAGGTGGTCAATGGCGTGTCTGAGCGCGGCGGTTATCCCGTCGAACAAAAGTTGATGCGCCAATGGAGTCTGAGGGTAAGCGCCTATGCACAAAGGCTGCTCGACGGATTGGAGACTATCGACTGGAGCGACTCGCTCAAGGAGACACAGAAGAATTGGATAGGCCGCAGCGAAGGCACCGAGGTGCAGTTCCGCGTTGTGCCCAACGATAATCCCGCCACCCGCGACGGTCTTGACTTCACCATCTTTACCACGCGTGCCGACACGATGTTCGGTGTGACGTTTATGGTACTGGCTCCCGAGAGCAAATACGTGCAGAAAGTCACGACATCCGAGCACAAGGACGAGGTCAAAGCCTATCTGGATGCGTGCCGCCACAAGACCGAGCGTGACCGTCAGGCTGCCCACGAGGTAACGGGCGTCTTCACCGGAGCCTATGCCATCAACCCAATCACCGGCGACAACATCCCGGTTTGGATCTCGGAGTATGTTCTGGCCGGCTATGGCACCGGTGCCATTATGGCCGTCCCTGCCCACGACAGTCGAGACTGGGCCTTTGCCCGTCACTTCAACCTGCCCATCATCCCCCTCATCGAGGGCGACTACGACCTGGAGAAAGGCAGTTTCGATGCCAAGGAAGGTGTCATGAAGAACTCGTCGAACAGCGAAATCAGCCTCAATGGTCTGAAGGTCAAGGATAGCATCGCTGCCATGAAGGAATATGTCACCCGCAAGGGCATCGGCCGTGTCAAGGTCAACTACCGCTTGCGTGACGCCATCTTCAGCCGCCAGCGCTACTGGGGCGAGCCGTTCCCTATCTACTACAAGGACGGAATGCCTTACACCCTGCCCGAGGAGTGCCTGCCGCTCCAGCTGCCTGAGGTAAGCGACTTCAAGCCGACCTCCGACGGACAGCCACCGCTCGGCCATGCCACGAAATGGGCTTGGGACAAAAAGGTCCGCCAGGTGGTCGACAAATCGCTCATCGACGGCAAGAACGTCTTCCCCATCGAACTGTGCACCATGCCAGGCTTTGCCGGAAGTTCGGCATACTACACACGCTACACCGACCCGCACAATGACAAGGCTCTCGTCAGCCGCGAGGCCAACGACTATTGGGACAACGTAGACCTCTACTTGGGTGGCAGCGAGCATGCTACCGGTCACCTTATCTACAGCCGCTTCTGGAACAAGTTCCTCAAGGATATCGGTGTCGTCAAGAGCGAAGAGCCGTTCAAGAAGCTCATCAACCAAGGCATGATACAAGGTTCGAGCCGCTTTGCCAACCGTGTCAGCGGCACCAATAGGTTCGTCAGCGCCGACCTCCTGTCGGCCGACGGCACGTATCAAGGCACACCCGTTGACCCGATTCACGTAGACGTCAACTTCGTCAGCAATCTTGATATGGATGTCAACGCTTTCCGTGCCTGGCGTCCGGAATTGGCCGATGCCGAAGTGGTCTGCAATGCCGAGGGCCGTTTTCTTACCACGGCTGCTGTCGAGAAGATGTCAAAATCCAAGTTCAATGTCGTCAACCCCGACGTCATCTGCGAGAAGTACGGCGCCGACTGCCTCCGCATCTACGAGATGTTCCTCGGCCCTATCGAGCAGAGCAAGCCTTGGGATACGGCGGGCATCGATGGTGCATTCCGTTTCTTGAAGAAATTCTGGAATCTCTTCCAGGCCGACGACAAGAGCGCGCAGCCTACCCCCGACAACCTCAAGTCGCTGCACCGGCTCATCAAGAAAGTCACCGGCGACATCGGGCAGTTCTCCTACAACACTGCCATCTCGGCCTTTATGGTGGCCGTCAACGAGTTGACCGCGCAGAAGTGCAGCAGCCGCGACATCCTCGAACCGCTGGTTGTGCTGATTGCCCCGTTTGCCCCGCACATTGCCGAGGAACTCTGGCACAACTTGGGCCATAACACTACGGTGTGCGATGCGCAGTGGCCGACCTACGACGAGCAGTACCTCATCGAGAGCACCATCAAGTACCCCGTACAGATTGGGGGCAAGATGCGCTTCACCATCGAGCTGCCCGCCGATGCGGATGCCGAAGCCGTCAAGGCGGCTGTCCTCGACACCGATGAGTGCCGTCACTGGACCGAAGGCAAGCAGATCGTCAAGTTCATCTTCGTGCCCAAGAAGATTGTCAACATCGTAACGAAATAATTCAATACCATAACGGAATAATAAGATCGTCCAGAGCCATGAGGTTGACCCAATTGCTCCGAACCCTATCTGTATACAGTCTCACAGTTTGCCTCCTGGCAAGCTGTGAGTTGTTCAAATATCATCCCTACGAAGGGCGTGTCGACGGCGAGGCTCATCTCACCATTACCAACCTACGCAAGCTTCAGAACCTTCATTTGGGCTACAAATACAAATTCGCCTTTATCAGCGACACGCAGCGCTGGTACGATGAGACAAACCTCGCAGTCAGCAACATCAATAATCGGGGCGATGTCGACTTTGTGCTCCATGGCGGCGATTTGACCGACTTCGGAGTCACCGAAGAGTTTGTTTGGATGCGCGATTGCTTGCTGAAGTTCCGCATGCCTTGGCTCACCATCATCGGCAACCACGACTTCCTCGGCACAGGCGAACATATCTACCGTTATCTGTTCGGCGACTACAACTATGCCTTCACAGTAGGCCGATGCCGTTTTGAGATGATCAACACGGTGTCGCTCGAGGTCGACTACACCATTCCCGTGCCCGATTTCTGTTTTATAGAGCAGGAAATCCGCTACATCGATTCCATCAACACGGTCTATCCAGACTCCATCACCCGCACTATCTTTGTGATGCACTCGCGGCCTGGCGACGAACAGTTCAACAACAACGTGCTGCAGCCTTTCAGCCGCTATCTCCAGCTCTTTCCCTCGCCCTTCTGTCTGAACGGGCACAACCATAGGCTCGAGACTCTCGAACCCTTTAACGACGGCATCTTCTTCTACGGTATCAACGAGATCAAGGACCGCCAGTATTATCTAATAACCATCAACGACGATGACTATGCAATGGAAGTGGTCGATTTTTAGCCTCTGCCTGTGGGCCGTCACGACACTCTGCCTGGCTGACAGCATCCCTAACCGCTATCAGCAGCACGTCATCCGTGCCCAGGAGCGATGGATGCAAGTCATCCCCAATATCTCCTCCATACAGTATGCGGGCGACATAGGCGTCATGGCATTGGGCATCGGCTGGGATTATGGCAAGAACGAACGCTGGGAGACCCACTTTCAGGTCGGCTTTTTACCCAAAGAACACAACGAACACGCTGCCGCCACCTTCACGCTGCGCGAGAACTTTGTTCCCTGGTACATCGGACTCGGCAAGACAGCTTGGGCCGAGGAGTACTCTGCCGACAAGCCGCAGACATGGAATCGCCGTGCGCGGTTCTCCATCCAGCCCTTCGTCTTCTCTCTGTTCCTCAACTCCATCTTCGATGACGAATTTTGGCTGCACGAGCCCGAGAAGTACAACCACGGCAACTACTACCGCTTCTCGACCAAGATGCGCTTTCACGTAGGCCTGGGCGGGCGCTTCACCATCAATCTGCCCGAAGCCAAGCGCCGGCGCTTTGCCCGAATCTCCTATTACTATGAACTTTCGACCTACGACCTGGCCATCATCTCGGCCATTCCTAACCGCGACATTACCTTCGGCGACATCCTTTGCCTCGGCATCGGAGTGCAATACAAGATGTTCTGAACAGTCAAGCGGTGACAAACAGAGACCAACGATGTGACACACGGCAAAAGCACTTATATGTCACGACAAAAGCACTTGTATTGTGACAAACAATAAGCTCCACATCTTCGGACAACTGCTTTCGAAATAAGTGTCGTTTCCGACAAGCCGAACAAACGGACCTAAACTTGCTTACGTCTTGCCATGGTGAGAGGAATACGCCCACAAACGACCCAGTTTGCATACCCGACAGTCAAATGGCCGATGCAACGAATTGCATCGGCCATTTGACTATCGTTACATCTTTACCTTGACTTTCTTGCCATTATAGCTGACGGTCTTTGTCGTTCCGTCCAGAGTCTTGAC
>CAVFPF010000104.1:0-8292 GCA_963624265.1 bacterium | reverse complement strand
GCATCCGACGAGTCAATCTGTTCGGTCATGGCGCAGTCGATGCGTCCGTCCACCGATGCCATCATGTGGCAGATAATGTATGGTTTCATGCGTTTGTCTTTTGTTTCAATTTTACTTGTTTTGACGGTGCAAAATTACCATAAAACAATCAAATCTCTTGTAGATGTATTACGGATTGAATTAAACAATTTACGGCAAGTTTATCGGCTTCATCTTGCGACTGGTGGAGGCGTAAATCCAAGGGTCGAAGACAAGGATGTTGGCTTGTATGTATTCTCGTTTGTTCATCGCTGAGTTTATAGTTCCCTAATCAAATGTCTGATGGCAGCGACAGGGTGATACCATATCATTCTCGGGCCTGCCCACCGCATCACTTTGCGTATTTGTTCTTTCATCTCGGGGCGGTAACAATGGACGGGGCATTTCCTGCAGGTGGACTTATTTTCGCCAAACTTGCAATGCTCCAACCGGGCCTTGGCATACTGCAGCAACTCCATACATGAGGGACACAGCTGGCTGTTCCCCTCCTTCTTTCTGCAATACAGCCGTATCATCTGCTCTACGACCTGCTGTTCTTCTTTTATTCTGCTCATCTCGAAACCTCTTTCTTTTTTTACTCTTACATCATCTTACTCTTAGTCGGCTATGGTTTGTCGATTGCATCCGATGGACTGTGCCACTATTTCTGTTGACTCCTTCCCGCCAGTCCTCCTTTTTGTTTCCGTTAGTCAGGACTGGCGTCCCGACCGTTCGGTACTGGAGTACTGAGCAGAGGAGACTGGCGTCCCGACTGAAGGGGACGAGGGATGCGACTATATGGCTTTGCCGGGGCATTCAGTCGTACCAGTTGATGGCATCCTCATAGCGGTCGAACGGCAATTCTTCTGTCACTCCCACCTTCTTGAGCACCTGTAGTATAAGTTCCTGCTCATCGGGCGACAAGGCTATCACTCCGCGACGACGGTCATAGTAGGGATTTCTGCCAAAATGCAGGATGAGGGTGGTCATGAAGCGGTCGTACTGCTGCGGATACATCTTGCGCTGAAAGTTGGTGAAGCCTCGTGCATAGCGCACCGGCTTGTTGCAACAGAAGTTCTGACAACTGCCGTCGGCTGCACAGTGGTCGGGGTTGAGCAGACGCATGTATTCGTTGTCCACACGCAGTTTCTCGAAGGCAATGCGGTGGAGGCACTCTCCTGCCTTGGGGCACTGGGCGTGCACACAGACTGGATAATCCTTGGGGACGGTGGTGAAGAATTTCTTTATCATATAGTTCTCTTTTTTACTGTCGAAGACTCATCGCTACTGCCAACTTCTCGTTTGACGCCATACGCTTGGCGAGCACGACTCATCGTGGATGCAAATATAAGGCTTTTCTTTTAAGAATGGGTAGTTTTGATTAAAATATCTCGTGAAAAACAAAATATTTGGCGACTTAGGCTTAACATTCGGATGATTTGTGTATATTTGCGGTGGTAATTGTAGTACCACAAATCTTATCCACCCTTATATATGATGCTTACATCCTGTATACTCTCAGTCGTTTTGACCGCCATTCTGATATCTGCCATCGGGTATGCCCGTATAGCCGTGCTCCGGAAAGAGAAGGAAATGCTTAAACAGCAAGTCGCCGATGCCGAAAGGAAAGCAGCCGAGGCAAAGGCCGAGGCGGAGACCAAACTCGAGAAAGCAAAGGCTGAAGCTGAAGCCAAACTGGCGGAGTCAAAAGCCGAGGCGCAGCGCAGGCTCGATGAGGTCAAAGCCGAGGCCAAGAAGAATCTCGACGAGCTGAAAGCCGACGCCCAACGCTCGAATGCCGAAATCAAAAAGGAAGCCGAAGAACGTGCCAAGGAACAGCTGGCAGCGCTCAAGAACGAAATCGAGCTCACTACGAAGAGGGTGCTCGAGGAACGTCAGTCGGCCCTGGAGCAAGGCAACAAAAGCCAACTGGATCAGATATTGGCTCCGTTCAACCTTCAGCTGAAGAATATGAAAGAAGCCTTCGAGAAGTCGACGCAACAAAGCAGCGAGAACGCCACTTCGTTCACCAACACCATCAACATACTCGTAAGTCACTCGCAGAAGCTGGCAGAAGACACCAAGAACCTGACCGATGCACTCAAGAACAACGGCAAGGTGCAGGGCGACTGGGGCGAACAGGTGCTCGCCACCATACTTGAGAACAGCGGCCTGCGTCCGGGCATCGAATACGAAGTCCAGGAGAACGTAAAGGACGAAGATGGCAACAACCTGAGGCCTGACGTCATCGTCAACTGCTCGGATGGCCGCAAGGTCGTCATAGACTCGAAGGTGTCGCTCACGGGCTTCACCCACTATGTCAACGCCACGACCGACACGGAACGCGAACAGGCCGAGAAGGAAAACCTGGACTCGGTCAAAAACCATATCAAGGAACTGGTCAAAAAGAACTACACCAAGCTGGTCTCAGGTGCCGTTCCTTACGTCCTGATGTTTATCCCCAACGAGGGCAGCTACATTCTGGCCTTGCAGAGAGACCACAACCTCGCCGCCGACGCCTTCCAAAAGCACCACGTGCTCATCATCAACCCCACCAACCTGATGCTGGCCCTGCAGCTCATACTGATGCTATGGCAATTCGAACGGAAGGAGGAGAACGACCGGCGCATCGTCGAGGCCGCGACCAAGATGTACGAGAAGTTTGTGGGCTTTTCCGAAAACTTCCAGAAGGTCGGCGACCAGCTTCAGGCTACCAACCGCACCTACGAGACGGCCCGAGGGCAATTGGTGGACGGCAAGGGCAATCTGATTCGCCAAATGGAACAGCTGCAGGGTCTAGGCGTGGCAACCACCAAAAAAGTGCCCGCCAAGTTGTCTGACCCGACGCTCGAATGAGTTTCCCGACAACTTGCCTTTGAGCAAAAAGAAAAAACAACGGCCCTAAAAGCTATGACACACTGTCTCTCATCCTACTATATGTCACTCGCGGCTTTGACCTGCCTATGGGCACTCTCACCCGTCACGGCCGAAGGAGAAGATTCTCACCGCGACTGGGAGGACCAACACGTACTGCAACGCTACCGTAGGCCGGCACGCGCCTCGTTCACGCCCTACCGGGAAAACCCTGTTGACCGGACGCTCTCGCTCAACGGCAGGTGGTCGTTCAGGTGGTCACCAACGCCGGAAGGCAGAATCGAGGGATTCGAACGCCCCGACTACTCTCCCGACGAGACGTGGACGGAAATCGACGTGCCCGCCACATGGGAAACAGCGGGTTACGGCACGCCAATCTATGTGTCGGCCGGTTATCCGTTCCGCATCGACCCACCGCGGGTGACGAGCGAACCGCGCAAGGACTGGACGACTTACACCGAACGCAACCCAACGGGCCAGTATCGCACGACGTTTCGATTGCCTGCCCAATGGACGGGCGATGGCGGCTGCACGACGATACGCTTCGAAGGGGTCAGTTCGGCGTTCTATGTCTGGATTGACGGCAGGCTGGCAGGCTATAGCCAAGGCTCATTCGAACCGGCAGAGTTTGCGGTGGCCGTCGACGACAACGAGGAGCACACTTTGGCTGTCGAAGTGTACAAATACTGCGACGGAAGTTACCTCGAGGACCAGGATTTCTGGCGCATGGCCGGCATACACCGTGATGTCTGTCTCTACCACACCCCTGCCCTGCACATCAGCGATATACGGGTGCAGACGCTCCCGTCGGACGGATACGACACCTGGCAACTCGTCGTCGACCCCGAAGTTGCTGCGACCTCAGCCAGCGAGACGGGGACCGGATACACTTTGCTCGCCACTTTGACCGACAGTCAGGGCGACACGCTCACGACACTGGACTGCGACGTGGCGTCTGTGCTCGATGCATCGCACAAGGCCGCAACCATGAACACCTGGTTTCCACAACGCGGCCCGCGCCTTTGGGGCAGGATGAGCGCCACCATCGACAAGCCCCGACTCTGGAGCGCCGACTCTCCCTATCTGTACACGCTAAACGTCAAGTTGACCGACCCGACTGACCACACCATACAGCAAACGGACCTGAAGGTGGGCTTCAGATGCGTAGAGACCCATGACGGCAAGCTGTTGGTCAACGGACAGGCGGTCAAACTACAAGGCGTAAACCGCCACGAACACGACCCTTTGCTCGGCCGCGTCATGACCGAAGAGCGGATGCTGCAGGACATCCGACTGATCAAAGCCGCCGGCCTTAATGCCGTCCGCACCAGCCATTACCCAAACACGCCACGGTGGTACGAACTCTGCGACAGCCTCGGTCTCTATGTCATGGACGAAGCGAACATTGAGAGCCACGGCCTGAGGGGCACGCTCGCCTCTGACCCCGAGTGGGCTGGCGCCTTCCTGGACCGCACGGTGCGAATGGCCGAAAGGGACAAAAACCATCCCTGCATCCTTTTCTGGAGCCTGGGCAACGAAAGCGGCTACGGACCGAACTTCGCCGCATGCGCTGCCTGGCTGAAGGAGTTCGACAACACACGCCTCATACACTATGAAGGCGCACAGCGTGGACGAAGGATAAACGGCACGACTGCCGACCGCATGCCTTTCTTCCTGGATGCCGACCCCAGCAGCGTTGATATCACGTCGCGCTTCTACACACGCGTGATGGCCGATTACTATAATCCAGGGATGCCTGACGACAGCCAAGAGGAAAGGGCCGAGAATGCACGCTGGGAACGGCTTGCCGAATTGGCCGAAAATGAGGAGCGGCCCATCATCGCCGCAGAATATGCTCACGCTATGGGCAATGCGATGGGCAACTTTGACCGATACTGGGACGAGATTCGCAGCCACGACAACCTCGCAGGCGGTTTTATCTGGGACTGGTGCGACCAAGGCATCTTCACCAACCGGGCGGGCAGGATGCTGCCCTACGACCCTCAGTCGGGTGACCCAAGGGTGGCCTATGGCGGGGACTTCGGCGACAAACCAAACCTCAAGGCTTTCTGTCTCAACGGCATAGTAATGGCCGACCGTACCCTTACGCCCAAATACAATATGGTCAAAGCCGTCATGACCCGACAGTATCCTGCCGACAAGGCTTACCGCAAGATGCCGTCCATACGCAAGACGCAACGCGACCGGCAGCAGGACCTCTACAAGATGCTGCTACTGATGGAGCCCCGCTTCTTCCGCGCCCCGACAGACAACGACAAGGGATTCGGCAACTGGATTGCCAAGGAGTGGAAGACGCGCCGTCCGACCGATGACCCGATGGACGACATCTCCGACAGTATAGAGGTCTTGACTGACATCAAAAAGAATGCCGACGGCACCATCGACGTGACTCAACGCTATAGGGCGCTTGGCAAACTGCCCACACTGGCCCGCCTCGGCTTTGAGCTACTCGTACCGAAAGAGTTCTGCCACATCCAATGGTACGGACTTGGACCGGACGAGACTTACCCCGACCGCACTGCCGGCACAAGTATGGGCACATGGACTTCGACCGTCAGCAGTCAGTACACCCACTATCCAAGGCCGCAAGACGGCGGCAACCATCTGCGCACCCGCATCCTCACGCTGACCGATGCCGAGTGTCATGGCATCCGCATCGAGGACTTGTCCGACCATGACGAGGGTTTCATCTTCCAGGCCCTTCCCTACTCGGAGATGCAACTCCGTAATACCGCCCATGACTGCGACCTGCGCGAGGAAGAGGACATTGTGCTCAACCTCGACTGCGCCATCCTGGGTATCGGCAATGGTTCATGCGGCCCCGGCGTACTTCGGGAGTACACCATCGACACCTCCCGTCTGGAACAATATGTGCTCAAACTCCGCTTTGCATGGCAGTAGGCGGAAGGTGCTGGTATAAAAACTTTATTTCTCATGAGACACTCACTCTCTCTTATTTACACGTTTGCTCTATTCTGGCTGTTGGCCACCCCTGTCTATGCCGTTGATGACTATGTGTGGACGACGCCTTCGCACGACTCCTCCGAATCAATGCCACTGGGCGGCGGAGACATCGGTATGAATGTCTGGGTGGACAGTGCCTCCAACGACATACTCTGCTACGTCAGCCAGTCCGGATGGTTTGACGAAAACAACTCGCTGCTCAAAGCCGGACGACTCCGTATACGACTGGATCAGACAGCACCCTTTGTCGAACAACGCCTTTGCCTAAAGGATGGCTATCAACAGATTCGCTTTGACCAGGATAAGACTATCACACTGTGGGTCGACGTGATGAAACCGGTCGTTCATTTCGAGTCGACTTCTCCTATTACAATAAACTACGAGAGCTGGCGCACTCAAGACGTTCCCCTGACCCGCGATGTGAGCCAACAGTCATCGTGGAAGTGGATTGTCCCCCAAGGGACAGTTACGCACCGCGACAGCATCGTCTGGGGCGCCAACGCTTTGGACAAAGCTATGCGCCGCCACGGTTCGGTCACTTTGACCCAAAAGAGCAAAGCATCTAACAACGGTGGCACGGGCGAAGTGCTCTTCTGGCACGCCAACGAGGACTCTACCGTCTTCGACTACGCCGTGCATCAACAGGGCCTTGACCGCTACAAAAAGGAGATGTACAATCCGCTGAGGAACCGCATTTTCGGCGGACACCTGCAACGACTGTCTGCCACGCACTACGCACTCACGCTCTGCAACCGACAGTGCAAATTAGTGGACTGGTTCGATGAACTGGAAAAGACGGAAAGAGCAATTCGTACGGACAAGGACCGGATGACATCGCGCGACTGGTGGCAAGAGTTCTGGCAACGGTCTTCTATCGAGGCCGGTCCTGCAGCCGACGATACGGTGCGGCTGATGGTCCGCAACTACAACCTCTGCCGCTATATGCTCGGGTGCAATGCACACCCATCCGGCGACGGCGAGCGATGGCCGAGCAAGTTCAATGGCGGACTGTTTACTTTCGACCCACTCGATGCAGACTCCGCGCTAAAGGAATCTGAAATAAAAAAACCGGGTACTGTCACACCCGATTTCCGCAAATGGGGCGGAGGAACGCATACAGCCCAAAACCAACGGCTGCTGTACTGGCCTTTGCTAAAGTCCGGTGACCTCGATGCACTCCAATGTCAGTTTGACTACTACCTTCGACTATTGCCCACGGCCACGCTGCGAAGCCGCCATTATTGGAATATCGAAGGAGCTTGCTTCACTGAACAGATGGACAACT
The DNA here is from genome assembly GCA_963624265.1 of bacterium. GTDB lineage: Bacteria > Bacteroidota > Bacteroidia > Bacteroidales > UBA3663 > Liminaster. The sequence goes on along the minus strand of CAVFPF010000104.1, from coordinate 1,130 downwards.
TCGGGCTACCCAATCCCGCAGAATACGGCAAGCACAAAAACGGAGGTGACCCAGGCATCGAAGACAACAAATGGCTGGAGTACGAATGGGACACATCGCTCGAATTTGCACAAATGATGCTCTGCTCCATCGGTAGCGGCAACACGGGCAAGCGCGAACAACGCTACGTGGATTTCGCCATAAGCTGTCTGCGCTTCTTCGACAATTTCTACCAAAGGGAGAGACAGGAAGAACAAGGTGGACGTGATAGAACTGACAATTTAGGAAAATGCAACAGCGCCCTCACTATCTGGCCCGGCTCTGCTTGCGAAACCTACAAACGCGCCAAAAATCCGTCATCGACCATTGCCGCCCTACGACGTGTCACACAGACGCTTCTCTCCTTAAGCAAACTAAAAGAAGATGACAGGGCTTACCTCGAAGGTCTTCTGAAGCGCTTGCCGCAAATTCCTACATACAAACAGCCTTGTGGCTATGAGCCAAATCCCGACAACGTAAAGGACAGTGTGCTCTGCATCGCCCCTGCCGAGTCTTGGGATAGGATACAGAATGTGGAGACGCCCCAACTCTACGCTGTTTGGCCATGGAGATTGGTTTCCTTAGCCGACAAAGGTTATAACGATGCGGACAACGTGACAGGCAATTACGACATTGCCATCAATACCTACTACAATGACTCCATTGCCATCAAGCACCGCTCGCACATCGGATGGAAACAAGATAATATCTGGGCAGCCTGCTTGGGACTGAAGAACGAGGCTTTCCGACTTAATGCCCAAAAGTTTCTGGCTCACCCCTACCGCTTCCCCGCTTTTTGGGGACCAGGCTTCGACTGGATGCCTGACCTCAACTGGGGCGGTTCGGCAATGATTGGCTTACAGGAAATGCTCCTTCAAGAAGACCGGCAAGGAAACATCATCATCCTTCCCGCTTGGCCCGAAGGCAGGGACATCAGTTTCCGCCTTTGGGCATCAGAAAACAGGCTCGTGGAAGTAACCTACGCCAATGGTCAGGTCATCGAATACAAAGTCAATGGCGAATAGATTTGTCCGGGAATGTCTTTCCCCAAAGGAATAATCCCAACCATTTGTTCTTGCAGGTAATGACAGCTACAAAATAGCACAGATAAA
>CAVFPF010000103.1:0-25279 GCA_963624265.1 bacterium | reverse complement strand
TCTTCAAGTCTAATTTCTTTACTCGCTCAAATGTAAATAACAAATCAGCAGGAATGCCTAATAAGTCTGTACCATAAAATTTGAATGTTTGCCCAATGTAGTCTTTTAGCCAATGACGTTGAATTTCAGGCTGCATATTCCTAAATTTTGCAATCTTATCATCATTATTTGAGACGACAAATCTTCTTGTACCATCAGTTTTGTTGTTGATAACCTTTGTGGTAGAAAAGAGTCCTTTTTGGTTGGCATTTTTTAAGTTGTTTGTTCCATTAGATATGTTGGCATATACACCCCCTTCCATCTCATTAAGATAATTTGAGGTAATGTTGGCTATCATCTCCCTTAATTGCCCTTCTTTTAATTGTATAACTTTCTTTGCCATATACGAGTTTGTTTATCTATAAATATAGTTCTAATATAAATAAGATTTAGGCAACGATAGATGTGTTGGCTATTACGCCTTACACGGTTTATTATCTTACTGCTTCATGAGGAGCCAACGCGAGAACTCTCCACAGTCTGTAACCCACTTGCCGATGGGTCATTTTACGTTTAATCGTTTTCGAGGCAATTATACCAAAAAGTTTTTAAAGTTTTCAGTATTTTAGGCTAAAAGTTTTAAAGTAGCCAACTAGTCTATTATTGCCAATTTATTTTAACTGTCGTAGTAATTAACTGCCGGATTTGGTCAAAGTGGTTAAGTGCAGGAAAAGTAGTTGCTGGGTTTAGCCGCCCGTGATGATGCGTTCGCCCAGTGACTTGTCCAGGCTTTTCTTGATGGTCTGCAGTTCGGTGAGCCGCTGCATGACGGCGCGGTAGTCGCAGCTCGGGTCGCGCAGCTGGCGGTGCAGGTCGTTCATCTCTGTGCGGCAGATAGCCTCCTTGAGTTCGAGGATGCTGCGCGGCACGAGGTCATCGAGCAACTCGTTGTTCTCCACTCCGCTTATTGCCTCATACTTGTCGTCTATGAGGTCGAGTGCCTTCTGTCGGACCTCGCTGTCATCGGTGCGGGTAAAGTAGCGCACGCTGTCGAAGGGGGCGTTTGGGTCGGCCGAAGCGTCGTAAGCCATCTGCAGCATACGGGCGTAGAGCGGGTGCTGAAAGGCGATGCCGTCGGCGGTGAGTTCGCTGCCAACAAAGTCGACCACGCGCCACTGTTCCTCTTGCGGGGCTCCGGTCTCATCGCACCATCGGAGGGTGATGTAACTGCCGCCCGCCCTTACCAGCAGACGGATGATGCCGCACTCGTAGCGGTCGGTGAGGAGAGGGGCGCGTTCAGGCGTCTTGGGCAGGGTGGCGGTTCCGGGCAAAGCGCTGGCTCCAGCAGAAACGCCGCCTCCCGAGCCTTGTAGATTTATTCCGGCACCGGCAACATTTTGACCGAAACCATTCATGCTTTGACCGGCACTGTTTTGCCCTGCATTGCCCGAATTTTGACCGGCCTTGTCCGAACCGGCAGTAGCTCCGCCGCGCTCAATCAGCTCACGTGCGGCTTTGATTTCCTCTTGCTGCCTCAGGTATTCATTGCGGCGCAGTTCGGTCTCCCACCGGCGCAGTTCGGCCACATAGTTCGACTGGCGTTGCGTGCGCAGGGCATGAATGAGGGCATCCTCAGCGACGTGGAGCCGTTGCGAAGTGTCGCGTATGTAGAGCGAGCGTATGATGGGGTCGGCGATGAGGGCGATGCTCTGCACGAGGTTTTGCAGCACCTGTGCGCGTTTGAGCGGGTCGTTGGCCGAGTCCTGGAGCAGCATCTGCGTCTTGTAGGCGATGAAGTCCTGTTCGTGGGCGGCAAAATACCGCTGCAGTTCCTCCATCGTGTGTTGGCGGCAGAAGGAGTCGGGGTCGTGTCCGTCGGGCAGCAGGAGCAGTTTGACGTTCATTCCCTCCAGGAGGAGCAGGTCGATGGTTTTGAGACTGGCGCGGATGCCGGCGTCGTCGCCGTCGAACATCAGCGTCACATTGCGTGTGAAGCGCTGTATGAGCCGTATCTGGTTGGTGGTGAGCGCCGTTCCGGCCGAGGCGACCACGTTGCGGAAGCCTGCCTGCGACATGGAGAGTACGTCCACGTTGCCCTCCACGATGTAGCATTTGTCCTGCTTGGCCATTTCGCCTTTTGCCTGGAAGATGCCGTAGAGCAGGTTTCCCTTGTGGTAGACCATCGATTCGGGCGAGTTGACGTACTTCTTGAAGGCGTGGTCCACGCGCTGTAGGATACGTCCGCCGAAGGCCAGCGGCTTGCCCGAGAGCGACATGAAGGGGAAGATGACACGTCCTGCAAACCGGCACACGGGCACTCTGGCGGGGTCGTCGCCGTAGCAAAGGCCCACACCTTCGCGACGCGTCTCAGTCGGATCGAGTAGATACTCACGCCGGTGTCCTTGGGCCAAAGCGCGTCGGGCAAAGTCGTCCTTCGCCTCAAGAGCGTAGCCCAAGTGAAAGAGCCGGATGGTCTCGTCCTGCAGTCCGCGCTCGCGGAAGTATGTCAGTCCGATGGTGCGTCCCTCGTCGGTGTCGTAGAGGTCGCCCTCAAAGGTACGCATCGCAAAGTCGTTGAGGTTCATCATGCCCTCTCGCGCCGTCTGCGCTTCCCGTTCGGCGTTGGTCTGTTCTTTTTCCTGTATCTCGATGCCGTATTTGCGGGCCAGCCAGCGGAGCGCTTCGAAGTAATTCATCTGTTCGTGCTTCATGAGGAAGTTGACGGGGTCACCGCCCTCGCCGCACGAGAAGCACTTGCAGATGTTCTTGCTCGGCGAAACATAGAACGAAGGGTTCTTGTCAGAGTGGAAGGGGCAAAGGCCGATGTAGTTCTGCCCACGTCGGCGCAGCGACACAAACTCGCCCACGACGTCGAGTATCTGCGCCGTGTCACGTATCTTGTCGATGGTCAGCTGGTCCAACATAGTGTTTGCTTGTTTTGCTCGAATTGATTGTAAGGGCTATCTGCCTAAACAAGGGCTTCCTTCCTAAACTACATGTAAGAGCTATTTGCCAGATGTAAGGGTTTTTTGCCTAAGCGGTCCGCTTATATTAGTTATTGTACCTGCGCAGGCGCACGGTGAGGTCTACGAACTGCTGCACCGACACCTGTTCGGCGCGTTGGTCGAAGAAGGACTCTGCGAGGATGGCGGCGGCACTGTCGGGACACCATTCCGTCACGAGCTGGCGGAGGCAGTTGCGCAGCGTCTTGCGGCGCGTGCTGAAGGCGCTCTTGACCACCGTGCGGAGGTCTGCTTCGGCGCAAGGGAGCTGTGTGGTGGCGTTGCGCGTCATGCGCACCACGGCGCTCTGTACCTTTGGCGGCGGATTGAACACTTCGTTGCCCACCGTGAAGCAGTACTCCACGTCGTACCACAACTGAAGCAGGACCGAGAGAATGCCATACTGCTTAGAACCCGGTGTTGCGGCCATACGTTCGGCCACCTCCTTCTGCACCATACCGCTGCAGCAGGGTATCTGGTCGTGATGGTCGATGACCTTGAAGAATATCTGACTTGAGATATTGTACGGATAGTTGCCAATGATGCACAACGGTACATTGCCCCATACTTCGTCGCTCGTGAGGTCGAGTTTGAGAAAGTCGGCTTCGATGATGCGGTGTTCGAGCGAGGCGGGGTAGTGGAGCTTGAGGTAAGCTACCGACTCGCCGTCCAGTTCGACGACCTTGAGGTTGTAGCCCTTGTCGATGAGAAACTGAGTCAGGACGCCCATGCCCGGTCCCACTTCGAGACAGGGCAAGTCGCGGTAGTCGTGCAGCGTGTCGGCGATGCGTTCGGCCACCGAGAGGTCGGTCAGGAAGTGCTGGCCGAGGTTCTTTTTTGCCCGCACTTTGTCGCCGTAACCCATGTGGAGACCTTCGCTGCGTACAGCCCTTTGAGTGTGTCTGCTTTTGTAGTTCATGCCGCAAAGATAGCCCATTTTAGTCAAAGAAGTGCATATCGGGTTGCTAAATCGGACGAAAAAATGCGTTTCGTTGGCAAAAAACGCCGTTTTTGTGCTGAATGATTCTCTTTTATTCCGAAATCTTATTACCTTTGCGTGCAAAAATAAGGTATTTACTACGAGTAGAACTACTACATTCCATCAGCCTACACAATGATGTCATCGGTAAAAAAACTACTGCTTGTTGGATGTTGCGTCCTGTGTTCGATAGCTACGGCATCGGCACAATCTGAGTATGGTTCGTCTGAAACGGGTTCGCTTCCGATGGAGACCGTACAGTCACAGCATAAGGATTTCTGGAAAGGCACGGAGGCTTACTTCAGCCAAATGCCCGGTATGCAGGGCCAAAAGATATCGAGCGTGGTGACCGCGGTCGATTCGTATGTCGATTTCTTTGCCAACCAGGATTACTCGAAGGTGCCCGAATGGGAGGTGCCTATTCTCTCGTTGGTCAAGGAGGGTATGTTCGGCGACGCTTTGACCCGCTATGAGCGTCAGAATCTGCTCAGCGCCTATCGTGCCGGCCAGCCCGTCTACGAAAGCCTGGAACGCTATGTCATGCTGCTCGAGCTGTCGGGCGTGCGTTCCAACTCCACCAAGGGTCTCGAAATTATGCAGAACATAGTCGGTCAGGACAGCGTCATGATACGTCCGCTCACCATGATTGTCAATATTGCCACCGACCTGCGCATGACGGCTTTGGCCGAGGAATACATCACCCTCTTCCAGCTCCATGCCACCGGCAATCCCGAGTTGCTTGCCCAGGCCTACTCGCTCCGTGCGCAGAATTCCTTCCGGCGCAGCAAGCCCAACGAGGCGCTCCGCTACGGACAGTACGCTGTGACCATCTACGACAGCCTCTTCCAGGTCTCTAAACGTTCGCCGTTTGAGACCGTGCTCCGCGCCCGTCTGAGTCTGGCTATGGCACGCATTCTGGCCCGTCTGGACAACAATCAGCCCAGTGTCGAACACCTGCGCCGCTGCTGGTATTACTATGCCGACGCTGCCCGCGAGGACTCGGCCTACTATATCACCGAGCGTGTGCGCTCCCTCTATGCAGCTGCGCCTTTGGCTGCCGAACTCAAGGCCTATGAGTTGGCTGATAGCATTTACAAGGATGTGGACCGTTTGGGCTACTGGTTCTTCGAGGGCAGAGCTCTGCAGGAATCGCAGTTCTACTTCAACTCGCTGCGTCTGCGCGGACTTTCTGCCTACCACGTAGGCGACCATACGTTGGCGCACTCCTACTTCAACCAGGCCGCCGAGATTCTTGCCAAGATGGAGGAACTCGCGCCCGGACAGAACCTTGAGGCACACGAGAACCTCAACTTCAACATCGCCTCAGTGTACTATGCCGAGGGTAACTTCGAGAAAGCTCTCGAGTGTGATATCAAGGTGCTCGAGATGGTTCTCAAGGACAAGGAGCACGATGCCCGCCGCCACAATTCCGACCTTTCGTACTGCTACAAGTATATCGGCAACTGCCATTGGGCCATCGGATACCAGAAGTATTTGGCCGCCAAGAAGAAACGTACCAAGGAAGTCATGGGTTACTATCGTGTGGCACGCGACAACTACGCCAAGGCTTTGACCTACAACCCCAACGACCTTGAGAGTATTTCCAAGCACAACCTTGGCGACCTCATTGTCAATGGTATGGAGAAGCCTATGGCCATGCCGAGCAACTTCTGACACCAAAACTCCTAAGCGCCGAGTTTTAAGCACTTCTTCTTTACTTGTCATATAATTATCACATATTCACATAAATACAAAGCTATGTTGCGTATAGCCATCCAGTCCAAGGGCCGTCTTTTCGACGACTGCATGGACCTACTCAAGGAGTCAGGTATCAAACTAAACAACGCCAAACGGACCTTGCTCATTCCGTCGAACAACTTCCCGCTTGAGGTCCTCTACTTGCGCGACGACGACATTCCGGAGTGCGTGGCCAACGGCGTGGCCGACATCGGCATCGTGGGTCTCAACGAGTTCCGTGAGCGTCAGAAAGACGCACGCATCGTCAAGGAACTGGGCTTCTCGAAGTGCCGCCTCTCGCTCGCCATTCCGCAACTCATCGACTATCCGGGTGTCGAGTGGTTCAATGGTAAGAAGATAGCCACCAGCTACCCCGGCATTCTCCGCGAGTGGCTCGATCAGAACAACATACAGGCCGACATTCATGTCATTACGGGTTCGGTCGAGATTTCGCCCAACATCGGACTGGGTGACGCCATCTTCGACATCGTGTCAAGCGGTTCGACGTTGGTCAGCAACCGCCTCAAGGAGGTCGAGGTTGTGGTCGAGAGCCAGGCCGTCCTCATCGCCAACCGAAACCTCTCCGATGACAAGCTCGCCCTGATGGACGAACTCTGTTTCCGCTTCGACGCAGTCCGCGTGGCCGAAGACAAGAAGTACGTCATGATGAACTGCCCCGACGAGTCCATTGAGCCCATTCTTGCACTGCTGCCCGCCACCAAGGCCCCGACCGTCATCCCGTTGGCCACCAAGGGCTGGCACTCTATCCACACCGTCATCAACGAAAAGACCTTTTGGGAACTCGTCGGCAAACTCAAGGCCGCCGGTGCAGAGGGTATTCTCGCCCTCAATATAGAGAAGATGGTGCTGTAACTTTGACAAGACTTCTTTGACCAAGATTTCTTTTTGATAAGACTTCTTTTTGACAAGATTTCTTTTAGATTAACAAACCAAAAATGGCTTTTGAATAAAAAGTTTTGGTAATGAGATTTGGGCAAAGAAGTTTGACCAAGAAAAGGTCTTTAACAAAAGACTTTGACTCTTAACAAAAGGCTTTGACCAAGGTTCATTGACCAAGGTTCATTGACCAAGGTTCATTGACCAAGGTTCATTGACCAAGAAGCCAAATCTATGGTTTAAGTGTCTAAGAAGGAAAACTCACAGGACTAAGACGCAAAATCGTCAAGGCAAAACGAAAGAAAGGAAAGACAATGAACACGTATTTATATCCCGCGCGCGAGGACTGGAAAGAGATAGTCCGTCGCCCCACTATTGACAATAGCCAACTGCGCGACACCGTAGCCGGACTCCTCAAGCAAATCAGGGAGGGCGGCGACAAGGTGCTCAAGGAACTCGAAGCCCGCTTTGACCATTGTGCGCTGGATGCACTGCGTGTCACTGACGCCGAGATGCAGGAGGCCCGCCAGACCGTTGTGCCTGCTTTGGCCGAGGCCATCGGTACGGCCAGCCGCAATATCGCAGCTTTTCACGAGGCGCAGCGCTTTGCCGGCGTGCGTGTCGAGACCCAACCGGGTGTGGTCTGCTGGCAGAAGAGCGTGCCCATCGGACGGGTCGGCCTCTATGTGCCGGGTGGAACGGCGCCGCTCTTCAGCACAGTCCTGATGCTCGCCATCCCTGCCCGCATAGCCGGTTGCGCCAAGATTGTGCTCTGCACTCCTCCCGACGCCCGGGGCAAAGTCAATCCCGCCATCCTCTACGCAGCCATGACGGCCGGCGTGACCGAGGTCTACAAAGTGGGCGGTGTGCAGGCCATCGGCGCCATGGCCTACGGCTCGGAGTCTGTTCCGAAGGTCGACAAGATATTCGGTCCCGGCAACCAGTACGTGCAGATGGCCAAACAGCTCGTCTCATTGCGCGACGTGGCCATCGACATGCCTGCAGGTCCTTCTGAGGTGTGCGTTGTGGCCGATGCAGCCGCCAATCCGGAGTACGTGGCCTCTGACTTCCTGAGCCAGGCCGAACACGGCGCCGACAGCCAGGCCATCCTCGTGACCGACAGTGAGGACCTTGCCCAACGCTTTGCTCAAACCATGGCTGAGCAGCTTGAGCACCTCAAGCGCCAGGAACTCACACGCCGTTCGCTAGAGCACTCCAAGGTCATCGTGCTCCACACGCAGGACGATATCATGGATCTCGTCAACGATTATGCGCCCGAGCACCTCATCCTCAATACGGTCAACTACAGCGTCCTCGCCGAGCAGGTGCGCAATGCCGGTTCGGTGTTCCTAGGGCCATTTAGTCCGGAGAGTGCCGGCGACTACGCTTCGGGCACCAACCACACGCTGCCAACCAACGGCTACGCCAAGGCTTACAATGGCGTCAACCTCGATAGCTACATGCGCAAGATTACGTTCCAGGAACTTTCGGCCGACGGTCTCCGTGCTTTGGGTCCGACCATCGAGGAGATGGCACAGGCCGAGCAACTCGACGCCCACAAGAACGCCGTCTCCGTGCGTCTGAAGAATCTTTGAGCGTCTGACGAATCTTTGAGCGAAAGAAAGGTTTTGAAAATTAGGAAAAGTCCTTTTTCTTATATAGATAGGGAACAATCCTTTATAAGGAGAAAGCTTTTCTTTTATAGGATGTAAGGAGAAAGCCTTTCTTTTAGAGGAGAAAATTTTTTTAATAAGAAAGATTTTATAAGGTAAAAACTTTTCTTTATAAGGTGAAATCTTCGAAAAGAAATCTTCGAAAAGAAATCTTCGAAAAGAGACCTTCGAAAAGAGACCTTCGAAAAGAGACCTTCGAAAAGAGACCTTCGAAAAGAAAACGTATTTAAGGAGAAGTCCTTTCTTGATAGGAATAAACTTCGAATAGGAAAAGTGAAAATTCTTCCAAGACGGAGGATTCTTTGAAAATAAGGAAAGTTTTATCTTTGAATAGGAAAAAAGAGAAGTTTTTTCTTTGAACAAGAAAAGAGCGAAGTCTTTATCTTTGACAAGAAAAGAGAGAAGTTGTTTGAATAAGAAAAACGAGAGAATATGGATTTGAGCAAACTGGTGAGGCCTAACATTCAGGCACTCGCTCCCTACAGCAGCGCGCGCGACGAGTTTAGCGGCGAGGCAAGCGTGTGTGTCGACGCCAACGAAAACCCTTACGAGAATGGTCTCAACCGCTATCCTGACCCTCGTCAGTGGCAGGTCAAGGAGAAGCTTGCCCCCATCAAGGGCGTGACCAAGGAACAGATTTTCCTAGGCAACGGTTCGGACGAGGCCATCGACCTTGTGTACAGGGTTTTCTGCCGTCCGGGGGTGGACAATGTCGTGGCTCCCGTGCCTACATACGGAATGTATGAGGTTTGCGCCGAAATCAACGACGTGGAGTTCCGTGCCGTGCCTTTGCACCCCGACACTTTCGCTCTCGACATCGAGGCTCTCGAGGCCAGAATGGACGCCAACACCAAGGTGCTTTGGCTCTGTTCGCCCAACAACCCCTCGGGCAACGCCTTTCCCCAAGAACAGATTGAGCGCCTGCTCTCGTTCTGCAAGGACCGGATTGTCGTGGTCGACGAGGCTTACATCGACTTCTCGTCCGTGCCTTCGGTCGTGTCATTGCTCGACCAGTATCCCAACCTCATCGTCCTACAGACGTTCTCCAAGGCGTGGGGTCATGCTGCCATACGCCTCGGCATTGCAATGGCGTCGAGGGAGATAATCGCTTACTTCAACAACGTCAAGTATCCGTACAACATCAACGAGATGACGCAGCGCGAGGCCGTTCGCGTGCTGGGCGACATCAGGAAGAAAGAGCGCCAGGTGGCCGAAATCCTCGAGCAGCGCGAGGTGATGAAAGACCTGCTGCCCACGCTCCCGTGCGTGGAGTGCGTCTATCCATCCGACGCCAACTTCCTCTTGGTGCGTGTCAAGGACGCTCCTGCCGCTTACCGACATTTGGCCGACCAGGGCATCGTGGTGCGCAGCCGCCACAAGGTGCAGCTCTGCTTCAACTGCCTCCGCGTCACCATCGGCACTCCCGAGGAGAACGCTGCCGTCTACAACGCCCTGCGGGAAATTTGACCAAAAGTCAAAGATTTTCAAGAAGAAAAACTTGGTTTTCGACCAAAGACTTTCGAAGAGTAACTTGGTTTTGGAAAGGCCAAATACTTTCAGAAAGGCCAAATACTTTCGATGAAAACCATGGTTTCGGAAAAGTCAAAGACTTTCAGAAGGCCAAATACTTTCAGAAAGAAAAGTCAAAGATTTTCGGTCAAAAAGGATTTGATCAAAGACTTTAGGTGGGGGAAATTTTTGTAAAGGCCAAAGAGATTTTGCCCGAAGATTTTATTTAGAGAAAATTAGTTTTGGGCAAAGCATAGAGATTCTTTTCGGATAAAGGTTTTGCCCGAGATATCAGTAAGAGAAATTTGACAGAAATGGACAATACACTCAAGAAATTGCTTTTCATGGACCGTGACGGAACGCTGATTGTTGAGCCACCCGTGACGGAACAGGTCGACACGTTTGAGCAGTTGGAGTTTCTCCCGCGCGTCATCCAGGACCTTTCATTCCTCCGCCACAAGCTGGACTACGATTTTGTCATCGTTTCCAATCAAGATGGACTAGGCAGCGAGCAGTATCCGCTGGACCGCTTCAAGTCCATCAACGACCTGATGCTCCGCGTGTTTCACTCTGAGGGCGTGGACTTCGACGACATCCATTTCGACTCGCACCGACCGGAAGACAATCATCCGGACCGCAAACCCGGCACGGGAATGCTCGCCCGCTACATAGAGGGCAACGGCACGGAGTACGACCTCGCCCATAGCTATGTGATTGGCGACCGCATCACCGACATTCGTCTTGCCCACAACCTGGGCTGCAAGGGCATTCTGATTGCTTCGCCCGCTACTTCGAGCCAAGCAGAAATTACCTCCGCCCAACTCGCCCAGGAAGGGCTCTCGGCCGATTGCGCGCTCATAGCACGTTCGTGGGACGAGATTACGGCTTTCCTATTTGCCCGAAGCCGCAAGGCAGAGGTGAGGCGCACGACGCGCGAGACGGACATTCACATTGCCATCGACCTGGACGGCAGCGGACGGACCGACATTTCGACTGGCCTGGGGTTCTTCGACCACATGCTGGAGCAAATCGGCAAGCACTCGGGCATGGACCTCTCCATTCATGTCAAGGGCGACCTGAACGTAGACGAACACCATACTATCGAAGACACGGGCATTGCCCTTGGCACTTGTATTGCCAAGGCCCTGGGCGACAAGCGGGGCATTGCGCGCTACGGGTTTTGCCTCCCGATGGATGATTGCCTGTGTCAGGTGGCGCTCGACTTCTCGGGTCGGCCGTGGCTGGTGTGGGACGCCGAGTTCCATCGCGAGAAAGTGGGCGACATGCCGACGGAGATGTTCCTGCACTTCTTCAAGTCGTTCAGCGACGCTGCCGCCATCAACCTCAACATCAAGGCCGAGGGCCAAAACGAGCACCACAAGATTGAGGGCATTTTCAAGGCCCTTGCCCGTGCGCTCAAGATGGCCATCAACCGCGACATCCATCACTTTGAACTTCCCTCGAGCAAGGGCGTTCTCTGATGGTCTTCCCAGTCCTTTCAGTCTTTAAGAACAAGACAAGACTTTAAGAACCTCCAAGCCTGCCTGTGCGGCAATCTAAGATTGGTTTTGCAAAGGCTGGTTATACGTTCTCCCAGTCCTTGTAGGGATTGCGGCAAAGATACGAATTGTTGTATTTCTTGATACTTGTGACCTCTTCACCTATCCAGGCGGGGAGGTCAAATTGTGTAGCTTCGTCCGGAACCTCGATTTCGGCCACGACGAGTCCTTCGTTGTCGCCGTGGAAGACATCGACCTCCCACTTGAGTGCGGGCCGGGTATTGCCATCGGCGCTTGGGTGTGAAGCGTTTTGGTGCGAAGCGTCATCGCCGGTCGCATCTTTATAGGATGCCGGGATCACATAGCGGTGTTTTTCGATTTGTGGTTTCTCGCACATGAGTTCGAGCATCTGCCTGGCGTCGTCCAGGGGGATGGGATACTCGAACTCGGAACGTGTGAATCCCACACTGCGGTTCTTGAGCGTTACGAAGCCTTGCTCGCCAGCTACTCGAATGCGGACCGTCATTCCGTTGGTGGTCGGTATGTAGCCTTGCCGATAGAGGATGGACGACACGGCTTCCCGCTTGAACTGGTCAGAGCGGACCAAAAACTTTCTTTCGATTTCCTTGCCCATAGTTGATATTTTTTGCAATAGATTACGCAAATTTAGTTAAAAAACGAATAAACGGCTCATTTTTATATGTTATACAACACTTTTTCAAGTTTTTTTTGCTTTTAATTTGCCGCGTAATCGAAAAAGTGCTAACTTTGCATCGCAAAACAAAAGGAGCTATATTCCTTAGTTTTGCACCTTGAAAAGAAACCATCTTTATAATCTTAAATTTTCCATATAAGAATAACACTGAAACCCCAACTCGTGAGAGCTGGGGTCTCAAGATTTTAAAGGGGGTATAGTTTCGCGAGTCGGGAGCCATATATAAAATTGAATGTATGGCGATTTAGTCAAAAGCAAATGACGTATAGGCCAAGAAGCACCCGAGCGTTATCACAACGCTCGGGTGCTAACTTTATTTTCAATAAATACAATTTATCTGTGTAATAAAGCGACTTTGTCTTGTGCGAAATTATAGGCTCTGTCTTTGATGTTCAATACTTTTTATTCGTAATATTCAAGACAATGTTCAAGACTTGGTCAGTGAAATTCAGGACATTTTCCTGGATTTCATCCGGTGTTTACTTGCCGCCGAGCGGGAAGCTGATGCCGAAGTTGGCGTTGACTGATCCACTCTCCAGCGGGATGTAGTCGCTGTTGACCGAACCGGTGTAGATGCGGTCGAAGCCTGCGAAGATGCTGAATCCCGTCACGTGGAGGTTGACGATGGCTCCCCAGCTGGTGCCGTAGGTCGAGGTGCAGCCTGAGAGGGCGATGTCGAATATTTTGGACGGTGCGTAATTGCAGACCAATCGGCCCTCCGTGTAGCCGAAGTTTTCGGAGAATCGCTGCGTGTAGAGGGCGCCGAACGAAATCTTCTTGAAGACGGGCAACGTGTACTCCACGCCCACGGTAGCCGTAGCGCCAATAGCACCGTTCTCCTTGACCGACTGCTCGGTCACATCCAGTTTGGTCATTTCCTCGAGGTCGTCGCCGATGCGGTCAAACTGCTCGTCGATAGTGCCGTCGGTGTAGCCGCTCTTGCCGTTGGTCACGGTGCCCTGGTTGGGGTGCATCTTTATGTTGTTGAAACCGTCGAATTCAAACTGGCGGTTGTCGGCTGCGGCCTTGGCGCAGTCCCATTTGAGCCAGCCGAGGTCGGTGACGGCGGCCGACACTTGCAGACCGGGCACGAGCCGTTCGAAGTCGTAGACGGCGCCCAAGTCGAAGGCCATACCGAAGCCGTTGATGCCCGGAGTGAAGTCCTCATAGCCGTCCATCTCGTTAGAGCCGTGTTTCGTTGTCATCGTTCCGCCGCCGGCGATGGCCAGCGTGCCGTTGAAGTTCATATTCCAGGTTTCAGCCTGGAAGTAGGCTGAGCTGCCCGAGAAGTCGGCGTTGGCGTAGGCGAGTCCGAAGAGGCCTTTCACCTTGGCGCCGATGCGCAGGTCGGGGGTGACGTTGCGCGAGTATCCGTATGCCACATCTGCCCAGGCCATAGCTTCGCCACCGATGTCGCCGAGGTCGTACCGACGGTTGGTTGCCATATCCTTCATAAAGTAGAAGAGGTTCTTCGATACAGACATACCGGCGCGGGCGTGTGCGCCCACTTCGATGGTGTTGTAAGCCTTGCCCGTCTTGAAGCCAACCGAGAGGATAGGCAGGTCAAAGTTGAAGCGCAGGTTGCTGTGGTCGGAGAGGTTTCCCTTGAAGTCATTGCTCGAGACCTCCTTGTTCATAAACGTGGTCAGTCCGCCGTTCTTCCGTTCGTAGATGAAGTCCTTCACGCCGAAGTTGGTCGAGAGGTTCATGTTGTAACCGCCCAGAATGGGGAGGCTGAAGTATGCGTCGCGGTTGGCCAAAGCCGGGTTCATGCGGTGGCGGTAGAGGTAGCTGTCGGAGAAATATCCTGCTTGCAGCGCCTGTGCCTGCAGACTGAGCGTGATGGTGCTCAACAGCGCGGCAACGGTCAAAGTTTTAAGTGTCGATTTCATATTTGTTGAAATAAGTCTGTTGAGTATTCAGGTTAGTCTTTGTCATTGAGGTCAATGTCGAGGTCCTGTACAGTCAGTTGGATTTTGTCGAACTTGATGTACTGGTTGCTGTTGAGTTCGCAGTCCGTACCTTGGCCCTCGATTCGGATGATGAGGTCGTTGACGGCTGCGACGTCGGCGATGGAGAAGCTGACATACCTGTCGTTGGTCTCATGAGCTGCGATTTTGACCGGAGTGACGTTGATGAGCGAAGCGTCCTCCTTGCCGTTCTTGCCTTTGGCCGAAACGGTGACGGTGATGTCCATATCGACCATATTGGTGATGTTGAACGACAGACAGACATTGTCGATGCTCTTCAGGTAGTCGGAGACTTGGTCGTCATCGTCGTAGGGGTCGTCAGAGCTGAAGACGTCCTCGATGACCTCGTCATAGACGAAGGAGATCTCGTTGAATTCGAAAGGCACTTTCACGTCATAGTCGCCGGCGATGGAGAGTGAAGTTCCCACGGGGAATTCGCTGACCACGGTCGAGTCGGTATGGATTTTGACCGTCACGTCCATACTGTCAGGCACGGGCTGAATCAGGGTGCTGAGTGCCTTGTTGGCGTACACGTTGTTGGCGTGGTCCTCGTCGGTGGCCGTGAGCTTGATGAGCATTTGGTTGCCGTCAGAGGGGGTGAGGAGCACGTCCCGGTAGGTGATAGGGCTGCCGTTGTGCGTGTCGAGCGTAATGTCGGCATAGGCCGTAATCTTGCAGTCGTTGGTCAGGTTGATGGCGAGCTGCGGGTTTTTGACGTCGAGCCGGATGTCGTTGTCCTTGAGGAAGTCGAGGTCCTCGCCCAAGTTGATGTCGACGGTCGAAGTGATGTCGTCCACCTTGGGGAAGAAGCGTCCGTAGAGTTTGTCCACGCGGATGGTGTTGACCGAGAAGGAGGTTTTGAGCTTCATGGTCTTGTTGAGCACGAACTCCTGGTAGTCGTTGTGTTTGGCCACGATGACGTCCGTGTTGGTGAGCTGGATGCCTTGGAAGTCGGCGCGTGCCGAAATTTTGAGGGTGTCGTTGCGGCTAATGACGCCTCCGTTGTTGGTGAAAGGCTCCTTGTCGCAGTCGATGCGTTTCACTTTGAAGAGCGTTGTTTCGCCGCTTACCGATGTTGCGCCTGCTGCTTTTGTCATGACGATGTTCTTGACCTTGACGGTCGAGTTGGGCAGTTCGGCGCCGGTCTCGAGGTCGAGAGCCACGACATAGTCAGGCAGAGTGACGATCAAGTCGCTCAGCACGATTTTATAGGTCTGGTCGGCGTAGGGCAGATCAGAGATTTCGAGTTTCACCTTGCCGTCCACGCTTTCCTTGAGTGTGCAGCCGTGGATGGCCAGCAGGGCTTCGTCGATATTTTCGGCCTTGATGTCGATATTGTTCACGGTGAAGTCTTCAATCTCTTCGCCGATGATGCTGCTGGTCGTAGAGTTTATTCCGCTGAAGATGTCGCCCGAAGTGGCTGTAGCGCCGGTCATGTCCACACCGACGAGGGGCGAAATCTGGGGCAGCATCTTGATGATGGCCGAGTCGGCGGCGGTCCATGCTTTGTCTACGAAGAGCATGAAGTGTCGGTCGTTGGCCACGGGGTCCACCTCAAACGAAACGCCCTTGATGTCCACGCTGGTGGCGTCGAGGTTGCCGTCGGTCTTCAGGTAGTAGTTGCCGTCTTCGTCGAGTTCCAGCTCGTCCGAGTCGTTGGGGTCGATGAGTTCCGTGAGCATGATTTTGTCGGTCGAGCCCAAGGGGAGAGTAAGTCCGTCGTTGGCGATGTTGACGGTCAGGTCGATGCCGTTCTTTTTGGTCAGGTCATCGTAGGCCTCTTCGGTGGTGCAGGCCGAAACAGCAAGTGTTGCCGCGGTGGCACACACCAGTGCCCATTTAGTTCCGAATCTGTGTTCCATAATTGGGAGCGTTTTTTATGTTTTACGTGTTATGTTTTATGTTTTAGTTACTGCAGGTTGTGTTTTAGGTTTTACGTTTTGTGTTTTGCGGTCAAATCCGTGGTTTTTAGGGTTTTGCGTTTTATGCGTTAAGGTTGGTGTCTTGCGTTTTTCCGACAGACGAAGTAGCGGCGGCGGTGGCCAGGAGGCCGATGGCGGCTACGGTCAGAGCCACCCAAAGCGTGTCGCTCCATTGCAGAACTACGGGGTAGCTGTCGACGACGAAGAGGCTGCTGCCGTCGCCCAGGCCGATGATGCCGAGATGCTGTTGCAAGAGGCAGAGCACGATGCCTATGGTCAGTCCGGCCACGATGCCCGCTCCCGTCACGAGTGCGCCTTCGACGACGAAGATGCGCTTTATCAGCGTGTTGTCGGCTCCGAGCGAATGCAGCGTGCGTGTGTCGTTCTCTTTGTCGATGATGAGCATCGAGAGGGCGCTTGTCAAGTTGAACGAGGCAATCAGCAGGATGAAGCTGATGAGCAGGTACGTAATCCACTTTTCCACTCTCACGATGCGGTAGCTGTCGGCTTGCTGTTCGTTGCGGGTCAAAATCTGCAGGTCTTTACCGGCGAGCTTTTGCTGCAGTTCGCGGGCCACCTTTCGGTCGTTGGCTTCCGAGCGGAGCCGGAGTTCGTAGGCCGAGCAGAGCGTGCTGTCCTGCAGCAACTGCCGGGCTGTGGAGAGGCTCACGAGGCAGAGGTCGTCGTCGTAGTCGCTTTGCTGCACGGCAAACTGGGCCGAGCAGAAGAAGTCGTGGCTCACGAGGGCGCCGTCCATGTCAGAGATCTTGATTTTGCCCTCACGGCGGGGGCAGAAGAACGTCATCGGGCGAAGGAATCCCGGCCGGCAGTTCACCCGTTGGGAGAGTCCGACGCCGAGTATGGCGAAGTCCGAAACGCCGTTGCTGAGCTTGTATTCGCCGTTCCACATGATGCTGTCAATTTGCGTCACCTTGCGGTAGAGGCTGTCGATGCCTTTCATGCGGGCGGGTACTTGGCAGCCGCTGTTGGCTATGAGCACCGTTTCCGTGAGCGTAGCGCTGAGTTGCTCCACGTCGGGGTGGCTCAAGATGAGGCTGCGCAGTTGCGCGTTGTCGTCAAAGAACTTGCCTTCCCTCGGTTCGACCTTCAGCTCTGGATCGAGGCGGGAGGTCAGCGTGGCGACCAAGCTTTCGAAGCCGTTGTAGACCGAGAGCACGCACACGAGGGCTGCTGTGATGATTGCCATTCCGCAGGCTGCCACGACCGTGATGGCGCTGATGGCGCTGTGGCTTTTGGGGGCCAGCAGGTAGCGGGCGGCAATCTTCAGGGCAAGCATGCTCACTTCTTCAGCAGTTCGTCAATGCGCTCCAGGTAGTCGAGCGAGTCGTCGATATCGAAGCGCAGTTCGGGGATGATGCGCAGCTGGTAGCGCACTTTGTTGCCCAAAGCGCCTCTGATGCTGCTCATTTGCTTGTTGAGGTTGCCGACGATTTCCTTGCCCTTGTCAGAGGGGAAGACGCTCACGAAGACCTTGGCGAAACTCAGGTCGGAGGCGGTGCGCACGGCGCTCACGCTGACCATCAGTCCGTGGGTCTTGGCAGTCTCCTGCCGCAGTATTTCAGCCAGTTCCTTTTCGAGCAGGCGGTTTATCTTGTCGAGTCTGTTGCGATCCATATTGAGTCGTTAAGTATAGGTAACGATGCGATTTTTTCTTTTTGCAAAGGTATGTGTTTTCTTTCTTATGTCCAAATTTAAGGGGCAAAAAAGACGGTTTCCCCCCGTTTTTCGTTGTTTTTCGGGTTTCGGGGTGCGAAAAGCGGTGTCTTTGCGGATTTTGCGGGCCGAAAACAGAGGTCCGTATTGGGTTTTGTGGTCAAAGTCTGCTGGGGCAAAGCAAGGCTCGTATTGGGTTTTGTGGTCAAAGTCCGCTGGGGGCAAAGCAAGGCCCGAATCGGATGAAGCGGCAAAGTTCACCTGCCGCTGTTGCGCTCCCAGAAGCAGCCGTCGGCGAAGCCCTGTATGCGCGAGTCCGTTTCGGCCATCTCGAGGCGTTTCAGCGCCCAAAGGGCGTATTGTGCATTTTGTTCGATGCCCACGAAGTGGCGGCCCAGTTTGCGGGCGGTCACCGAGGTTGTGCCGCTGCCCAGGAAGGGGTCGACCACGATGCCGCCGGCGGGGCAGGAGGCGAGGATGAGTTTTGCCACGAGTTTTTCGGGCTTTTGCGTGGGGTGAGGGGTGTTTTCGGCCATCGACCAGTAGGGGATGCTGATGTCGTCCCAGAAGTTGCCCGGGCAGGTGAGTCTGAACCGTCCCGTTTCGGTTTCCTCCCAGTCTTTGGGCTGGCCTTCGGCGGTGCGGTAGGGGGCGATGACTCGGCGGCGCTGCTTCACGGCGTCCACATCGAAGTAGAAGTCGCGCGGGTTGACCACGCCGTACCAGATGTCCTCCATGGCGTTTTTCCAATTGTACTTGGCTCCGCGGCCCTTTTCGCGCTGCCACGTGATGCGGTTGCGCAGCGTGACGCCGCATTGCTTCAGTGCCTGGTAGACGGTCGTGCTCGAGAGCCAGTCGCAGCACACATACACGCTGCCGCTTGGCTTGAGCAGTCGCAGTGTGGCGGGCAGCCATTGCATGAGATATTGCAGATAGTCTTCGTCGCTCTGACGCGCTATGTGGAGGTCGCCGAATTGGATGGAGAGGTTGTAGGGAGGGTCGAGCACGAGCAAGTCGGCAAACCCGGTGGGCATAAAGGCCAAAGCCTCCTCGAGGTCCTGGCAGAAAGTCCGGTCGGTGATGTCTGCCACCGTAGTGGGAGCTGCGAGCCGCTGCAGGCTTGCTGTCAGACGGGCTTCGTCGTCAGGTGTCAGCGTCAGGGTCTTGTTGCGCGCAGAAGGCATGAACGTTTTATGTTTTACGTTATTCGTTTTACGTTTTATGTTTTACGTTATTCGTTTTCTGATTAGCGTGAGGCCGTCGCGCACGGGGACGATGACCTTCTCTACGCGGGGGTCGCGGGCCACGAAGTCGTTGAAAGCCTGGAGTCCGCGGGTCTGCAGGTCGCTATCCTTAGGGAGAGGGTCGAGCACCTTGCCGTCCCAGAGCGTGTTGTCGGCAATGATGAGGCCGCCGGGGCGGATGTAGGGCAGCACGGCGTTGTAGTAGTCCTTATAGTGCCTTTTGTCGGCGTCGACGAAGCACACGTCCCAGGGCTTGCCCACCTCGCGGCTCAACGTGTCGATGAGCTGCAGGGCGTCGCCGATGTGCAGGTGGATGCGTTGGCCCACGTCGCCGGCGCGGAGCAGGTTTTTGCGGATGAAGTCCTCCAGTTCGTCGAAGACCTCGATGGTGTGCAGTTCCGCCTGTCCGTTGTCGGGGTCGGGAGTGAGGGCTTCGGCCATGCTGATGGCGCTGTATCCGCTGAAAGTGCCCAGTTCCAGAATGCGGTGTGCGCCAACCAGGCTGCACAGCATCTTGAGCAGTCGGCCCTGTATGTGACCGCTGCACATGCGGGTGTAGGTGAGGTGCAGGTGCGTGAGCCGTTGCACCTGATGCAGCGGTTCGGGCTCCGGGTCGATGTGGCGCATCACATATTCGTCAAGGGCGTCGGCGGTCTCCTCGTAGTTCATGGGCGGTGCGGGTTTGGTTTGACTTGCGTGGCTCTCGGGCTTGCTTGCGTGGCTCTCGTGTGCGCAAACTTTACGACTCCTTGAGAATCTTCTCGGCCTTATTGATTTCGAGCGAAGAGATGCCCTGTTCGGTGGCGCCGAAGAGGTAGGCCATCAGGTCGTCCTTCTGCACCTTGCCTTCCCTGACGAGGCTCGAGAGGCCCATATAGATAAAGTGGTTGTCCGAGGCTTCGACCAGTTCGGTGTCCACGCCGTAGGTGAGCGACAGCAGCCTTACGGCCTTCATGTCGTGGCAGAGGGCGTAGATGGTTCCCTTCGGGCGGTAGCTCGACAGCATTCGGGCGGCGCATCCGTAGCGCGTCTCGATGATGAAAGCCTTCACGCCGAGGCTCTGTTGGGCGATGGCGGCGTGCTTGCACAGGTAGCTTGAGATGCTGGGCGACACCTTGTCGAAGAAGCTCGGCATTTCATATTCCTGGCGTTCGTATTCGGCTTCCGCCTCGCGGCACACCTGGGCCATAGTCTGCACGGCTTCGCGCGGATAGGCACCGTAGGCCGTTTCGCCCGAAAGCATCACGGCGTCGGTTTGGGCGAACACAGCGTTGGCGATGTCCGAGATTTCGGCGCGGGTGGGGCGCGGGTTCTTGATCATCGAGTGCAGCATCTGTGTGGCGACGATGACGGGTTTGGCGCGCACCATACACTTGCGTATGAGCATGCGCTGAATCTCGGGGATGCGTTCCTGGGGCACTTCGATGCCGAGGTCGCCGCGGGCCACCATCACGCCGTAGGCCACGTCGAGAATTTCGTCGATGTTGTCCACGCCCTGCTGGTTTTCGATTTTGGCGATGATTTTGATTTTCGACTGCCTCTCGTCGAGAATCTGCTGAATGTCGAGGATGTCCTGCTTGCTGCGCACGAACGAGTGGGCGATGAAGTCGATGTCCTCGTCGATGGCGAGGTTGATGTTGTGGCGGTCCTTGTCGGTGAGCGAAGGCAGGTTGATGCTCACGCCCGGCACGTTCACGCTCTTGCGCTGGCCCAGTTCGCCGTGGTTGCGCACCTCGGCTATCAGGGTGTCGCTCTCCTTGGCCACCACCGTGAAGGCGATTTCGCCGTCGTCGATGAGCACGTTGGCGCCAACGGGCACGTCGCTCACGAAGTTGGCGTAGCTCATTGCGATTTCGTCGTGGCTTGTCGTGCCCGTGGGGTTGCCCACCATGCGGACGCGCTCGCCCGGTTCGAACACGATGCATTTCTCCTTGAAGCCGTCGGCAAACGTCGTGGTCCGGATTTCCGGGCCCTTGGTGTCGATGAGTATCGGGATGGAGGTGCTTACCTCACGCACATTGCTGATGAGCTGATGCAGGCCTTCGTCGGTCGCATGGGCGGTGTTCATACGCACCACGTTCATGCCGCGGTCATACAGGTCCTGCAGGAAAGGCACCTCGCAGCGTATGTCGCTGATGGTGCACACGATTTTAGTTTTCTTCATATCACAACCTTAATATGGTCTCACAACCTTTGTAAATTTTGCTTTAAAATATAGCGTGTAAGGAGTGCGCGCTTCCCCTTCTCCTGGCGGAAGCCGTTCCCCTTTTTGTCTGCAAGCGAAGAGTGTCGGTCAAAGCGCTGTATCCGTCAGCCGGGCGATGAGGCCCTCGACAGCCAGGCGGTAGCCGTCCGTGCCGAAGCCGATGACGATGCCCGCAGCCACGGGCGAGATCAGCGAGCGGTGGCGGAATTCCTCGCGCTGGTGCACGTTGCTGATGTGCACCTCCACGACCGGAATGGGCACGGCCTTGATGGCGTCGTGCAGCGCCACGCTGGTGTGCGTGTAGGCACCGGCATTGAGCACGATGCCATCGGCCAGGGCTTCGTCGCCTGCCGCGTTGCGCCGCTGCAGGTTGGCGTCCTTGCCGAACCCGGCGGTGTGGATGCGGTCGATGATTTCGCCCTCGATGTTGCTTTGGAAATATTCGATTTCAACCGGAGCGAACCCCTCGCGGAGCGACCGCAGGCAGTCCTCGAAGGTTCCGGCACCGTAGATGCCTGGCTCCCTTCGGCCCAGGAGGTTGAGGTTTGGCCCGTTGATGATCAGAATTTTCATAAAAAATTTGGTCTGTAACGTTATTATCTCTAAATTTGCACCGTCAAGACCCGATGGCCACCGGCGATGTAAAGGCGGTGCAAAGATAGTCTTTTTTTTTGAAATGGCAGAAAATAATCTGATAAATTATCAATCTTACCTCAAATTTGAGAAAAATCTGACGGATAATACCGTCGAAGCCTACATTTCCGACGTCTCGAAGCTGCAGCGTTTCGCCGAGGGGCAGGGGGCAAGTCTCGAGTCGCTCCGAGCCGACGACATCGAGTCGTTTCTGTGCGGGTTGCGCGACGTGGGCATTGCGCCCTCCTCGCAGAAGCGCATCCTCATCGGCATCCGTTCGTTCTACAAGTTTCTGAGGCTTGAGGGCAAGCTTGCGGCCGACCCCACCGAGCTCATCGACTCGCCCAAGCTCGGCGAGCACCTGCCGTCGGTGCTGTCGCTGGCCGAAGTGAACCGCATCGTGGCCTGTCCCGACCCCTCCACCTGCGATGGGCAGCGCAACCGGGCCATCCTCGAGACGCTCTACAGCTGCGGCCTGCGCGTCTCCGAGCTCACCGACCTGCGCATCTCCAATATCTATGTGCGCGAGCGTTATCTGCTCGTGCGCGGCAAGGGGCGCAAAGAGCGCATCGTGCCCATAGCCGACTCCGCCCTCGACGAGATACACCGCTACTTCCAGTTCCGCTACGAGCTCGACATCCAGCCCGGCTTCGAAGACTATGTCTTCCTCAACCGCTTCGGGCGCAAGCTCAGCCGCATGATGATCTTCAACATCGTGCGCCGTTACGCCGGCGAGGCGGGCATCCGCAAGGAGATCAGTCCGCACACCTTCCGCCACACCTTCGCCACCCATTTGCTCGAGGGCGGCGCCAACCTGCGCGCCATTCAGATGATGCTCGGACACGAGCAGATTTCCACCACCGAAATCTACACCAAAGTCGACAAACAGATGCTGAGAGAGGAAATTTTGATGTATCATCCGCGCAACAAGGCCAAAAAATGAAGATTTTTCCAATATTTTTATCCGATTTTTTGGATAGTGTTAAAAATGTGGCTATCTTTGCGGCATACTTTTTATAATAATAAAGGTATGTGGCGGCCTCGGGGCGTTGCGTTTGCGGGGTCGGCGCTAAAAAAATCTAAAGAGAATCAAAGGAAATCAACACAACAACATTTTAATTCTTTTAATTATCCACTATGAAGAAGTTTTTATCTTTGGCAGTTGTTGCAGCTTCTTTGCTCACAATTGCATCTTGTGGTAAGTTGAAGCCTCTCACAAGCGAGAACTTCACATGCGATCCCAATCCTCTCGTTGAGGTCGGCGGCGCTGTCGATGCCACAATCACTGTGACCTATCCTGAGAAGTACTTCAAGAAGAAGGCCACCATCACCATGACTCCCGTGCTGGTTTATGCTACCGGCGAGACCAAGGGCGAGTCTGTTTCGTTCCAGGGCGAGAAGGCCAAGGGCAACGACGAGACCGTTTCCTACAAGTACGGCGGCACAGCCAACTTCAAGGCTCACTTCGACTATATCCCCGACATGGCCAAGTGCGAGCTCTTCGTCGAGTATGTCGGCACAGTAGGCAGCAAGACCTACACCTTCGACCGCGTCAAGGTTGCCGACGGCATCGTTGCTACCGAGTCTATGGCTTCAGCCGAGGAGGCTACAC
Source organism: bacterium (assembly GCA_963624265.1). Classification (GTDB taxonomy): domain Bacteria; phylum Bacteroidota; class Bacteroidia; order Bacteroidales; family UBA3663; genus Liminaster. The sequence goes on along the minus strand of CAVFPF010000103.1, from coordinate 2,028 downwards.
CTGCTTTCGGTGCTGACAAGTTCGTCAAGGACACATTCGACAAGTATATCGCCACCCTCATCTATCAGTATCAGTCTACCCAGCTCCGTTCTTCTGAGTCGGGCAAGAGCGAGATGAAGGACGTTGAGAACGCCATCAAGGCCACCAAGGACCAGGAGCGTCGCACCTTCGAGGGCATCGATATGGTTTCTACCGCATCTCCTGAAGGCGCTGTAAGCCTCAACGAGAAGTTGGCTGCCGGCCGTGAGAAGTCATCTACTTCTTACCTCAACAAGTTCCTCAAGAAGGCCAAGATGAGCGGCAACATCAATCCTGAGCAGATTGCCGAGGATTGGGACGGCTTCAAGGCTTTGGTCGAGAACTCCGACATCCAGGACAAGCAGCTCGTGCTCAACGTGCTGTCACGCATCAGCGATCCTGACCAGCGCGAGGCTGAGATCAAGAACCTTTCTGCAGCTTACAAAGAGCTCGCCGACGACGTTCTGCCACAGCTCCGTTACTCTAAGGTTACCGCTACTGTCAAGAACATCGGCCACACCGACGAGGAGATTCTTGACCTCCTGAAGAACGACACCGACTCTCTGACTCTCGAGGAGCTCCTCTATGCTGCTTCTCTCCAGCAGAACGATGCCGACAAGATCAATGTCTACAAGAAGGCTTCCGAGCTCTTCCCGAGCGACTACCGCGCAGCCAACAACATCGCCGTCATCCTCTTCAACCAGGGCAAGTACGACGAGGCTGAGAAGATCTGGAAGAACATCGTCGCTAAGGACGCCAACAACGCACAGGCCAACATGAACCTCGGTCTCATCGCACTGCGCAACGGCGACGTTGCCACTGCCGAGAGCTACATCGGCAAGGCTGCCGACTGCGAGGAGTATGCTGAGGCTATGGGTACCATCCTGACCCGTCAGGGCAAGTACGCTCAGGCCATCGACGTATTCAACGGCAAGAAGTGCAACAACCTGGCTGTCGCTCAGATTTGCTCTGGCAAGTACAACGACGCCAAGGCTACTCTCGAGGGCATCAGCGAGAAGAACGCCACCACATACTATCTGCTCGCAGTAGTAGGCGCTCGCACCAACAACAGCTCTGCTGTTGAGAGCAACCTCAAGCAGGCTGTCAAGCTCGATAGCAGCAAGAAGGCTGCCGCTCAGAACGATGCCGAGTTCGCTCAGTACGCTTCTGTAGTCAACGCTCTCTAATCGGAGACAAGCATAATAAGATCAAGGCTTGGGAGAAATCCCAGGCCTTGATTTTTTTATAATGGCGAGGACTGAAATATAAGCTATATATATAAGATGAATAGATTACACGTTGTTCTCCCCAGAGCGGTTTCCCCTGATTGCTGGTGAGTAAGTCGGATAGAGCCGTGTCGGCCTTGTCCTGCTCGCCGCGCCTCCACCAGATTGCCGCGCATTTCGAGGTGCTTAAAGCCAGCTTGTAGAAGCGTATGAGTTACATTATATAGAGTGTGTTGTAATACAATAAGTATGTTTTGTGTTAGAAATAGAAAATAGTAATTTATCATTTTGTATATACAAAAATTATGCATTTATAATATTTATGCAAAGTAAAACCATTAATTACAACGATTTATATATTTAATGCATATTTATACATTACGCTTATCGTAGGGTCTTGAACGAATCCAGACACTTTATATTTGTGTGAACTATAGATGGATTTATACAGTAAGTTTTACCTACGCTGCCGCTGCTGCTTTCTGTTGTTTCTCAGTTTGCATATCGTGAGGAATGCGTGAGTGTGTGAGGTCTGTAATCGGCAGCAACTGTACGTCTTTTTGCCGAAACGGCCAAAATGTTTTTTTGGGGTAATTAAAATCAGCTGTATCCATGCAGATGATTTTGTGTAATGACGCGCAAAGATTGTAACACGTTGTAAAACAATGATATAACTTTTCTGTTCGTTTCCAAACTAAAACATAGTGGTGACAGGTGACGGTGACAGTTCGATTTTCCGCAAGTTGTATTTCTACCTCCGAAAACCTTGAGAAAGAAAAGTTAA
>CAVFPF010000102.1:0-19854 GCA_963624265.1 bacterium | reverse complement strand
TTATACCAACTGGAATTATACCAATTGGAATTACATACCATCCATTTGGTTTTATACCATCTTTTGCATATTTTTGAACATCATTCACTAACATAAAACGTACTTATTTAATCACATGAAACTTCAAGGATTGACGAACTCCCGTAGTTTGTTCCTGAAATCAATGCCTGTAGCTGCTTTGGCCGTGTTGAGCCTGGGCAGTTGCTCCGACGATTTCGACAGCTACTACGAGCGTCCGAGTTGGTTGGAAAAACCAGCTACCGAGGTGCTCAGTGCGCGCGGCGACTGCCAGCAATATCTGAAACTCGTGGACAAAACCCTCTATTCGAAGCAATTGTCAGGTTCGGGAAGCTACACCTTCTTCGTGCCTACCGACGAGGCTTTCGAAGAGTTCTTTGCCAACAACAGCTATGGCTGGAAGTCGGTCGACGACATCCCTGCCGACAAGGCTGCCGAGATTGTGTCGTATCTGATGCTTTACAACCAGTATGTGTGCGATTCGCTTGGCAATTACCACCCGACAACGACGGAGAACCCCGCTGGAAGTTCGCTCAAGAAGATGACGCCTTCGTATCAGATTCTCTCGCGCGAGTACTACAACGGCGACTCTATCTACGCCTATGACTATTCCGGAAGCTCGTGGTCGGAGACCTGGCACAACTACAGGTATCTGCCCGTCTTTGCCGACTCGTACCGCAAGTACAACCTGTCGGGCGACGACTATAGCCTGGTGTTCCCCAACCGCACTTTCTCGGCTTACGGCAACGTGCTCGATGCCCAGGTGGTGGAATACACGACGGGCGACGCCGACCTCTATTGCGAGAGCGGTGTCATGCACCTCATCAACAAGGTCGTCATGCCGCTGCAGAACCTCGACGACATGATCAACCAGTATCCGGAGTCGGACGCTTCGCAAGTGCCCACATCGGCACAGGGCGGCGCCTGGGACAAGCTGAAGATGGCTCTGAACCATCGCTTGGGTTCCGGCTCTTACCAGTTCCTTGAATACACTGAGAACTCGACCGCTGCGCACTACTTCGAGAAGATGTATCCGGAAAAGAGTCTCGATGACCTAAAGCTGAGAACGTACAAATCGGATGCCAACCCCTTCTCCCTCAATATCGAGGCCTATACGGGTAGCGTGGACGGCGACGACTCGTACAACTCGGGCGTCACCCTCTTCGTGCCTACCGAGTCGGCTATGAAGGACTACATCGAAAACCGCGTCCTCTCGTATGTCGACTGCGCCGGTTGGGACGCCGACCAGGAGTCGTTCGACAAGGCCTTCAACGCCGTGTCGGAAAACGTGCTCGTCACCCTTTGGGGCAACCTTCAGGCCAACGGCATCATCTGGCCTTCGCAGTTCAGTAAGGCACACAACTCGTTGGGTTACAATGAGTTTATCGACAGTAACGATTCGGCCACCTACAACTACTCGAAGAACGTGCTTTCATCGGGCTTCGCCTCTAACGGTATGTACCACATCATCAACTACGTGCCGAAGACCGGCGCCTTCGAGGGTGTGAGCAGCCGCTTCGTGCTCGACCCGGGCTACGGTGTGGCCAACCTTACTTACGCCACAACCTACGAGAACTCCATCTACAACCACATGCTCTACTCGACGCTCTCGGGCTATCCGCAGGTCAACTTCACGCTGATTCTGAACAGCGACGAGAACCTCGACAAGTGGTCGGGCGTCAACTACAACTCGGCCAACGCCGGCTACAGCGACCGCTACGACGCTACGGTCAGCACGGGTTCGACTACGGCCAACGCTTCGGTCAACGAAATGTCGCAGCGCAGCTTCATCGAGCGTGACACCATCGACCGCCTTGACCTCGGCACAGACGTGCTGAACGGCGCCTATGGTGGCTGGGGCTTCACCAACACCTACTACGGCGACGTCATCCGCTACAAGAAGTCGGGACGCCAGGTCGACGGCAAGGACGAAATCATGGTCCAGTCGGTATGGTCAATCGTCAACGACCCCAACGAAACCCCGTTGTGGGACGTTACAGCCAATGCTTCCGTGCCGACCGTGGGCATGCAGGCCAAAGACCCAGCCGCGGCCTACTATACTTCGGTCGTGAAGGACGAGTATGAGGGCTATGTCAACGGCAGCGTGTATCGTGTCGTCGACGGCAGCGTGCCGCTTTCCTACGGCGCTTTGGCCGGCGAATACAACAAGATCAACGGCCAGACCTACACCTCGGCCACGGAGCGCAATCTCCGCTCTTACCTCGAGTGGTACTTGCGTTGCGACTCCGCACGCTACGCCCAGGACCCGAGTATCCCCGCCGACCAGCGCCACACATTATTTAAAGAGTATTGGGATTTTATGTACAACCGCGGCACTTACAGCAACGCTACGTCGCGCTGGCGTAACGTGACGACCGCATCGTCACTGCCCGAGTTCGGCACAAACCGCTACACCATCCTTGTGCCGACCGACGAAGCCTTGCAGGACGCCATCGACAGGGGTTATCTGATGACCTGCAAAGACATGGCCACCAAGAACCGCGCCAACAAGAGCCTTTGCTACCGCGACACGATAGCCAACTACTTCAAGGTTTATCTGACCGTAACCGACACTTATCCTGACGACGGAGCCGCTTACTTCTACAGCTCCAACACGTGGGACTGCCCGTCGGTCAACCTCGTCAACGACTTCCAGATAGGCACTTCTTACCTGCCTGTTGCCGAAGACTACGAGGACTTCATGTCGGGCACACAGCGCCTCTACATGCGTGCTACCAAGACCGGTTCGGACCACAACATCCGCTTCCTCGGCAAGGACTACGAGTCAGGCCAGTATACCGCTTTCCGCGCCATCAACGCCTGCGACCTCGATTCCGAGAAGTTTACCAATTGTGTGGTGCGCGGTTTGGGTCAGAGCAACATCATCTGTCCTCGCGGCATCATCCATAGTCTGGATGGATACATCTTCTACCAGCATGTCAGCAAGGATAAACAGTAACGGTTAAAACGAAACACAAATGAAGACATATAAAAGAATCTTACTGTTCTTGCTTATGTGTACCCTGTCAGTGTCGGCCGCTTTCGCGCAGAAGACCCTGATACGCGGTACAATCATGGACGGTACGTTTGACGAACCCCTGGCCGGCGCCAATGTGGTTTGGCAGAACAAGGACGGCCGTACGGTGACCGGTGCGCAGACCGACTTCAACGGTAACTTCTCGCTCGCCGAGATGGTTCGCCCCGGTGATGTGCTCGTCGTCTCGTTTACGGGATACAAGAAGCAGACTTTGCCCATCACGACCTCGCAGACCGTCTACAACCTCACGATGATCGAAGAGACCGTCGCCCTCAAGGACGTCGAGGTTACTGCCGCACGTCGGCAGAACTCCGGCATGATGCAGATTTCGGAACGCGACCTCACGACTTCGGCCAAAAAGGTCGACATGTCTGAACTCGAAGACCTGGCCGTGGCCGATGCCACCGACGCCCTCCAGGGCCGTGTGGCCGGTGTCGACATGGTGGCCACTTCCGGTGCCCCAGGTTCCGGTATGTCAATCCGCGTGCGCGGTACAACGTCCATCAACGGTTCTTCCGAGCCGCTCATCGTGGTCGATGGTTTCCCCTACGAGACCACCATCGACGATGACTTCGACTTCTCAACTGCCGACGAGAACGACTACGCCACCATGCTCAACATCGCCCCTGACGACATCAAGGACATCACTGTCCTCAAGGACGCTGCAGCAACGGCCATCTACGGTTCGAAGGGCGCCAACGGCGTGCTCCTCATCAACACCAAGCGCGGTGCTGTGTCGAAGCCGACCGTGACCTATTCGTTCAAGGGCTCTTTGAGCAAACCGGGCGATGGCATTCCGATGCTGAGCGGCGACGAGTACACGACGCTGATTATGGAGGAGCTCTTCAACGCAGGTCAGACCTTCAACCCGCAGAAGTATCCGCAGCTTTCCAACGACGGCAACAACCCCTACAACTACTACAACTACGGCCAGAACACCAACTGGTATGACGAGCTGACCCGCACGGGCTTCACGCAGGACCACTCCATCTCCATTCAGGGCGGTTCGCAGAAGGCCATGTACCGCGCTTCGTTCAACTACTACAACGCCAAGGGTACGACGATAGGAGAGAACTACCGCCGTCTGTCCAGCCGTGTGAATATCGACTACAACATCTCGGAGAAGTTGAAGTTCTCGGCCTCTATGTCCTACACCAACTCCAACACCGACCGTAACTACGTCACCGCGCTGTCGTCGTCGTACAACGTGCTGTCGCAGGCCTTCAGCCGTGCTCCTAACATGGGAATCTATGAGTACGACGAGACCGGCGTTTTGACCGACAACTACTTCACCCCGGCAGCCGACCTTGGCGGTTCGTATTGGGCAGGCAGCCAGAGCAACCCCTACAACCCGGTGGCTATGGCCAACCAGGGCTTCTACAAGGTGCGCGGCAACCGCGTCATCCCTAACTTGACCTTGCAGTACCGCGCCCTCCCGTGGTTGCGCTACCAGCTCGAGGTAGGTCTTGACATCAACAACGAGAAGTCGAATGCCTTCGTGCCCCAGTCCGCTACGGGTCGCCCCTGGACGGAGTCGACGGTCAATGTGGCCCGTGACAAGGACAACGAGGCCTTTGCCTTCCAGACATACAACAAGCTGTTCTTTACGCCCGACCTTGGCGAGGACCAGACGCTGCAGGTTGTGTTGGGTATCAACACCTACAACCAGCGCACCAAGAACTTCTCGGTCGGCATCAGCAACTCTGCTTCCGTCGACTTGACCGACCCGTCGAACGGCGGCTATGTGGCCAATTCGAGCAACTTCGGTTCGTCGTCGAGCGAAGTCCGCACGCTGAGCTCCTTTGCCCAAGTTCAGTATTCGCTCTATGACCGCTACATTCTGGGTGCGGCACTGAGCTACGAAGGTTCATCGAAGTTCGGCGACGGCAACCGCTGGGCCCTGTTCCCGTCCCTCTCCGGACGTTGGCGTATTTCGAGCGAGCCGTTTATGACCAGTCTGGCCGACGACATCCGCATGTCGGAATTCTCGCTCCGCTTCAGCTATGGTGAGTCAGGTTCGTCGAGGGCGCTTTCCAACTACGCTTCGCAGGCCACCTACAACACCTACGGCTTCACCTATCTCGGCAAGCAGGGTGCTTACCAGACAGGACTTGAGCTGAGCAACCTGAAGTGGGAGAAGACCCAATCGTTCAACACGGGTGTCGATGTCGGCTTCCTCGACAACAAGATCAACGCACACTTCGAGTGGTACTTCAAGAACTCCTCGGCCCTCGTCATCAAGAACCGTGTGATTCCGACCACGACGGGCTACTCTAACGCCTCGTTCCTCAACTACGCCGGCATGCAGAACCGCGGTTGGGAATTCGACTTCGATGCCATCCCCTATAAGGACAAGGACTGGACCGTGAAGTTCTCCATGAACTTGGCACGCAACGAAAACGAACTCCGTGACGACCTGGAGACCGCCGGTTCGTGGTCTTCCAACACCACTTCGGGCTACTATCCGACCTTGCTCGTCAAGGGTCAGCCTTTGGGTTCCTTCTACGGCTACATCTACGAAGGTGTCTATCTCAACGACGAGCAGACCATCGCGGTCGACGAGAACGGCAACAAGATCATGACCTACAAGGACGGCAAGCTGGAGTATGTCAAGATGCGCTTCAACTACACCAACGACGAGAGCTATACGTTCAAGGCCGGCGACGCCAAGTATAAGGACGTCAACCACGACGGCAACATCAACGAGCAGGACGTCGTCTACCTGGGCAACGGAATGCCGTTGATTACGGGTGGTTTCGGTCTCAACGTCAAGTGGCGTCAGTGGCAGCTCAACACGTTCTTCAACTTCCGCTACGGCAACGATGTCATCAACATGGCCAAGGCTTCGATGGAATCGATGAACTCGTTCCGCAACCAGTCTTCGTCAGTGCTGCGCCGGTGGCGTCATGAGTACACCAACGAGCAGATTGCCAACGGAGAAGTGCCGAGCGGCCTGCTTCCGCGTGCTTACTACGGCACCAATGCGACCTACAACTCGCTGGCTTCCAGCCGCTATGTCGAGGACGGTTCGTTCCTCCGCTTCAAGACGGCCACACTCAGCTACACCTTCCCCAAGGACCTGCTGAAGGGCACGTTCGTCTCCGATGCCAAGATTTATGTGCAGATGCAGAACATCTACTGCTGGACCAACTACACCGGTATGGACCCCGAGATTTCCATCTCCAGTCCGCAGTACCCCGGCTACGACACGTCCAACACCCCGCGTCCGCATGAGTACACTGTAGGTATCAATGTCAAATTCTAAAGCATTATGAAATCAAAAATGAGAAATATAGCATCTGTTGCTTTTGGCAGCTGTTTGATGTTGATGGCGACCTCGTGCGACGACTGGCTGGCCCTTACTCCCGAGAACAGTGTTCCGGCGAGTGAGTACTGGCAGACCGAGGAGGAGGTCGAAAACGCCATGACCGGTATCTACTGCTCGTGGATCAACGCTGCAGGCCGTATCTTCATGCACGGAGAGATGCGCGCAGACTACCTGACCGAGGGTCTTTCGCTCAACGATGCCTACACCAATATCCGTGAGTGCAACATCCTCAGCACCAATACGTGGGTTGCATGGCAGAACTACTATACGGTTATCAACAACTGCAACCTTCTGCTTGAGAGGGCCGACGACGTGCTGAAGAAAGACGCCTCGTTCGGCGTCACTTCGTGCAACCAGTACAAGGCTGAAGCCACCACAGTGCGCGCCCTGATGTACTTCTACCTGATTCGTACGTACAAGGACGTGCCCTATGTCACCTGGGCTTATTACAGCGACGACATCGACCGCAACGTGGCCGTTACGTCGCAGACCACTATCCTCGACGACCTCATCAGCCAGCTCGAGACCATCGAGAAGGAGGGCACGCTGCCCTATTCATACAGCAGCACGAGTGTGGCCGAAAACAAGGGTCAAGTCACCATGTACTTCCTCAAGGCCCTGCTCGCCGACATGTACCGTTGGCAAGGCGCTTTGGCCACCGACAACGGAAAAGCACGCACGGCTTACCAGAAGTGTGTCGATGAGTGCAACGCCATCATAGCCAGCGGCCAGTACACCCTGATTCCGATTGTCAAGCAGCTTCCCACCGAGGCAGGCGTAGACCTGACCGACGTCGAGGGCAGCGACTTCGAGAAGCAGTTCTATGTGCAGACCACAACGGCCATGCAAGACATGTTCGAGGACATTTATGTGAAAGGCAACAGCAACGAGAGCATCTTCGAGTTGCAGATTGACAACTACAGCGCCAATCCTTTCTACAGCATGCTCATCTCGTCGTCACGTCCGTACATGCCCAATGTCGACATGCTCTCCGAGTCAGTCTTCCCGAGTTCGGAGAAGGTGATAGGCAAAAACTACTACAACGACGCGCGCCAGACCATCAACTACCTGGTGCCCAACTTCTGCTGGAAGTACGCCGGTATGGACCTCAACGGCACTTACTATGCTGCCGCTTCCGAGTTCGACAAGAACATCCTCGTCTACCGTCTGGCCGAAATCTACCTGATGAAGGCCGAAGCATTGGTACAGCTCGCCTGGGGCGACAACAACACCTACGACCAGGACCTGCTCTTCGAGGCCTACCGTGCGGTGTTCAAGGTGCGTGACCGCGCTTCAGCCGTCGAGACCACCGACCTTCTGGTCGGCACCTTCGCCATGCAGGACATCTTCTGGGACGAGCTCCGCAACGACGAGCCGTTCCCGGCCGAGAAGATTGCCACCTACAACGTCAACCTTACCGCACCCGCCATGGAGCAGTTCGTGCTCGACGAGGAGGGCCGCGAGATGGCTTTCGAGGGACGTCGCTGGTTTGACGTGCTCCGCACCGCAGCCCGCAACAGCTACGGCAAGGGTTCGTGCACGGGAGGCGGACTCAACTATCTGCTCTCCATCGTGACATCGGCTACGACCATCTCCAAGGCATCGAGTGTCCGCTCACGCTACAGCAACTACTACGAGTGCCACTACCTGCCTTATCCCAAGAACGACGTCCTGACCAACGACCTGTTGGAGCAGAAGAAGGACTGGGAAATGGCAGAATAAGCTGAGAGTCAAATGAATGATAACAAAAAATCGAATTCAACTCTTCTTGCAAAATGAAAAAGAAACTGATAAAATATATCGTGTGTGCTACGGTGGCTGTTGCCTCGCCTATGGGCTTTGTAGCATGCAATGACTATCTGGACGGCACTGACTGGGTTGCCAACAACGCTCCCCAGCTCGACGAGTACCTGTCGGCCAACGACTCGACGCTCGGCCTCTTCCTCAACATCATCGACAAGGGCGACCTGCGCGGTATGGTGCACGCTTACGGCCACTACACGCTCTTCGTGCCCACCAACGAGGCCGTTTGCAACTACTTCGGTGTTTCGTCGAGGGAGGAGGCACAGAGCAAAATCGAGAGCCTCACGGCCGACAGCGCCCGCAACATCGTGTGCTACCACATGCTTGAGGACACGCTCCACACGACCGACATGATCGAGACGCGCCTGACCTATCCCAACATGTCGCAGGACTATCTGACATCGTCCTACGCAACGGGCTCGTATGTCATCAACCGCAATGCCAACATCGTCGATGCCGACCACTCGACCGGCAACGGCGTGTGCCATGTGATTGACAACGTCCTGCATCGCCCGACGTTCAGTGTCGTTGATTTCTTCAACAACATCGACACGTACGACAGCGAGGCAAAGGGCTACTCGATTATGACTGGCATCATGAAGGAAATCCTCGAGTCGGAAGAGTACGACATCTCGCTCGACGACATCCTGGGCAACCAGTCGACCTTGACGTTCTTTGCGCAGCCCGACTCGGTCATGCAGGCTGAGAAGCTGACCACCCTCGATGAGGTCAAGGAACGCTTGGCCTTCTACAACACCAAAAACTACTCGATGGAGACCCTGCTCCGCAACTGGATTGGCTACCACTTCATCAGTGGCCGTTACTACAAGGCCGACCTCTCGAAGGGCCAGATGAACACCTGCACGCTCTTCCCCAAGAGCGACAAGACCGCAGGCGGACAGGACACGACCATCAACGTGTCGAAGGTCATCACCATCACTTCGGTGGGCGAGGACATCTACCTCAACCGCTATGAGTCGCTTGGCGAGCCCGGCATTCCGGTCGAGACGCGCGGCAACTTTGTCGACTACACCTGCTCGAACGGCGTAGTGCAGTCGCTTCGCGGCGAGCTGGAGGTCATCGAGCGTGCAGCCACCCGCATCAACTGGGATATGGCCGACCAGCCGGAGATACGCGCCAACAAGGGCTATCAGAAGGCCGGAACCACACTCTACTACTATTCGACCCTCGCGGCCGACGCTTCCTACACCACACCGACGGGCAACGCCGACGGCTACGTGCCGACCGACCTCTCAATGATGAGCTGGTCGGGCAAGAACACGCCGACCATCCAGTACAACTGCGTCTTCGTGCCCAAGATGGGCGACATCAACTTCGACGGCCACAACGTGCCCGAGTACGTCTACGGCGACAACCTCAACTTCCGTATGGCCACCCACGTTATGCAGTACCTTGAGATCCAGACCCCGACGTTGGTCGAAGGCAAGTACAAGATCTGGCTGCGCTGGCGTCCGACCTACAAGACGCTTACCGGCGAAGGCTCGGTCAAGGTGACCTTCCTTCAGTCAGGACAAGAGGACCAGGTGTTCGGCACCGCCATTCTCTCGCAGTTGGGTGCAGGTTCCTCGAGCCGCAACGACGATGAGCAGCAGGTGGCCAAGGGCTACTACCAGCCGCAGGCTTATCTGCCGTCGATGAAGTTCATGAACTGCTTGCTCCTCGCCACGGTCGACGTCAAGTCGGAAGGCAGCCACGTGCTCCGTCTCGAAGCCCTCGACACCAACAGTGCAGGTTCGGGTGCCCGTGCGCAGTGGTTCGACATGCTCTACTTCATCCCCGTAGCCGAAGACCAGGTTTATCCGCGCGTGATGGTAGACGGCAATAGCGCCCGTATCTACCGCTACGACAAGGACGAGACGACCGGCGAGGTGAAGAAAGACGAGACCAAGTACATCGACATCACAGGCTTCAGCGCTGCCTACCGCACGCACATCTTCCCCGGCGGACAGTGTCCTGTCGAGGCAGGTACGGCCAACCCCGGCGAATGTCCGCAGACATGGTGCATCAACCACGACGCAGACAAGTTCGATGCCAGTGGAAATCTTATTACGCAATAATCCACAGAGAGTTACGCGACTATCCGCCATGTTACGAAATTGAAAGTCGGGGAATCTGAAAATGATACATTCCCTTCAGCAGTTGGTAACAGAACACTCAAGACGGATTTACGTAATAAAAAACAAAGATTTCGCAATCGCAAAATAAAGAAAAGACTATGAACAATAATTTCATCAACCAACTGAAGTGCGTCACTCTCGGAGCGCTTGCTGTCATGGGCTTAGGCTCATGCAGCGAGACGTGGGAGGCCGATGACGTGGCCGGCGACAAGTCGAAGGACCTGTGGCAAGTCATCGCCCAACGGGAGGACCTGAGTGACTTTGCAGAGGCTCTGTCCAATGGCGGATACGACGCCTTGCTGCAGTCGAATGGCGTATATACCGTTTTGGCTCCGACCAATTCGGCCATGAGTGCAGTAGCCGAGGCTGACCGCGATTCCGTGCCCGGAGCCCACATCGTGCTGCTCGAGTACAACAAGGCGATGCTCGACACCATGAGCTACGTCATTGCCTACAACGGCAAGCAGACTCCCGTCTCTGAAATCAAGCTCCAGCCGACCGAGATTGTGTGCCGCAACGGCATTCTGCGCATCGCCGATGCAGCCATCGGCCATCGTCCCAACATCTTCGAGCTCCTCAACGGGCTCAAGGACCAGTACAAGATGGCGCGCTTCATCATCGACCAGGGCGACTCCATCATGGATGAGACCCAGAGCGTGCAGATAGGCATCAACGACCAGAACCAGCCCGTCTACGACACCGTGATGGTCTACAGCAATCCGTTGCTCGACACCATTCCGATTAACGACAACGACTCGACGGTCAACATGGTCCTGCTCGCTGACTCGACCTTCGAGCGCCTCTCGGCCATGTACTGGAACTACTTCAAGCAGAACAACGGCCTGCATCCATCGCCTACCTATGTGGGCTACAAGATTGACTCGGCAGCCACGACCATAGTGGCCACCCGCGAGCTCATCACCGACCTCGTGTTCTATCCCGCCGACTCGAAGACCGCCGACACCTACTTCACGTCGACCAAGGGCGTCCGCGTCAAGATCAAGCAGGGCGTGGCCGAGACCCACGAGACCTGCAACGGCACGCTCTATGTGGCCGGTGACGTCCACATCCGCATGGCGGGCAACAAGATTAAGCCCGTCTATGTCGAGGGCGAAAACTACATCGACTGCAATACGAGCGAATACATCTTCACCCGTGTCAACCTAAACGCCCGTGGCGGCCGCGACGTCGTCTTGTGCGGCACCGACACGCTCCGTCCGTACCAGCGCTATGTGCTCGACAGCCTTGGCAACAAGACGTCCGACACCGAGACCTACTACGCCAGCAGCACCCGCTACGGCTACTACGGCACTTCGTTCTCGGGCAACACCTATCCGCAGGTCAACCGCACCCGCGGCGGTTCGTACCTGGGCTATTCGGCCAAGCTGCATTCGTGCGACTACAAGGTCTACATGCGTTCGGTCGACGACCGTCCGACGCACGTCAACCCCGACACGCTGGCCGTCGACTACGACCAGTATCAGGCCAACCCCAACTGGCCTTGCGGCGGCGTGATCCGCAACTACCAGAAACTCTACCTCGCCCAGCCGGGCGACAGCGCCATCAACTATATCGACAACTACGAGAAGAGCGACTTCCTGCAGCACTACGGGTCGAACAACTACTTCTTCCCGCAGCAGCGCTCCTACTGCTGCATGGTGCCCTACAACCCTGACGTCTTCGACGAGGGCGAGTTTGACAACGCTACGGCTTCCCGTCTGGCCGAGTTGCTCGGGGCTACCAACAACTTCCGCCACCTCGGCATCAATGCCGGTGTTGGCGCCGACGACGCCGAGTGCAAGTTCCCGCTCATCTGGTGTCAGACGCCCAACATTTCGGCCATGACCAACGCTACGCGTGTTGCCAACCTGCAGTACTACAGCGGCGTGACCGGCGTCTGCCCGAACAATGAGAACATGTGGTTGGCCAACGGCCGTCCCAGCATGATCAAGAAGGATGTCTTCCGCTGCTTCTACCAGGGCGAAGCGTCAATGTATGTGACGAGCGGTGTCTTCAACGTCAGCAACGTCGTAGTGCCCTCAGTGAGCTCCATCCAGCCTCACGGCTCCATCTATCTGGACTATATCCTGTTTGAGCCTATTATAGACGAAGATGACGAAGAATAACCCTTAAAGACGTTTCTAAATTATGAAAAAAGCATATATATTGTTTTTGCTGGCCGGTCTGGTCTGCGCCACATCGGCTACTGCCCAGACAGAGCAGGGCGGCCCTGCAGCCGGCAAGGTCGCCGAGACGGCCACCCGAACCGTGACCGGCAAGGTGGTCCTTGACGCCACCGGCGAGCCTTTGGCAGGTGTGTCGCTGCAGGTAGTCGGAGCCCGCTATTCGGCCATGACCGACGAGACCGGTACATTCAGCATCAAAGTGCCCGTCGACGCACGCGGCCGTGCGCTCTCCGTCCTTTCGGTGAGCAGTCCTACGGCCAAGGGCGTCATGATTCCCGTGCGTGACCGCGAGCAGCTCGACATCCGCCTCATGGAAGATGGCTACCGCTCGGCCACCAACAACGTGATAGCTGGCCCGCTGGGCAAGCGCGAAATTTCGCAGACGGCTTCGGCCATCTCCTTCATCGGCGGCGACAACTCGCTTTCGGTCAAGGGCAGTTCGGAGTCACTCATGCAGGGGCAGGTGAGCGGCCTCAACACCCTCTTCCGTTCCGGAACCGACTGGAGCGGGGCCAACCTCGTGCTGCGCGGCTATAACTCGCTCTATGCCAATAACAACCCGCTGCTCGTCATCGACGGACTGATCATCGAAAACCAGGAGTTCGGCGTCTCCCTCATCGAGGGTCAGATATCGACCCCTCTGGGTTGTATCGATGTCAAGGATATCGACCAAATTGTCGTCATGAAGGACGCTACGAGCATCTACGGTACCAAGGGCGGCAACGGCGCCATCATCATCCAGACCAAGCGCACCGAGGACCTCTCGACCCACATCGACGTGTCGGCATTCTGGGGTCTCAACATGCAGCCCAAGAAGTATCCGATGCTCGGTGCAGCCGACTCCAAGCGCTACTTGACCGAGCTCGCACAGACCTCTGGACTGAGCGCTAAGGCCGTCAGCGACCTCCCCTGGATTAGCGCCAAGCGGCCCTCGCAGAACCCCGACCAGACTTGGAACAACGGCGACTACTACAAGTACAACCAGAACACCGACTGGCAGGACGAAATCTACCAGTCAGGCTTCAAGCAGCAGTATTCGCTGAGCGTGAGCGGCGGTGACGAAACCGCCATCTATGGTGTTTCATTGGGCTTCCAGAACAAAGACGGACTGATCAAGGGGTCTGATTTCCAGCGCTTCAACGCCCGTCTGAATGCCGCCATCAAGTTCACCGACCGCATCCGTTTCAACACGAGCATGAGTTTCGTCTACGGCTCGAAGAATCTCTCCAACGAAGGTTCGACGAGCAATGTCAACCCCATCTACACGGCTTTGGTCAAAGCTCCGTTTACCTCTATTAATAGTGTAGATGAATACAATAAGTTTTCGCCCGCATACGAAGATGTCGACGCACTCGGAGCAGCCAATCCGGCCGTAGTCACCGACAATGTGGTGAGCGAAAATTCGTTCTACCGCTTCATGGGTAGCTACACGCTCGAAGCCGACCTCTGGAAGAACTGGAAGCTTTCGACCATCTTCGGTATTGACTATAACAAGGAGCGCGAGGTCATTTTCTATCCGACCTCGGGCATTCCCTACGGCAACCTCTCGAATGCCGAGGTGACCAACCAGCAGATGCACCGCGTGGAGCGCCTGTTCTCGATTAGCGACGAGACCCGCCTCAACTACAGCAACGCGTGGGGAAGCCACTCATTCGACGGTACAATCGGATTCCGCTACCACCACAACGTGGCCGAAGACGATTACGGACGCGGCTTCAACTCGGCCAGCAACTACTATCAGACCATTTCGTCGGGCGACCCCGAGCTCTATCAGAACGGCGGTGCGCTGGGTAACTGGAACTGGCTCTCCTTCTACGGCCATGCCGACTACGCCTACGCCAACCGCTACTTTGTCGACGTCACCCTGTCGACCGACGCTTCGAGCCGCTTCGGCGACAACATCCAGCCGCTGCAGGTCTATCCGGGTGTCAATGCCGCATGGCTCATCTCGGGTGAGTCGTGGATGAAAAATGCCACTTGGATGCCTTATCTCAAATTGCGTGCCGGATACAATATGTCGGGTAACGACGACATCGGTAACTACGTCTCTCGCCGCTACTACATCACGCAGTCGTTCCTCAACAATAACGGTCTCGTGCGCGGTGGTTTGACCAACAAGGACATCAAGCCCGAACGCGTCACCAAGGCCAATGTCGGTATCGACGCAGCCTTCCTCAACGAGCGTCTGACCCTCTCTGTCGATGCTTACCGCAGCGAGACCAAAGACCTCTTGATTTACAGCAACGCACAGTCGTTTACGGGCTTCAGCACCTATGTGAGCAACGGCGGCGAACTCACCAACACCGGTGTCGAGGTTTCTCTTGGCGGCCGCGTCATCAACAAGAAGCACTTCGCCTGGGACCTCAACCTCTCGGTTGCTCACAACAAGAACGAAATCCAGAAGCTCGACTGCGGTTCGATCAAGACTGCTGTGGGCGACGGCACTGTGTTGACTTCGGTCGGTTCGTCGATGGGCGTCTTCTACGGCTACAAGACCGACGGTGTGTACAGCACTTCGGCCGACGCTTCGGCTGCCGGTCTCGGCACGATGGTCGGTTCGGTGCGCAAGCCGTTTGAGGCCGGCGACGTGCGCTTTGTCGACCAGAACGGCGACAAGCTCATCGACGGCAGCGATATGGTCGAGATAGGCAATCCCAATCCGACCCTCTTCGGAGGCTTCGTCTCTGTCATGAAGAGCCACCGCTTCACGCTCACCACACAGTTCAACTACTCGCTCGGCAACGACGTGTACAACTACACGCGCTCGCAGCTCGAGAGCATGTCGGGCTACGTCAACCAGACGCGCAACGTGCTCAACCGCTGGCGCTCTGAGGGCGACGTGACGAGCGTGCCGCGCGCTACTTTCGGCGACCCGCTGGGCAACAGCCGCTTCTCCGACCGCTGGATTGAAGACGGTTCGTACCTCAAGCTCAAGGAGCTGACGTTGGCCTACGACTTCAATATCCACTCCTCTTACGTGACGGGTCTGACCGTGTTCGGCACCTGCGAGAACCTCTTCACGCTCACCGACTACAAGGGCAGCGACCCGGAGATTGTCTGCTCCGCTTCCAACAACCCCCTGTATCAGGGCGTCGACGCGTTCACCACACCCACCACACCAACGTTCTATATTGGTCTTAAACTTGGCTTGTAATGATTATGAAAAAGTTCTGTATTTATTTTTTGATGGCCGGTCTCACCGTCCTGGGCAGCAGTTGTGTCGACACCGAGATAGACGATGCCCTTGACTACGACGACACTTACACCAATATGGAGGATGCTGACAAGCATATCATCGGTGTGTACAGTAAGTTCATGGAGCTGGCCGAGCAGATGGTTGTGCTTAATGAGGTCCGTGCCGACCTGATGACCATCACCGACAATTCGAGCACATATCTACAGGAAGTCGACGCCGGTGTCGACGATGCTGACAACCCGTATCTCCTTCCGACCAAGTACTACGCCGTCATCAACGAGTGCAACGACTGCCTGTCGAACTTCGACAAGATGCTCGCTAGCCACGACCTGAGCGACGACGAGTATGCCGAGCGCTATTCCGACATCGCTGCCCTCCGCACGTACGTCTACCTGCAGGCGGCTGCACAGTGGGGTAAGGTGCCCTACATCACCGAGCCCATCGTCACCACCGACGACATGCAGGCTGAACTGCAGACTGCCCCGTGGTACGACATCGACGCCCTGCTGCCAAAGCTGATCGAGACGATGGAGGGGCTGCCGTATCTCGAGCCCTATGAGGAGTCTCCGCTCGTCATCAACACGGTTTCGTCCACAACGGGCACTTCGACCTCCGTCGATGGACAGCTGCTCTATTACTACTTCGTACACAAGAAGCTCCTCCTGGCCGACCTCTATCTTTGGAACGGTGACTACCGCAAGGCCGCTACGCTCTACAAGGAGTTTATGGACCAGGATTCCAACCTGGCAGAAACCGCCAACTACCAGCGCTACAAGTGCACTTCGTCGTCGACCATCGCCGTCGAAGGTGCTTACGGCTCCTACTATCAGGCTTACTTCCTGCGCTACCAGAACCCGAACGTCAACGCCAACTTCACCTCGTGGCCCAATATGTTCAGCGACCAGATGTCGACCACAGCTGCCGGCTACGAGTGGGTTTGGACCATCACTTACCCCACCGGCGACCAGCCGGCCTATCCTTTCGTCGACCTCTTTGCGTCGGTGTCGGATGGCGGCAGCTACCAGTTGCGTCCGTCGTCGGCCTGCATCCACAACTTCAACCGCACCGACCTGCTCCGCACCAACGGCGCACCTTACGATCCGCGAGGGGAGGGGGCTACGTTCAGCGAGGCCAATGTCAACGGCGATACGGTCTGCGCCAAGTATCTCGGCCTCTTCGACCCCACCGAGTCGTATAAGCAGGAGGGCCGCTGGTGGCTCTACCGTGCCGCTATGGTCCAGCTCCGCTTTGCCGAGTGCATGAACCGCCTCGGCTATCCGGGCTTTGCTCTCGACTTCGTCTCGAAGGGCATTGCCGGTACTTACGGAACTTCTTATCCTTCAGGAATTACGCTTAGCGGCAAGACCGATGAGTCGGGGGCTTTGGTCGAGACTTCCAACCCGGCTTACTTCCGCGGCAAGGGTCAGATACTCGACGTGCTTTACCCCGTCACCATGGGACTCGCCCAGAGCGAGGCCGACTCGTCGCTCCTCTACTTCGACTCGCGCTTCTACTCGTCGGCGGCTTCCAACCCGTATGACGGCTACGCCAAGCGCGGCGGATGGCGTGAGCACTACGGCCTGCGTGTGGGCCGTCAGGGCATGAACCGCAACCAGGTGCTCGATGCCGACCTGAGCGGCAAGCCCAGCGGCGACCTGGCCGATGCTGCCACCCGTCAGGACTCTATCTATCTGGTCGAAAAGCTCATCATGGACGAGACTGCACTCGAGTTGGCTCATGAGGGCAACCGCTTCCCCGACCTTGTCCGTGTGGCCCGCCGTATGGACCGCGAGGGCAACGACGGCATGAGCGGCGGCCAGTACCTGCAGGCGCTGATGGCGCGCAAGAACCAGGGCCGCAACAATGTGCTCGGCAATGTCGACTACACTTCGAGTGTCAACTGGTTCCTCAAGTGGCATTAAGCCCACAATTGACAATATCTCAAGGGCGTTAAGTCCACATTGGCGATATCTCAAGTGGCACTAAGCCCTTTACGAAATACTCGCTGACGGCTGTCGGATTCCCTCCGGCAGCCGTTTTGCTGCCAAACTGGATTTTTTCTGAAGCCCAACTGGATTTTGCAGCCAAATTGGATTTTTTCTGCTGCCAAATTTGGATTTTTCTGAAGCCTAACTGGGCGCATTTTTACTCACATTTTTGGTCTTGTTTTTGTGTTTTGGTGTCGGTTTTTGGCTGTGATTAGTGCCGATTTTGGGCTTAATTTTGTGTTTTGGTGTTGGGGCGAGCGAAAAAAATATGCGTTACGTTACGCGTTACAGTTCGATTTTCCGCAAGTTATATTTTTTTCCCAGAGAAACCTGAAAGGGAAAAGTTTAATATATATAATGCGTTTGCGTCAAATCTATATTTGAGCGCAAAGTTACAAATTTCAAATGTACGACAAGGTTTTCAAACATTACCTATCTGTGCTTAAAGCACTTAGAAACAAAATTAACTATATTTAAGAGACACTAGTGATTATATATATATTAAAAAATTTCCTGACTTCATCACTTTTTTGTGCCATCGCATAGCGCACATTGAAAATCAATACATTAAGTGTATCAGTATGGTGACGCAGGGTGACGCAAGCGAAAAATTGTGTATCTTTGCGCCATGTTTATACGCAAGAAAACCAATCGCTCAGGAACCATCAGTGTTGTGGTGATTAGCAAAGCACATGGCAAGTTCACGGAAGTGAAGAAGTTTGGCATAGCGAAATCGGAAGAAGAAGCTGACGAGCTATCCCTCAAAGCTAAGTTATGGCTCCGCACGCATGGTGGTCAACAAGAACTTGATTTTGATGACCGCCGAGGCAAAGAACTTGAGGAGACAGCACGAGTTGTAGAGAACTTGGATTCAGTACTGATCAACGGCACGCAACTGCTTCTTAACCAAGTCTACGACAGTATCGGTTTCAACCAAATACATGACGATATACTGCGTCATCTCGTTATCGCAAGAGTTTCACAGCCGAAGAGTAAGCTGGCGACCGTCAGTTACCTGAAATCTTATTATGACGAGGATGTAGACCTTAACCGTATCTATCGTTATATGGACAAACTCTATAACACGCAGATGGAATTGGCACAGCAAATCAGCGTTGAGCATACGCAGGCGATATTCGGAGGCAAGATCGGACTGATGTTTTACGATGTGACAACCCTATACTTTGAAACATCCAAAACAGACATATTGCGCGAACCTGGATTCTCGAAAGACGGAAAGACAGCAGAGTCTCAAGTTGTACTTGGCCTATTGGTCTCTGAAGGCGGATATCCGCTGTCTTATTCGCTGTTTAATGGCAGCCAATACGAAGGTTTCACTATGATACCAATGATAGACGACTTCAAACAGCGTTTCTCCCTTGGGGATGATTTCATTGTCATAGCAGATTCCGGCTTGATGAACAAGAATAATGTGATGCTGCTGCAGAATGCTGGATACAAGTACATACTGGGAGCCCGTATAAAGAGCGAAAGCAAGGATGTCAGACAATGGATTCTCTCATTGGAAAAGAAAGACAACGCCAGTTACGAGAGAAAGCGACAGAATGGAGAACGTCTTATAGTCAGTTATTCGGAGAAACGGGCAAAGAAGGACGCCTACAATCGAGACCGAGGAATAGCACGACTAAGAAAAGCCTACAAAAGCGGACGCATCACAAAACAGCAAGTCAACAAACGTGGATACAACAAGTTTCTTGAAATCAGCAGGGATATTGATGTAACCATCAGCGAGGAGAAAATCGCAGAGGACTGCAAGTGGGATGGACTGAAGGGGTATATCACTAACACAGACCTTGATGCAGAACGTGTCATTTCCCAATATCATGGGCTGTGGGTCGTGGAACGTGCATTCCGTATTTCAAAAGGAACTTTGGAAATGCGCCCAATGTTTCATTTTACAGAAAGAAGAATCGAGGCTCACATCTGTATCTGCTTCATCGCCTATAAAGTATATAAGGAGTTAGAGCGGCTGATTGCCGTCAACAATATCGGAATGAGTGTCGACCATGTGCTTGATGCTGCAAAGACGATTACAACAATCAGAATAAGGATGCCGGAAAACGGCACTTACTTCACAAAGACTTTATTTCTGACCAGGAGACACCTTGCCATCAAGCCTCTCTTCAAGCCTTTGACTGA
>CAVFPF010000101.1:0-8144 GCA_963624265.1 bacterium | reverse complement strand
GTTGGCCTTTCGGCGGCTGAAGGGAAGATACTGATAGGTCCAGCCGAAGACGAACTCGCAGGTGCTGAACCTGGTCACGATGTGGTTGATGTCCATGGTCTCCGTGTGATAGGCGAAGCCCACGCGCACCGTCGTGTCGAGTCGCTTGAGGAAGGGAATCGTGGCCAAAGGGATATCGGTGGTCAGACGCACGTCCAAATCCTGCTGATTGTGGAGCGACGTGGCGTGCATGACCTCCGGATTGTCGTCGACCATAAACGTCTCGTAGTACGAGGCTCCGTATTCGGGCACGAAGGCCATACCCAGCAAGGGGGTGCGCACCTGCAGCTGCACGGCGCAAGGCTGCTGGCGCATAGACCAATGCCACACGGCGCCGAGCGAGAGTCCGGCGTTGGCAGCCAGTCGCAGCGTCCCCGGATTGTTGCCTGTGGCTATACGGGTGTTGTAGTTGAATCCGAAGTCGAAGCCCGCATACGGTCCGGCGTAGAGCGAGAACGGGCGGCCCGCAGTGTTCGTAGCGTCACCCACGCGCCACAGCCGGTGCATGGCATAGCGGTAGCGCAACCGGCCTCCGAGGGTCTGCGTCGAGCGGCCTTTGTCCTCGCCCGACAGGAAGTCGAAGTCGACGGTCTGGGCGTTGTTCCACCGCTGCTGGCGCATCAGACGCCAGCGCTCGTAGCTTACAGTGCACGAAGGCCCGTCGTAGAGCAAGGGTGTCAAGTAGGTGTCGCGCAGCTTCCCCTGGCCCAAGCCCATGGTGATGACCGAAGTCACGGGGCGTGCGGCTATCGTATCCTCCTGGGCCAAGGCGGACCCCAGACACGACAGGCTAAAACAGAGACTCAGCGTCAGTTGTCGGATATTCATTCTCGTCGTTATTTCCAGGTTCGTCGTCGGTCGGCTCGGGGTCTGGCTCGGGGACGTGAGTAGGCTCGAGTTCCTCGACGTTGGCCACCTTCCACTTGGCCACCTTCTTGCCCTTGGTGGCGACGCCCTTGACCGGGATAAAGTCGTCGGCCTCAAGTTCCAGCGGCTCGCGGAAGTCGTCGGGCTTGGCAAAGGTGAAGCGGAAGCGCGGATAGGGCGTGTCGGTCAGGCACACCATCGAGAAGCGCTTGGGGTCGCCCAACATCGACTGCCGGTTGGACTTGGCCTCGAGCACGGCGCGCTTCAGGTTCTGAAGTTTCGTCTCGCTGTCGGTCATAACCATCGTCCAGACCTTGTCGGGATTGTACTTCTCGATGCGCATCACGTTGGTCTCATAGTGGTTGGTGTCGTCGAAGCCAGACAGGTAATACTCGTAGTTGTCGAGAATGACGAGAATCTTGTCCTCGCCCTGGAACTCGCCCAGATACAGGCCCTGCTTGTCGTAGTTGATGCGCTGCACATCGCTGTCCCACCACACGGGGCGGCCGCCCAGCGTCGAGCCGCCGTGCTCCTTGACCGTAATCTTCTGCACCTCGGCGCGCGTCAGCAGCAGGCCCTTCGTGCCGCGGCCCCGGATGGGGATTTCGGCGAAGTCGCGCTCGAAGCTCTTGGTGCGCGCCAGCTTGTTGAGGCTCTTGATCGAGATGCGCAGCACCTCGGCCTCGCCGTTGAGGTTGGCCGAGAGGTACTCGATGCGCGAACCGGGCTTGCCCGACGTGATGTCGTAGACCTTGTCGCGCTGTATCGAGGTGATGTTGAAGCGCTTGATGTAGTGCGGCGCCATCGGGCCCTTGCCGTCGCGGTAGACCACGTTGTAGATGGTGCGCTGGTCGCTCTTGCGGAAGACGTTGATATAGAGCACGTCCTTGCCCACAAACACCTTGTCGGCCACCTTGATGACCTTATACTGTCCGGATTTGTAGACGATCAGTATTTCGTCAATCTCCGAGCAGTTGCAGACGAACGTCGACTCGGCCGGCTTCAGGCCCGTACCGATAAAGCCTTCGTCGGGGTTGTGATAGAGCTTGAGGTTGCTCTCGATGACCTTGGTGGCGTCGACCGAATCGAAGTTGCGGATCTCGGTGAGTCGCGGATGGTCCTTGCCGTACTTCTCCTTCAGGTGTTCGAACCACTTGATGGTGTAATCGGTCAGGTGCTTCAGGTTCTTTTCCGTCTCGCGGATTTTCTTCTTGGTGTTGGCAATGTCCTGCTCGGCCTTGTCAGAGCTGTATTTGTGTATGCGCGACATCTTGATGTCCTCCAGGTGGAGCAGGTCGTCGCGGGTAATCTCGCGCACGAAGTCGGCGGTGTATGGCTCCAGTCGCTTGCCGATGTGGGCCAAAGCCTCGTCGACGGTCTTGGCCAGCTCATACTCCTTGTCCTTGTAGATGCGTTCTTCGATGAAAATCTTTTCGAGCGAGACGACCATCAGGTGCTCCAGCAGTTCCTGGCGTGTAATCTCCAGCTCCTGGCGGAGCAGTTCGCGCGTGTTGTCGGCCGAGCGGCGCAGCACCTCACTCACGGTCAGGAAGAGCGGGGTGCGGTCGAAGATCACGCAGCAGTTGGGCGAGATGCTCACCTCGCAGTCCGTAAAGGCATAAAGGGCGTCGATGGTCTTGTCGCTCGACACACCCGGCATCAGGTGCACCACAATCTCGGCGTGGTCGGCCGTGAAGTCGTCGAACTTGCGGATTTTGATTTTCCCCTTGTCGTTGGCCTTCTTGATCGACTCGAGCAGAGAGTCGGTCGTCTTGCCGAAGGGGACGTCGAGGATGCGCAGCGTCTTCTGGTCGATTTTCTCTATGCGGCTGCGGATTTTGACCGAACCGCCACGCTGGCCGTCATGATAGCGGCTCACGTCGATAAGGCCTCCTGTCGGGAAGTCGGGGAATATCTGGAACTCCTCGCCCTTCAGGTAAGCCACCGACGCATCGAGCAGCTCGTTGAAGTTGTGCGGCAGAATCTTCGACGAAAGTCCCACGGCAATGCCTTCCACGCCCTGGGCCAGGAGCAAAGGGAACTTGACCGGCAGGTTGATGGGTTCTTTCTTGCGGCCGTCGTACGACAGCTGCCAGCGCGTGATTTTGTTGTTGAAGACCACCTCGAGGGCAAAGGCCGACAGACGGGCCTCGATGTAACGGGGCGCGGCGGCCGAATCGCCGGTCAGGATGTTGCCCCAGTTGCCCTGCGTGTCGATTAGCAGGTCCTTCTGCCCCATCTGCACGAGGGCGTCGCCGATAGAGGCATCGCCGTGCGGGTGATACTGCATGGTCTGGCCCACGATGTTGGCGACCTTGTTGAAACGGCCGTCGTCGATGACGTTCATGGCGTGCAGAATGCGGCGCTGCACCGGCTTCAGGCCATCCGACACGTGTGGCACGGCACGTTCCAGAATCACATACGAAGCATAGTCGAGGAACCAGTTGCGGTACATTCCGCCCAGATGGTGAATCTTGTCCTCGCCATCCTCGTCGTGCGGCGTGTAGTTGCTGTTGCTCTCAGCCGGAGCGTCTGCATCCGGTTCGGCGTCGTCTGCGTCCGGTTCGTCCGATGTTTCGGCGGTTTCGTCCGGCTCTGTGGTTTCTGCCGTTGCGGCAGCCTCAGGCGTTGCGGCGTCCGTCATCCCGGCGGAAACTTCTTCCGCCCCTTGTGTGTTTCCCTCTTCGGGATTCAATATCTCTTCTTTGTCTTCACGCATATTCTGACAGATAAAGGTATTATGTTTTGCCGACCGGAACCCTGCGTTTTGCAAGTGAAAACCGCGTTTTTCAGGCGAAAAACTGCATCTTTCAGGCGAAAAGCTGCGTCCTGCAGGAGACTGGCCTACTTTTATACGCGGCAAAGTTAAACTTTTTTTTTGAATAATCAAAACCTGAGACCGAAAAACTCCCTTTTTAGCAAGTCTTAGGCGTTCATTTTCACCCGAATAAACGGCCTTGTCCCGGTTTTTCCCGTTCGTTTGGCCGAAGTCTCGGATATTATGCTTACATTTGCACCCGCAACTACACACCACAAAACACATGCATTACAGTAAAATTCCCCTCTTGCTCAAGATTGCCGTCGCCATCGTGGCGGGCATTTGTCTCGGGTCGTTCACCCCTGCATTTGTCGTCCGCGCCTTCAACACCTTCAACGGCGTCTTCGACCAGTTGCTCAAGTTTCTGATTCCGCTCATCATCATCGGGCTGGTCACTGCCGCCATTGCCGACATCGGGCGCCGCGCCGGACGCATGCTGCTCATCACGGCCACTATGGCCTATGTGGCCACGGTCCTGTCGGGACTGTTCTCCTACGGCTGCAGCGCGTGGCTGTTTCCGTCGGTAGTCGGCAGCGCCGACGCGTTGGCTTCGACGGGCGCCGAGCTCACATTCGAGCCTTTTTTTACGTTCAAGATTCCGCCGGTGATGGATGTAACCGCCTCGCTGGTCCTCTCCTTCCTCCTCGGCCTCGGCATTGCCGCCTTCGATGCCCGGGCGCTCAAAAGGGGGTTCGACGAGTTTAAGGACATCATGACGCGCGCCATCTCCAAGGTCATCGTCCCCCTGCTGCCGCTCTACATCTTCGGCCTGTTTCTCGACATGACGGCCGTCGGCAAGGTCGGGCTGGTGCTGCAGTCGTTCCTGGTCATCATCGTCATCATCCTGCTGCTCACGGTCACGATGCTCGTCGTGCAGTACTGCGTGGCCGGAGCCGTCACCCGCCGCAACCCGTTCAGGCTGCTTGCCACCATGATGCCCGCCTACTTCACGGCACTGGGCACGTCGTCGTCGGCAGCCACCATCCCCGTCACCCTTCAGCAGACGCTCAAGAACGGCGTCTCGCCCGCCATAGCCGGTTTTGCCATCCCCCTTTGCGCCACCATCCACCTCTCGGGCTCGACCATCAAAATCGTGGCGTGCTCCATCGCCATCATGCTCATGGAGGGCATTCCCTTCGACTTCCCGCTCATGTTGGGCTTCATCCTGATGCTGGCCGTCACCATGGTTGCCGCACCCGGAGTGCCGGGCGGAGCCATCATGGCCTCGTTGGGCGTCCTTGACAGCATCCTCGGATTCTCGGCCGGACAGCAGGCGCTCATGATTACCCTTTACATCGCCATGGACTCGTTCGGAACGGCCTGCAACGTGACGGGCGACGGAGCTATCGCCTTGATTCTGGACAAGATACAGCGTTCTGACGCTGAACCCGAAAGCCCCGGCGTCGCATGACCACCCTCGACCAGCTGCGGCTCTCCGACGTCCACACCCATAGGCCCGGACGGCCTGACGCCCTGCTCTCCCTGCCTCCGCTCGAGGCGATGCAAGGCTGCCCCACGCCCTACAGCATCTCGCTGCACCCCTGGCACGTGACCGAAGCGGGTCTGCGCGACTTCCGCCGGGCCGTCGACGTCTGCCGCAGCGACTCCGGCTTTATGGCCATCGGCGAATGCGGACTCGACAACCGATGCGGCACCGACCCCGCGCTCCAGCGTGAGGCCTTCGCCCTGTCCCTGCAGGCGGCCGCCCGCCTGGGCAAACCCGTCGTGGTGCATTGCGTCGGGATGTGGCAAGAGATGCTGCGCGCCGTGAGCGACGCGTTCCGCCCGTTGCCCGCAGCAGACCGCCCGCAAGTGCTGGTGCACGGTTTCCGCAAAGGGCCGCAGCTCGCCCTTCGGCTTGTGAGCGCCGGATGCTGCATTTCTTTGGGCGAAAAGTTCAATCCCGACACGGCAAGGGCCATTCCGGCAAGCCGTCTTTTCTTCGAAACCGACGAAAGCGAAGCAGATATTTGGGAGATTCGGAAAAAAATATTATCTTTGCGCGAAAATTGACGGAAGCGGGGCAGCGATTGCCCTCCGGCCGTCCTCCGGGACAATGGTTTGGCCCGGCCGACAGACACAACAGAGCAGATGAAATTCAACGAATTAGATTTGGATGAGGGCGTAATGGAAGCCCTCGAGTACATGCACTATTCCGAATGTACACCCGTACAAGAAAAGGCTATCCCGCCCGTATTGGCCGGCGATGATGTGATAGCCGTAGCACAGACCGGCACCGGAAAGACCGCCGCCTATTTGCTTCCCATTCTCTCCAACCTCAACCGCTACCGCTATCCCGCCGACGCCATCAACTGCGTCATCATGGCGCCGACCCGCGAACTGGCCCAGCAAATCGACCAGCAGATGCAGGGCTTCAGCTATTATGTCGATGCCAGCAGCGTGGCCGTCTACGGCGGTGGCGAGGGGCGCGACTTCTCCGAGCAGAAAAACGGACTCGTGCGCGGCGCCGATGTGGTCATTGCCACGCCCGGCCGACTGCTCAGCCACATCAACCTGGGCTACGTCGACCTCAGCCAGGTGTCGTTCTTTGTGCTCGACGAAGCCGACCGCATGCTCGACATGGGCTTCTACGACGACATCATGGCCATCGACAAGCTGCTGCCCTCCGACTGCCAGAAGATTCTCTATTCGGCCACCATGCCGCCCAAGACGCAGAAGCTCGCCGAGGCCATCATGTGGAAGCCGACCATGGTCAAGATTGCCATCAACAAACCCGCCGACAAAATCCGCCAGCAGGCGTGCATCTGCTACGAGCCGCAGAAAATCGACATGACCATCCGCATCCTGCGGCAGTTCTTCGGCGGTCGCCCCGACGGGTTCGTCAAGGAGGAGATTCTCCGCAACCCCGACAAGCGCGTCGTGCTCTTCGTCTCGAAGAAACTCAAGGTGAAGGATGTCGTCCCCGCCCTGCGCAAGAAGGGATTCCAGGTGGCAGCCATGCACAGCGACCTGAACCAGAAGGAACGCGAGGAGACGATGAACGCCTTCAAGGCCGGCCGCACCAACGTGCTGGTGGCCACCGACATCGTGAGCCGCGGCATCGACATCTCGGGCATCCAGCTGGTCATCAACTTCGACATGCCTCACGACCCCGAAGACTATGTGCACCGTGTGGGCCGTACGGCGCGCGCCGACCACGACGGCGAGTCGGTCACGCTCGTCTCGGCCAACGACCGGAAGGAACTGCTGAAGTTCGCCGAACTGGAAGCGTTCCTCGAGAAGAAACTCGAGCGCATCCCCGTCCCCAAGGAACTCGGCGGATGCGATGAGGCGGAAGTGACAAAGGACCTCGGCGCCCACGGCCGGAAGCCGCGCCGCAACGCCGGGCCAAGGCAAGGCAAAGGCCCCCGAGGCGGAAAGGACAACAACAGCCGCAGCGGAAGGGACAACAACGCCCGCAGCGGAAAGGGAAACAACAATGGAAAACGAACAGGTCATAACGGCAAACCTGGCCAGCCGGCTGCTTCACCCA
Source organism: bacterium (assembly GCA_963624265.1). Classification (GTDB taxonomy): domain Bacteria; phylum Bacteroidota; class Bacteroidia; order Bacteroidales; family UBA3663; genus Liminaster. The sequence continues at coordinate 927 of CAVFPF010000101.1, read as the reverse complement.
AGGAACCCACTCAGCCACAAGGGTGACTTCGGACGGGCGCTGCTCGTGGCCGGAAGCCGCGGCATGATGGGTGCCGCCCTGCTGTCGGCGCGGGCTTGCATGCGCAGCGGTGTGGGACTCCTCACGGTCCGCGTGCCGCAGTGCGGCTACCCGATTCTGCAACTCGGCGTGCCGGAAGCCAAATGCGACTGCGACGACGACCCGGGCGTGCACAGCCACATCGTCGTTCCCACGGGGACGGACGCCATCGGGATTGGCCCCGGACTGGGTCAGGCGCCCGCCACACAGACGGCGCTCAGCGAGCTGCTCGACACTTGGCACGGCCCTCTCGTCGTCGATGCCGACGCCCTCAACATCCTGGCCCTCCACCCCGATTGGCTTGCCCGGCTGCCCCAAGGGACTGTCCTCACCCCTCACCCGGGCGAGATGCAACGGCTGGGCGGCGACGCTGCCGCGCTGGCCGGGCACTATGGTCTCGTGGTCGTGCTGAAGGGCCACGCCACCCGCATCTACACGCCCGATGGGGCGACTTACGTCAACAACCTGCACGGCAATGCCGGCATGGCCGTGGGCGGCAGCGGAGATGTCCTGACGGGCATCGTCCTTTCTCTTTTGGCCCAACGCTATGCGCCCGCCCACGCCGCCGTGCTCGGCGTCTGGCTTCACGCTTTGGCAGGCGACCTGGCGCTTGAATCGCAAAGCCAGGAGTCGCTGCTGCCGTCCGATTTGACCGAACGCCTGGGCCAGGCGTTCCGCATGAGCCGGACTGTTGAGTAAGCCGGCCGTTGTCAGACGGCATCTCAGACAGCGTCACTGCCGGCGTCACTGACGCTTTCTGTCACACCACCGGCGTCCAAACTGGTTCGGCCCGAAGGATAACGTAACACGTAACACATAAACATTCGGGAGGCAATTCGTTAGATTCGT
>CAVFPF010000100.1:38849-41346 GCA_963624265.1 bacterium | reverse complement strand
GCAACGCTCCCCTCGCGAATCACACGGCCCGCCGCCGGCAGGCGAGCCACCGCTCCTGACGGAAACGCTCTTTGACATACTTGACAATCGCACTCCGCCCCAAGCAGAGGGAAAAAAAGCCCCAAAACACAAAAACAATAAGAAAAAAGGGTGTCCTCGTCATCACGACGAAGACACCCAAGCAGTAAACATATCTATAACTAACTTACTCCCAATTTGTATTGTATCAATTCACATGACCCCTAGGTAGGGTGGGTGGGTTTTAGACTTTTGTTTTCGTATCGACGACCTTGCCGTTGCTTACTTCGACAGGTCGACAGCATAGTAGGCGGTGCGGCCGTTCGGATAGACTCCGACGATGAACATAACCGGCTCCTGGTCTGCCGAACGTGAGGTGGTCAGTTCGTCAAACACGTGCTCTACATCCTTGTCGGAAGAGACTACCGTGTCGTTGATCTTGACGATGAGGAACTTCTCGCGGATGCCGGCACGGGCAAAGGCTCCGCCCTGCTCCACCTCCTTGACCTGAACGCCCTTGCGCACTCCATAGCGGGCAAGCTCTTTGGAGTCGAGGTTCTTGAAGGTCACACCGAGAGCGTCAATACCCTTCTTGGTCAAGACCTCGGTGTTGCCACGGCTATTCTTGAGCGTGACGGTAAAGGTCTTCTCCGTGCCCTTGCGGTCGACGGTCACGCTGATCTTCTCTCCCGGGTTGTGACGGGCCAACTCGCCCTGCAGATAACCCATGTTCTTGACCGTCGTCTTGGCTATCGACGTGATGACATCGCCCTTGTGAATGCCTGCCTCGGCAGCGGCTCCGTCGTCGACGACGTCAGCTACATAGACGCCCTCGTTGACCTTGAGGTCTTCTTTCTCGACCAGTTCGGCCGTCACGTTGGTGATGCTGATGCCGAGCACGGCACGCTGCACCTGACCGTATTGGCGCAAGTCGGCCACGACCTTGCTGACGATGCTCGAAGGCACCGCAAACGAGTAGCCGGCATAGTTGCCCGTCTCGCTGTAGATGGCCGTATTGATGCCGACCAGTTCGCCCGCCGTGTTGACCAGAGCGCCACCCGAATTGCCGGGATTGACGGCAGCATCGGTCTGTATGAAGCTCTCGATGCCCATCTGTCCGCCGCGCGACTGACCCATGCCCAGCTGACGGTCTTTGGCCGAAACGATGCCGGCAGTCACGGTTGAGTTGAGCATAAACGGATTGCCGACGGCCAGCACCCACTCGCCGACCTTGAGGTTGTCGCTCTCGCCGAAAGTTACGACCGGCAGGTCTTTGGCGTCGATCTTGAGCAAGGCGATGTCGGTGGTCGGATCAGTGCCTATCAGCGTGGCCTCAAACTGCCGCTGGTCGTTGAGCGTGACCTGCAGCTGGTCGGCCTTGTCAATCACATGGTTGTTGGTGACGATATAGCCGTCGCTCGAGATGATGACACCCGAGCCGTAGCCCTCGCGCGCCTTCCGCTCAGGCTGCTGCGAGTAACCCTGGTTGCCGAAGAAGAACTGGAAGAAGGGGTCCATCGACTGATACTGCTGCGACTGGACCATCTGGGTGCTCTTGACACCCACCACGGCGTTGACCGTCTTCTCGGCTGCCTGCGTGAAGTCGTTGTCGGTGACAGACGAGCGGCTTACGGTGGGGAAGTACTGCACCTCGTGGCCGTTGCTGTCTGTCTCTACGATACAGCAGTCGGAAAGATTCTGTATCGTCTGTTTCTCCATAACCTTATATGTACCGACGGCCGTAAGTCCACTTACCGCTACCATCGATGCGAATAGAGCAATTGCATGTGTCGTTTTCATATCTGTAACTGTTTTTTTGTTGTCCGGTCGGAAGGCCGGTTTTTGTTCGTTTGTCAGTGTTTTGACGATGCAAAGATAGGGAGGTTTAATCATATTAAGTTAAAAGGGCTCGCATTTTTAACATTTTCTATTAAATGCAGGAAGATTTTTTCAGAAAAATAAGGTTTGTTATAGCCGTTTTATTTTTTTTCACTAACTTTGCCGCCGGAAAGCAGCAGGACGGTCTGTCGCTCGCACTCCGTGTGCGGGAGGAAAGTCCGGGCAGCACAGGGTGCCATGCCGGTTAACGGCCGGTAAGCAGCGATGTTTAAGTAACGTAACAGAGAATGACCGCCAGCGTGTCGGACTCCGGTCCGCAGCGGGTAAGGGTGAAAAGGCGAGGCAAGAGCTCACCGCACACGTAGCAATACGGCGTGGCTGTACGTCTCATGGGCTGTAAGATCATGTATACTGGCTCATCGCCGTTGCCTTCGGGCGCGGTGAGGAAAGAGTGACCCGCTCTGTGCCAGGGGGTAGATTGCTAAAGCCCGCCGGTAACGTCGGGCGCAGATTAATGACAGACACCACACCTTGCGTGTGGCACAGAACCCGGCTCACAGGCCTGCTGCTTTCTTTTTTTCTCGGATTTTGGCCTGTAGGGAGATTTTCCCCGTTTTTCCGTTCAACACCAGGCTCTCTA
>CAVFPF010000100.1:29299-38833 GCA_963624265.1 bacterium | reverse complement strand
TCTCTAAACCCCCAGGAACTCCTTCAGCTCGTCCATCCGCTCGAGTGCCGTGGTGCGGCCCTCCTGGTAGACCTCGTCCATAAGGCGCGTGTCGTGCGTCATGTGGCCAATGGGCAAAAGGCGCTTGGGCCGGATGACGAAGGTGCGGCCGGCCTGTTCCTCCTCGTGCACGTAGGCAAGCTGGCGGTTGTACATCACGTGACGCTCGGCCGCAGCCCGGACGAAGGCGGGATACTTGCGGTAGACAAGGCGATAGAGGGGCACCAGTCGGTTGGGACGCTTTCGGTAGCCGTCGGGCTGCGTTTCGACCACGACATTGCGGTCGTAGCCAAGACTCTGGAAATACGCCAGCGGGATGCTGTCGGCAATGCCGCCGTCGAGGTACTTGCGACCCTCTATCTGCACAATCTTAGCCGCCAGTGGCATCGAGGCGGAGGCACGGAACCACTCGGCCACCTCGTCGTAGTTGTCGTCGGTGAAGCCGGTGAGCTGCTTGTAGACGGCCTGACCCGTCTCGAGGTCAGTGCACACGAGATAGAACTCCATCGGGTCGGCCGTGAAGGTCTGAATGTCCATCTTGTCGATGTGGGCCGGCATGTAGTGATAGTCGAAGTCGCCGCCGAAGTAGTCGCCGGTCATGAGCCAGGAGCGGAAGCTGAAGAACCGCCAGTCGTGGGCCAGCAGCTTGTTGTAGCGGATGACCCGCCCCGGCTGGTGCGACTTGTAGTTGCAGCCGAAAGCCGAGCCCGCCGACACGCCTATCATGCCGTCGTAGGTAATGCCGTGCTCCATCATGACATCTATCACGCCTGCCGAAAACAATGCCCTCAGCGCACCGCCTTCCAAGATAAGTCCTTTTTTCATTGTGCCTAATCGTCTGTATGTGGTCTTTATGTCCGGTTTCCGAACGGGTTGGCCGTTTCCGGCGCGCAAATTTACGCACAAAATCCGAAAGACAGCCCTTTTATGCCCGTTTTTTTGACCAAAGAAGGCAAAACGCAGGCCAAGGCCACAATATTTTGCGCGCGTACGCGTTATTAAGCCAACAATAGAATATGTACAAGTTCACACTTCTGACATTCAGCCTGCTGGCCTTTGCCCCCGCCCTGTCGTGGGGAGCAACAGGCGCGCACACCTGGGCGGACAATTCCGTCCTCGACGAAGGCTATTGGGTGAAAGTCTCCCTCGATGAGGGCAAAGACGGCATCTACCAAATCACATACAGCCAGCTACGCAGCTGGGGCTTCAGCGACCCAAAGCAAGTGGGCGTATACGGCTACGGCGGACACGTCCTCACGGAATCGTTTGCCGCGGGCCACACCGACGACCTGCCCGAAATCGCCGTTCTGCACGACAGCAGCCGGGATCGTATAGTCTTCTACGGCCAGGGTCTGACGGAATGGACCCGGAGCGGCAACACCTACACGCACCGCACGCATCCGTATGCCACCAAGGCCTACTACTTCCTGCACCAGAAGGAGAGCGGCTCAGCACCTCTGAGTCTCGACACGCTCGAGTCGAACCACGTGGTGCCGACCGACACGCTGACCGACTACGACGAGTACTGGCTGCACGAAAACGACTATGTCAACCTGGGGGAAACGGGCCGCGCCTGGTACGGTGAGTCGTTTCTGACCACACAGACACAGTCGTTCGCCCTGCCAGAGGAATCGTGGCTGAGCGGCCACACGTTCAATGCCGGCACGGCGCGCCTGTCGGTCACCATGGCCGCACACGCCACCTCGACCTCCACGTTTGCGGTAAGGGTGGGGAGCGAGAACGTGGGCAGCAAGACAATCGCCGCGACCAGCAACTCGTACGCCTTTGGCGCGGAGGCCACCTATAGCGGCACTTTGACCGACATAGCAGCCCTCAAGGGTGCACAGGTGCGCGTCACCTACACCCCCGGCTCAGCTTCACCGAGCGTGGCACGTCTGGACTACATCAAGATGCAAGGCAAATGCAACCTCGAAGCGTCGAAAACAGAACCTTTCCTGCTCTTCCGCAACGCCAAGGCCAGCTCGGGCAACGACGTGGCCTACAAAATTGCGGGTCTTGACAAGAACATGCAGATTTGGGACGTGACCTCGCCCCTCTCGCCCAAGGTGCAATGCCTGGAGGCCGAAGTCGGCACGGACGGCACGGGCGTGTTCATCCCCAACACGGCGGGCGTGAACGAATATGCCGTCGTCAACCTGGCGGGGACGTTCCTGTCGGTCAGCCGTGCGGGCACGGTCAGCAACCAGAACCTCCACGCCCAACAGCCCGTCAACCTCGTCGTGCTCGCCCCATCGGGTCTGAAGTCGTACGCCCAGCAACTGGCCGACTACCGCCTACAGCACGACAGCCTGACGTCGGTGGTGGTGACGCCGGAGCAGGTCTACAACGAGTACAGCAGCGGCGTGCCCGACGTGACGGCCATACGGCTCTTCCTCAAACAGCTCTACGACCGGAGCAAAGGCGACTCGGGCGACCTGATGTACCTGCTGCTCTTCGGCGACGGCTCGTACGACAACCGCACGGCATCGGAGAGCAACACGATGCTGCTGACCTACCAGACCGAAGCTTCGCTCGTCGAGACCTCGTCGTGTGTGAGCGACGACTACTTCGGATTCCTCGACGATGACGAGGGCGGAAAGAAAGACGCCAATGGGCGATACAGCATCAGCAGCGACCGGCTCGACATCGGCATCGGACGACTGCCGGTAAGCACGACGACCGATGCCGCCAACGTGCTGGCAAAAATACTGCGCTACGACAGCGAAAGCCAAATGGGCAGCTGGAAAAACCGGCTCTGCTTCTTCTCGGACGACGACAAGATGGACGCTTCGGGTACGGACTCGCCTAACCTGCACATGAAGCACAACGACCAGCTCATCAAATCGCTGCTCGACGACGGCCACTACGAATATATGTACCAGAAGATTTATCTCGCAGCCTACCAGCAGAGCTCGTCGACTTCGGGTACGGACTACCCAGACGCACGCAAGGACCTCAACCGCGCCCTGCAGCAGGGTTGCCTGCTGATGAACTACGCCGGACACGGTTCGTCGCAGAACATCACGCACGAGATGCTCATGTCGGTTTCTTTGGCCAGCCAGCTCAACATGAAGCACCTGCCGGTGTGGATTACGGCATCGTGCGACGTCTCGCGCTACGATGGCAAGAACCAGTCGCTGGGCGAAGCCTTGCTCCTCAACCCCAACGGCGGGGCTGCGGCCCTGGTGTCGACGACGCGTGTGGTTTATGCCTCGCAGAACCTGCGGCTCAACCAGGCCATGATCGACCACCTCTTTGACCGCCACGCCGATGGCACCCGCTACCGCCTGGGCGACATACTCCGCGTGGCCAAGACGTCGCTGGGCTCGGACTACAACAAACTGAACTTCTGCCTGATGGGCGACCCGTCGATGACACTCGCCTTCCCCGAACACGAGATGGTGGTGGACAGCATCAAGGGCAACTTCGAGGCACTGAGCCAAGTCACCGTGACCGGACACGTGCTCAAAACGGGAAGCACGGAAATCGACACAACGTTCAACGGCCTCGTCTATCCGACCGTCTACGATGCTGAAGACAGCCTGACGGCCGACAAGGGCATCTATCAGGAACCGATCTACACCTTTACCTCTCGCAGCCGGAAGGCCTTCGCGGGCCGCGACCTGGTGCGTGGCGGACAGTTCCGCTTTACGTTTACGGTGCCTCAAGACATTTCGTACAGCGACGGCTCGGGTCTGCTCAACCTCTACGCATGCAGCGAAGACGGCGCCGAAGCCCAGGGATATTACAACGACTTCGTGCTCAAAGCCGGCCACAAGTCGGCCGACTCCGACACCGTGCCCCCAGTCATCCTCTCCTGTTTCTTGGACAAAGAGACGTTCCGGAGCGGCGACGCAGTCGGTCTGACGCCCTACTTCTACGCCGAAATCAGCGACTCGAGCGGCATCAACGCCACGGGCAACGGCATCGGACACGACATCAGCCTCTATGTGGAGTGCCTGTCTGACCCGCTGGTCGCCAACCGCCACTACGTGCTCAACGACTACTTCACGACCTACACAGGCAACGCCGGACACGGCAACGTGCGCTACTCGCTCGACGACCTGTCGGAGGGACGATACAAGGCCACGTTCCGCGTGTGGGACGTGTACAACAACTTCACAAGCTACAGTTTCGAGTTTGCGGTGAGCGGCGCCAACCGTCCGGAAATCGCCCTGTTGCAGGCCTACCCCTCGCCCGTTAGGCAAGGCGAGACGGTCACCTTCCGCGTGCTGCACAACCGGCCGGAGAGCGCCGACCAACTGCGGCTGCAAGTCTACACGCAGACGGGCATCAAAGTGCTTGACACCTCGACCTCGTCAAGTTCGGCCAACGTGGTCTATCTCAAGGACGGCGCTTCCAGCCTGACGCAACTCAACGATGACCTCAACGCCGACGAGACCAACCGGCTAATGGGGGCTTCGACCATCACCTGGACCGCATCCGTCACCCCCGGCGTCTATGTCTACAAAGCTTACCTCTCGGCAGGAAGCGACGAGGCCACGACGCAGTCGAAGATTCTGATGGTGTATTAGGACAGAGAGAGAGACAAGGATTTAAGACGTAGAACTTAGAAGAATAATGACTAAAGTTTTGCCCAACACTATCTAATATTATTATACTATCTAATATTATTATAATGTACTATTATAAAATGCACTGCAGATATAATAATAGAGTGCAAGGACAAAACGACTCAGATACGTTAAAAACGCTTAACCTCCGGCAGCCTTTGCAATAATACGGCTCCGCGAGCGTTATTCAGACACGAAAACAAAAAAACGACAGTACGACAATATAAAATATGAGAAAGACAATATTCACCCTTCTCGCCGCCAGTATGGCTGCCTTTCCGGCATTCGCCCAAATCAGCGGCGGAGAGACAAGTTCGTCGACCACCGATATGGCCAACCAATACAACCCCGTGCAGACGGCTATCGTCTCGCTGGGCGTCACTCCAGACGCGCGCGGCGGTTCGATGGGCGATGTCGGTGCAGCCACCGAACCGGACGAGAACTCGCAGTATTGGAATCCCGCCAAGTACGCCTTCGCCTATAGCCGTGGCGGCATCTCGGTCAACTACACCCCTTGGCTGCGCAAACTGGTGAGCGGCATCAACCTGGCCTACATCTCGGGCTACCAGAAATTCGGCTACTCGGACAACCAGGCAATCTCGGCCTCGCTGCGCTACTTCAGCCTCGGCGAAGTGGACGTCTACAACAGCGACGGCTCGGGCCTCATACAGGTCATCAACCCCTTCGAACTCTGCGTGGATGTAGGCTACTCGCGCCAGCTCTCCGACAACTTCTCGATGGGTGTAGTGATGCGCTACATACACAGCGACATGACCTACGATGATGGCGACAATGCCCCGGCCAACACCTGGGCCGCCGATATTGCTGCCTACTACACGGCCTATCCGCAAGTGGGCTATAGCGAGTGCCAGTGGTCGTGGGGCCTGAACATCTCGAACATAGGCGGCAAGGTGAGCTACGACAACAACACGACGTCGCAGTTCCTGCCCTGCAACATGCGCCTCGGCACTTCGTTCACCTTCCCCCTCGACGACTACAACCTGATGTCAATCAATTTCGACGCCAACAAATACCTGGTGCCGACCTTTCCCCAGTCATGGCAGTTCTATGGCGAAGACGGACAGGTAGACCAGGAGAAGTTTGAGGCCGCCAAGCAGGACTTCTACGACATGTCGGGCATCAAAGGCCTCTTCAAATCGTTCAACGACGCCCCTGGCGGACAGAAAGAGGAACTGCACGAAATCAACTGGGGTCTCGGACTCGAATACACCTACGACCGGCGCTTCTTCCTGCGTGCCGGCTATCACCACGAGAACGAGTATAAGGGCAACCGCAAGTACTTCACTTTCGGCGCGGGCATCACACTCAACGTCTTCCATATCGACGCCGGCTACGTACTCAGCACGGCACAGACCTCTGCCCTTGACCAAACGCTGCGTTTCTCCCTCGGCTTCGACCTCGAGGGCATCCGCGACCTTATGGGCGGCAAGCGCAGCAGGAGGTAACAGGCCCTTTAGCCGGGAACTGCCGCACTAAGGTTTACTCGCTCCGACTTTAGTGCAGATCCGCACCGCCTCGACGGCTTCGGGCACATCGTGCACACGCAGAATGTCGGCGCCTGCCTGTAGGGCAAGAGTGTTGAGCACAGTCGTGCCGTTGAGCGCATGGGCAGCATCCGTGCCCAGCAACTTGAATATCATGCTCTTGCGGCTGATGCCCACCAAAAGCGGACATTCGGGGAAGTCGGCCTTGAAGCGCGACAGCTGGGCAAAGAGTTCGTAGTTTTCGTCAACGTCTTTGGCAAAGCCGAAGCCCGGGTCGAGCACCACCTTACCCTGCAACTGTTCGCGTCCGCCGACCAATTCGGTCAGATACCCGAGCTGTTGCTTCAAGAATCCGATTACACCCGCATAGACGCCCTTCGGATAAGTGATGGGCTGAGCCTCCCGACTGCCCGGCATCCGGTCGGTGGGATAGATGTGCATCATGATGTAAGGCACATGCAACCGGGCAACAACGGGCAACATCTCCCCGTCATAAGCTCCACCTGACACATCGTTGACAATGTCTGCCCCCAATCGGGTCACCGACACTTCGGCCACACGGGCACGGAAGGTGTCGACCGAAACGGGAACGTATCTTTGTACGCAGGCACTCCGCACAGCCTCGATGACGATGGGCATCGCCCACTCAAGCCGGGTCAACTCTTCGTCCTCTCCGGCTGCCGCCGACCTGGGCCGTGTACTGCAAGCGCCGACGTCTATCATGCCAGCGCCCTGGCTTACCATCGCCACAACACGCTCCCTTAACAAGGCGGCCGCCTCATCGGAGAACATCCCGCCGTCGTCAGGCTGCAGAGTCCTACTCCCAGCAAAAAACGAGTCGGGAGTGACGTTGATGATTCCCATCACTTGCGGAGTCCCGAAACGGAGTCTCCGGCCATTGCTCAGAGTCAAGTCGAACATCTTGATTTGTCTTTATGGAATGACAGAATTTGTCATTTTAGAGTGCAAAAATAGGGTCTTCCCGCATAAAAGCAGCCGTTTTTGACCGATTTCTTACTCTCTGGTCCGTTTTTTTTGTAAAAAGTACTACCTTTACACCGTGTACAAGTCAAAAACTTCGCCCTACACTTAAAGGCGAAACCGAGATCTATACAACAGAACAAAAAACCAAACCGCTATGATTGAAACATTCCAATCCTATGACCTGCTGCTACAAATCTATTGGATTATGGCGTTGGCCGCCAGTGCAGTGTTCGTGGTCCAGGCCATCATGATCTTTACCGGGTTTGATGCCGACAGCAACGTCGATACCGGCGACATCTCCTGCGCCGGCGCAGACACGGACTTCGACGCCGACGGTTTCCATCTCGTCTCGGTCAAGACCATCGTCTGCTTTATCCTCGGATTCGGCTGGACTGGCGTACTCTTCTGGAACGATATCGACAACAAAATCGTGCTCGGACTCGTTGCCGCCCTGGTAGGATTCGCCTTTATGGCCCTCATCGCCTGGCTGCTCTATCTCGTCCTCAAGCTTGACAAGGACAACACCTTCCGCGTGCAGAAGACCGTGGGCAAGGCCGCCGAAGTCTACCTCACCATCCCCGCCGGCAAGAAAGACTCGGGCAAAATCATTGTCTCCATCGACGGCTCTGTCCACGAACTGGAGGCCGTCACCAACGACACCGAAGCCATCCCGACGGGAACGAAGGTCAAAATCGTGTCGGTCGAAGCCGGAGAGGTCGTCTACGTCGAGCGAATATAAGCAAACTAAAAAGCTCGCCGATTTCCGGATTTTTCAAAATGCAGAACCTTTGGCTTCAATGACTTTTCAATTTCCGAATGCTATTTCTCGCATTCCACGGAGTCTGCTAACCAACAAGTTTATTCATTTACCCTCATAAAAACTTTTACCTATGAACGAAGTAACCCTGATTTTCATTTTCGTCATCGTGGCCATCGTTTTGGTTTCGGCCATTCTGAAGCGCTACCGCAGGTGTCCGTCCGACAAGATTCTTGTCGTATATGGTTCGACGGGCAAAGGTTCGGCAAAGTGCGTGCACGGCGGCGGTGTCTTTGTCTGGCCTATCATCCAGGACTATGCCTACCTATCGCTCACCCCAATCAGTATCGAGGCTAATCTGACCAACGCCCTTTCGCGCCAGAACATCCGCGTCGACGTACCTTGCCGCTTCACTGTCGGCATCAGCACCGAGGCCGACTCAATGAACAATGCCGCCGAACGTCTGCTCGGCCTTTCAGCCAACGACATCCAGGAAATGGCCCGCGACATCCTCTTCGGCCAGCTCCGTCTCGTCATCGCCTCGATGAGCATCGAGGAACTGAACCAGGACCGCGACGCCTTCCAGGAGAATATCAAGAAAAACGTCGAAATCGAACTGAAGAAAATCGGCCTGAAGCTAATCAACGTCAATATCACCGATATCAAGGACGAGTCGGGCTATATTGAGGCGCTCGGCAAGGAAGCTGCCGCCAAGGCCATCAACGAGGCCAAGGTCAGCGTGGCCGAACAGGACAAGATAGGTGAAATCGGCAAGGCCGAAGCACTCAAGGAAACCCGCATCCGGACTTCTGCCGCCAACGCCGAAGCCGTAGCCGGCGAGAACCAGGCAAAAATCGAAATCGCCAACTCTGATGCCGATCGACGCCAAAAGGAGGCCGAAGCCCAACGCAAAGCTGTTGCCGCTGAGAAGGTAGCCGAAGCCAAAGCCCTGGAGGAAGCCTACGAAGCTCAAAAGGTGGCCGAACTCTCGCGTGCCGAACGCGAACGCTCTACGCAAAAGGCCAATATCATCGTGCCACAGGAAGTGGAGAAAGAACGCAAAATCATCGAAGCACAGGCCGAAGCCGAACAGAAGCGCGTCAACGCACAGGGCGAGGCTGACGCTATCTTCGCCAAGATGGCAGCCGAAGCCAAGGGTCTGAACGAAATCCTGACCAAGCAAGCGGCCGGCTACGACAAGATGATTCAGGCCGCCGGAGGCGACGCCACCAAGGCCTACACCCTACTCTTGCTCGAGAAACTCCCCGAATTGGTCAAGACGCAAGTCGAAGCCATCAAAGGCATCAACATCGACAAGGTTACCGTTTGGGACAATGGCAGCGCCGGTGGTTCGGGCAACGGCTCGACAGCCAATTTCCTCTCCAGTCTCTACAAGTCTATTCCTCCGCTCCAGGACCTCTTTGACCAGGCCGGCATGAAGTTGCCCGAATACCTCGGCAAAAAGAAGGACGCGGAAGCTGACGCTTGTGGCACTTCAGACGAAGCCGACTGCTCTGACGACGAAAAGTAAAGTTTCTCCCCAGCTGACGATGCGGAGAATGGATATAATTCCGCCGTCAATGCGAAGAAAGAATTCCCATACAGCACCCCGCTGACAACCCCGATGGTGAGAGGCGAACCATTCGTCCTCTCACCATTTTATCCACTCGCCAAT
>CAVFPF010000100.1:0-29282 GCA_963624265.1 bacterium | reverse complement strand
CAATCTCAACCACAAAATTGTGGCTGTCCGGTAAAAACTTTTTTATTCTTTAATTTTATGCTAATAGAATATTTGACCATAGGCCGCACCAACGGCATTGCCAAAAACAGTTCGCCTTATTGCATCCTCAAACTCGTCAATGCCGACGAAAACATAAGCGTGGCCGTCTGGGACGTTGACCCCACCACCGGTCCGCAAATCGGACAGCTGGTCCGCTTCCATAGCATCACAGACCGCGACGGCAAAAAATCGGCCAGCGCCCGGGACATGGTGACCGGACCGATGTGCCAGGAGGGACATCCGCTCTACGACCTCATCCCGCGTCCCATCAAACGCGAGACATGGGACAAGACGCTGGAGAACCTCATCGCCTTCTCCAAACACCCGCGCCTCATAGCCATCATCCGCGAGTTCGGCGAGAAGCTCTACGAACCCTACTCGAAATATCCGGCTGCCACCGCTATGCACCACGCCTTCCCCGGCGGACTGCTCAACCACACCTGGCAGATGCTCCACATGCTGGAGGGCCTCTATCCCGTGCTGCCCTATCCGGACTCTATCCACATTGAGCGCTGCATTTTGGCTTGCCTGTTCCACGACTACGGCAAACTCTGTGAGTACAACCGGGATGGTGAACCGCAGGAAGACATGTACCTGCTGGGCCACATCTTCATCTCAGCTCACACGCTGCAGAATGTACTGGAGGAGAAATTTGCCGAAACGCCGGGTGACACACGGAGCATCAAGCCCGAAAACCGCGAGGAAATCAAGCGCATCATCCACTGTGTGTTGGCCCACCACGGAGAGAAGGAGTTTGGTTCGCCGGTCGTGCCCTGTAGCCAGGAAGCCATCATCGTCAATATGGTGGACAATCTCTCTGCCAAGACCGAGAACGCTGAAACCACAGGCAATATGGAATACTCTGCCTGCCTCGGCACGCATGTCATCAAGTAGTCTTAGTGGCTAGAACCAGGTGTCTTGATAACATAAAAGACAAAACACTTACTGTTCGACCGCTTTCGCCACAACGTAGGCCATGCTCCAGGCAGCCTGGAGGTTGAAACCGCCCGTCACGGCGTCGACATCGAGCACCTCGCCCGCGAAGTAGAGTCCGGGGTGCGCCTTCGCCTCAAGCGTAGAGAGATTGACGTTTGTCAAAGCGATGCCTCCGCAAGTCACAAACTCCTCCTTATGGCGGCTTTGGCCCTGCACTGGCCAGACATCGGCACACAGCACGGCGGCAAAGCGGTTGAGTTGCTTCTGTCCCACTTCACGCCAACGCATACTGACCGAAATGCCGGCTCTTTGCAGCAATACCTGCCACAATCGGGCGGGCAGTTGCTGCAAGTGCGTATTGCCCACTTGTCTAGTCCCTTGCGCGAGTTGCATCGCCTTGATTTCGTCCCGCACGTCGTCTTCGGGTCTTCCACCCAGCCAGTTGATGACAAGTTGTGCCTGGTAGTTCCGCTCGGCCAGATGCCTGGCGGCCAGACTTGACAACTTGAGTATAGCTGGTCCGCTCATACCCCAATGCGTAATCAGCAGAGTGCCGGAGCAACGGAATTTCGTTCCGGCCAAGGCGACCGACACCTCGTCGACCGTGACGCCCATGAGGTCGGATGTGCTGGGGATGCAAAACGAAAAGAGCGAAGGCACTGGACTGGCAGTCTCGAGCTTCAAGGGCTGCAAGAAATCCAGTCCCGATTGCCGCGGACTGCCCCCAGTGGTGACGATGACCACATCGGCCTGCACAGACGGCAAGCTTACATCGGCAAAGGCAATGGTATAGCCATCGCTAACACCCTCACTGACTAACGACACTTTGTGGCCATCGCAGACCCTTTCGCTGACCGACGACACTTTGTGCCGAAGATGCAGCCTCACACCGGCCTCGTCCATCCCCCGCAGCAATGTGCGCACTATCTGCATTGCATCCTGACTCTGCGGAAAGACGCATTGGTCGTCTTGCACGGTCAGCTGCACGCCTTCATCCTCAAACCACTGCATCAGCCGGCGGTTATCGAACGTGTAAAAAGCGCGTTTCATGACCTGCTCGCCACGGGGATAGACATCTTTCAGACTTCTGACATCGCGAAACGTATTGGTCAGATTACAACGGCCACCACCCGTGACAGCCACCTTGGCCAAGGCTCTCGCCCCGCCTTCATAGACATCGACCTCGCACGCCGGCATGAGCCGTTTGAGTTGTATGGAACAAAAGCAACCGGCAGCACCGGCACCGATGACGGCAATTTTCTTCTTCATGATTTGACAATCCGTTAAATTTCCATAAAACATTTCATAAAACCTCCCGATCCGCACAAGTTGTCCGAAAAAGCCTTAACTTTGCCGCCATAGGAACTTTAGTTCGATTCTTTCAGAACCTATCCGAATCTTTTGGAGCTTACCCAAGATTCCGAAATGCAGGACTTATCCAAAATTCAAAACAACGGCATTATGAAAAATCAAGTTTGTGCTCTCATTCTTGCCATCGGCATGGCATTGTGCGGCTATTTCATCTATTGCGGCATCGACAACATCGCTAACCGCGATCGTTATGTGACCGTCAAAGGACTCGCAGAACGGGAAGTAATGGCCGACAAGGCCAAGTGGACTCTCAGTGTCAACGTGTCAGGCAACAACCTCGAGCAACTCTATCCGCTCCTGGAACCTAAGGTACAGGCCATCATCGACTACCTCAAGAAGAACGGCGTGACCGACGACGAAATCGTCAGAGAGGCACCAAGCACCGAAGACCGTTCCACTTGGTACGAGTGGGACAAGAAGATGGGATACATGGACCGCTACGTGCTCACCAGCAATCTCATCATCGTCTCGATGAATGTCGACAACATCCTCAACATCTACGCCAACCAGCTGGATTTGCTCAAACTGGGCGCCAAAAGCCTCTATATCAACTATGAGTACACGGGTCTAAACGACTTAAAGCCCGAGATGGTGGAGGAAGCTACCCGTAATGCCCGTACGGTGGCCGACAAGTTTGCCAAAGATGCCAACTGCTCGCTCGGCAGCATCCGCACAGCACGTCAGGGGCAATTTGAGGTGGCGGCCGACGACGTTCTGCTCTACAAGCGCAAAGTCCGCGTCGTCACCACAATCGACTACTATCTGAAGTAAAGCGCAGCTTTCTTCAAACTGAAACGCAACTTTCTTCAAACTGAAGCGCAGCTTTCTTCAAACTGAAACGCAACTTTCTTCAAACTGAANNNCAGCTTTTCCAAAATCCGGAACAGGCAGGGCAATGATGTGACCCGGCTTGTTCCGGATTCCGCTTTGTGATGGTTACTCTCTGTCCCAGCACTTGCGCCGGTCCTCCTCCGTAATGGCGCGAATCACGCGGCAGGGATTGCCCACAGCCACCGAGTTGTTTGGGATATCTTTGACCACGACACTGCCTCCGCCAATCACCACATTGCTGCCGATAGTAACGCCAGGCATGACGTGCACACCGGCGCCAATCCACACGTTATCGCCGACCTTGATGGGATAGGCATATTCGAAGCCCGCATTCCTCCGCTCGGTGTCGATGGGATGACCGGCCGTGTAGAAGCCGCAGTTAGGGGCCACAAAGACGTTGTCGCCGAAGGTTACCTTCGCACCGTCGAGTATTACCAGGTTGTGGTTGGCGAAGAAGTTCTCGCCTATCTCGATATTGTAGCCATAGTCGCACCAGAAGGGCGCAATGATGCAAAACTGCCCTTTGGTTTTGCCCACGATACGGCGCATAAGCGCCTGCTGCTCCTGCTCGGCAGAGGGCCGTAGCAGATTGTACTCGTAACAGAGGTCTTTGACCTTGACCCGCTCGTCGAGCAGTGTCTGGTCGTGGTTGGCATCATACATCAGGTGCCGAAGCATCTTTTCTTTTTCTGTCATTATCGTGATATTATTTATGTTCGAAAGAATTTAGAAAAAATTTGGAGGATTAAATATACATTTGTCAAAATTTATCCTGAGATATGAATTTAAGAAGTTTATACCAAGTTGGGCTTTGAGATGTCTATCCTAAAAATGTATCCTGAGTTTGGTCTTAAGAAGTTTATACAAAGGTGGGGCTTTGAGATGTTTATCCCTTTAGATTTAACTTCTGTTGCCACGCAGAACCGCGCAGACGACAAAGGAAGATAACGCCACGGAAGCAGAGTTCGAGGGCCATAGCCATCCAGTAGCCGACCAATCCGTAGCCCAGCACGTGTGTGAAGAGAAGCGCCAACGAGATGCGCACCGCCCAAATAGAGGCCAAGTTCATGCCACAGGGAACGAGCGTGTCGCCAGCGCCGACAAAGACGCCATAGCAGACTATCGACGCCGCATACATCGGTTCGGCAAAAGCCTCGATGCGTAGCACCTGTGCCGTGAGCGTCTGCACCATAGTATCGGGCGTCATAAACGACATGACGAGTGGAGCAAAGGCAAACATCAGCACGCCCATCAGCGACATGACGACAATGCCTGTGCCCACCGTGATGTGGGCGAAGCTCCGGGCTAGCCGCGTTCGCCCCGCCCCCAGACTCTGTCCTACCAGCGTCGTTGCAGCGTCCGCCACGCCGTGTCCCGGCATGTAGCACAGACTCTCCACTATGATGCCGAAAGCGTTGGCCGCAATGGCGATTGTGCCCAAAGGGGCAATGATAATGGTCGAAGTAATCTGCGCCCCACACATGATAAAGTGTTCCATGCCCATCGGCCAGGCAATGTGCCACCACTTGCGCACAGTACGTGCCTGCGGACGGTACGTACCAGAGTCTTGCGTCAATTTGAGAATTTTGCTGCGCGTGAGTAAATAGTAGGTCGCATACAGTGCGCAAATGCCGTAGGCCAGCGCCGTACCGATGGCGGCGCCTTTCACACCCATCCCGAGCCGGAAGATAAAGATGTAGTTGAACACCACGTCCAAGAGGCAGGCCACGACATTGACGACACTCGGCACCTTGATATTGCCGGAGCAGCGCAACATGCCTGTCGACAGCGCCATCAGCATCATTAAGGGAAGTATGGAGGCAAAGATGCCAAAGTAGATGGACGCGTCCTCGCAAATGTCGTCCGCCCCGCCGAGCCACCCGGGCAAAAAGGGCGCAATGCCGACACCGATGCCGGCAAGGAAGACAGCAAAGACGAGTGCACAAATAAGGGATTGCCGCAGGATGTGTCTGGCCTCGACAAAGCGATTGGCCCCAATCTGATGGGCAACCTGCACATAGAAACCCACGGCCACCGAGTGACACAGTCCGCCGAAGAGCCACGATGTAGTGCTGACCAGTCCGATGGAGGCGGAGGCCTGAGCCCCCAGCTGTCCGACCATCGAGGCGTCAATATACTCCATCATGATGGTGACAAGCTGCGAGAGCATAGCCGGAATGCTGAGACAAGCCGTCAGACGAAGCTGTTCGCCCCGGGTCAGGATTTGGCCATCCCGTATCTTCTGCAGCAGCTGGTCTTTGCTCGACATGGCAGTTCTGTGTGGTCTAAAGGCTTTGACAATAACAGTTATGCGTTGGCGGGTTTCCTTAGGCGGGGATGCTTAAGCATGGCTTCCTAAGGCAGGATTCCCTTCGACGTTGACGGATTTCTTTAAGCGTTGACGAAGCGGATGAAGCGGGAAAGGGCTTCGGACAAAACAGACCGCGGACAAGCCAGGTTGATGCGTACAAAACCTTCTCCGGCCTTGCCGTAGATTTGACCTGCGCACAACCGCACTTTGGCCTCTTCGGTCAACTTGTCGCACAGCCAGGCCACGTTCTTACCCTGCATCACTTTGAGCCTGCGGCAGTCCACCCACATGAAGTACGTGCCCTGCATCTCGGCGATGCGCAGTTCGGGCAGTTTGTCCAAAAGCAAATCGCGGGCGAAGGCATAGTTGCCGTAAATATACGAGCGCAAAGCATCAAGCCACTCGCTGCCCTCGTTGTAGGCAGCAATGACGGCCTCGACACCAAACGGATTGACGTCACACACCTCGTTGAGGTTGATGGCGCGGTCCACGCGTCGGCGCAATTCAGCGTCGGCTATCATCAAATTGGCGTTCTGCAGTCCGGCGATATTGAAGGCCTTGGATGGCGATGTACAAACAATATACTTGAGAGGTTCAACACTACAGCCAAGTGGTTCTGCATTTTCCGTCCCGCCAGCCTTGCAGAATTCCCTATGCTGGGTTTCTGCATTATTCGTCCTGCCAATCTTGCAAAGCTCTCGGTTCAGAGTTTCGGCCACAGGAGCAAATGGTGTATAGAGGAGGTCCGGCTCCGTCAGTTCGTTGTGTATTTCATCGCAGACCACAGCCACATGGTGCTCATGGCACAAGGCGGCCACACGGTGCAACTGCTCCTTGTTCCACACGCGTCCGGCGGGGTTGTGGGGATTGCAGAAAAGCAGGACCGTCGTCTTTTCGAGGGCGAGAGCTTCAGTCAAAGCGGTCCAGTTGATTTCGTATCTGATTATTCCCTCGCGCTCCGTTTCCGTCACAGAGAGCGGCACTTCGACAGCCTGGCATCCGGCATTGCGGATGAGGTTAAAGAAGCAGTTGTAGATGGGCGTAAGCACCACAACGTTGTCGCCCGTCTGGCAGAGGGCCTTCAAGCTGGCGGCAATGGCCGGTATGACGCCGATAGTATAGAGGATTTCGTCGCGGCCGATGTTCCACTGGTGACGCACCGCAAACCAGTCGCGTATGGCCTGGTAGTATTCTTCAGGCACGGCCGTATAGCCGTAACAACCGTGAGTGGCACGGCGCACGATTGCTTCGTGTACGGCCGGTGCCGTGGGAAAGTCCATGTCGCCCACCCAAAGAGGCAGGACACCGGAAGCCGTCTCGTCCCACTTCACGCAGCGGGTGCCACGACGCTCGGTCACTTGGTCGAAATTGTACATGATGCCGGTTGTTTTTGGTTTTTATCGATGATGAGTTCGCCAATTTTGCCCTCCACTACGATAGAGCCGCTGGTCGGATTTTTAATGCTAGTGATGTTGCCCTTGATGGTAGCCCGCACATCGGTGCAGTACTCGAAGTTGAGGTTGGCATCGGGACCGAAGGTACAGTCCTCGAGCACAAGGCCATCCACATAGCAGAGCAGTTGCTCCCCCGTGAGATGACAACGCACCAGTCGGATGTTCTTGCCGTACCAGGCCAGATATTCCCCGTTGAGTTCGGAGTCGTAGATGGTCACATTCTCCGACTCCCAGAAGGCGTCCTTCGAGTTGATGACGGCATTGTGAATTTCCACATTTTTGGCATATTGAAAGCCATAGTTGCCGTCCTGGCGGTAGTGTTCGAGCCGGATGTCGGTGGTGTGCATAAAGACGTAGTCGCAGTTGGCGATGCTGACATTCTTCATCTCCACATGGCTGCAGTCCCACAGGAACTGCTCCCCATTTGGGAAGTCCGTATCCTCGACATAAATGCCGTCCATGCGGCGGAACATCTTGGGTGCGTCTACCCGGCAGTGCGTCATACGGCAGTCGCTCGAATACCAAAGGCTGCTTCGTGCGCTCTCGGCAAAGTAGCAGTTGTGTACCTTAAAATGGCGGCACTCCCAAAAGACGTATTTTCCCTCAAAAGTACAGTCCTCGGCCTCGATATTGCCGCTCTCCTTGATGCTCGACTCGCCCACATGGATAGTGACGTGTTCAAGGCGAAGGTCGTGAGCCGTGTATAGGGGGCGTTCGCCGCCAAATTCCCGATCCTTAATAAGTTGCATAGTTGACATCTGAAGTTTTGATTTCACTATAGGCATCGATGTCAGTGGCTGCATCAGTGTAGAAGAAAGTACAGTCGTGGATGTCGATGTCGTACACGCAGGAGCGGCCTTCCAGTCCGACGCTGCGGATACCGGTCTTACTCTCGCGGCAGACCACATTGTAAATATGTATGTCGGCAAACTCCGGTGCATAGACTTCCTCCTCGTGCGCACTGGCTCCGGTGGTGGCGTCGGCTCGCTCCTGCCCAGCAGTCTGCTTCTGTCCTCCGGCCTGATTCTTTTGGTCATCGGTGCTTTGCTTAAGCCGGCTGGCCACCGATTTGTCCTGATAGGTGCAGTCGAAGAAGACAGCTTCGTCCTTGATGTCGTTCATGACAATATTGTAGCAGTAAATATTGTCGGTCTTGCCGCCGCGTCCGATGCCGCTCTTGAAGCGAAGACCCACGTCGGTGCCAGTCAGCGTGCAGTCACGGAAGACGATGCGCTTCATTCCGCCCGAGATGTCGCTACCCAGCACGAAACCGCCATGGGCATGGAACACCGTGCTCCCTTGCACCAAGATGTCCTGACACGGGCCTTGCTTCTTGCCGCTGGCCCCGGTGCCGCCCTTGAAGCAGATGCCGTCGTCGCCTGCAGCAATCAAGCAGTCGAGCACCAGTCCGGTCTTGACGTTGGCCAGGTCGATGGCGTCACCGTTCTGCACGTTCCAGTCACACCGCACAATGATGTGGTCGAGTATGACGTTTTCGCAGCCGATGGGATGAATGTGGAAGCGCGGGGCGTTTTGGAAGGTCACACCCTCAAAGAGGAGGTTGCGGCAGTGACTCAGTCGGACCAAGTCATTGCGTATGGCCTCTTCCTTTTCGGCCTTCTCCGTCTGGTTGTCCACGTTCTTTAGGCCGTATGGCAGCCAGAGGTCGCCTTTGGCCGTAACAGTACCGCCAAGGTCATTGTAGCGTTCCCACTCGACGCTGCTCTGCTTGAAGCGCTTCACGGGTCGCCAATACTTGCCGTTGCCATCCATCGTGCCGCTACCGGTGATGCTGACATCATGAAGTTTGTCGCCGCTGATGAGAGGCAGATAGCGTCCGTTATTGACCGAAGCCTCGAAAAGCGACTTGTCGGGCGAGAAGATGACCAGGGCGTTGTCCTCGAGATGCAGGTCTATGTTGCTGGCCAGCACAATGGGGCCCGTGAGCCACACACCGGCAGGCACGACGAGATGTCCGCCGCCAGCTTGGCTCAGATGTTCGATGCCGAGCCGGAAAGCTTCTGTGCAAAGGGTGACTCCGTCGCCTTTGGCCCCAAAATCGGTCAGTCTCACGGTTTTGTCTGGGATTGTGGGTGCCTTGACCTGCTTCAGACGGACGGGCGTATCCTTGTAGTATGTCGAATAGTCTTTGGTGGCAGTAGCCGACAAAAGTGTTGCAGGCAAAAACATTGCAGCCACAAGACAAGCGGAGAAGATGCGCTTCATAAAAGCCTTCTTCCGAAAACTCATAGAATCGTTCATAAAGACGAAATGCGAAATACGAAGTATAAAAAAGTGATAGAAGTATAAATGAGCTCGAAGTGTAAATGTGTAAAATGAGCAAAATGAAGAAAGGGTGAAACACCCGATTGTGCAAACACCAACGGGCGAAAGCAACCCGTCGGGGCATACGCCAGCAAGGTGTCAGACGTTGCGGTTGAGTTTGCCGTATATCTGCTCGACCACGTTCCTATTACCAGCCACAATAGACTCATGGCGGTCGTTGCGGAACGAACGGACTTCGCCGCCTGCCTCGGTCACGATGAGTGCGCCGGCGCACACGTCCCAGAGCTTGAGATCAAGTTCCCAGTAGCCGTCGAGCAGTCCGCAAGCCACGCAGCACAGGTCGTAGGCAGCGGAACCCATACGCCTTATGCCTCTGATGCCCGGCAGGATGGCGTTCAGGTTGTCGAGATTGTTGATGGGATTGGTTCCCTTGTCGTAAGGGAAGCCGGTAGCGAGCACGCACTGGTTGAGGTCCGTCTTGCGCGAAACGTGTATGGAACGTCCATTCCAACTAGCCCCCCGACCCACTACGGCACTGAAGAGTTCGTCGAGGATGGGCACATAAACTGCGCCGGCCACGGTCTGCTGCTTATAGCGCACGCCGATGCTCACACAAAAGATGGGCAATCCCTGGCTGTAGTTGTTTGTGCCGTCCAGCGGGTCGACCACCCACTCCCAGTCGCTTTCCTTCTGGTGGGCTCCCGTCTCTTCGCCCAGAATGCTGTGCGTAGGATAGGCATCGGTGATGCGCTCTATGATCAAAGCTTCGCAAGCTTTGTCCACCTCAGTCACGACGTCGTGCAGACTGCTCTTGGTCTCTATCTGCAGATGTCCGCTACGGAATCTGTCGCGCTGCAGTTTACCGGCCTCCATAGCCCAGTCGATGGCATGTTTCAGCAGTAGGCTGTAGTCCGGTTCGTTCTGTTTTGTTCGCATAGAAATCTGATATATATCTACTGCAAATCTACGAAATAATTGTCTAATTGAACCCAACAGCAACGTTTTTTAACCCACGGAAGGGCTTTTTTTCACAATTATCATTACCTTTGTGCGTTATATATAACATATAATCAGGTGTTGCGAGGCATCTGCAGACGTTTGTTTTCGCCTCTTAGTGGGCTTCGAAACAGAGATATAGAATGTACCAAGACAAGACGGTTGCATACTGCACATTGGGTTGCCGGCTCAACTTCGCCGAAAGTTCGACGTTGGCTTTCCGCCTAGAACAGATGGGCTTCAAGCGCATTAGGCCGACGGACCACGAGGCTGCCAGAGAGGGACAAGGCCACGCCAGCGCCGACCTGCTCGTCATCAACACGTGCGCTGTCACGGAGCAGGCGACAGCCAAGTGCAGACAGCAGATACGCAAACTCATCAAGGAGCACCCGATGGCCTTCGTGGTCGTCACAGGCTGTTATGCGCAAATCGGCGCCGGCGAACTGGCCTCGTCGGTCGAGGGCATTGACCTCATCGTGGGCAACGAGTACAAGGGCGAAAACCTCACGGCCTGGCTCGGAGACCTCTCCAAGAAGGCCGAGCCGCAGGTGGTGAGCACGCGCTTTCAGGAAATCCACACTTTCCACGCCAGCTGCTCCGCCGACGACCGCACACGGCATTTTCTCAAGGTTCAGGACGGCTGCGACTACTTCTGCACGTACTGCACCATCCCTATGGCACGCGGGCGCAGCCGCAATCCGCGCATCAGCGAACTCGTCGAACAGGCCTGCGAGGTGGTTCGCCAGGGCGGCAAGGAAATCGTGCTGACAGGCGTCAACATCGGCGACTTCGGGCGCAGCACGGGCGAGACGTTCTACGATCTCTGCCGAGCCCTTGACGAGATCGAGGGCATCGAGCGTTACCGAATCGGCAGCATCGAGCCTAACCTCCTGACCGACGAGCTGCTCCGGTGGCTGGCCAGGGAGAGCCGGCACTTTGCCCCACACTTCCACATCCCGCTGCAAGCAGGCAGCGACGAGGTTCTCAAGCTGATGCGCCGCCGCTACAACACGACGCTGTTCCGACAGAAAATAGAACTCGTCAAGACGCTCCTCCCCGATGCCTTCATCGGCGTCGACGTGATGGCGGGCATGCGTGGCGAAACAGCCCAGCTCTTTGACCAAGGCTACGACTTCATCGACAGCCTGCCCATCAGCCAGCTTCACCCCTTTACTTATAGCGAGCGCAGCGGCACCAAGGCCCTCGACATCCGCCCTGTCGTCCCGGTCTCCGAGCGCCACGCACGCACCTCGCGGCTGGTGGCTTTGTCCGAACGCAAGCTCCGCGACTTCTACCTCAGCCAAGCAGGCACATGCCGGCGGGTACTTTGGGAACAACCCGAAGCTGGCAAGACAGTTATGCACGGATTTACCGAAAACTACATCCGCGTGGAGCACGCCTACCAGCCCGAGTGGGTCAACACCTGCACAGAGGTCACCCTAAGCGGCTCCATCGGCGAGAGCACACAGGGGCCCGTTATCGTGCTCTGATTGGTTTTGTCAGCATCCGTTCAATCCGAATATTATCCGATTACTTGATTCTCACTAAGTACTAAGTTCTAAATTTTATATATATGAAAAAACTCATCTTGTCATTGACACTGGCCCTATCAGCCTGTTGGGCTTTTGGACAAAACTATGACCTCGTGGTGGCCAAAGACGGAAGCGGCGACTACGACAACATCCAGGATGCCGTCAACGCCATCCGCGACTACAAGCCTGAGGGACGGCAACGCATCCTCGTCAAGAAAGGCATCTACGAGGAGAAAGTCATCATCCCGAGCTACAAGACCAATATCTCGCTCATCGGCGAAGACCGCGACTCGACCATCATTGTGTGGCACGACCACGCCGGCATGCGCACCAAGAGCGGTTGGCCGACCTTCAATATCTCGGACGAACGCAATGCGCAGTCGGCAGCGACCTCCAAGTACGGCCGCAAGATAGGCACGTTCCAAACCTACACACTGAGAGTAGACGGACTTGGATTCGAGTGCGAGAACATGACCGTCAGCAACGACGCCATGACCTACTGGAACAAACACTGGCTCTCTGACCGCAAAAACAACGCCGGTGTGGGCCAGGCCGTTGCCGTCCATGTAGAGGGCGACCGCGTGGTGTTCCGCAACTGCCGCCTGCTGGGCTTCCAGGACACAGTGTTTACGGGCAACGACGACAGTCGTCAGATTTACTACAACTGCTACATCGAGGGCACAGTCGACTTTATCTTCGGCCCTGCCACATGTTGGTTTGAGGGCTGCGAACTGCACGCCATCAGCAACGGCTACCTTACGGCTGCCTCGACACCGGGCCACCACCCCTTCGGCTATGTCTTCTACCGCTGCAAGGTGACCGCCGACCCTAACGTAACCAACGAGTGGCTCGGCCGCCCGTGGCGCAACTACGCCTCGGTCATCTTCCGCGAGTGCGAACTGCCCGCCGTCATCAACCCCAAGGGTTGGCACAACTGGGGCGACCCCGCCCGCGAGAAGACGGCCCGCTACTACGAGCACAAGTGCAAAGGTCCCGGAGCTGCCCTCGACAAGCGCGTGCCCTGGATGCGGCACCTCACTCCCGTCGAAAGCAACCAAATGTCGGCCTCACGCGTGCTCAACGCCGCCGGTGTGCGGTGGAGTCCCAACTACAAGCCCGCTGACATCCAGAACCTGTCGCTGCTCTTCTGCGACGAACGACTGGAACAGGGCACACCCTACGTGGCCAACACCCTCGAGCCTAAGCAACTGCCCGCCAATATCGAGGACGCCGTCGAACCTCTTGTCATGAAGCTCAACGGCGTGGACTGCACCACCTTTGTGGAGTATATGAGCGCCGCCATGCTCGGACGCGTATACGAGCCCACCAACCCCAACGATTCCATCCTTCGCCGCTTCGTGCAGGCTCTCCGCTACCGCCATGGTGTCAGAGGCAACTACGCCACACGCAAGCACTATTTCAGCGAGTGGATCTCGGACAACGAAGCGCAAGGTCTCCTCGCCGACGTCACACGCACCATACCCGGAGCCAAACGGCAGAAGCGCACCATCGACTACATGAGCACACACCGCACCGAATATCCGCAGCTGGCCGCCAGCGACTCGATGCTACGCGCCATCCGTCAAGTCGAGAAGCAGCTCTCCGAGCAAACCACCTGGTACGTGCCGCGTAATCAGATTCACAAGGTCTACTCCTCGCTACGTGAGGGCGACATCATCGCCTTTGTCTGCAACAAGCAGGGCCTCGACATCTTCCACTGCGGCTTTGTCTGGTGGCCTGACCCGTCACACAGCGAACCGCAACTGCTCCATGCCTCGAGCGCTGACCGACGTGTCACCATCACCCGCTACCCTCTCGCTGACTACGTGCAGGCCATCAGCTACTGCTCTGGTATACGCGTCATCCGACTCAATGCCAACTGACTCCCGTCTCTTGGCAACAAAATACCGGTCGCAATTGCGACCGGTACAAACTAACTATCTATCGAATCATCCACCCTCTCTTTCACGTTCCTCTTTTACCCACTCCCGCACGGCATAGAGTGGGACGTTCTCTATCCACCCTTGGTCCTGGAAGCCTAACATAGACACACGGACACCCTTCAGGTGGCAGGAGGCGAAGTCGCGAGTAAAAAACGTGGCGAGTGATTTTGACTTGACGTTAACCTTCGCTTTGACCTCCATAGGCAGGACACGGCTACTGACTTGCATGAGAAAGTCGACTTCAAGGGTAGAGTTATCCTTGCTATAGTAGTAGACGGGAATGTCGGGCAAAGACTTCAGTTCCTGCAGCACAAAGTTTTCGGTAAAGGCTCCTTTGTACTCGCTGAACACGCTGTCGCCAATCAGGATTTGCTCCGCTGGCGCTTGGGCAAGGGCTCCAAGCAATCCAACATCCAGCAGATAAAGTTTGAAGGCATTCATATCGGCATAGAACTTAAGCGGAATCTCAGCGTCACGCGTCCGCTCTACCTTGTGCACCAGTCCCGCATCAATAAGCCACTGGATGGCAATCTCAAAGTCCTTGGCCCTTGCGCCTTTCTTGATTGCCCCATACACGAATTTCTTGTTCTCGCGCGCCAACTGGGCCGGAATGGATGTTACCATCCGAACTCTTTTACTATGTAGGTTTTGCCCACCTGACGTGCCCCATATAGAATCAATGGCTTGCGATTAACAGATAACTACCACTCTTTCAGACTGTTATATATGTAACATTCCATTTCTATTACACTTTTATGAGGGAATAACCAAGAAAAAGCGCTCTTTTATGAAGGAATATTGGCGCAATCATACATTTTTATGAGGGAATATTGAGCATAATGGCACACATTTATGATGGAATCGCCGGTCTTTGTCTCCGCAAGTGAGCGTTTTACGACCAAACGGAAGACGTTGTCATTGGACAAAGGCTCTTGCCTTTGAAAACAAGGGCCTTGTTTCCATTATCGAATCAACACAGCCTCTCAAAATAGAACCATCGAACTTCAAAATGGGCCCACAATATCTGCTGTCGCAAGGCATTAGCAGCGAATGGAGAAGATGTAAAATGTTAACAAAAATTAAATATCGAAAACTGCAATCTATTGCACTGTGAGGTTTATCTTAAAAAATTTGGAGAAGAAGCAAAAAAGGTCTAACTTTGCGTCACCTTAAGATATAACCATAAACCATAACACAATACCTTAAAGAAATACATTTGGGTTTACCTTAGGTCAAAGTATCAGAAAACATACGCCAAGACTTATTCGTTGTTCTTGGTGGTTCCATACACAATGGTTAAGAATAGGATGGGCCAGCACTGCTGGCCCATCTTATTTGTATATGTATAAACTTACCTATAGATTTGAAAAGCGCGTTTGAAAAGCGCGCTGCAGGCGCACTGACTTCCTGCACTTGGCAAACGGGAATCTAAACAAACCCCATATTGCGAATTGGGAAAAGCGCGCTGCAGGCGCTTGGCTTCCTGCACTTGGCAAACGGGAATCTAAACCCAAACCCCATATTACGGATTGGGGAAAGCGCGCTGCAGACGCTTGAGTTCCTTCTTTGTAATCTGGATGACGGTACCGTGGCGGGGCGTAAAGGCTCCGCGCGTCTGGGTGTCGCGCACGGCATGGAAGAAAAGCAGGTCCTGGCTGGTGCAGAACTGATAGTGGCCGCTCGTGTAGCAGTCGTACATAAGGCACCAGTTTCCGTCGAGCAAGCGGAACACGCCAGCTCCTTCCACGGACTTGTTGGTATCCTGGCAATAGCCGTCGACAATGCGCCACGTGTGCCAGTCGCTGAGGTCGCGAGCCACATATTGCTTAAGGCCCTTGACGTGTGCGCCCTCGGTCTTGAAGAAAATGTGGTAAGTGCCGTTGTCATCGAGGGCAATGTCCGTGTCGATGGCGGCCTGTCCGTAGTCGAAGAAGACCTCAGGCATAGTCTCCAGGTCGGAGAAGTCGGCATTGGCATAAGCATAGTAGACACGGTCGTAAGGAATCGAACCATCGTTGGTGAGCAGGGAGAAGTAGACGAGGTAACGCTGCGCCTTGGCGTCCCAGATGGTCTGTGGAGCCCACACACGGGTGACGTGTTCGAAGTTCGTACCCTTGTACCGCTCTGGGAAGTGGACGGTGTGGTGCGACCAGCGGACCATATCCTTGGAGCGCATGAGCACGATACCGCGGTTGCTGGACCAGCCCAGGCTACAGCGCATGTCAGTGACCACCATATAGAAATAGCCGTCCTCGCCACGCAGGATGTGCGGGTCGCGCACACCCTTCATTATGGCAATGCTATCCGAACCGACGATAGGCTTTCCGCCGTTGAGCGGTGTGTAGTCAAAGCCATCGTAACTATAAGCCAAATGCACTTGCTCTTGTTCGGGGGCGTTGCCCGTAAAATAGGCAAACAAGTAGGCCGACATCCGGTCGCGGGCACCGGCAGCAGTAAAAGCACTCAGAAGAAGGACGACAACCAGCGAAAGGCTTGTCTGGAACGAGGTTCGCAATCTGGTCATAAGTAAAATATTATAGTGTTTAAGTAATAATTCGGTCAATATTTTTTTTAGAAAACTCTGTCAAAGTTCAGTCAAAGCTTGGTCAAAGCTTGGTCAAAACTTAGTCAAAACTCGGTCAAAGTTCAGTCAAAGCTTGGGCAAAGTTTTATGAGAACCTAAATTAAAAACTTTGCAAGAAGCCTCGATCAAAACTCAAGCAAAAACTTAAAAACTCAAGCAGAAACTTGGCGGTGGCCCTTTCAAAACTCGAGCGAAAACTTAATGAGGCTGCAGCAGTCGTCAAAGAGAAACGGACTGTCACAGCCTCATATATTATATATAGACTAAGCGTCAAGACGCAAGTCACTTGAATCAGTCAAAGGGCTTTCAGTCAAAGGCCTGGTTCAGTGACAAGGCCCAAACGGGTTCTTTTGCATTGCCTCGGTGAGGCCGTCAAAGAGGAACGGACTCTAAGGCATCAAAGGCCAAGAGCAGCGCTGAGACCCTTGTCCACACCAGAGAAGCCCATGAAGGCCATGGCCAACAGGCCGGCGGTGAGCAGAGCGATAGGCGTACCCTCCATACCCTTAGGAGTCTTGGTGATGGCAGTCTGCTCGCGGATACCGGCAAAGAGCACCAGCGACAGGGTGAAGCCCAGTGCGGTGGCAATGGCGTAGACGGCAGAGTGTCCGAGGTCGTACTCGAAGTTGATGACGTTGATGGCCACACCGAGAATGGTACAGTTGGTCGTGATAAGCGGGAGGAAGACACCCAGGGCTGCATAGAGGGCAGGCATGGACTTCTTGAGGATAATCTCGACCATCTGCACAAGGGCGGCAATGACCAGAATGTAGACAACGGTCTGCATAAACTGCAGCTTGAACGGGACGAGGATACCGTAGTAGATGGGGTAGGTAACCAGCGTCGATATGAGCATGACGAAAAGCACGGCCATACCCATAGAAGCTGCCGTCTCGACCTTCTTGGAGACACCCAGGAACGGGCACATGCCCAAGAACTGAGCCAGCACGATATTATTGACGAATACCGCTGTGATAATCAAAATGATGTATTCCATATTGTTTCTTCAGTTAAGGGGTCGAACGTATGTTTCACTTCTTGATGTACTTCTTGAACAAAGCCGAGAGGTAAGCCAGCGTAATGAAGGCACCCGGAGCGAGCACGAAGGTCAAAGCGCCAAACTGGGCGGGATAGACCGTGCAACCGAACACCGTGCCGCCGCCGAGCAATTCGCGGCAAAGACCCAGCAGGGTGAGTGCGCAGGTGAAGCCCAGTCCGATGCCGATACCGTCACAGGCGGAGTCGAGCGGACCGTTTTTGGCTGCAAACGATTCGGCACGACCAAGCACGATACAGTTGACGACGATAAGGGGAATGAAGAGGCCCAAGGTCTCGTCGATGGCAGGGGCATAAGCCTTGATGAGCAACTGCACGATGGTTGTAAAGCCGGCGATGACTACAATATAGCAAGGGATGTGCACCTTGTCGGGGATGACATCCTTGAGGCACGAGATAGCGAAATTGGCGCAGACGAGCACAGCCATAGTAGCCAGGCCCATGCTCATGCCATTGATGGCCGAAGACGTAGTGCCCAGCGTCGGACACATACCCAGGAGAAGGACGAAGGTCGGGTTCTCCTTGATGAGACCATTGAGTATAATACCTAATTTAGACATATCTTATCAGAGATTGTATGGTTAGCGTTATAGTGTATCAACGGATTCGGCCTGCTGAGCCGTAGAGTCGGACTGTTGGGTCGTATCGGCCTGCTGGGTCGTGGCTCCGGTCTGCACGTCGGCGGCACCGTTGAGCACGCCGTAAGCCTGTGCGATGGCGTCGCAGAAGGCGCGGCTCGAGATGGTAGCGGCCGTGATGGCGTCGACCTCACCGCCGTCCTTGCTGACGGTCATGTTGGCGACACCGGGGTTCTTGCCTACCACACCCGTGCTGCGCTCGCCGTTGGCGGAAGTGCCGACAAACCAGTCGACCATCTTGGCGCCCAGACCCGGAGTCTCGCCTCCGCAGTCGAGCACGTTGTAGCCGAGAATAGTGCCGTCAGGGGCAAAGCCGAACATAACGGTGATGTTGCCACCGAAGCCGTTCTTGGAAACGGCCTGTACGGCAGTGCCGCACAAAGCGTCGTCCTTCATAACGGGGAAGACGATAGCGTCCATGCCGTTGGCCGTTTGCACGGTGCTTGGCTCGCCCACGGTAGCGCCCTCAACGGGCACAACGGCCGAGATGGCCTTCTGCTGCTTCTGTACAGCAGCCTGGGCAATAGGCTCTTCGGTGATGTAGGAGACAAAGCCCAGCAAAGCTCCAACTATTACCGTGATCACTGTCAGCGACAGGACCATGTTCTTCAACGAATTATCTAGTTTTGCCATAGCTGATTACTTTTTAACAACGCCAAAGCGGCGGGGTTTGACATATTTGTTGATGAGCGGCGTGAAGGCGTTCATGATGAAGATGGCGAACGACACACCCTCAGGATAGGCGCCATAACGACGGATAACCATGGTGAGGAAGCCGATGCAGACACCATAGAGCAGCTGGCCGCGGGCGTTCATCGGACTGGTGACGTAGTCGGTGGCCATGAAGAAGGCGCCGAGCATCAGACCGCCGCAGAGCACCTCGGTGACTGCGAGCTCGACATCCATGCCAAAGAACAGGAAGCCGAACACGAAAGCGCTGACCAGGACAGACACGGGAATGTGCCAGGTGATAGTCTTGCGCACCAGGAGGTAAATGCCGCCTATCAGGATGGCCAAAGCCGAAACCTCGCCAAGCGAACCGCCCGTAGTACCTACGAGGCACTCCATGATGGTCGGGAGGGTGACGTCCGTATTGCCGGCCATGTACTGGCCAATCAGGGCCAATGGCGTAGCGCCCGTAGCGACATCGGCGTAACCTGCCTCAACGGGCCAGGTCGTCATCTGTACGGGATAGGCGATAAGGAGGAAGATACGGCCTGCCAGGGCGGGGTTGAAGATGTTGCAACCCAGACCGCCGAACGACATTTTGGCCACACCGATGGCAATCAGCGCACCGATGGCTACAATCCAGATGGGGATATTGGACGGCACGTTGAAGCCGAGCAAGACACCCGTCACCACGGCCGAAAGGTCGCCGATAGAGGAGGGAGCCTTGAGTATGAACCGCGTAATCAGGAACTCGAAGAGCACGCAGAACGCTACCGAAGAAAGGGTCACGAGCAAAGCTCCGATGCCGAACTGGTAGAACGACCAAAGCAAGGCAGGCACGAGGGCTATCAAGACCTGGGCCATGCACTTTTGTGTACTGTCGCCACTATGCACATGAGGCGACAAAGATACGTTGAGCATAATCTTATATATGTGTATGTTGTTGTTACTTTATCTGTTTACACTGCCGAAGGGGCGATGCAGGTCACTTGGCGGCAGCGCCCTCGGTTTTGGCCTTGGCAGCTTCGGCCTTGGCTTTGGCCTCGGCAGCACGGGCTCTCAGGATGCCCATCACCTTCGGCTTGCCCTGGCGAATCCAGTCGAGCAGCGGACGGCCGGCGGGGCAACTGAACGAACAGCTGCCGCACTCGATGCAGTCGTAGATGCGCTCGTCCTCGGCAGCGTCGAGCATATTGCGCTCCGAGTAGATGGCCAGATAGAGCGGCTGCAGACCCATCGGACAAGCGCGTACGCACTTGCCGCAGCGGATGCACGGACCGGCTTCCTTGCGGCGGGCCTCGGCGTTCTTCATGATGAGAATGCCCGAGCAGCCCTTGACCATATAGCTGTTGGTGTCGGGCATGGCCTTACCCATCATCGGTCCGCCGGAGATGACCTTACCGGTGTCTTCGGGCAGTCCGCCGGCAGCATCGATAAGCTGACGGATAGGCACGCCGATACGGGCCAGGAAGTTGGAAGGATTGGCCAGGCTCTTGCCCGTCACGGTGACGATGCGCTCGATGAGCGGCTTGTTCTTCTGCACAGCCTCGTAGACGGCATAGGCCGTACCTACGTTCTGCACCAGTGCGCCCGTGGTGATAGGCAGCGCACCCGAAGCGACCTCGCGGCCGAGCACGGCGTTGATGAGCTGCTTCTCGCCGCCCTGCGGGTACTTGAGCTGCAGCGGCACGATTTCGATTTCGGGGAACGAGGCCTGAGCCGTCTTTGTCATCAGTGCGATGGCGTCAGGTTTGTTGGCTTCGATGCCGATATAGGCTTTCTTCACACCCATGGCCTTCTCGAGTATCTGCACACCGATGCAGATTTCCTCGGGGTGAGCCAGCATCAGGCTGTGGTCAGAGGTGAGGTAAGGCTCGCACTCGACGGCGTTGATGACGATGCACTCGGGCTTTGCCGTAGGCGGAGGCGTGAGTTTGACCTGTGTGGGGAATGTGGCGCCGCCCATACCGACAATGCCCATTTCCTTGACCTTAGCCACGATTTCGTCTTTCGAGAGCGTGATGTCGCGCTTAATGTCGGCAGTGCGGTCGATAGACTCTTCCCACTCGTCGCCCTCCACTTTGATAAACACGGCAGGCACCTTGCGGCCTGTAGCGTCCTCGACAAAGTCGACCTTGTCGACAGTGCCGGATACCGAAGAGTGAACGTAGCTTGAAAGGAAGCCGCCGGGCTCGCCGATGGGAGTTCCGACTTTGACTTTGTCGCCCTTGGCGACGATGGCCTTCGAGGGTGCGCCAAGATTCTGGGCCATCGGGATGGCCACCAGGTCCGGCACCGCGGCTACCGTGATGGGAGCCTTTGCCGAAAGCTTGTTAGCGGCGGGATGTACACCGCCGAGTTTGAAAGTCTTCATATGCTGTATTTACGATTTTACACTGTGTAGTTATGTATTAACAAACTGTGTAGAGACGCGCCCTCTTTATTGGGCGGCCTCCGGCTTCGGTGCTTCGGCGGCCTCTGCCTCCTTAGCCTTGGCTTCAGAAACAGCCTTTGCTTCGGCGGCCTCTGCCTCCTTAGCCTTGGCTTCAGAAACAGCCTTTGCTTCGGCGGCCTCTGCCTCCTTAGCCTTGGCAGCCTCTTCCTTTGCTTTTGCTGCGTCGGCGGCTTTCTTGGCCTTGAGTTTCTCTACAACGACGAGCACGGGCTCGGTGGCGTGGATGGCGCCCGTCGGGCACTCGGCCACACACATGCCGCAAGCCTTGCACTTCTCGCTGTCTATAAAGGCCAGATTGTTCTCGATGGTGATGGCGTCGAACTTGCAGACCTTCTGGCACTTGCCGCAACCGATGCAGGCATTGGCACAGGCCTTGCGGGCCACGGCGCCCTTGTCCTTGTTGACGCAGTCCACCCAGACGCGCTTGGCCGTAGGCGTTTTGGCTGCAGCCGACTTCTTGCGCACCTCGATGACGAACTTCGGACAAGCCTTGGCACACGCACCGCAGGCCACACACTTGTCTTCGTCCACCTCGGGCAGGCCCGTCTCACAGTTCATGTGGATGGCGTCGAAAGCACAGGCCTTGACACAGTCGCCCAAGCCCAGACAGCCGAAGGCGCATCCCGTCTCGCCCGAGAAGGTCGAGGCAGCTATGGCACACGACTTGGCGCCGTCGTAGGCAGCAACCTTGGGGCGAGCGCAAATCGTACCGTTGCAGCGCACCACGGCCACTTTCGGTTCGGCTTCAGTCACCTCGATACCCAGGATGGCCGATACTTGTGCCATAACGGCATTGCCGCCCACGGGGCAAAGCAACTCGCCGATACCGCCGGTTGCATCCTTGGCCTTGACGCAGGCGTCGGCCATACCGTGACAGCCGGGGAATCCGCAACCGCCGCAATTGGCTCCGGGCAGGACTTCCTCAATCTGGCCCACACGCAAATCTTCTTCGACATTGAAACGCTTTGCTACGAAATACAGGAGCAAAGAGCCCACCAGTCCAATCACACC
This sequence comes from bacterium, assembly GCA_963624265.1. Classification (GTDB taxonomy): domain Bacteria; phylum Bacteroidota; class Bacteroidia; order Bacteroidales; family UBA3663; genus Liminaster. The sequence goes on along the minus strand of CAVFPF010000100.1, from coordinate 7,149 downwards.
GAGTGCGATAAGAGCAATCAGAACTACATTCATAGTGATACTAAGTAATACTAATGTGTATAAAACAGGTTAATTATATTTTCTTCTTCTTTTGTCTAATGTCCGTCACGGGCTTGCCGCGGGTGTCCGTCCCTTGGCTTGTAGCGGGTCCCTCCGGTGCGCAGCGGCCAGCGAGAGAGGCTCTTGCCGGCCCAGTCGGTCGCGCGCCTCACACCGGGGTCGGAGTCTTGCGGTGCAGGACGAAGACCACCTTGCGGTCCAGTCGGGCACGGAAGACGTAGAGGACGGCGTAATAGAGCACTATCGTGGCCAACGTCAGCACACACGCCCAAAGCTCACCGCACCACGAGATGGCGGGGAAGAGCACCAGCATAGCGAGCAGAAAGGGAAGGCCGAAAGCCAGCAGCATAGCCGTCCGCGCCAGCCTGTGTGTGACCTCGAGCACAACCTCTTCGCCCACCTGGCAGCGGGGGTCGGCGTCCTCGACCACGACACTGCGCCGCTTCGAGTCGCCCGAGCACAGCATCTTGGCGTGGCAACCCGCACAAGCCGAAACTTGCACGAACTGCACCGTGACTCTGCTTCCCTCTACGTGACTGACTACCCCATCGTGGGTAATGCTATGTTCATTCATTGTATAAAGAACAATACTTGGGCCTAATATCTCCTCACCACTATCACATTCAGGCTTTGTCTACACCTATATATGAGTGGTTTTTGGATGCGCAAATTTATGCAATTTCTTCATACGAAGCGCAGACAAACGAAAAAAAATCAAAATTTACGTTGTATTGCATTAAAAAAACGCGGTTTTGTACTTTTATCGGTGTTTTTTCACTACCTTTGCCGCGACAATAAGCCGTCGGGAAGCGACGAATGCTTCAGTACGGAAGTCCGCTATGAAAGAAACAATGACACAATATCTGACCATTATGCTCAGCGCTTTGCTCCTTGCAGGCTGCACATCGGGGACGAAGCCCTCTACTGGCGCGTCGGCTGCCCGGGGTGACCTCAAGTCTGTGCCCGTATTTTCGGCCGACAGCGCCTATGGTTACATCGCCCGCCAGCTGGAGTTCGGGGCACGTGTGCCCGGTTCACCGGCCCAGGACTCATGCGCAGCCTGGTTGCGCCACACGCTCGAGCGGTACGGAGCCGCCGTGCACGAGCAGCGCACCACCGTGACGGCCTACGACGGCACCCTTCTGCCGTGCATCAACCTGGTCGGGAGCTACAACCCCGACGCCACGCACCGCGTGCTCCTCATGTCGCACTGGGACAGCCGACCTGTGGCCGACGAGGACCCTGACCCTACCCGCAGAACCCTGCCCGTGCCGGCCGCCAACGACGGCGCCTCGGGTGTGGGCGTGTTGCTCGAAATAGCCCGCCAGGCCTCCATCCTGTTGCCGAAAACAGGCATTGACATCCTACTCTCCGACGTTGAGGACTATGGTCCCTCCAACTCGTGGACGGGCACACACCGCGAGGAGTGGTGGGGACTGGGCACGCAGGCCTGGTGCCGCAAGCCGCACGTCGAGGGCTACACGGCCACCTACGGCATTCTGCTCGACATGGTGGGCGCTGCCGACGCCACGTTCTACCGCGAGTACTACTCAGAGCGCTACGCGGGCGATGTGGTCCGCATGGTGTGGAAGACGGCTGCCCGTCTGGGCTACGGCAGCCTCTTTGTCGACGCTGACGGCGGCGGCATCACCGACGACCACACCTTTGTGAACCGGCTGGCGGGCATCCCGACCATCGACATCATCGACACGCGTCCCCACCAGTCGGGCTCGTTCTTCCCCTATTGGCACACCACCGGCGACGACCTCAGCCAAATCTCCCGCGAGACGCTCCAGAAGGTTGGCGACGTGCTGATGCAGCTGCTGTGGTAATGCTGACAATCTTCGGATAAAGCGGAGGTCAACGCAATAAATCTCCGCTTTGAGTTCCGCGGACAAATAAAAGAAACGGCCCGCAGCGGACAACGTAAAACATAAAACGCAAAACATAAAACATAATCATGACCATCAACGAAATGCAGGACCAGATTGTCGACGACTTCTCGGCGTTTGACGACTGGATGGACAAATACCAGATGCTGATTGACCTCGGCAACAGCCTCGAGCCCTTGGCCGAGCAGTACAAGACGCCCCAGAACCTCATCGAGGGCTGCCAAAGCCGCGTGTGGATTCAGGCCGACTACGACGAGTCGACACGTCTGATTCACTTCACGGGCGACAGCGATGCGGTTATCGTCAAGGGCCTCGTCAGCCTCATCATCCAGGTGCTGGGCGACCACACGCCCGAAGAGATTCTCGATGCCGACCTGTACTTCATCGAGCGCATCGGTCTGCGCGAGCACCTCTCGCCCACCCGCTCCAACGGCCTCCTGTCCATGATCAAGCAGATGCGCATCTACGCCCTCGCCTATAAAAACAAAGCTCTGTAAACGATGTGGATTGTTCTGGCTTTTGGCAGCGCGCTGCTGCTCGGCATATACGACGTCTTCAAGAAGCTGGCTTTGCGCGACAACGCCGTCATCCCGGTCCTGTTGCTCAACACCGTTTTCTGCTCATGCATCTTCCTTCCGCTGGTCGTGCTGTCAAAGGCCGGCGTGATTGGTGAGGACCACTTGCTCTACATACCCTGGACGCTCGACCTGCGCGTGCACGGGCTCATCATCCTCAAGTCGGCCATCGTGCTCGTCTCCTGGATATGCGCCTACTACGGGCTGAAGCACCTGCCCATCACCATTGCTTCGCCCATCAACGCCACGCGGCCCATCCTCGTCCTGCTGGGCGCCATCTTCGTCTTCGGCGAGCAGCTCAATGCCTGGCAGTGGGCGGGCGTGGCCGTCTCCATCGTGGCCTTCACTATGATATCGGTGTCGGGCCGCAAGGAGGGCATTTCGTTCAAGCACTCCATCTGGATTTGGCTTGTCGTGGCGGGCACGCTGGTCGGCGCGGTGTCGGGCCTCTACGACAAGTACTTGGTCAACATCCGCGGCGTTGACAAGATGGTGGTGCAGTCGTGGTACAATATGTATCAGGTCCTGATGATGGGTGTGGTCTGCCTCATTTGCTGGGCGCCACGCCGTCATCGCAGCAAGCATCCGTTTGTGTGGCGCTGGCAGATTCCGTTCATTTCCATCTTCCTGAGCGTGGCCGATTTTTGCTATTTCTACGCCCTGTCCTACCCCGACGCGCTGATTTCGGTCGTGTCGCTGGTGCGCCGTTCGGGTGTCGTCGTCGGCTTTGTGGCCGGGTGGCTCTTCTTCAAGGAGAAGAACATCAAGTCGAAGTCGGTCGACCTCCTCTTTGTCATCATCGCCATGATTCTGCTCTGGCTCGGCAGCCGATAAGTTTTGGCCGAAGTTCCGGCTTTGACCGAAACCGGACATTTTGACAAAGAGACGAAAGACTTTGACCGGGATAACCGCAATCTACGAATTTCTACAATAACAGAACATAAAACGAACCACTAATAAACTCACTGCAATGAAAAACGTATTGTTCGCCCTGCTGGCCCTGTTGCTCTGCACGGGCACAGTTTCTGCCCAGCTGATCAAGAGCAAAGCCCCCGTCGACGCCAAGTACCTGGCCGGCGGCGTACCCGAAGTGGACGGCAAGGTCGTGTTCAGCCGCGTCATCGGTCTCGACAGCACCCTCCCCGCCGACTCGCTCTACAACTGCCTGCGCCGTTGGGTCGGAGCCTACTACAACAACGAGAATGTGCTCAAGCGCCAAAGCATCGACACCGACGCCGCCAGCCGCCGCATCGAAGCCGGCATCGTGGAGTATCTCGTCTTCAAGTCGACAGCCCTCGTGCTCGATCGCACGCAGATTATCTACTCGCTCAAGCTAAGCCTCAAGGGGCAGAAACTCAGCGTCTCGATGTCGCAAATCAGCTACTACTACGAGGAGGAACGCACGCCCGAGAAATACACCGCCGAGGAGTGGATTACCGACAGCCAGTGCCTCAACAAGAAGGGCACCAAGCTCACCTACGGCCGCGGCAAGTTCCGCATCAAGACCATCGACAAGTTCGACGACATCTGCCAAAGCCTCACCGACTTCGTGCAAAAGCTGAAGTAACCCGGATTTTTATCGAAAAAAATAAAAAATCCGTGTTCGCTTCGCGTTCTTTTGGCTCACGAAAATGTTCGGAAAGTAACCCCAAACCCAGAACCTAACACCTAACACCCCTATGATGAAGCGCAAGACATTAGCGCTGCTGCTATGCATGCTGCTCGCCGCTCCCGCCGTGGCAAAACGCAAGACGACACCCGCGCCCACTGATCGCGAAGTGTGGACGGCCCTGCTCTACCGGATGGCACAGCCCGTCCTCGAACCCATGTCGGAGGGCCGGCTCCAGCAGACCATGACCTACGAAAGCGGCAACCTCGAGATTTCGCCCACCTGGGACGGCCGCAACAAGAAAGTCACCTACATGGAAGCCTTCGGCCGCCTGATGGCTGGCCTCGCCCCCTGGCTCTCCCTGCCCGACGACGACACCGCCGAGGGCGCCCTGCGCAAGCAGACGCGCCAATGGGCACTCCAGGCCTACCGCCACGCCGTCGACCCCGCCAGTCCCGACTACCTGGGCTGGGGCTCCGGCGGACAGACCCTGGTCGACGCCGCCTACGTCGTGGAGAGTTTCCACCGTGGCTACGAGGCCCTGTGGCTGCCTCTCGACACCGACACCAAGCTGCGCTACATCCACGAACTGCAGCAACTGCACCGCTACGACCCACCCTACCAGAACTGGTTCCTCTTCTGCGGCATGGAGGAGAGCTTCCTGCTTAAAGCCTCCTACGACCCCGCCGTGCGTGAAGCGCTCAAGGACAAGGAGCACATCCGCGCCCTCGGTCTGCAGATCACCGAGCCGATATACGACGCCTTCCGCATCAAGACGGCCGTCAACAAGGCCGAGGAGTGGTATCAAGGCGACGGCTGGTACTCCGATGGTCCTTCGTTCGCCTTCGACTACTACAACTCCTACGTCATCCACCCCATGTACACCGAGTGCCTCGAGATGGTGTGCGACGTGCAGCCCCGCAACAACTACCTCGTGCGCAGTCTCGACCAGAACTACCGCAACCTGGGACCCACTGAGCGCCTGGCCGAAGCCCGCAAGCGCATGCAGAAATACAGCTGTATCCTCGAGCGCCTGGTCTCGCCCGAAGGCACCTACCCCGTCTTCGGCCGTAGCATCCCCTACCGCCTGGCCGTCTTCCAGCCCCTGGCCATGCTCGCCTGGCAGAAACGTCTGCCCGAACAGCTGCCCGAAGGACAGGTGCGCGCCATGCTGACCGCGGTCATGAAGCGCATGTACAAAGGCGACCTGCAGCAGCTCTTCGGCCAAAAGCCAACGGCCGACGCGCCCACCAACTTCAATGCGGGCGGCTTCCTTACCATTGGCTTCGTGGGCAGCCACCCCAACGTGGCCGACACCTACACCAACAACGGCTCGCTCTACATGACCTCGCTGGCTTTCCTCCCGCTGGGCCTCCCCGCCGACGACCCCTTCTGGACTTCTCCGGCACAACCCTGGACCTCCAAGCGCGCCTGGGAGGGCGAAGACTTCCCCAAGGACCACAAGTGGCACATTAACCCGCAGATTCTCTATTGGGAGTAAGTCGGAAAAGAGATTCGATTCGAAGAGGAAAGATTCGTTTCGAGAAGGAAAGATTCGACTTGAGGAAAAGAGATTCGACTTGAGAAGAAACGAGTCGAGAGAAGAATTTCGAGAAAAGAGAGTCGAGAACGGAAAACAGGAAAGACTCGGGTGTTTTCAATAACAAGACACAGGGTGCTTTCAATGGTTTTTCGCTCAACGCAAAACCCAACACCTAAAACCCAACACCCCTTTATGTTCCGATACCTCACCAGCCTGTTGGCCGCCATGGCGGCACTGACGTCGTGCGCCAGCTGGCGCTCTGCACTACCCACGGCCGACAGCATCGTGGCCGACATAGACCGCGTCAACCGGCACTGGCAAGCCCAACACCCCATCACGGCCTCCGACGCCTGGGAGCCTTACGCCGACCACTCGCCCTTCTGGCAGAACGCCGCCTACCACACCGGCAACCTCGCCGCCTGGGCCGTCACGGGCAATGCGGAGCAACTCGACTACACGCGCCGCTGGGCCGAAGTGAACCGCTGGTGCGGCGCCACGTCAACCGACACCGCTGCCTGGCGCTACGACTACGGCGAGCGGCCCGAGTTCGTCCTCTTCGGTGACTGGCAGATTTGCTTCCAAAGCTACGCCGAACTCTATATGATTGACCGCGCCTCCGGTTTGCCCGACACGGCTGCCGCACAAATCAGCAAGATAGCCCGTGCCCGCGAGGTGATGGAGTATGAGATGTCCACGCCGCGCAACGACTACTGGTGGTGGGCCGACGGCCTCTATATGGTCATGCCCGTCATGGTTCGGCTCGGCAATATCACGGGCAACGGCCTCTACGGCGAGAAGCTCTACGAGTACTGGATGTACGCCAAGGGGCTGATGTACGACACCGACGCACACCTCTTCTACCGCGACGGCAAGTATGTATGGCCCAAACACAAGTCGGCAAACGGCAAGAAGGACTTCTGGGCGCGCGGCGACGGCTGGGTCCTCGCAGCCCTGGCCCGCTGCATGGACGAACTGCCTGCCGATTATAAACACATGGACGAACTGCGTCAGACGTACCTGGAGATGGCTGCTGCCGTGGCCGCCTGCCAGCAACCCGAGGGCTACTGGACCCGCTCGCTGCTCGATCCCGACCACGCTCCCGGACCGGAGACGAGCGGCACGGCTTTCTTCTGCTACGGCCTCCTGTGGGGCATCCGCAACGGCCTGCTGCCCCGCGAGGACTATCTGCCCGTATGCCTGCGTGCCTGGAACTACCTCACCCAAACGGCCCTCCAGCCCGACGGCAGCCTGGGCTACGTGCAGCCCATCGGCGAGCGGGCTATCCCCGGCCAGACCGTCGACAGCCGCAGCACTGCCGGCTTCGGTGTCGGCGCCTTCCTCCTTGCCGCCAAAGAGATGTACCTGTTGCGGCAGAAGTGACACCTGCAGCGGGCTTGCCGGCGAGGCTGCAGTGGCCTGCCTGCCGTCGGGCTGTGTGATTCGCAGGAGGGGGTGTACGTTGCAGCCAAA
>CAVFPF010000099.1:0-2377 GCA_963624265.1 bacterium | reverse complement strand
TCTCATGCTGCCCAGGGTTCTTATGATGTGCAGGGCCCGCACTATGGCTATAGTGCCTACACGCCATCGAACCATTCGGAGATCACCCTGGCCGTGATGATGCCTTTCAACCTGGCATCGGCAAGCATGGCCGAAGAGAAGATACAGATGAGGAGCGTGGAGTTCTACGAAGGCCTGCTCATGGCCGTGGACAAAGCGCAGCAGCGCGGCCAGCACATACGCGTACTGGCCTACGACCTCGGCACACAGACCCTGGACGAGGTGCTCGCCGACGAAACTTTGGCAGAGGCGCGCGTCATCGTCGCCCCGATGGAGGCGGCACAGGTGAAGCGCGTGGCAGCCTATGGCGAATCGCACGGCATCGACGTGATTAGTCCGTTCGTGTTCTGCAAGGACCTCGAGCAAGGCTATCCGCACCTCTATCAGCTCAACACCTCGAAGGCGCTCCTCTACCCGAGGCTCAGCCAGGAGATTGTGGACCGCTTCGGCGCGTGGCAGGTGGTCTTCGTGCGCGACAGCCTCTACACGACGGGTCTCGACCCTTATCCCGAGGTGCTGCGCCACACACTCCAGGAGCACGGCATCGCCTACCAGCAATACACCTACACCACACCCCAGACACTGGTGCAGATGGACTCCCTGCTCGGTCTGACGGGTCTCGACGTGCTCTATGTGCCCGAGCTGCCCGTGGCCGACGCTTCGCTCAAACCCGCCCTCAAGCGCTTCTTCCCGGGCATGAAGAGCAAGCTCTTCGTCGACGTCAATCCGGAGTGGTCGTCGGTGCTCGCCTCGATTCCTTCGGCCGACGACACGACCGGCGAGGCTATCGACGACATGAGCGACACGCTGGCCTTCGACAAAGCCGACACCGTGCGCCTGGGCCGCCAGGTGGCGATACTGGGCTACCCCGAGTGGCAGAAGCATACGGCCGACTTTATGGAGGACATGTACGACCAGAACGTGTGGATGTTCTCGAAGTTCTATATCAACCCCTTCGACGAGGACGTGCAGGCCTTCTACGACGGCTTCCGCAACTGGTACAACCGGGAGCTGATGTCGCTCTACCCGAAGTACGGCTTGCTGGGCTATGACGTGGCCACCTATGCGCTCGAAAGCCTGCACCGTTATGGTCAGCTGGCCGGTGGGGCAGCCGAGGGTGAGCCGATGGGAACGCTCCAGTCGGCAGTGTGCTTCGCGCACGACAACGACACGGACAGCTACCTCAACCGGAGCTTCTACCTCGTCCACTTCACGCCCCAGGCTACGGTGGAGAAACACGAGATACGCTGACCCCGGGGGCGAGGGGATTGGCCTTGCATAATAAAAAGGCCCTTTGCCGGATAAGGAAAAAGGCCATTTGCATGGGTTGGCCTTGCATAAGGAAAGCCCCTTGCCGGATAAGAAAAGGGCCCTTGCCGGGATTGGCCTTGCATAAGAAGGCCCTTATAACCTTCGCCTAAAGGCAAAAGAACAAAAAGAAAAGAGTCAACAACGTAAAGAAACGTAAAGAAACACGATGCGGCGATATTTGACCATAATGTGGGTGGCAGCCCTGCTCCCGATGGCGGCCCTGGCGCAACCCAAGGTGCCCAGGGAGGTGCACTTTGCGGCTTTGGGCGGCGTGGCCCTGAGCGAATACACATTCGACCCCTCGGTGACCCAATCGATGGCGCAGGGCTACACGTGTGGCGTGGCGGTGCGCTATATCGAGGAAAAGTACTTCGGACTCGAGGCGGAGGTCCTGCTGACCCGCAGGGGCATAAAAGACCGCTTCGACAACTATCCGCAATACAGCTTCCAGCGCAATCTGACTTACCTGGAGGTGCCCCTGATGGCCCACATCTGGTTCAGTGCAGGCCGCAAGAGCGAGATTGCCCTCGACCTCGGCCCTAAGGTGGCTTACTTCCTCTGGGAGGACTCGAGCAGCAAACTCGACGCGAGCTTCGCGCAGCTGGCCCAGACCACCAACCACGGCTACGCCCACCACACCATGCCCGTCGACACCAAGGTCGACTACGGCATCCAGGCAGGCTTGGGCTACGAGTTCAAGTGCTCGCCCAGCGTGAGCATCCAGCTGCAGGGCCGCTACTACTTCGGACTGGGCAATATGTTCCCCGACGCCAAATCGGACGTCTTCGAGACTTCGTCGAACCACACCGTGCAGCTCGTCATGGCCCTGTGGTTCCGGCACCGCATCAGAACGGCAAAGTAAGGCTTTGGCCGAGACAAGACTTTGACCGAAGTTTTCAGGAATAAAGACAAGGCTTTGGGCCGAAGTTTTCAGGAATAAAGACAAGGCTTTGACCGAAAGGATTGCTAAAGAAAGACAAGGCTTTGACCGAAAGAGAAACAAACAAAACAAGATAAAGACATGAAT
>CAVFPF010000098.1:0-3934 GCA_963624265.1 bacterium | reverse complement strand
GCAGCAGTCGGGATTACATACATCAAGGGCGAGGGGAGAAGTCACATCCCTTTCGCCTTGGCTTCGTCCCACAGGGCGTCCATCTCGCCGAGCGAGAGGTCGCTGAGCATCTTGCCCTGCTCCTTGGCGCGGGCCTCCACATAGCCGAAGCGGCGCTGGAACTTCTGGTTGGTCTTCTCGAGCGCGTTGTCGGGCTTGATCTTGTAGAGGCGGGCGGCGTTGACGAGCGAGAAGAGGAGGTCGCCGAACTCAGCTTCCATCCGGTCATGGTCCATGCGGTCCACCTCCGCCTCAAACTCCCCGATTTCCTCCTTGACCTTCTGCCACACATCCTCGCGCTTCTCCCAGTCGAAGCCGGCGTTGCTCGCCTTGTCTTGCATGCGGTAGGCCTTGATGAGCGCGGGTAGGGAAGAGGGAATGCCGCTCAAGATGGTCTTGTTGCCGTCCTTCTCCTTCTGCTTGACCTGCTCCCAGAGCTTCGACACCTCGTCGGCATCCGTCACCGAAGGACCGCCCTGGGCTCCCACCTGGCTGATGAGCGAGCCGTCGGGGTTGAAGACGTGCGGATGACGGTACACCAGCTTGTCGCACATGGCATTGAGGATGTCGGCCATGTCGTACTGACAGGCTTCCTCGCCGAAGGTGGCGTAGAAGAATATCTGCTCGAGCACGTCGCCGCACTCCTTCTTGATTTCAGAGGGGTCGCCTTTGATTACCGCTTCGGTCAGTTCGTACATCTCTTCGATGCTGTTCTGCCGGATGCTCTCGGCAGTCTGCTTGGCGTCCCAGGGGCAGTCGCGGCGCAACGTCTGAATGACGCCGAGGGCACGCGACCAGGCGGCCAGCTTTTCGTCCAGACGGGCGACGGGTAGATGCTGTTCCATAGTGTGGGTGTTGATAAGTTGTTTTTGAACGTAAGTTTCGGACAAAGCCGTTTCGGGTTTCGGCAAAGCCGTTTCGGTTTCGGACAAAGCCGTTTGGGACCGCGCGCCATCGGGACCCCGACAAGCCCGCCCCGGGAGGCGGAGATAACATGCCTGGCGGCCAACATGACGCCTTCTGCAAGAAAATGTGCAGAAATCCGCAGCGAAATTAGCGAAATATTTTGGAGAAACCAAAATTTTGCATAACTTTGTGCGCTGAAAAGCGACACAATGCCCGCCAAGCGCCCGCTTTGCTGAGCCTAAGGGACAAAAGAATGCGCTCAAAACGAATAGATAACGAATATGGTCAACAAGACAACGAATATGGTCAACAAGACGACACAGACAATGATGAAAGCCGCCTGCCTGCTGATGCTCGGCCTGCCCGCCGTGGCGAGCGAGGCACAGGACACGCTGTCGGTCAAGAACTTCAGGTATGTGGGCGGTTACGCCCTGCAGCGCCCCCTCGAGGTGGACAGTACGGATGTCAACGCCAAGCCCTACGATGCCGCCAGCCTGCTCTCGACGGGCCTGGACCTCCGGCTGGTGCAGCACGGCGAGCCGTGGTCGGGCAGCGCCCTGCCGGGCGACTCGGGCACCCTCTGCATGGTGGGCTTCGACATCGAGGTGACCGACTACTATAAGGGCAAGCTCACGCTCGCCAAAGCGCCTAAGGAGTATGAGCTCTACCGCGACGGCGAGAAGTCGCAGCCCGGCGACATCACCCTGCTGCCCGGCGCGCACACCTTCGTCGTCAAATATCTGCAGCACGGCTCGGACAGCCTCGACGTGGCCATTGCATCGGACAGCGCAGCCCACGTGCCCGCCTCGTCGCTCCGCGTGGCCGACCCCGCCAAGGGTGGCAACAGCCTCTGCACCATCGGGCAGCAGGTCAAGGCTCGCGGCTACAGCGCCATCAGCATCTCGCCCGACGGCAAGTGGGTGCTCACCTGCACCTACGGGCGCACCGACGGCCCCGAGGGAACCGACTGGAAGTACGCCCTCATTGAGCGCAGCACCGGCCACAAGAAGGCCCTCGCGCAATACAGCCGCTGGATGCCCAAGTCGAACAAATTCTTCCAGACTCGCCGCAACGGCGCCCACATGCAGCTCGTGACCATCGACCCCGTCACGCTGACCGAAGAGGTGGTGGCCGACCGCCTGCCCGAAGCACAGGGCTACGACATGCTCCCGACCGAAGACCGCCTGCTGCTCACCATGCGCCAGGAGGGACCTAAGGAACTCAACCCCGACGCCTACCAGTTCGTCCACCCCGACGACCGACAGCCCGGCTGGAGAGACCGTACCTACCTCGCCCTCTATGACATCAAGACGGGCCTGACCCGACAGCTCACCTTCGGCTACAACACGCAGTGGTATGCCGACATCAGCGCCGACGGCAGCAAGATTCTGCTCGCCAAGTCGGAGAGCCGCCTCACAGCCCGCCCCACTTCGCTCACCAGCCTCTATGTGATGGACCTCGACGACCTGCATCTCGACACGCTCGTGGTGAGGGACGGATTCTTGGCCCATGCCGTGTTCTCGCCCGACGCCAGCCAGGTGTGCATCAAGGGTTCGCCCGAGTGCCTCGACGGCGTGGGCAATGTCTGCCCCGACTCGCTGACCCCCTCGATGTTCGACTACCAGCTCTACCTGATGGACGTGGGAAGCCGTAAGGTGACACCGCTCACCCGCGACTTCGACCCCTCGGTCAACGACTTCAGCTGGAGCCGCCACGACGGGCAAATCTACTTCTCGGCCGACTGCTGCGACTCGTGCAACCTCTACACCCTCGACCCCAAGAGCGGCAAGACACGCATGCTGGCACAGCCCGAAGAGGTGGTGGGACGCTTCGACTGCTCGGCAGCATCGGGCACCCTCGTGGTGAGCGGCGAGAGCCACGACCACAGCTGGAGGCTCTATGCCCTCGAGACGGGCGGCAGGAAAGCCCGCCAGCCACAGCTGCTCGAGGACCTCAACGAGGAGGTGTACCGCGGCATCGAGGTGGCCGACTGCGAGGCATGGACGTGCCGCAACAGCATCGGCGACGAGGTGCACTGCCGCTACTACCTGCCCCAAGGCTTTGACCCCGCCCGCAAGTATCCGATGATCGTCTACTACTACGGTGGCTGCTCGGGCACCCTGCGCAACTTCGAGTACACCTATCCGTGGACCATCTGGGCAGCCCAGGGCTATGTCTGCCTCGTGGTCAACCCCAGCGGAGCTTCGGGCTTCGGACAGGAGTGGGCCGCCCGCCACGTCAATACGGCCGGCACCGACCCCGCCCGCGACATCATCGAGGCCACCAAGACTTTCTGCAACGAGCACGCCTATGTCGACTCCGACCGCCTGGGCTGCATCGGCGCTTCCTACGGCGGCTTCATGACACAGTACCTGCAGACGGTGACCGACATCTTCCGCTGCGCCGTGGCGCACGCCGGCATCAGCGACCACACCACCTACTGGGGCTACGGCTACTGGGGCTACACCTACAGCGAGGTCTCGATGGCCAATTCCTACCCCTGGACGCGCAAGGACCTCTACGTCGACCATTCGCCCATCTACAACGTGGACAAAATCAAGTCGTCGGTGCTCTTCCTGCACGGCGACCAGGACACCAACGTGCCCTACAACAACTCGCTGCAGATGTACACGGCCCTCAAGCTGCTCGGCAAGGACGTGGCCATGGTCAGCATCAAGGGCGAGGATCACGGCATACGCAAGCCCTCGCGCCGCATCCTCTGGCACAACGCCACGATGGCATGGTTCGCACGCTGCCTCAAGGGCGACTCCACCTGGTGGGACGCCCTCTATCCTCCCAAGACGCTTTGACCGGAAAGGGCGCTTTGACCGAAAAGGTGCTTTGACCGAAAAGGCGCTTTGACCGAAAAGGTGCTTTGACCGAAAAGGCAAAAAAATACGCTTTGACCACCAAAAAAGAAAGATATAACGACACATGAACAAGATAGAAATAATCGGTGCCGGAAACAGCCAGAACATTCCCTTCGAGG
>CAVFPF010000097.1:0-26673 GCA_963624265.1 bacterium | reverse complement strand
ACAGAGACGGAGACTGGTTCCGAACAGTGTTGTAACGGCAAGTATGCAGGTTAGTATCTTTTTCATGGGCAGTGTATCTATAGATTCCACGACCGAAGCCGCGGGGTATAGGACAACCGATAGATGCGGTCAAAGTGAGTGGCCCAAATGGTTTCGGTCAATTCGCCAATCTGCAAGCCATAGAAGCGGGTACCATTGTCACGCAGTAGCCGTACGTCCTTGAGCAGCCGGTCGGGAGCCAACGGTATCTGGAAGTCGCTCACCCACAGCACATCGGCGCAACTGTATTCGGGCTTTGAGCAGAGCGTCTGCACAAGCAGTTCGAGCATGGCCGTCGCGTCGGTGTCACCTTCTGCCCCTTGGCGGAAGAACTGAAGCAGTGAGGTGCGGTTCTTGCGCACATCGAAGGGCCGGGCATGGACGGCAAAAGGAATGAGCAGCAGATCTCTGTCCTGCTGCAAGGCCAGTTGCAGCAACTTGACAACGAGACTGTGTCCTATCTCCTCGGGCACACCTTGCATCGAGGCACTCGTGTCGAGACAGACCACCATCGGACCCTTCTGCCGGGCATGGTGTAGGCGAAGCTTGTGCTGCGGATGCATGATGCGGCTCTGATGGCTGAATGTCTGTAGGCGACGTGTGGCGAACTTGTAGCTGAAGAGCCCCTCCAAGTCGTCATCGGCCATCTGTGCCATCTCGAGCGGCAACAACGACGAGAGGTCGTTGCCAACGCCCACACCGGCGATGTCGCTCGGAGAACTGTGTTCCATCTTCTGCTTGCTGCCCGACCCCAGAGCTATCCGCGCCGGACCGTCGTCGTCGGCCATACGGCCCATCACCCTCGCCACCTGCAGGACCTGCGGATACCGATACTGCACGCGCACTATGGCCCGGATGCGTTCAAACTCGACAGAATTCCAAATGCCGCCCATCAGCGCCCACGACTGCTGGAACTCGTCGACCGAACATTCGTGTTCCTTCAGATAGGCAGGCACGGCCTCCAGACATTTGTCCAAAAGCGACTGCGATGCATCCCGATGCTCCGTCACATAGTCTTGACGCACCTGCGCGAGGTCGTAGGGGTCGGTAAACCCACGCTTGCGCATAAAGTCGAGCCGCGCCTCGACGGCATCGGCGAAGTGCTGCTCCATATCGTGGCAGATACACTCCGTAACGGCATCCAGATGTGGCGGAAACTTCAAGTACATCGTTGCAGTTGTTAGGCCTCCACGTTGGAGCATCATTCATCGTACAGCAGTTTGCGGATGTCGGCGCGGAGCACGGCTATCTGGCGCTTGAAACCCTCCATATAGTTGGACACCGTATCAGACACGTCAGCCGAAACAAACAGATGATTCCTAAGTGCCGATTGAAGCGAAGCCGCACCTACGAAGAGATTGTCCACCTGACTCTCGTATTCCTCAAGCTCGGGCACGCGGCCTTCGGTCTTCGGTTCGAGACCAGACTGCATCTCGAGAGCAGAGCCTGGCAATCCCCTGCGCAAAGCATAGCGGACGCCGTTGATAAACAGCGAACGGCTGTCGCGATATAGGTTGACTGGTGTCAACTCGACATTGGCCGTCCCGACCACATCGGGGTTGGTATAGGCTCTGACGATGCGGCGCTTGTGCTGCATCGGGTCCTGATACGTCACGCCACGCACCGAGGAACCGTTGTCGAGATGGGTCGGCAACGACTGGAAGTCGGTCACGTAGATATAGGATGTCGGGGCGCCATTGGCCAGCATGTGTCCGGACTCGCGGTCGTCGATGCCGTAATAGACACCATCGTAGACAATCAGGTCGTCATCACGGTGGTCGCCGTGGGCATGGGCCTTCTCGCGAGCCTCCTTGACCTGACGGCGTTTCATAGCACGGGCCACCGCCGTGGTCATGGCATCGAGGCGCAAGCGATAGTCCGAGAAGACAGCATCGGCCACGATACGGCTCACAGCGAGCAGTTCGTCGGGCTCATTCCACAGACAGTGGACGGCTATCTGCAGGTCGGCAAGAGTCGCCGTATCGCGATCGTGGAGCAAGGCGGAAGTGCGGAGCAGGCGCACGATACGGTTCCACCGACGGTCGCTGACATAAATGTTTCGGTGCACATCCTGGCCCTCCACCTTGACGTCCTTGAGGGCGCGGCGTATGGCAGTGATGGCAGTCAGCACCTCAGGAGGAATCCCGATACTGTCTATTTGGTCCTGTATCTCTTCATACTCGGCCGAAGTAAAGGCGGAATCAGATTGGCCTTCGTCCGGAGCCGGTGTGGAGGGCGCTGTTATCATCTTGTAGAAGTTTGACTCATCACGAATGGGCGAGCAGACCAGGCGCACAATGAAGCGGTCCCACAGCGCCTCCAGCTCCTCCCCCTCCGTCGGCAATTCGTTGCTGGCGCCGATGAGGAGTTTGAGAGGCAGGTGCAGCAAGGTCTGTCCGTTGAGGTAGACCTTCTCGTTGACCACCGTAAGCAGCGTGTTTTGGATGGCAGGGCCGGCCTTCCATATCTCGTCGAGGAAGACGACATCGGCCGTGGGCAGATAGCCGTCCACACAGCGTTCGTAGCGGTCATTCGACTTCAGTTGGCTGATGCTCACAGGACCGAAGATTTCGTCGGGAGTCGAGAACCGCGACATGAGGTACTCAAAAGCACGAGCTCCGACAAAGGCATGCTTGAGCCGACGGCCCACCATACTCTTGGCCACACCCGGAGGGCCAAGCAGGAGGACACTTTGACCGGCCATTGCCGCTAGCAATGACAAGCGTATCTCGGTCTCCTTCTCATACAAGCCCCGGCTGAGGTGACTCATCAAATCCTGGATGCGTGTCTTCATATAATATATAAAGGTATATAAGGGGAAAAGTTGTGGAAACTGGCAAGTAGAAACCACACAAGGAGTGCGCGGCTTAGACCATAGGAAGGGTGTGCTTTAAAAAAGGCAATTGACCGCCATAGAGGGAAACTCCAGGCAGTCAAATCCCATCTTGTCTAAAACAAGATTTTAGCGCATGGTGTCGCCGACGGTCAGGTTCTTACGGCCCTTAGCACGACGGGCAGCAAGTACGCGACGTCCGTTCTTTGTAGCCATACGAAGCCGGAAGCCATGCTTGTGCAGGCGACGGTGGTTGTGTGGCTGAAAAGTCATTTTCATAGCTGTATATTTTTATATAGTTTATTATAATTTGCCGAATAGCGAGTGCAAAAGTAGCTTTTTTTTTACTATCCACCAAATTTTTCCATAAAAAACTTCTCATTTTTTGTCAATATGAGGTTTTTTTTCTACCTTTGCAGCCATTGAAAGGCAAATTCGTCAGATATAAATAACAATTTTATAAATTACAAAATACAAGAAACAGTATGGCAATCAAGTCACAGGACATCAAGAACGGCACCGTCATCCGTCTGGACGGCAAGCTGCAGGTAGTAGTGGAGTTCCTCCATGTTAAGCCAGGCAAAGGCAACACCTTCATGCGCACCAAGCTGAAGGATGTCGTAACCGGTTATGTAGTCGAGAAGCGCTTCAACATCGGCGAAGTGCTCGAGGACGTACGCGTTGAGCACCGCCCCTACCAGTTCCTCTACATGGACGGCGACGACGCTGTGTTCATGAACCAGGAAACTTTCGACCAGGTCAACATCGCCAAGAACTCTATCGTAGGCGAAGAGTATATGAAGGAAGGCGACATCGTGGAAGTTGTCTCTGACGCTTCGACCGAGACCATCCTCACCGCCGAGATGCCGGTCAAGACGACCCTCAAGATTACCTATATGGAGCCTGGCGCCAAGGGCAACACTGCCACCAACACGCTGACCAAAGCTACCGTCGAGACCGGTGGCACCGTAATGGTTCCGCTCTTCTGCAAAGAGGGCGACGTCATCGTGGTCGATACCCGCAACGGCAACTACGTAGAGCGTGCCAAGTAATCGGAAGGCGCTCTAAAAAGCAACACACAGTATGATTATCACCGAATGGGCCGAACAAGACCGTCCGCGTGAGAAAATGTTGGCCAACGGCGCAGCTTCACTTACCGAAGCTGAGTTGTTGGCCATACTCATCAATACGGGCAGCCGCGGAAAGACCGCCGTCGACTTGGCCCGCGACCTCGTGCAGCTCAGCGACGGAAGCCTGTTGACCCTCAGCCACACCCTGCTGCAAGGCACCGACGAGGAGCGACGAAGTCTGCTGAAGGGCATCGGACCTGCCAAGATGTGCCACATCCAAGCAGCCTTCGAACTGGGCCGGCGCGTGCAGCTCGAGGCCGAACGGGCCGCGAAAGACAACTTCCGCATCACCTCGTCCGAACAGGTTTTCGCCCTTTTCAACAGCCCCCTCTCCCACTTAGACCACGAAGAACTTTGGGCGGTGTATTGCAGCCGCTATGGTAAGGTCCTGTATAAAGGTCGGATAAGCGAGGGCGGGACAAACTTCTCGGGTGCAGACATCAAGAAAATCTGCCGCCCAGCCATCGAGTACATGGCTTCGACGGCAGCGCTGTGCCACAACCATCCGCACAGCAACACGCGGCCCAGCCGACAGGACCTCGACATCACACAACGGGTAAAGAGCGCCCTCCAACTGCTCGATGTCCAACTGCTGGACCACATCATCATCTCCGACGGAAAATACTACTCCATGGCCGACAACGGGGACCTCTGACCTCTTCCCTATTGCTATAGGTTTTCACTTGCTGACGCAAGGTCGAAATCTTTCCTGGCAGTATGCAGCATCTTCTCTATCTGAAGACGCACAAGCTATGACTACCGGGCGGCGCCATTGACACTAAGTTGCGCTATTGATAGAGATACCGTTTGATATCTCGTTTCGGAGTCTTCTGGAACCCATCCTTCATCACCTCAAACGATTCCAACTGCTCATATAGGGGCAATTGCTGGTTGATGTTGTCGAGTTGGGCCTGAATCAAAGAGTCGAGGCTACTGGCATGCGTCTTGACATAGTTGTCCTCCATATTGGGCTCCACCAGCGCCACCAAAGTGCCATCACGCTGCACGACCAGCGAATCGGCGATGAATGGATTGGCATTGATAACGGCCTCGATATCCTCCGGGAAAATCTTCAGTCCGGAGGGCAGAACTATCATCGACTTGAGCCTACCTTTGATATAGACATAACCCTGTCGGTCCAGGACACCGATATCGCCGGTATGGAGCCAACCGCCCTTGTCGATGACGCGGTGCGTCTCTGCATTGTTCTTGTAGTAACCCAACATCAAGTTGTCGCCAGTCACAAGAATTTCACCCGGATTGTTGAAGGGGTCGTTGGAGTCAATCCGGACGCGCATTCTGTCGACCGGCTTTCCGCACGACCCGCGCTTGTAGCTTTGCCATTCGGAATAGCAGACGAGCGGCCCGCACTCGGTCATACCATAGCCTACGGTATAGGGGAATCCTATGCTGTTCAAAGCGTTTTCCACATCCTTACCCAGCGAAGCTCCGCCGAGCACGACTTGATAAATATTTCCGCCAAAGATATTACGCAGCTCATTGCATAATCGTCTGTTGATATAATGACGAAGTATTGGAACGGCCCGCATAATGCGGTATTTCAGTTGGCTCATCCTGGGCAAAACCGTCCTGCGCACAAGCGACTCGACGTACTGCGGCGTGAGAACCAGCATCCGGGGACGGGCCTGCAGGAAAGCCGCCTGCACATAGGTATGCGACAACAGGTGAGGTAGCATATAGATCTCGACGCCATTGACGAACTCAATCAGGAAGCTGCAGACCAGCATATACAGATGAGCTATCGACAAGGCCGAGACGATGGTGTCACCTTTGCGCATCGGCATCATATCGATACCGTACATCAGATTAGACACCACGGCCCACTCGGACAGCATGACGCCTTTCGGATTGGATGTCGTGCCGCTTGTATAGCTGACCATAAGCAGTTCGTCAGGTTGGTGTGCATAGAAATCCTGGCCGAAATTATTGCGCTTGATTTGGACTTTGGTCTCCTCCCAGACCTCCGTCCACTTGGCGGTGACAATCTCCGGGTCTTTGTCCCGCAGATAGACAATCGAGAAGTTTTCGAGCAGCACGACGCACTCGAGCATCGAAAATTCGACAGACGAGAGTTCGCGGTTGATTTCTTCCGTACAAAACAGCATCTTACACCCGGAGTGTTCGAGTATCTGACTCATACGGACAGCACGGAACTCCCTCATGATGGGAACGGCGACCGTGCCATAGGTAGTGACGGCCAGGAAACAGACAATCCAATTGGCGCAGTTCTTGCCACAAATCGCCACATTGTCCCCCGGGCGAAGGCCAAGCGTCCTAAACAGAGTGTGCAGTCGGGCTATGCGCATACCTACGTCATAATACTTGAGCGTCTGGCCGGGATAGTCTCTCACCGACATGCTACTCCAATGGCCTACGATAGCGCCCTTGACAAGTTCCGTATAATGCGTTCCCATAGTCAAATCAGGTATTAAATATTACGGAAGGGAAACATTCGTCCTGTTCCTCAAAACTATGTTTTCCAATCCTCAAAACTACGACTTTTGGTCATCAAAACTACGTTTTCCAAACCACAAAGCCTCGTTTTACGGAGCAAATATAATGATTATTTCCGAACTACATCAATCCTTTCGACAAAAAAATGCCTTTTTTCGTCAACAAATCCAAACAGAGAGCTGACAATGAGTCAGATAGACGCTGATTTGTATCATTTTTGTCATAAAAACGATTAAAATAAGGATTATATTTTTCGGATTGGATTTTTTGCGCTATATTTGCGCTGTTCAAAATCAATCTAATACAGCATACCGCCGGAAGCGGAAGCATCCCCGGACGGCTGCACAAAACAAGCAATCCGCCTAATTTCCCTATGTTGCCACCCAAAGAGAGGAAAGAAATCATGCAGCAGATAGAGCCTACCCTCAGCGCCTTTGCACCGATATCGCTGGAGGAAATGGACCGGGTCAAGCTCATGAACCGCATAGACACCAAGCAGGTCATCCCCCTGTCGCAGCTGATTCCCCTGCTCCAGGTCGCAGCGTCGGAGTATTATGTCCAGCGGATAGACAGCAAGGGAACCGCCGCCTACCATACCGTCTACTACGACACCGCCGACAAGCGTATGTACACTATGCACGAAACAGGACGGCAGATACGGCAGAAGATTCGGGTGCGGACCTATCTGGAGACGGGCACAGCCTACTTGGAAATCAAGAACAAAAATAACCACGGACGAACCAAGAAGAAGCGCATCGAGGTACCCGGACAAGAGGGTTTGGCCACACTTCCGGAAGCGCAGTCTTTCATCGAGAGCAAGTCGTGGTTCACGATGGACGAACTGACGCCGCATGTAGAGAACTTCTTCGAGCGCATCACTTTGGTCAACAGGCAGATGACGGAACGCTTGACCATCGACCTCGGCATCCGGTTCCATAACTTCGACCTCGACACCGACGCCGACATCGGGCATCTCGTCATCGTCGAACTGAAACGGGACGGCTTGACCCACTCGCCAATGCAGGACATCTTTCGCCAGATGCGCATCCACCCGGGAGGTTTCAGCAAATACTGCATCGGCTGCGCCCTCACCAATCCTGACCTACGGCACAACAACCTCAAGGAGAAACTTCACCGCATAGAGAAACTCAAAGAGATTACCGGAGCACTTTGCCTGCCATAGTCGAGAGCTTTGCCAAGTCCATAGACAAATAATATAAAGAAAGAGAGTAACGCGAATATAGTCTAAAACAAAACATACACACTAAATGGAATTCCTTACACTGTTCCTTCAGCAGACAGAGACTTTGCTGGAAAACATCGCTGACGCCGCCATGGCCGAACCTGCCACCGAGATAGCCGGACTGCAGGACATGCTCATCCGTTTCTTCTTCAACTGCGTCTTCGTCATCGGCATCATCCACTTCCTCTACTTCCGCCGTAGTCGCCGGGCAGACTACTACTTCACCTTTGCCCTTATCAGCATCGCCATCTTCCTGATGATTTACTTGTTGGGCAGCGTCAAAATCAAAATCGGATTCGCCCTCGGACTATTTGCTATCTTCGGCATCATCCGCTACCGTACGGAATCGATGCCCGTACGCGAGATGACTTACCTCTTCATCATCATCTCGATGTCGGTCATCAATGCCCTTGCTATCAATACAGACTGGCTGACGCTGACAGCCGTCAATGTGCTCTTCGTCATCTCTTGTGCCCTCGCCGAACAGACGCACAAGATGAAGCATACAGCCTGCAAATTTGTCAAGTACGACCGCATCGACCTCATCGTGCCCCAAAAGCGCGCCGAACTGATAGCCGACCTCGAGAAACGGCTGGGTGTCAAGGTTACTCGCGTGGATGTCGGCACCGTCAACTTTCTCAAGGACATGGCGTTGCTCAAAGTCTACTACACTCCGCTTGACGGCAATGAGGAGAATACGGTCGACGAGATGACCAAAGTACCGACAGAGTAATCACCAACCCACACGTCAGAAACCTATGAAGAAGATTTTGACCGCACTACTGATTTTGCTTCCGCTTTCTGCCTCAGCCACCGATTTCGGCACGGGCATCGAAGTGGGAGTGCAAAAGAAAATCACCCAAAGCCTCTCTGCTGGCATCAGTGGAGAATTTCGCACCCAGGATGGTGTAAGCAACGTGGAACGCTGGTCCATCGGGGCTGAACTCTCTTACAAGATCTGCAAGCCACTGAAGGCCGAAGTGGGCTACACGCTCATCGGACGGCGCATTGCCTCTTACGACTATGTAACCAAGACCAAGCAGAAGCCCTATCACGTGCCTGGCTACTGGAGCCCCCGTCATCGTGCCTATATCAGCTTCACTGGCAGCTGGAAACCCATCAAGCACTTCGAGCTCTCCCTGCGCGAACGATACCAGTACACCCGCCAGCCAGCCCTGAACATCCGCCGCTACAATACCGCCACCGGACTCCGCGGGACGGACAAGGTCGACTCGGCCGACGAAGACCATGTGCTCCGCAGCCGCCTCCAGTTGGAATGGGGCAAGAAGAAATGCCCTTGGCAACCTTTCGTGTCGGTCGAGATGCTCAACGACCTGACCGGCAGCATGACCATCGACCAAATGCGCTATACGGCAGGTACCGACTACAAACTCAACAAGCACAACAAAATAGGCATCTCCTATCGCTTTAAGGATAAGAGCGACAAGGACGAGGCCAAGGGACACCTTCTCTCGGTCAGCTACTCCTTCTCGTTCTGACGCGAGCACCCCTCTCTTATCAGTCACCTATTCTTCACTTCTTATCTCACCCTAAACGACTCAAGCCCTATGAAAACGAACCGCCACCTCCGCGCGAATACATCGTCCTTAATGCCCGTTTTGGCCATCCTGACCGCCTGCATCTGCCTGCCGGCCTGTGACGAAGATGCCGACAAGGCTTACCAAGAAGGAAAACCCACACCGGATGTCACCCTGACGCCCGACATGTGGCTGGACTATTTCACTGACGACACCTTCTCGGATGCCCCCTATACGTTCACTACCGACGAAACGGCCGGCGACTACGACGACTATATCGAAAACCAGACTATGTACACCGAAGGGACGCGCGACGTGGTCATCACCTTCACCGACGATACGGCTACCATCGTGTTCCCCGACAAGAGAAAGACCAAAGAAGCTTTGGACATCACCACGGTCGGAGCCCACGTGACGATAGTCAACGATTCGACAAGTATAGAACATCCGGGCCGAGGCCGCATCAACTACGTCCTGCGCGGTTCATCTTCCAACGGCTCGTTGCGTCTCTACAGCATCAAGAAGTGTATGGTAACGCTCGACAACCTGTCGCTGACCAGTGCCACCGGCTCCGTCATCAACATGCAGAAGATTCGCGACGACAAGAAGCGCATGTTCCTGCACCTCGCCGACGGCACGACCAACACACTCTGCGATGCCCCCATCTACACGGACACTGTGCCGGGAGAGGACGACAAGGGCACCATCTTCAGCGAGGGCAAGATTATCTTTTACGGCAACGGCACCTTGCACGTGACGGGACAGCACCAACATGCCATTGCCAGCGACGACTACATCCGCATACATAGCGGCGTGACTCTTGTAGTCGACAGCGCAGCCAAAGACGGCATACATGCCGACTGCCTCAACATGACCGGTGGTCTCGTCAAAATCTGTGCCCGGAAGGACGCCATACAGGTCGACACCCTTTCCACCAATACCAAAGACGGTTTCTTCCTCTCCGGCGGACGACTGCTTACCTGCAGCAAGCGCGCCATCACTGGCAACCCCTTCTCCTTCTCCGGCGGACAGTTCTGCCTTATCAGCAAGGATACCCAACTCCCCACCTCCGGCACCGGTTCCTGGTGGCAGGCCGACTCCATCGGCTACACCGTACTGCTGGCTGAGTAGACAAATCTAGGTTCTAATCACCGCATCCGCCGTGCAGCAGCATCAAGACGATTAAAGCGCTTCACCTGCACATAGAGGAAGGCTCCGGCCACGATGGCAGATATGACATCTGCTGTGGGCAGCGAAACCCAGACGCCATACACGCCATCCCATCCGTTGGCCGCAAACAAATCCGGCAAGAACAGTAGGAATGGAACGAGGAAAAGGAGCTGGCGTGTGGTCGAGATAAAGATACTCTTCTTGGCCTGACGGATAGACTGGAAGAAGGTGCTGGTTATCATCTGGCCTCCGACTATAGGGAACATACAGAGCATGATACGCAGAGCCGGCACGCAAAGGTTGACCATCAAGGGGTCGCGCGTAAAGAAACCTACCAGCGTCTCGGCGAAGACTGCCATAATCAGATAGCCCACCGTCATAATGATGGTGGCACAGGCATAGGCGAACTTGAGCGTACCCGTAACACGATGGTAAAGACGTGCGCCGAGATTGAAGCCCACTATAGGGCCCATGCCTTGGCCGAAGCCCATCACCATCATGACAACGACAGTCGAGATGCGGTTGACAATACCGTACACGCCCACATAGGCATCGCCATTGGCACCGCCCTGTTTCAGCAAGTCAAGGTTGATGAGCATAATGACTAGACAGCCACACACATTGACGAAGAACGGACTGAGTCCAATGGAGATAATGTCACGGATGATGTCGAGCCGCAGAATAAGTCCCTTGCGCGAGAAGTGCACAAAATGGCCTTTATTGCGGAAGAACTGCACCTCGACCACAAAGGCTATCAACTGACCAAGCACCGTGGCCAAAGCCGCGCCACGCATGCCCCAGCCGAAGCCGAAGATAAAGAGGGCATCGAGCACGACATTCATCACCACCGCTATCAGCTGGCAGGTCATCGCCATCTTGGGATGTCCCGTCGAACGCATCTGGTCGTTCATACCCAGCATGGCATGAGAAATGACACAGCCTACGAGTATAATCTGCATATAGTCGTAGGCATAGGGCAAAGTGACGTCACTGGCTCCGAAGAAGCGAAGTATGGGTTCCAGGAACAATAGGCCGAAAATACATAGCAACAGGCCGACCGTGATGTCAAGCCGAATCACATTGCCGAATATCACCAGAGCCCTGTTCCTGTTGTTTTCGCCCATCGCGACGGCCGTCTGGGCACCGCCGCCCACTCCAATCATAGCTCCGAAGGCATGGCTGATGTTCATGACCGGAAACGTGATGGCAAGACCCGCTATCGCCATCGAATTGACACATTGGCCGATAAAGATGCTGTCGCACAAGTTGTAGATACTGCTGGCAGCCATGGCGATGATGCTCGGCGTGGCGAATTGGAAAAGGAGCTTGCCCACTGGTTTGGTGGCAAGTATGCGGCTCCGCTCGTCTGTGTATTCTATCATTTCTTCAGCGCTTCGTATAGTTGGTCGATAGCCGCTTGGGCGTCACCGCCTGCAGCATCGAGGAGTTGGACAAACTTACTGCCGATGATGGCTCCGTTGGCATTGGTCTGGGCAGACTCGAGCGTCTGCTTGTTGCTGATGCCGAAACCGATGAGCGTGGGGTGCTTCAAATGCATGCCATGGACCTTGTTGAAATAATCCTTTACGCTATCGAAATCTTTCTTTGCCCCTGTGGTGGAGGCCGACGAAACCATATAGATAAATCCGTCGGTATTGTCGTCGATGAAGCGGATGCGGTCCTCGCTGGTCTCGGGTGTGATGAGCATGATGATGCGCAGATCATAGCGGTCTGCTATCGGCTTGAAGTCCTCCATATAGTCCTTGAACGGCAGGTCAGGGAGTATCATTCCGTCTACGCCCACCTCGACGCACTTCTGGCAGAAAGCCTCAAAGCCGTACTGGATAACGGGATTCAGATAGCCCATCAGAATGAGGGGGATATGGACATCCTGACGGATGCCCTCCAGCTGGCTGAAGAGCTTGCGCAAGGACATACCGTTGCGGAGCGCCTTGGTGGCAGCATCCTGTATGACCGGTCCGTCGGCTATCGGATCACTGAACGGAATGCCGACCTCTATCATATTGATACCGTTGTGCTGCAGGGTGCGGATCACGTCGGCCGTGCCCTCCAGTGTCGGTGCTCCAGCACAGAAATACAGACTCAGCACGTTCTGCGGATTGTCCTGGAAAAGTTGATTGATTCTATTCATAGTCTTTCGTTATTTTTTGTCTCTTTATTTCCTTTGTTGTCTCTCTGTCTTTGACTGGCCCTTTGGCCAAAAGATTGTTTCACTGTCCATTTTTTTGTCATTTCTCCGCCTTTAATGCCGTCAGGAACGACTTCAACTTGTCGACATCCTTGAGGCCCGGCACGCTCTCGAACCTGGAGTTCAAGTCAATACCCTCAAAACAGGGATGGTTGAACCGCTTCAATGCCTGCAGGCTATCCGGCCCGATGCCACCGCTCAAGAAGAACGGAGTCATACAGCGGTAATGATCGAGTAGTGACCAGTCGAACTGCTTGCCCGAACCGCCGAAACCCGCTACGGGAGTATCGAACAGAAAGTAGTCTACAAAACCGACCAACGGTTCGCAACACTGCAGATCCGCCTCGTTCTTCAACCGCATAGCCTTGACCACCGTACATATATGACCGGCAGCCCCGAGAGCCTGACGCAGCTGCATGACACTCAATCGGTCCTCATCGCCGTGAAGCTGCACGACCTGCAGGTCATAGTCAAGCACATGCTTGACGATGTCGTCAGTCTCGGCATTGACAAAGACACCGACACGCTGGCACGACGTGGGCAGATAATCCGGCACGCGGTCACAATATCGCTTGGATTCGGGCCAGAAGATAAAGCCCATCCAGTCTATACCCAAAGCTTCCACGTCGCGAATGTTGCGGGCATCGCGCATGCCACATACCTTAATTTTCATCATCTTCTATGGCTTTGACAAAATCCTTGAGGGCCAGACCGGGGTCCGACTCTTTCATAAAACACTCTCCAATCAGGAATCCCCTGAATCCTGCCCGACGCAGTTCCTTTACCGTATCTGGGTTGCTGATACCGGACTCGGAGACCAACACGGGAGCATTCTCCCGGTCAAGGCCCAACTGCTGCACCGCATCGCGCATCCTGTCGGCCACTTCAAATGAATGCCGGACATCGGTATGGAAAGTACCTAGCGAGCGGTTGTTGACGCCCAGCATATCCGGTATTCCGGACTGCAGGTAGGAGAGTTCTGCGGGGTCGTGGATTTCGAGCAGGACCTCCAGACCAAGCGTATGGGCGATACGGAGCAACTCGCCGTACTGCGATGGCTCGAGGTCGGCCGCAATCAAGAGAACGGCATCCGCGCCGGCCAGGCGCGACTCATAGAGCTGATACTCGTCGATAATGAACTCCTTGCGCAGCAACGGAAGGTCGACTTGCCTACGCACGCGCTGCAAGTACTCCAAGCGACCGCCAAAATACTTCCAGTCAGTCAGGATGCTGCAAGCGGCAGCCCCGCCCTCCGCGTAAGCCGGGACGACTTGCTCCGGTGTCGCATCATCGTGTATCCATCCCTTTGACGGACTCTTGCGCTTAAACTCTGCGATGATGCCGCTCCGGCTGTTGGCCAGGCGCTGCTTCATGGAGCGCAGTTTCGGAGCCCCATCCTGCCGCATCCTTTGCCGGGCCAGATCCTGGAGCACATCCAGCGGTATGTCACGGACCGCAAGGGCCAGTTCCATGCGCTTGTCCGCAACGATCTCTTCGAGAATATCCTTCATCTTGCCTATAGGTAAATCTTAACTGTTGATTTCAAGGAACTTTTGGAAAGCCACCTTTGCCTTTCCGCTATCCAGCGACTCGCGGCACATCTCGATACTCTCCTCGACTGTCGTATTGCGGTCCATGACAGCGATACCGCAGGCAGCATTGGCAAGGATGACATTCTTCTGGGCCTTTGTACAAGTGCCGTTGAGCACATCGTCAAATATCTGCCTTGCTTCAGCCGCCGTGCTGCCGCCATAGATTTCGTGGGGGTCGATATAGTCGAAGCCAAGGTCCTTGGGCGTGTACACTTTCTCGAAATAATTGGTCACGAACTTAAAGCCGGAGGTCAGCGAAACCTCATCGTATCCATCGTACGAGGTGATGACGCCGTAGTTGTCGCCTATCTTCTGGTGTGCATTGACATAGAGACGCTGTTGGTTCTGGTTGGCAGTGCCGTGCAGGGAGTTCTTGGGTCGGCAAGGGTTGACCAATGGGCCCAACAGGTTGAAGCAGGTCGGCACTCCCAGCGCCTTGCGGGTCGGACCCACGAACTTCATGCCATAAGCAAAGAGCGGAGCATGGAGATAGCAGATGCCGGCCTCGTCGAGCGAGCGGCGTATGGTGTCAGTATTGTCCGTAAACTTCACGCCATGCTCGAGCAGAACGGTCGAAGCGCCAGACACGGACGTCGAACCGCCATTGCCGTGCTTGCTCACCTTAAAGCCCGCACCGGCGATGACGAAAGCCGAGCAGGTCGAGATGTTGAAGGTATTCTTGCCATCACCGCCCGTACCTACTATGTCGAGTGTGTTGTACTCGCTGAGATCGACAGGTCGGCCAGTCTCGAGCAGACCGTCACGGAAGCCCAACAGCTCATCGACCGTCACGCCACGCGTCTGCAGTGCCATCAGCAAAGCGGCAATCTGACATTCACTGTACTTCTCTGCCACAATGCCCAGCATGATGTTGTGGGTGTCCTGTCGGGTGAGTTGCTCACCCTCTATGAGTTTATTCAGATACTTTTTCATTGTATGTCGTTTTTTATATTCTGTAATGTTATTTCCCCCAATCGGACCGGCAGTTCTATACCGTCAGAGATGTATGAGCCAGTTCTGTATCATCTTCTTGCCGTCGGGGGTCAGCACGCTCTCCGGATGGAACTGTACGCCTCGGATGTCGTACTCTCTGTGGCGCAATGCCATGACCTGTCCCTCGTCACTGAGGGCTGTAGCCTCCAGGCAGTCCGGCATGGTGTCTGCGTCGACTACCCACGAGTGGTAACGTCCCACGAGGATATCCTTGTGCAGTCCGCGGAAGATATAGTCCGGTTCGCGGTGGTCCCTGCCGGCCGTGGCTACGTCGACGATATGCGCCGGCGTCTGGACTCCGTGGAAGACCTCCGGCAGATTAACGAGTGTGCCGCCAAAGGCTTCGCCGATAGCCTGTTCTCCAAGGCAAATGCCCAGTATGGGCTTCTGTCCGGCATAGGTACGGATGACGTCCATAAGCAAACCTGCCTCCGACGGAATACCGGGACCCGGACTGAGCATAATCTTGTCATACGGCTCAAGGTCAGGGAGGATGAACTGGTCGTTGCGGAAGACATCGATCTCCGCTCCGAGTTCCTTCACGAGATGTACGAGATTGTAGGTGAAGGAATCGTAATTGTCTATCATTGCTATTTTCATCGTTGCAATTGTGTTAGAGGTTCGACCATTCACATATCCTCGGCCAGAAGGATGGCCTTACGCAGGGCTCCCAATTTGTTGTTGACCTCCTGCAGTTCGTAGTCCTCGTTGCTACGGGCCACGATGCCACCACCGGCCTGAAACCACAGCTCCTGGTTCTGCGACACAAAGGTGCGGATGGTGATGGCCTGCTTGAGCGACCCGTCGAAGGCGATATGGCCGATGCAGCCGCCATAGATGCCGCGGTCGTGAGGCTCATACTCGCTGATGAGCTGCATGGCGCGCACCTTGGGCGCGCCGCTCAGGGTGCCTGCCGGGAATGTATCGATAAAGGTCTTGACCGGGTCTGCACCGGCATCGAGCGTTCCGCTGACACGGCTCACCAGATGGATGACATGGCTGTAATACTGCAGTTCCTTGTAGAAGTCCACCTTCACGCCATGGCAGTTGCGGCTCAGGTCGTTGCGGGCCAGGTCCACCAGCATGACATGCTCCATGTTCTCCTTCGGGTCATTGCGCAGATAGGCGGCATTCTTCTTGTCCTGCAGTTCGTCGCCGGTGCGTTTGGTCGTACCTGCTATCGGGTCGATATAAGCCTTGAGACTGCCGTCGTTCTCCCTGCTGATGCTGCAGTGAGTCTCCGGACTCGAGCCGAAGACACGGTATGCACCGAAATCCATATAGAAGAGGAACGGCGACGGGTTGATGCTGCGCAGAGCGCGGTAGAGCTTGAAGTCATCGCCCTCATAGTGCTGCACAAAGCGGCGCGACAGCACAATCTGGAAGACGTCGCCACGCTTGCAGTGCGCGATGCCCTTACGGATATTGGCCTTGTGCTCCTCATCGGTCAGCGGACTGCTCACCTCCCCGACCGGATGGAACGGATAGGTGCTAATGGAGGGTCTGTTGAGTGCCTTCTCTATCCTTTCGATGCCGTTGTCGTCAGCCTCGCCGTCGGCCACCAGTTCCAGGATTGTCAAGCGGTTATTGAAGTGGTCAAACTCCAGGATGTACTTGAATAGGACATACAGCATATCGGGCACACAGTGCATAGCCGAGGTCTCGTCCTTGACATCGATGTGCTCAAAGTAACGGACTGCATTGAAAGCCGTGAAGCCCCACAGACCGACTCTTGATGCAAAATCGGGGTCGATATCGAAACTATGCAGAAAGTGGTTAATGACATTGTCACACCGGTAGTTCTCGTCGATGGCATGCTCATAGACCGTGCCGTCAGGATATATACAGCGGCCCATGCCCTGCACGATGGCCACCTGCGCTATCGGTTGGACAGCGATAAAGGAGCGGGCATTCTTACCCGAATGATAGTCGGAACTTTCCATCAGCACCGACTGGTTGGAGAGGTCACGCAGACGCAGATACGCACTGACAGGCGTAATCATGTCGCCTAACATCGACTTGTGGTTGACCTTATAAATGTATTTCATAGCTGCATCTCGTCTTTGTATTTCAGATAGGTTTCCAGATCCTTGTCTCCTCGTCCGGAGACGGTCAATACGACGACATCCTCAGGCTTGAACCTGTCGCAGACCTTGGGCAGCAAGGCCAGGGCATGAGCACTCTCGAGGGCTGGGATGATACCCTCCAGCCTCGTCAGCTCGAAGGCTGCACGCAGTGCCTCGTCATCGTTGGCGGCCAGCACCTGGGCACGTCTCGTCTCATAGAGGTTGCAGTGCATCGGTCCGGTGCCGGGATAGTCGAGTCCGGCAGATATCGAATACGGTTCGATGATTTGACCGTCTTCGGTCTGCATGACCTTGATGCGCTCACCGTGCAGGATGCCCACTGTACCGATTTCGGTCGAGGCCGCTGTCTTGTCAGTATCTATGCCCAGACCTCCGGCCTCACCGAGGATAATCTTGACCCGCTCGTCGTCGAGATAGTGATAGATGGTGCCGGCGGCATTCGACCCGCCTCCCAGGCAAGCCATCAAATAGTCGGGATAGTCACGGCCGACCTTCTCCTGCAGTTGCCATTTGATTTCCTCGCTGATGACACTCTGCAGACGGGCCACCATATCCGGATAGGGATGCGGGCCCACCGTCGAACCGATAATATAGAACGTATCGGACGGATGGCAGCACCAGTCGCGTATAGCCTCGTTGGTCGCATCCTTAAGTGTCTTGTTGCCCGTCTCCACAGGGAAGACCTCGGCACCGAGCATTTTCATACGTTCCACATTGGCATGCTGACGCTGCACGTCGAGAGCTCCCATATAGACGCGGCACGGCATATTCATCAAGGCGCAGACCGTGGCTGTAGCCACGCCATGCTGACCGGCTCCGGTCTCGGCCACGACACGTTTCTTGCCCATCTTGCGGGCGATGAGTATTTGGCCGATGGCATTGTTGATCTTGTGCGCACCGGTGTGGTTGAGGTCCTCCCGTTTGAGGTACAGTTGGCACCCGTACTTCTCGCTCATCCGTTTGGCATAATAGAGCGGCGACGGACGACCCACATAGTCTTTGAGCAGTTGGCGGTACTCGTCCTGAAACTCCTTGCTCGCGATGATGTCGAGATAGGCATGGCGGAGGTCCTCCACCGTCTTGTACAGTATCTCCGGGATATAGGCTCCTCCGAATATGCCGTAGTAACCTTTTTCGTCTACATTATAAGATTTCATCTGTCTTTGTATATTTTGATTTATATTGTCTGAAGTTTGTTCGCGACGTCTGCCGGTCGCCGTTGCGCCTCTTTGGTCCCGCAAAATAAAAAAGAGGCTCGCAAGACGTTGTGTCCTGCAAGCCCTTTTTATCTCTACTATATACATACAAGGGTGCACCCCACAACGATTAAGTCAGGAGAGGACGCCACCACCAGTATGTACGATTCATTGTCATTGTCTTCAATTTTAATTTTGACGGTGCAAATATAGGCAGTTTTTCGACACCTGCAACAAAAACGGTCAGAAAAAGCAGTTTTCGGGCATAAAAACAGCCTTTTTCGCCCGATTTGAAATATATATTTGTATATTTGCGGCCTAAAAGTAGCAAATATCTTGAATTATGCAGTCTTTTTGTCTATTTTCCGCCGCAGAGGCTGATTTGACAAACAGATGACAACAAAAGCCCTCATCCGACAAATGACTACGAGATTCACCCTCAACGGAAATGCCCTTTCCCGATGCAGCGCAGGCATCCTGGTCTGCGTCTACACACTGGCTTCTTCCCTGTTCTTCGCTTGCGAGACCCGGACTCCCGAGCAACCTTTGGCCCACACGAAAGCCTCGACTGTCTACTCGTCCCTACTGCAGATGCAGGACCTCGATAGGGGCAGGACCTTATGCCGAATACAAAACCCCTGGCAACCAGGGCAGGTCACTATGCAGTACCTGCTTATTCCGGACAAAGACACGGCATCGTTCTCGCAAAATGACTATGAAGACCTGGAAAAGTATTTCGGACCGATGCAGATCATCGTCACCCCGCTACGGCGCCAGACCATCACCGCATCTTGCCACGCCCGTCTACTGCAAGACCTCGGAGCCTTGCCGTCAATCGGTGTCATCTGCGACGCAGACTATATCAGTGCACCGGATCTGCGGGAAGCGCTGCGTGACGTGCCTGACGGAGGACTGTCGGTATCGCCCAATGCGGAAGTCCTGCTCGCAGCCAATAGCGATGCCATTTGGATATCTCCCTACGAGACCAACTCCCGAACGGTAGCCGAAGCCATCTTGCCGCAATTGCCCGTCATCTATTGTGCCGACTATATGGAGACCACCCCACTCGGGCGTGCCGAGTGGATGCGGTTCTATGGCCGACTGGTCGGTTTGGGCGAACGAGCCGACTCACTATTTAAAATAAGAGAAGCCGCCTATATCGGTCTGGCCGAGGCGGCTGCGCTCACTGCAGATAGTACAGTTCAAAGGGCTGAGCCAGCCAGCAACGAGACAATCGGACCAAACAACAGCAAGGCATCCGAGCCCAATGACTATAAGAGAAGGACCGTCTTGGCGGACTTTCCATACGGTGCCACCTGGTATGTGCCCGGAGGCCGCAGCACTATGAGCAGATTGTATCAGGATGCCGGATTCCACTATCCGTGGGCTGACGACACCCATGGTGGTTCGCTGGCACTCTCGCCGGAAGCCGTATTCGCGAAGGCACAAGAGGCCGACTGCTGGATTATCAAATACTACTCGCCCGAACGGGACTGGACGCTCCACGACTTCGTGGCGCAAAGCCATCTGTATTCGCAATTCCGTGCCGCTCAATCGGGTTCCGTCTATGGCTGCAACACAGCGTTGTCCGACTATTTCGAGACCGCGCCCTTCCGTCCGGACATCATCCTAAGCGAAATGCGGCACATCCTGCTCCAAGAGGACGATTCGCTACAGTACTTTCATCGTTTGTCGGAACAATAGGCAATCATTGCACTACGACATCGGGCAATAACGTCCGCATCAGCGTTCTGGCTTGTTCTATCTCTTCATGCGAGAGGGCTTCTACACCCTCGAGGGGATAAGGGATTCCGAGCTGTTCGTATTTGTATCGGCCCATCATGTGGTATGGCAGCAGTTCGATGCGCCGGACGACAGGCAGATAGGGCCGCAGATATTCTGCCAACGAACGCAGTTGCTGCTCTCCGTCCGTTTTCCCCGGCACCACCACATGACGTATCCACGCCGGTTGTCGGCGTTCCAGA
The DNA here is from genome assembly GCA_963624265.1 of bacterium. Taxonomy (GTDB): domain Bacteria; phylum Bacteroidota; class Bacteroidia; order Bacteroidales; family UBA3663; genus Liminaster. The sequence goes on along the minus strand of CAVFPF010000097.1, from coordinate 6,183 downwards.
AGCAAGTCGAACCAATGGCGGTTGTTATCGATGGGTAGGCCCGTATAGGTCCGATGCAGTGTCTCATCGTTTGTCTTGATATCGAGCAGCACCAGATCCGTATAGTCGAGCACGGCTACGGCATCGGGCGTGAATATCGCTCCGCTCGTATCCAAAGCCGTATGTATACCGTCCTCCCGACACAACCGGAAGAACTCCCTCACAAACTGCGCCTGCATCAGCGGTTCACCGCCACTGACGGTCACCCCTCCCTTCTTGATGAAGTTGCGGTATTTCCGCACCTCCTCCAGGAGTTGCTCAGGTGTCCACTCGAACTGCACGGGCGCTTTGGGGTCCCAGGTGTCCGGGTTGTGGCAGAACTGGCACCGCATCGGGCATCCTTGCATGAATGTCACGAAGCGTATGCCAGGACCGTCGACAGTGCCGAAGCTCTCTATCGAATGCAGCCTACCGATCATAGACTTCCTGCCTCCGTGTCTGTTGTCACAGACTGTGGTTGATGGTACGGCTCAAGACATCCAACTGCTGCTCGCGGGTCAACTTGACGAAGTTGACGGCATAGCCCGACACGCGGATGGTAAGTTGCGGATACTTCTCCGGATGCTCCATAGCATCGACAAGGAGTTCACGGTCGAAGACATTGACATTGAGGTGATGTCCGCCATCGGGGGCAAAGTAACCGTCCATCAGAGAGACGAGGTTGTCGATTTGGACATCATTGGTCTTGCCGAGAGTGGCCGGCGAGATGGCGAAGGTGTAGGAGATACCGTCCTGGCTGTGCTGGAAAGGCAGCTTGGCCACCGACGAAAGGGCAGCGACAGCGCCTCGCGTATCACGTCCGTTCATAGGGTTGGCACCCGGTGCAAACGGCACGCCGGCAGGACGTCCGTCAGGAGTGGCTCCCGTATATTTGCCGTAGACCACATTCGACGTAATGGTCAGGATAGACTGCGTCGGACGGCTGTGGCGGTAGGTCTCGTGCTGGCGCATAAACTCCATAAACTTCTCCGTGACCATACAGGCCAGGGCATCCGTCTTCTGGTCGTTGTTGCCGTAAGGCACATAGCCAGTATTTTCGAACCCGACAGCCAGACCACGTTCGTCACGGATCACCTTTACCTTGCCGAACTTGATGGCAGCCAGCGAGTCGGTGACGATGCTCAGTCCTGCGATACCCGTAGCGCGGGTCCGCTCCACATCTCCGTCGTGCAGCGACATCTGGAAAGCCTCGTAGTTGTACTTGTCGTGCATATAGTGGATGATGTGCAGGGCATTGACATAAGTCTTGGCCAGCCAACGCATCATCTGCTCGAATTTGTCCATTACCTCATCGTAGTCCAGATATTCGCCGGTGATAGGTGCATAGCCCGGTGCGACCTGCTCGCCCGTACGCTCGTCACGTCCGCCGTTGATGGCATAGAGCAGACACTTGGCCAAATTGGCACGGGCACCGAAGAACTGCATCTGCTTGCCAATCTTCATCGGCGATACGCAGCAGGCAATGCCGTAATCGTCGCCATAGTCGGGACGCATCAGGTCGTCGTTCTCATACTGGATGGCCGAGGTCATGATGCTTATCTTGGCGCAATAGCGCTTCCAGGCTTCCGGCAGACGTTCACTCCAGAGCACTGTCAGGTTCGGTTCAGGTGCAGGACCCAGATTCTCGAGCGTATGCAGCATACGGTAGCAGGTCTTGGTCACCAGCGTACGTCCGTCGATACCCATACCGCCCTCGCTGGCCGTTACCCATACGGGGTCGCCCGAGAAGAGGTCGTTATACTCCGGTGTGCGCAGGAAGCGCACCATACGGAGCTTGATAATCAGTTGGTCGATAAGTTCCTGTGCTCCTTCTTCGGTCAAAGTGCCGTTCTTGAGGTCATTTTCGATAAAGATGTCGAGGAAGGTGGAGATACGGCCGATAGACATGGCGGCACCGTCCTGGTCCTTCACAGCCCCAAGGTAACCGAAGTAGACAAACTGCACAGCCTCGCGCGCATTCTGTGCCGGCTTGGTCACATCGAACCCGTAGTTGGCGCACATGGTGACAAAACGCTTGAGAGCAGCTATCTGCTCCGAGATTTCCTCTCGCTGGCGTATGATGTCGTCGGTAAGTTCCTGTACATCCAGGCGGTCCATATAGCGGCGCTTCTCCTCTATCAGATTATCCACGCCATAGAGGGCGATACGGCGGTAGTCGCCGATGATGCGTCCACGGCCATAGGCATCAGGCAGACCGGTGATGACATGGCTGTGACGGGCAGCACGGATTTCGCTTGTATAGGCCGAGAAGACACCTTCATTGTGCGTCTTGCGGTAGCGGGTGTAGATTTCCTTGGTCTCCGGGTCGAGCTTGTAGCCGTACGACTCCAGGGCAGTCTCTACCATACGGATACCACCCTTGGGGAAGATGCCTCGCTTCAGCGGCTTGTCGGTCTGCAGTCCCACGATGACCTCGTTGTCCTTGTCTATATATCCGGCGCCATAGGTAGTGAGCGTCTGCGGCATACGGGTCTCGGCGTCATACACGCCCTTCTCCCGTTCCACTTTGCACAGTTCGCTGACCTCGTTCCAGAGTTTCAGAGTCCGTTCAGTCGGGCCTACCAGGAACGAATCATCGCCCGTATAGGGAGTATAGTTGTGCTGGATAAAATCGCGCACGTTGATCTCACGCTTCCAGATGGAACCTTCGAAAAAATCAAGTTGATTGCTGAGCTTCATATTGGTCTGCATTTTCTGATTGTTATTTTTTTGTGCAAAGGTATTACGTTTGGCCATTCCTTTCGTATAACAAAAATGACAAAACATGGTAATTTTGGGAACCGAGGGGTTAAATTTCTCGTTTTTACCATGGTTTGCTTTGTTTTTACCATGCCGTTCCTTACCTTTGCGGGGAGTAATCAAGACGTGTATGAAATCAGATGAGAAGATAATCAGCTACGACATGTCGCCCAGGGAGAAATACCCGAGCGGCGAACTGTTCCGGCTCCGCAAGATGCCGGACGTGTTTCTCGAAGAGGGATTCCGCTCCGTGCATCTGCACACGCATTCTTTCTATACGGTGATATGGTTCCAGAGCGGCGAGGGCGTGCATTTCGCCGACTTCGAGGAGTTTGAAGTGAAGCCCGACACGGTCTTCTTCATCTCCCCCGGCCAGCTACATACCTTCGACGCCAACCACACACAGACGGGTTATGTGCTGGAGTTTGGCCAGGAGTTTCTGCAGGATGAGGTGACGAGCGAAAGCCTCTTCCTCAAATACGACGTCTTCAATGCCTACGACACCCTCCCCTACCGGACCATCGACCGCGAAGGCAGCGAGAACCTTCAGCACATCGTCGATGCCATCCAACAGGAGGAACTGCGCAACGGGCAGTTTGCCCATCACGACTACTTGGCCATGTTGGTCCGTCTGTTCCTGATCACCGTCCAGCGCTATCACCGGCACGACGAGTCACACCAGGCCCTCAGCATAACCTCGCCGCAGCACCGCCACTTTGTCAAGTTCCGGCAACTCCTGGAGCAGCACTACCGCCAGATTCATTCCGTCGGGCAGTATGCCAAGATGCTGGGCATCTCCTCCCGCACGCTGACCTCGTGCACACTGGAATGTTCCAACCAGACACCGCTGCAGCTCATCAACGCCCGTCTTACCCTTGAGGCCAAACGTCTCCTGCGGTTCACTCACTTGAGCAGCAAGGAGGTCGGCTACCAGCTCGGCTTCGAAGACCCCTCCTATTTCGTCAAGGTTTTCAAGCAAAAGACCGGTCAGCTGCCTCTTGAGTTCCGCGCCACCTGAGTCTCGGCCGCCCCGACCTAATCGCACATGACGGTTTCCTCGCCAAGCGCCTCGCTCATGGTCCATTAACGCCATAACCCCGATTCATTAATGGGCCAAAGAGACGGCGGGCAAAACGAAAACCGGCGCACGAAATGGCCTTTATTCCGCTACGGTGCACCAAAATCGGGTAGTTCTAGCGGAATAAAGACTATTTTAGTTGGCGTTTTAAGAAAATGTCCTTATATTTGCACCATCTTGTTTTGGTCTGTAGAATATGGGGCGAAAAGAAAGAATATTGCCAGTTGGCATTCAGTCATTTGAGAAAATCAGACAAGACGGCTTCCTATATGTCGACAAGACTGATTTAATATGGCGACTGACACATAGCGGATATCAATATTGCTATCTGAGTCGCCCACGGCGATTCGGGAAGTCTGTCCTTGTCGATACTCTCCAGTGTTACTTCGAAGGGCGCAAGGAACTTTTCGAAGGGCTCAACATGATGTCACTCGAGAAGGAATGGGTGAAGCGCCCTGTCATACGACTTGATATGAGTCGCGGAGGAGCGACGGCTGAAACTTTGCGCTCTTACCTGGATGCTTGCTTTACAAGATATGAGGAAATTTATGAGATAGGGCCAAAGGAGACATATCAGCTTGCAGATCGCTTTGACGCCATAATTACTACAGCATACAAGAAAACCGGACAGCAAGTCGCCATACTCATCGACGAGTACGATTCGCCTTTGCAACACTCATGGAAAACTCCAGACCATGAGGAATGTACGGCTATATACCGCAGTGTCTTCGCCATACTCAAAGCCGACGATATTTATGAGAAGTTTGTATTCATCACCGGCATAACGAAGTTCACGCAGATTTCTCTTTTCTCCGTACTCACCAACCTCTCCAATATCAGTTTCATGCCTCAGTTTGCCTCACTATGCGGCATTACCGAAGCGGAAATTTCCGAATATTTTCAGCCGGAGATTGAGAAAACGGGAGAAATTAATGATTGGAAAGCTGAAGAAGTGCGCACCAGGCTGAAGCAACATTATGACGGCTATCATTTCTGTCGCCGCAATAAAGTGGATGTATATAATCCGTTTAGCCTTATCAATGCCTTGGCCGAAGGGGAAATACGTAATTACTGGGTATCCTCCGGAGCTACATCCATGTTGCCGAAGTTCGTGGATGATATGGAGTTGCGCCTGGAGTATTTCGACCATTGCTACATAGATGGTGACACTTTGGAGTCGTCCGATGTGACTGGCGGTGATGCCGAGCTGTTTCTGTACCAATCGGGCTACCTTACGATAAAAGGTTACGAGGATGGCACCTATCTGTTGTGATTTCCCAATCAAGAGGTGCGTCAGGCTCTGTACAAGGTTGTCCTGCCTGCCCTTACCATGCGCACACTCTCGGAGGCAATATCCACACAGTCGCAGTTACGTCTGTATATGAACCGGGGCGATGTGCAAGAGTCAATGCGATGTTTGAAATCCCTCATTGCTGACGTGCCTTACAGCAACAAGAAGATGGCATCGATGCACATGGAGGAGCGCTATCGTCTCATAGTCAGCAGCATCTTCAATGCTTTAGGCTTCCGCGTGCAAGTAGAGCGGATGGTGGCCCAAGGTCGCATAGATTTGGTTGTATGGACTGTGCGCACCGTCTACGTCATCGAACTGAAACTAAAGAACAATGGGGGTCTCTCTGCTGCCACGAAGCAAATAAAAGAAACAGGTTATATGGAGCCTTTCAAGAATGGTCCCCACAAAGTCATCGGTCTTGCCATCGAACTCGACGACCAAGGCAAAGGGGTTCTTGATTGGGAGGAAATCAAAGCGTAAAACCATTTGACGGAAACCGTCTCCTACAGCGTCCGCAGCAAAAGGGACTGCCCTTTATAGGCTTTCATAGAATTTCTGTATCTTATGAGCCATAAGTGATACAGATAGGGTGTTGTTGGGTTTCTGTATCATTGTCCATATCTACTTTGGTTTTCTTGTGCGCCACAGGTTAGTTTAGTTTATAAATTCAAAATAAGAATTACTCTCTATATCATCACACTTTCGTCGCTATCTTCGCTATCAGTCTGTTCATCGATGTGCGTTACAATTTTTCTTTCAGTTCTTCCAGTATGTCCTTTTTGAATTGCGACACTATCTGTCGTTTCTCATCTTCCGTAGGATATTTGCCGTAAGGGAAGTTTTTGTTGAGTATGCCGTCCACGAAATAATGATCGTCGAAGAAACGCACATAGAAAACCTTCTCCATCTTGAAATCGGGGCGACGGGGGTCTTGCGGAGACATCATCTTGCACTTGAACCACATGGAGTGTGCCTTGTCGATAAACTCGCTCATCTGACTGTCATCCGTGCGGCGCATCACCCGGCCTACATG
>CAVFPF010000096.1:0-22676 GCA_963624265.1 bacterium | reverse complement strand
TATATTAACTTTTCCTTTTTAAGGTTTTCGGTGGTAGAAATACAACTTGCGGAAAATTTCACTGTCACCGTCACCTGTCACCACTATGTTTGAGTGTTGAAACAAACAGATAAGTTATATTATTATTTTACAACGTGTTACAGTCTTTGCACATGATTACACAAAATCATCTGAATGGTTACAAAGGCTGACAATGGGGAGTTACGGTTATTTTCCACTCCTGGCAGCCGAATGGCGATTTTTCGCACTGCGGCTCACGGCTTGGTCAACGATAACAACGGAAAACACACCCCGAAAACAACCGAAACAATCTCGATAAAGACAGAAAAACAACCTCAAAACAATAGGTAAAGAACAGGAAACGACGTAAATTTTCCACCGCACACGCCGAAGCAGTGCAAGTCGTTACATAACAGAGGACACTGGGATTTTCGCGATTGCAGAGCAATCTAACCAAAAGGACTATACTTTCCTGTGTACACCTCATTGGCTTCAACACCTCCCCCCGCAGCCGATGAATCGGAGCCTGCCCGATGGTTCAATATTTACATTTTTTTGTATCCAAATCGAAAATTTAAGACATTTTGAGTCTGTTATTGACCGCTTTTGACTAAAAAGCCGCAAGGGGAAGGCATTTTTCGATTTGTGCTCTATTTTATGCTTAATAAATGCATGTTTGTTGCAAAATACGATATTTTGCAACAATGGCACAAATTTGAATAACTTGGACAAATTTTAGAATATGATATTCATTTTTAAACCATATCTTTGCAGCGAGAATCGAAAAATGGAATTATTTACGAATGTATGGCTACAAAAATCTAAAGGTCAGTGAGCACACAGTCAGTAAGAAACGTGTATGTGCGTATTTGTATTAGTACATCACCCACAGCTTGACGCTCACTGCCCGCACAAAGAAAAAAGACACGCACACACGCATAATGCGCACACACGCACGCGTGATTTTACCACAATAAAAAAAATACATACCAACACACTAATCTAATCAACAAGACAGATGAATGCTATGTTACACTTGAAGGCAAAAAGAGCATGGATGCTTTTTGCGCTCTGCATTTCGTTCTGCACCTGTTTCGCTTCGGTGAGGGTGAAAGGACACATCAAAGACGCTATGGGCCCGCTGATCGGAGCCACAGTGATGGAAAAGGGAACGGCCAGCAACGGCACGGTCACGGACATTGACGGCAACTTCGAACTCCGTGTCGAAGACAATGCCACACTGGTCATCTCGTATATGGGCTACATCACGGAAGAAGTTAAGGCTGCCCCAACGGTCAATGTGACTCTCCAGGAGGAGCGCAACAACATCGACGAGGTGGTGGTCATCGGCTACGGCGTGCAAAGAAAGGAAACCGTAACCGGTTCGGTGGCCAACATCGGAGGTGAAAAGCTCAACCAAATCGCCGCCACCAACGCCGCATACGCCCTGCAGGGACGTGTGGCAGGCGTGAACATGCAGCAAACCTCGTCGCAACCGGGCGCGGAAATGCAAATCCGCATACGCGGACAGCGTTCGCTCAACGCCAGCAACGACCCGCTCATCGTGCTCGACGGAATCCCGTTTATGGGCAACCTGTCGGACATCAACCCCTCTGACATCAAGAGCATGGACATCCTGAAGGACGCATCGGCAACTGCCATCTACGGCAGCCGCGGCGCCAACGGCGTGATCATCATCTCGACCATCAAAGGCACGCAGGGCGCACCCGCCAAGGTGACCTACAACGCCTATGTGGGCATGAAGAAAATCTTCCACAAGTACCCGATGATGAACTCGGAGAAGTACCAGAAGATGCGCGACTATGCAGGCCTCTACACCAACTCGGTGGACGAAGAGGAAGGCGTGGACACCGACTGGCAGGACCTCTTCTACCGCACGGGCATCACGCAGAGCCATGACCTGGGCATCAGCGGCGGCACCAACGGCGGCAGCTACAGCATCGGCATCGGATACTACCACGACGAAGCCGTCATCCCAACGCAGGACTACGACCGCTACAGCATGCGCGGCAGCCTCGACCAGAAGGTGGGCAAGTGGTTCCGCTTCGGTCTGAACACCAACACGAGCTACCGCGAAAACCACGGCAACAACGTGGGTCTCTACGGCATTCTGTCGCTCACGCCTATGATTAACCCCTACACCGCCGACGGCACACTCAAGACCACCGTGCAGATGCCTATGGACCAAACCTACGTCTGGACCAAAGACCGCCTCAACGACCTCAAGGACAGCTATATGAGCGAGACCAAAGGCCTCGGCACGTACAACACCTTCTTCGGCGAAGTGAAAGTGCCCTGGGTGGAGGGTCTCAGCTATCTGATGAACATCGGCCTCAACTACCGCAACTCGAAGGCCGGCTCGTTTACGGGCACGGGCATCAACAGCACCAATGCCAACCAGCCCAACTCAGCCTCCGTGCAGGAGAGCACAACGAAGAACTGGGCCATCGAGAACATCGTGACCTACGACCACATCTTCGGCCAAAAGCACCACGTCACGCTGACGGGACTCTACTCGGCCGAGGAAACACGCTACGAACAGACACACATCTCGGGCCGCGACATCCCGGCTGAATACTTCCAGTACTACCAGATGGGTGCTGCCCAGCAGGACCTGACCGTCGACCCCAGCCGACAGAACTATTGGCAGAGCGGACTGACCTCGTGGATGGGACGCGCCATCTATACCTACGACAACAAGTACATGCTCACCGTGGCTTTCCGCTCCGACGCCTCGTCGCGCCTGGCCAAGGGACACCAGTGGCACACCTACCCCGCCGTTTCGGCCGGCTGGAACCTCTCGCGCGAGGAGTTTATGAAGGACTTCGACTGGATTGACAACCTGAAGCTCCGCGTGGGCTACGGCGAGACCTCAAACCAGAGCATCGACCCCTACTCCACACTCGGAGCCCTGAGCACAAAATACTACAACTACGGCACGAACTACAGCACGGGCTACTACGTGTCGAAACTGCCTAACCCGGAACTCGGATGGGAATATTCGACCACCTGGAACTACGGCCTGGACTACTCGTTCCTGAACGGACGCATCTACGGTACGTTCGAATACTATGTGCAGCACACCCACGACCTGCTGCTCTCCGTCACGCTGCCACCGCCGTCGGGTGTGGGCAACTACATGGCCAACGTGGGCAAGACCGAGAACAAGGGCTTCGAACTCGCCCTGAACGGCGTCATCTTCGACAACAAGAACGGATGGACCTGGGAAGCCGGCGTGAACCTCTATGCCAACCGCAACAAACTCGTGGCTCTCGCTTCGGGCGCCAAGCAGGACATCAGCAACCGCTGGTTTGTGGGCCACCCCATCGACGTGATCTACGACTACAAGAAAATCGGACTCTGGCAAGCCGGCGAAGAGGAACTCCTCAACACCCTCGAGCCAGGCGGCAACGTGGGCATGATCAAGGTGGAATATACCGGCGAGTATGACGAGGACGGAAAGCCCGTGCGCCAAATCAACACCGACGACCGCCAGGTGATGGACATGGAGCCCGACCTGATGGGCGGTTTCAACACCACGGTATCGTACAAGCACTTCGACCTCACCATGATCGGCGCCTTCCAGATTGGCGGCACGCTGGTCAGCACCCTCCACTCGTCGAACGGCTATCTGAACATGCTCAACGGACGCCGCGGACAGCTCGACGTGGACTACTGGACCGAAGACAACACGGACGCAAAATATCCGAAGCCAGGCGGAATGTCGAGCAACGACAACCCCATCTACGGTTCGACGCTGGGCTACTTCGACGGCAGCTACCTCAAGGTGCGCAGCATCACGCTGGGCTACACCTTCGACCACATGCCTCTGCTCAAGCGCTGCGGCATCAGTCACCTGAGAGCCTACGCCACGGTGCAGAACCCCTTCGTGCTCTTCTCGCCCTTCCACGACGAGTGCGGTCTCGACCCCGAGACCAACACGGTGAGCAACTCGTCGAGCACCATGTCGGTGACCATGGACGGCTACACCGGTGCACACCAGATTCCGGTAGTGGGCTACAACACTCCGTCGACCCGCAACTATATGTTCGGCATTAACCTGACCTTCTAAACAAAACCATTCAGACAATGAAAACGAAATATATCAGACTCTGTACCCTGGCCATGAGCGCCATCGGTATGGCAACACTGGTCTCCTGCAACGATGTGCTGGACGAACAGCCGCGCAGCATCTACGAGCCGGGATTCTTCAAGACAGAAAGCGGCATTGACGGCGGCCTGACCGCACTCTATGCCCACCTGCGCAACATCTACGGCAACGGCTACTACCTCAACATCTGCGAGACCGGAACGGACGAATATACCTACGGACAAAGCGCCGACGGCAACTTCAAGGACGCCGACCTCTCGGGCGCCGGTTCGCTGACCGCCTCGAGCAGCCGCTCGGATGTGCTCTGGAACAATGTGTTCACCTATATCAACACCGCCAGCGGCATCATCGAAAACGCCACCGCCGCCGGCATGGACGAGAGCAAAATCTCGGAAGCACGCTTCTTCCGCGCCTTCGACTTCTTCCAGCTCGTGCGCACCTTCGGCGGTGTGCCCCTCGACTTCGGTTCGGGCATACTGGCCTTCAACGCCACACCGTCGCGCACCTCGGTGCGAAACACCGTGCCTGAGGTCTACACCAAGGCCATCTTCCCCGACCTGCTCACCGCCGTCGAGAATCTGCCCGACGAGCCCCGCACCACCGGTGCCGTGACAAAGACCGTGGCGCGCAAGTACCTCGCCGAAGCCTATCTGACCTACGCCTGGTGGCTCGAAAACCCGAAGAACATCCCCACCTACCCCGAGTGCGACCGCACCGACCCGGACGGACACAATGCAGCCTGGTACTTCCAGCAGGCCTACGACGTGGCCGTGACTGCCCTGGAGAACCCCGGTCCCTACGGACTGGAGGAAACCTTCTACGACGTGACACGCTACACCAACGACCGCAACAAGGAAATCCTGCTCTATGCCGACCACACGACCGAAAACTCGCAGTATAACGGCATGACCGAAAGCGGTGGCTCGTGGAGCTACGCCTCGGGCAGCGCCCCCGACAACTTCGCCGGATGGATGGCCAACTGGAACTACGGCTCTGCACAAATCAAGGCCGAAGACGGCACCTATATCAACCCCGTGCAGCGCGAGGCCATACAGAACCTCGGCCGCCCCTGGATACGTATGGCTCCGACCATCGACGCCATCAAGAACTTCGGCGACAAGTCGAAGGACTCGCGCTACGACGCCACCTTTACCACCGTCTATCACGGCAACTGGCACATCGACGGCAGCCACGAGAACATCCAGTATGTGTTTGGCAACAACAACGAGCACATCCTGCAGGGTGAGGTGGTAATACGCTTCCTCGACGAAGACCCCGCCACTCCCGTCACCTATTCGACCAAAGCCCGCCAGCACCTGCAGGTCGGCGTGGGCACACTGGCAGGCTACAAGGAGTATGTGGTTGAACCGGAAGGCATCAGCCGCCTGCGCTTCCCGGGCCTCTACAAACTGGGCATGTACCCGATGGAGACGCTGTCGAGCGACGGCAAGCGCCAACTCGGCTCGGCCAACGGCTCGAACGGACGACCCTTCAACATCGCCAAGTTCTCTGAGCTCTATCTGATCGCTGCCGAAGCTGCCGTGAAGGGCGCTACGGTGAAGAGCGGCTACTCAGCCAAGGAACTGGTCAATGTGCTGCGCGCCCGTGCCGGCAAGTGGACGCACAAGGTGAACAGCGACAAGGAGTACTGCGAAGACATCGCCGACATGGACTACAGCGCCGAACTGGTGGCAGAAACGCCGAATGAAATCACCATCGACTACATCCTCGACGAGCGCATGCGCGAGTTCTTCGGCGAAGGCTACCGCTGGTTCGACCTGACCCGCACACAGACCTGGCAGGAGAAGGCCGGCGAGTACCGCATCTGCGGACAGAAGCCCAACAACCACGACGCCGAAACCATCACCCGCACCATACCCGACGGCTACTACCTCCGCCCCATTCCGCAGGCTACCATCGATGCCTTCGAGATGACAGAAGAGGAACGCGTGGCTTACCAGAACCCCGCCTACCGTTGACAAAAATAAGGCGTGACCCCAAGGTCACCACAAGTCTCCTTGGGGTCACTTACCTGAAACAAAAGCCTTCGGCAAAACGTAAAGCCCTCGGCAAAACAAAAGCCAAACAAACTTGTTCTAATCAGCAAAACCAAAATGAAGAGAGTGATTTCGACAGTACTGATGTTGCAACTGCTGCTGACCGCCGCTGCAGAAGACGGTTCGCGCCTTTGGCTGAGGTCGTCACTGCCGGCAGATGCGGTCGAAACGCCCGTGCTTCTCTTCATGCCCGACCGACTCCCGGCCGACGCTACACAGACCGTGCAGCTGGCAGCCACCGAACTGCGCAACCACTGGCATGAGGCTCCCGTCAGGCTGCAGCTCACCGCTGAAGGCAGCTTAGGCGAAGGCGAAAACCAAAGCGCCGACGGCTTCCGCATCGAAAAGGGCGACACGGTGACCGTATCGGCCGAAACGGCGCAAGGACTGCTCTACGGAGCCTACTTCCTGCTCCGCGCACAAGGTATGGGCGACGGATGCCTGTGTCAGATTATGCACACGGTGACCTCGATGGACCAAACGCCACGCAGCAACCTCCGCGCGCTCTATGTGCCGGAAGGGATGGACGACATCGTGAGGCGCGGCAGGCTGCAGGACTTTGCCCGTGCCAACGCCTCGATAGGCATCAACGGCATCGTCCTCCCCCAGACGGAAAGCCGCCCGAACATTGGCTCGACGCTTGCGCTCTACGGCATCGGCGTCTTTGCTGCCGACACAATGCCCGCAGAAGCCCTGACTGACACCCTGTGGCTGGAAGACGTGCCCAACTGGTGCGGCAGCCATCTGGCTCAGTTCGAGTGGTACAAGGCCGGCCGGATGCTGTGGGACCCCGACCTCACGGTGCAGCAGGTGGCTTACGAGTGGCTGGCACAAACCTTCTCGGACGTGCCGCTCTTCATCCGCCCCGCTATGGAAATACTCCTGCACCCGGGCGAACCGGATGCCGACGAGTGCGAACGCCTGGCGGAAATCTGGCAACAGCTGCAAGACTATGTCGACGCGCGAAGGCACTACGAGACGGAGCTGGAGATTGAGGCAATGGCCGAAGAAGAAGGCGATGAATAGCGCCGGAGTGCCGAAACAGCGGAGCACCAGCCGGCACGCAACAGACGAGCATAACTCTACCTATACACTTACATTAAATAATTTACAGATTCATAAACTACAAATTTCAACAACACCAAAAGGTTCTTTTACAAAGGTTATTACCACCTATTAAATCAACCCCATTAAAAACTGTTTTATTATGAAAAAGTTTACAATTTTAAGCGCAGCCTTGATTTGCTTGGCTGGACAGGCTTATGCAAGCGAAGAGCTTGAATTGTCGCGCGGATGGAACTGCAACCTCAGTTCTGTCGAGTTGGGTGACATCCCACAGTTCCCAGCCGAAATCAGCATTGGCGGACAGTATCAGAACGTCAAACTCAGCACCGTTTCGTTCGATGCGCGTTTGTGGTCGAGCTACAAGATTATCTTTGATCAGGCTACCACAGAAGGCCAGATTCAGGTCATGGTGCGCAATGCAGCCGAGGCACAGTCGTACGGCGGCACATACCAGGAGATTCCCGGCGGAGTGTCTGCGTACACCAACACGTTTGACGGAATCGCTTTCACCGACGGCGACTCTATCGTCACCACGCTGGGTCTGCAGAACCGCACGTCTGAAGCCATCAATTTTGTCATCAATGATGTCATCCTCTACAAGACCGACGGCACGGAGTGGCACACTAACCTGGCCGGCGACTGGGGCGGCACAGTGACCAAACTGAGCGACGGCGAGCGCATCAACATGTACACCTTCGGCCAGTGGGGAACTCTCGGCCACAACTTCGGCGAGAACGTCGAAATCTCGGGCGAGGACTCACACCGCTTCGTCTTCACTTCGTCCAAGCCTTTCCCGGCAGGACTGCAGTGGAAGGTGTCACGCGGCAGCAGCGACAGTGACGCCATCTACCCGAAGGCTGCCATTCAGGAAGGCGACACCGTAGCTGTGCTCGACCTCAACCTGACCAACATCAAGAAGACGGACGACGACGAAATCAACTACTACACGGGCGTATTCGTGCAGGCTGTTCAGGCCGACACGCTGCCCACTGAGGTCAAGCTGACACGCGAGGTAGTGTACGGCGGCGGTGTCGTTTCGCGCACCACACTGCCTGTCGTGGCAGGCTACAACGCCGAACTCATCGACCCCAACCCGAGCCAGGAAGCCGGAGAAAACGGCCTGCCTGTGTTGGTAACCCTCGGTTCGCAGTGGAGCTCTATCAAGATCTGGCTCGAAAACTTCGACGTAACCGAATATCCGGGCTACAAGATTGAATTGGGCACCAAGGTTTCGCCCGACGACGTGCAGATGTTCTACAGAACCGAGACTCACGGTTCGTCAGGTGGTATCTATGTACCCTGGCAGACCGACGAAAGCATGCTCGCAACCCTCTCTGAAGACGGCATGACACTGACAGGCGAATTTGATGTCGACGCCCTCGACGGCGACAATACCATTCTGGCCTTCGCCCTGCAGAACCGCACAAGCAACTCCGTTAGCTTCAAGGTCAACAACGTCTACCTCATCAACGAAGACGGCGACGAAATCGTGACCGGCGGTTTGAGCTCAGCCGGCATGTGGAACGGCGGCACGACCACTCCTATCGGAGGCGGTTATGACGAGAACGGCAACATCTACGATGCCTTCCTCTCAGTCAATGCCAACAGCGGCTATCTTGGAACGTATGCCGACTCAGTGCCCGATGGCTACCACGAGCGTCTCAGCTTCTATCTCGACGAGCCGCTGCCTGCCACCTTCGCCCCTGTCTGCTACAACGGAAGCCCCTGGTACGAGGCATTCGGATGGGGCTCGCCGATGGTCAACATCCCTGTTGTGGAGTCAGGCCGCGAGAGCAACGTCTATGTCGTTGAGATTCCGCAGAGCTACGAGACCTTCATGATTCAGTACACCGCTCCTGACAAGGTGGACGAGAACGGCAATGTGGTAATTGACGAGAACGGCAACACCGTGAAGGAGGAGGTCGCCTACCCCGTAAAGATTCGCATCCGCAAGATTGTGCGCGAGATCGTGGAAGGCAATATGGATGTGACCGGCGTTAAGGCTGTCGGCAGCGAAAGCGGCAAGGTGGCCAAGACCGAGGTCTACAACCTGACCGGTGCCAAGACAACCCTCTCTGCTGGCTTCAACATCGTAGTCGAGCAGATGAGCGACGGCAGCGTCCGCGCCAAGAAGGTGCTCGTACGCTAAACTCTGCCCCCTGTGTCCGGGACTGATGTCAGTCCCCCAGGCTACGGCCAGGTGGCCAAAAAAAGTCCCGGACACATGGGATAAATAGAGTCCCGAAACATAATTTGAAAATAAATACTTTTAGTTTTGTGACTATGAAGTACTTCATGTCTGTTTTATCCTTGTGTTCACTTTGTGCGGCCTTGTCCGCACAAAGCGAACCTCTACAATCGGACAAGATGCCTGTCGTGGCTGACCTCGGCGCCGGTGTACTGCAGGCCGACGGCAGCATCATGACGGTCTACCCCGCCACCATAACCCTTGAGGGCCAGTGGTGTGACGTGGCCTTGTGGAAAGGGCCGTTCAGCGTGACGGAATACCCTTCCTACCGCGTGAAGCTGCAGCGTGGCTTTGAGGACGCATACGTGCAGCTCTTTGCCCGCAACGCCTGGTCGGCCTCCAACTTCGGCGGCCCGTACATGCCGTTCGAGGCCAATCAGGTGCTGCTCGAAGGCGAATTTTCGGAAGACGATACGGATGGCAACTTTGAGGACGACCCCGTCTGCACCTGGTTTGCCCTGCAGAAGACCAATATCGGACCCGAATCGCTGACGGTGACCGTGCTTGAGGCTGTGCTGATTGACGAAGACGGCAACGAAATCGTGTCGCACAACGTGCGTAACGGCAGCTGGAAACCTTCGCCCGACTGGGTGGAGCCCGACCCGCTCTACGAGGCTGACGTCAAGTTTACGAGCAAAGGCATTGTCGGACTCTACGACGCTACCGTCGACCCCGGCAATGTGCACCGCTTCACGTTCAAAACCTCCACTCCGATGCCCGCAGGCTTCACGTTCTACTACGTGCTCGACGACGGCGACGACACGACCTACTCGGACGATGTGCCGGCAGGAACGACAAGCTACGTTTCGCCCCTCATCGACGACAGCTACATCAGAGCTTATCTGGAGTTTGAGGGCGATTATCCCACCACGCTCCACTTCTCGAGCATCACCCGCGAGGTCTTTGAACAGACCGGCATCAGCGATGTCAAGACCGACCTGTCGGGAACACCCGTCTACTACAACCTGAGCGGCCAGCAGTTGCAGTCTCCTGCCAAGGGACTCAACATCGTGAGCCAGCAGCAGAAAGACGGCAGCACACGCGTACAATACATTACCAAGTAATTTCAACACACTATCACACATGAAAAAGATTTTTTTCTTAGCTTTGGCTATACCGGCACTCTGCGCATCGGCACAGGACGTTCCGCTGGTGTACAACGTTGAGAACACAGCCGCCGGCAACGCCGACCCCGTGTTCCCCACATTCGAGCAGCTGCCCTACTGCGAGCCGCTCACCGACCCATTACTCTCTTCCGACGGCACCACACGCGCCCTCGACTTCAAGGACTGGTCGAAACGCCGTGGCGAAATAGCCCGCGAAATACAGCACTACGAAATCGGCGACAAGCCTATCGTCCCGATGGACAGCATCGAAGCCACCCTCGAGGGCAACGTCCTCACCGTGACAACCAGCATGAACGGCGAGAAACTCACACAGACTGCCACCATCAACTATCCTGAAGGCGGCACGGCTCCCTATCCGCTCATGATCGGTGCCGACAACAACAGCCTGCCAAGCAGCATGATGAGCGAGCGCAACATCGCCACCATGAACTTTACGGCCAATCAGGTGAACGGCTACTCGCAGTTCGGCGGCAGCACTGCCCGCGACTTCGAGCGCCTCTACCCCAACCTCAACACCAACGGCGCCTACAGCGAGTGGGCATGGGGCTTCAGCCGTCTGCTCGACGGTCTGCAGAAACTCGGCACGGAGGTGACCAAAATTGACATGAACCGCATCGGTGTGACCGGCTGCTCGTATGCCGGCAAGATGGCCCTCTTCTGCGGCGCCTTCGACGAACGTGTGGCTCTCACCATCGCCCAGGAATCGGGTGGCGGCGGCACTGCAGCCTGGCGTGTGACCCGCGTGCACAATGCCTACTTCACCAAGGAGGATGCCTGGGAAGGCCTCGACAACACCGACTACAGCTGGTTCATGAAGAGCCTCAAGTCGACTTTCGGCCAGGACAACACCTTCTATCTGCCCTACGACCACCACGAACTGGTGGCTCTGTGCTGCCCGCGTGCCATCTTGATGCTCGGCAACCCCGACTACAAGTGGTTGGCCGACGGTTCTGGTTACGTCTCTATGAATGCTGCCCGCAAGGTGTGGGAGCAGTACGGCATTGCCGACCGCTGCGGTTACTCCATCGTGGGCGGACACAGCCACTGCTCGCTGCCTGAATCGCAGTACGAAGAGGTGGAAGCCTTCCTCGACAAGTTCCTGCTCGGCAAGACCGATGTGGAGACCAACTACACCAAAGCCCCCTACTATTCTGACGCCACCCAGGCAGGAGCTACGACCCTCGTAGAACTCAGCCAGTGGACACGCTGGTGGGGCACCGGCAAACCCGACTCGCTCGACTGCATGGAGAAGGTGCTCCCCGCCTTCTGCTGGGGAAAGCCCGCTGACATCAACCCAAACAACAGCACTGACTTCGCACTTGAGAGCAACGAAGACTCTTACACCAAAAATCATCTCCGCGCCCTCAACACCAACAAGGAGTGCCCTACCAATCCGGCGCAGGCTTTGAACTTCACCTTCAACGTTGACAAACAGCAGGACTATTACATCTATGCCTACGTCAACTGCGCCAAGTCGGCCAACGACGCTTTCTTCATCGCCTTCGACGACAACACCCCTTGCGTCTCCAACGGTGCAAGCACCAAAGGCGCTTGGGCTTGGAAGAGCCTCTCAGCCCTCTTGAGCAAAGCCGACAAGACCAGCTTCGTCAAGAACCTCGCCGTTGGTCAGCACACGCTCAAGATCTACAACAAAGAGCCTGAAGCCAAAATCGGTTTCATCTGCGTGAGCAACTGCGAGAGTCTCAACGACTTCAAGGACGCCATCAAGGACATCGACTTCGCCAGCCTGTCGGGCATCGCACAGACCAAGATGCAGAACGGAAACCTGCTACAGAGTGTCAGTGCCGCCGACGGTGGGGTCAAAGTCGTCTTCAATGCCGCCCAGGCCTTTGAGGGTACTGTAGAAATCTACAACCTCATCGGAGGCAAGGTAGCAGAGAAGTCGGCCAACATCCCCGCCGGACTGCACGAAGTGACCGTACCCGCCTCTCTGCAGAAAGGCAATATGATTGTACACGTCACAGACAGCAAGGGAGCTACCGCCACCAAGATTTTCGTGGTGAAATGACGAAGGTCTTGAATGGTCAAACGACATAGGTCTTTGACTTATAGGTAAAAATCTATCAGTCAAATGACCGGACTCAGTTAAACCGACTGTCCGGTTGGCGACCGAAACACATAAATAAAACGGAGAGGGTGTACCAAATGTATCTATGTTTGATACACCCTCGCCCTTTCCAACCAATACCGACAGGAACTTAACACACAAACACCTTTACTCTATTATCAGCCGATTTGTGCATTTTGTCAACCAATTTGTACTTTATCATCAGTTGATTCGGGCATTGTAATCAGCCGATTTGTGCTTTATTGTCAGCCGATTTGTGCTTTTCATCAGTTAATTCGGGCAGTGTAATCAGCCGATTCGGGCATTTTTGCAATGCAATGCTTACAAATTTACACTCTTTTTATTGCAAATCTACATACCTTACAAAATAAAATGAGACATTTTACGCTTTTACTCTGTTTTGCTGCAATGACGGCGGTCGTGGCCAAAGCCGACGACTCGGTGTTTTCGTCCAATCTGCCGCTCGTGTACATTCACACCGACACGACTATCAATGCTGACAAGAAAGTGCCCGGCACAATGCGGGTCATTGACCAGGGAGAAGGCCAACGCAACTATGCGACCGACACCGTCTACAACTACAACGGCCACATCGGCATAAAATGGCGCGGCAACAGTTCGCTGAGTTTCAATCAGAAGAAATATACGGTTGAAACGCGCGATTCGCTCGGGCAGGACCTGAAAGTTCCCCTGCTCGGAATGCCGGCGGAGAGCGATTGGGTGCTGCTGGCTCCGTACAACGATGTTTCGTTGCTGCGCGATGTCTACGCCTTCAGTCTCTGGAACGAAATGGGCCACTGGGGACCACGCACCAGGATGTGCGAAGTCTTTGTCAACGACACCTATATGGGAGTTTACGCCTGCAGTGAAAGCATCAAGCGCGACAAAGAGCGCGTCGACATTGCCAAACTCAAGACGGCCGACACAGTGGGACGTGACCTCACGGGCGGTTACATCGTTCGTGTCGACGTGACCGACGATGACGACTATTCCTTCACGTCGAAGGTGAGCGGCATCCAGCCCAGCATGTGGGGTGGCAGTTCGGCAGGCACAGTCACCTGGAATGTCTACTATCCGAAGAAAGACAGCTTGCAGGAGGCACAGGCCAGCTACATTGTCGACTACGTCAACCAGATGGAGCAGTCGTTCCAGCAGAGCAACTTTGCCGACAGCGTAGAGGGCTACGCCAAGTGGATTGACGTGCCTTCGTGGGTCGACTATTTCATCCACACGGAGTTGAGTCTGAATGCCGACGGCTTCAAGCGGAGTGCCTACTTCCACAAGGACAAGGACAAGAAGAACGGCACCGTGCGCAAGATGCAGGCTGGACCCGTCTGGGACTACAACCTTGCCTATGGCAACTGCAACTTCTGCAACGCCAACAACGTCGAGGCATGGGTGTATGAAGGGTGTTACACCAACCCCACCCCTGCCTTCTGGAAGAAGTTGACCACCGACCCCGGCTTTATGGCCAAAGTCAAGGCGCGCTACGCCCAGTTGCGCCACACCGTGCTGAGCCAGGAGCACATCGACGCTTTCTTCGACGACTATGCCGCACTGCTCGACGAAGCCAAAGAACGGCACTACAAGAAGTACGCGGAGCTCTTCTCCTCTAGCCAAAGTTCGCAGCAAGGCTCCGGCTGGGGATGGAACTGGGGATGGAACTGGGGCACAACCACGACCAATCCGGCAGCGTCTTACGCCGGTTATCTCGTCTCTTCGTACGAGGAGGAGATAAAGACCGTCAAAGCCTGGTTCGGCAAGCGCCTGGCGTTTCTCGACCGCAACTGGGAGTACGACTCCTCGGCTTCGATAGCATCGCCGTCTGACCCGTATTTCGAGGTCGAAGTTACGTTGGCCCACGACGACCTGCTCAAGGTCACGGCGGAACAAGGTCTGATCGGGGTCGAAGTCTACTCCGTGTCGGGCCACCTGCTTGCCAGCCAGTTCCCGGCAGACTGCGCCCAAAGGATTGGCGGCCAAAGGCTTTATGGCCAAAAACTATGTGGCCAGAGCCAAGGCAGCCAAAGTCAAGACGGCCATGGTCAAGACGGCCATGGTCTATACGGCCAAAGGGAAATCGCCGTCCCCGTCCCGATGTCGCAGCACACCACGCTGATTGTGGCTTGCTACGGAGAGGACGACGCCTTCGCCACTCGCCGGGTCCATGTGCGAAAGTAAAAACGTAAAACATAAAACATAAAACGTAAAACGTAACACGATGTATCGAAGTTCAACAGTCCTGCACCTACTGCTCTCTTGCCTGATGAGCTGCAGTGCCCTTGTGGCACGGGCAGCCGACGCCAGGTTGTATTCCGCCGACAAGATGTCAAGCACATCCATTTTGTGCGTCACCCAAGACGCCTACGGTTTTATATGGACCGGCACTGACTATGGGTTGAACCGGTTTGACGGTTATCAGTTTGACAAGTATTTCCACAACACAGGCGATACAACCTCCATCATGAGCAACGAGATTACGGCTTTCTTTGTCGACAGCCAACAGCAGCTGTGGATAGGCTGCCGCAAAGGACTGATGCGCTACTGCTACGAGAACAACACGTTCCTCCGCTACGCATTTCCCGATGAACTTCAGCCACGCGTCATTTCCATAGTCGAGAACGGACAGGGAGAGATTGTCATCGGCACTTCGGG
Organism: bacterium; assembly: GCA_963624265.1. GTDB lineage: Bacteria > Bacteroidota > Bacteroidia > Bacteroidales > UBA3663 > Liminaster. The sequence continues at coordinate 7,303 of CAVFPF010000096.1, read as the reverse complement.
CTACGGACTGTTTGTGCTCGACAAAGCCGCGAACGCCGTCGTGCGTTCCGACCGGTACAAGTGCAGGGAGGACAATAACTTCGTCAACGCACTCTTCATCGACAACGACCAGAACCTGTGGTGCAGCGACACGGAGTCGAACCTCATCCGCTACGTCAATATAAGAAAAAGCGGCACGGGCGAGGCGAAAGGCGACACGATGTCGGGCAAAACTCCCGCAGGCAGCAACGCAAGCCAAGTGGCTCAAGACAACACGGTGCGGTGCGACACCCTCCTCTACCACTCCGCTTATGGTCCGGTGGTCAGCTTCCTGAAGCAGGATTTGCGCGGCTTCTACATGGTCTGCATGTACGGCATTCTCTACTACGACAACATGCGCGACACCATCATACAGACCGACCTTGACCTCTCCGTGCTCGACGGCAATATATCCATACGCGACGCTTCGTTCGACCAGGACGGCAACCTCTACGTGGGCACATCCGGCTGCGGACTGATGACCATCCCCAAGGGCAAACGCACGCTGCAGAAGGCCAGCGACATCTACTCCGTCTACGACCTGGCCACGGCCAATGTCAACAAAGTCTACGAAGACCGTAGCGGCAACCTCTGGGTCAGCTGCTACAAGCGCGGTCTGCTGCAAGTCTACAAGAGCAAGAGCACCTTCTCGACATGGCGCATATCGGTGCAGGACCACATCACCGGCAGCGGAGTGATCAGCGTGGCGCCCGCCGCCGACGGAGGCGTGTATTGCGTGATGCAGAAGTCTGGCATCTGCCACTTCGACCGCAACGGAAAGATGACAGGGTTGCTCAAATCGCCCGAATCGCCCAACGCCCTCTACCGCGACAACAAGGGCCGCTACTGGCTCGGCACGGAGAAGTTTCTCTACGAGTACTTCCCCGAGACGGGAAACTACCGGCGTGTCTGTGATGCCGAGGGACTGGCCGTGGCCTGCATCTCGGGCGACGGCGAAGACCTCATCTTCTTCGGCTGTGACGGCAAGGGACTCTACGTCTACAACACCCGCACCTCGCAGCTGCAGAGCTACACGACAGAAGAGGCCCCGAAGGTCAACGGCCGACTGTGCAACAACTGGATACGCGGACTGTACTACGACAGCCGCCGACTGCTGTGGATTGCTACGGTCAACGGCGTGTGCTGCCTCAACCCCACCACACGCGATTTCCGCACCCTCGGCTGGGACTCGCAGTTTGAGGGCGTCAAGTGCTACTCGCTCGCCGAGCAGCCCGACGGCAGCATGCTGATAGGCACCGAGAACGGCCTCTACAAGTACGAGCGTGAAACGGAGCGTTTCGGCATCTACCCCAGCTCAGGGGCACTGCGCGAAAAATCGATCTACAGCATCGTCCTCGACGGGAAAAGCGACATCTGGATGAGTTCGCCCAACGGCATTCTCTACCTCAACGCCGAGTCGGGAGAGACAAGCCATTATGTGAATGGCGACGGACTGGAAATGTCAGAGTACATTGTGGGCGGACAAATCATGACGCGCGACGGCCGCATCCTCTTCGGCAACAACGACGGCGTCACATCGTTCTACCCGCGCAGCGTCTTCTCGCGCAGCGAAAAGGTGGAAAAGCCCAGTTTGAGCAGGTTTTCGGTCAATGGCAAATACCGCGACTGCCGCAGCACATCTTTCAGTATTTACAATCACAACGATATGGTGCAGATGGAATTCTCCACACTCGACTATCAGCGGCAGGACAACACCACGTTTCTCTACCGCCTCAATGCCGACGACGAGTGGAAAGAACAGACAAAAGGCATCAACACGCTGTCGTTCAATGAACTGGCACCGGGCTATTACGACGTGGAAGTCAAGACCCGCATCGGCAACAGTCTCTCTGAGCAGGCGTGCACCTTCTCCATCTGGGTGGCCTCGCCGTGGTATCTGTCGTATTGGGCCTGGAATCTCTACTTCTTACTGTTTATGGCCCTTATAGCGCTCTGCATCTACTTCTACCACCGGCATGAACAGCGCAAAATGGAGGCCGAGAAGCAGAAGTTCCTGTTCAATACGACCAACGAGTTCCACACCCCGCTGTCGATGATTATCGAACCACTGAACAAAATCAAGGAAATCACCGATAAGGAAGGCGTTTACCTCGACCGCGAGGAGATTGCCAAAAACTGGCAGATTATCACCGAAAACACCGAAAAACTCGTGGATCAGTTCAACCAGATGGCCGAAAAAACCCGCATGGACAGCGGTAAAGAGAAGATGCACCTCGTCTTCAAGCCCGGCAGCATCAAGGACATTGAAGTCAAAGGCAACGATGAGAAGCTACTCGAACGGATTGTGAAGAGTGTCAACGCCCACCTGACCGACCCGGACTTCGACGTCCAGTTCCTGGTCAACGAAATCGGACTAAGCCGTTCTCAGTTGCACCGCAAACTGAAAGCGCTCACGGGACTGGCAACAGCCGACTTCATCCGCACCATCCGCTTGCAGCAAGCTGAAAGGCTCATCCGGGAGGACAAAATCAACATCACACAGATAGCCGTTACCGTCGGCTTCTCCAACCAATCGCACTTCTCGACTGTCTTCCGCCGCTATTATGGCAAGTCGCCGAAACAGTTTGCAACCGAAGTGCAGCGCGAAAAGCAGAACGGAAATTCGACAGAGACGCAGGCCGCCACCATGGCCAAAATCAACTCCGTCATTAGCGGCAAGGTCGACCATGAGAATGACGACGATGGCCGGTTCGGCTATCCCGAAGACTTCAAGTAGTAAGTTTCAGTCACTTCGCAATATGCTATAAGCACTTCGCAATATGCTATAAGCACTTCGCAATATGCTATAAGCATTGTTGCTTCAACACAACAATCTCAGTGAATAAAGCATCGTGGGTATTATGCACACTATACATAATACCCACGAGTCTTTTCTAAAGCGTTATGAGCAGCAGAACTCTCAGGCACAAAAGTGCCCTACGCAAGCGTCACCGCGTGGCCATTATGCGTAAGGATAGCGGCTATGCTTCCTGCGTTCGCTGATGATATAGAAAATAAAGATCAGGATGGCAATGCCGAAAAGCGCGTAGATGCCGTAGGCCCACCAGGTGCGGTACCAGGGCGTTTGGATTTCGATGCGCAGCGAGGTGTTGGCGTCCATAGTCCAGAGGCCCTCGTCGTTGCAAGCGCGCACGTGGAGCGTGTATGTGCCCGGCGAGAGATTGCGGTAGGCGGCCACCGGATTGGGGCTCGGTTCGCTCCACGACTTGTCGTAACCTTCCAGCCAGTAGCTGAAGTTGCGGCGCTGGTGTGTGCCCCGGCAGAAGAACGTAAAGCTCAGACTGTTCTGCTCCGGCGAGAGGTGAATGAACTTGGCGTAGGTGGCAGATTGTGTCAGCGATGTGTTGTTGGGGTCCGTGAGCAGAATCTCCTGTCCATTGACGAGCAGACTCGAGATAACCGGACGGCGGCTCTCTTTGCGGGGCGTGTACTTCGACGGGTCAATTACGGTCAGACCGTAGTAAGTACCCTCTACGATTCTGCCGTCGCTGAGCACGGCCACATCGCGCGGGTCATAGACATTGCCGAGGGCTTCCTGCGAGAAGTCGAACGAGTCGAACGACTTGTTGTCGACGTTGAAGCGGGCCATACCGCCCAGGGTTCCTATCCACAGATAGCCCGACTTCTGGTCGGAGTAGATATTGGCAACCTCGTTGCTGATAAGGCCGCGGCTCGTGTCGTACACATCGTAGGCGAGGCGTCGGTTGGGCTTTGTCAGCGAGCAGGCCACGATGCCCGTGCCCAGTGTTCCTACCCACACCTTGCCCGAAGCGCCAGCCCAAAGGCAGTTCATCTCGTTGGTGCAGAAGTTGCCGTTTTTCAGACTGTACACTCTATATGACATCGGGTCGCGCTGTATCGAGTCTGGATGGAAGACCACGAGTCCGTTGCCCGTAGCACACCATATCCAGCCCTCGTCGTTGTCCTGCACAATCTGTTTGAAGTTGTAGCGCATCGTGCTGCTGTACATGAAGGTACGGAACGTGTAGGGTTGCTTCGACGTGTCGACCAAGGCTACGCCACCGCGCATCGTAGAGACCCAAATGCGGCCCTTTGTGTCTTGTATGGCGCTGAAGACAGCGTCCGACTGCAAGGCATCGGGATTGTCCGCGTCCTTACGGTATGAGACGCCGTCCACGATGAGGCCCTTGCCGCGTGTGCAGACCCATTCTCGACCCTCCTTGTCGTAGAGCACGTCGTAGACATTGGCGCCGAATTCACGCTTGCTGATGAGGTTGAAGTCTTGGTCGTAGGCCAGCAGTTCGCCGAGCCGGTTGCCGACCAGGATGTCGTCGCCGCAGTTGCCCGTATAGCAGATGGCGTTGGCGCCGCCCTGGTCAGATTCATGGCCCACATACCAGCGCGAGGCGCCCTTGAGGTTAGGCATCATGCGGCACACGCCGGCACGCGTCGCTCCAATCCAGATGCCGCCCTCGCGGTCCTCGTACATGCACGAGATGTTGGGGCTCTCTATCATGTTGTGGTTCTGCACGGTACCCGGGGCATAGTGTGTCGGGATGTCGTCGCCCTTGGCGTAGCACACGATGCCGCTCACGGCTGTCGACACCCACAGGTTGCTGTCCAGGTCGCGCAGCACGCAGTAACTCTCCTTGTCGATGGTGGTCGGCGTGCGGAAGACGTCCTTGGCCACGATTTCGGGTCCTGTCTTGAGGCTGTCGGCTATCGAATAGAGCGTGCCCGTATTGTCGTAGAAATACGATGCACCGCAGTTGTCCTGTACGATGCGGGCATGGACCCTGTCGTAAAGCGGGCTCCGCACCAGCGTTTTTTCGGTGAAATCAAATTCATAGCCGGCCGTACGGGTCATGATGAGCCATTTGTTGCCCGTCTGCATGTGATCTGCGACTTGATAGGGCGGTTCTTCGAGCGTCTTGCCGAGCTTGTACGTGCCCAGGCGCTTTGAGAGGTTGGTGGGCGAAAACGCCTCGACCAGTCCTTTGCGGAAGAGAATCCATACGGCAGTGTCGCACGCCAGTCCGGCCTCGCAGTAGCCTGCCGTGTCGAGCACAAACGAATCCTTCGCCTTGGCGTACTCTGCCTCGGGATTGGCAATGACGGCATAGCCGTTTTTGGTGCCTATCCAGATGTTCTCCTTGGCGTCGGCTATCATAAAGCGGATTTCGTTGTTGGGCAAAGCGCCGTTCTCGGCCGAGTAAAACTTCCAGGCCAGCACGCGGTTGGGTGTCAGCGAGAGGCGCAGCACGCCGTGCTTGTCGCTCATCACCCAGACGTGGCCGTTCGACGTAAAGAGAAAGCGCTCGTAGTCGTTGGGGTGGTTTTCTTCAACCGGAATGTTGAGGAAGTGACCCTGCACCAGGTCGTAGCAGCATATTTCGCCGCTCACGCACATCATCCAGAGCAGGTGGTTGCCGTCTTCGTGCAGGGAGGCTACGCGGTTGTCGACATAGGTGAGCGAGTCAATGCGCGAGAGGGGGCGCTCGATGTTGTAGAACTGCCGTCCGTCGTAGCGCGACAAGCCGTTGTTCGACGCCATCCAGATAAAGCCTTGCGAGTCCTGCAGAATGTCGAGCACGCGGTTGCTCGAAAGGCCGTCGGAGGTGTTGATGTGGTCGTACTGAATGGAAATGCCCGCTTGGGCAGGCACACTGGCCAAGGCCAGCAGACAAGGCACGATGAGGTGCAAGGTGTGTTTCATCATGGGGAATATGTGTTTGTGTTTCATGATTAAAAGGGATTTTGATGTCGTCTGTAGTGTATAGGTCCGGTGCAAAGTTATGGTATTTCGACAAACCTTGCAAACAAAATGAGGTTTTTTTGACAAATTACGGACAAAAATCAGACTATCGGGGTCACGGACAAAGAAAAGACGAAGAAAAACGCAATTTTGTTTGGAGTATTCAAAAAAGCCGCGTACCTTTGCCACACCCAAAAAGAAAAACTAGTAAGTATCGAATCAAAAACTAGTAAGTATAAAATAACTAGTAAGTATATAAGTATCTTATTAACTCATGAAGACAAATGCTCTCATAGCATTATTACTGATAGCAAGCGTACAGACAGTCTGTGCACAGACTGTCTTGCCCAAAGAATACACCACCACCGTCGGTGACCAGCTCCTCCTCTTCCAGCGCGTCACGGGCGGATGGCCCAAAAACATCGACATGGCGCACGTGATGACGCCCGACGAGGTTGCGCAGGTGCTCAAGGACAAAGAGCGCCGCGATGACTCGACCATCGACAACTACGCCACCACACGTCAGATGATTTACCTCGCCAACCTCTACTATGCGACGGGCGAGGAGAAATACCGCGAGTCGTTCCGCCGCGGACTGGAATATTTGCTCGAAGCGCAGTACGACAACGGCGGCTGGCCGCAGTTCTACCCCAATGCGAAGGGTTATCATCGTCACATCACCTACAACGACGACGCCATCTTCCACGTCATGACGCTTTTCAGCGACATCCTGAAGGGCAAGTCAGTCTTCAAGGGCGACCTCGTGACCGACGAAGAGCGCTCGCGCGTCCAGACTGCCTATGACAAGGGCATCCGCTGCATCCTCGACACGCAGATACGCGTTGACGGTCTCCTCACCGTCTGGTGCCAGCAGCATCACTTCGAGACGCTTCAGCCGGTCTTGGCCCGCTCGTACGAGTTGCCTGCCTTCGGTCCTATCGAGAGCGCCAACCTTCTGCGACTGCTTTTTGACTTGCCCGACCCCGACAACGACGTCATCGAGGCCATACAGGGCGCGATGCTTTGGCTGGACCAACACAAAATCATGGGTCAGCGCTATGTGCGCGTCAAGAAGGGCCAGGGCGGTGGTTCGCATCTTGAGGCCGACCCCGATGCGCTTCCGCTGTGGGCACGTTACTACAGCTTGCAGGACGGTCAACCCTTCTTCTGCGGACGTGACGGTGTTCCCTACCGGTCTATGAGCGAGATTGAGCCCGAGCGCCGCGACGGCTACTCTTGGTACGGCTCACAGCCCTACAAACTCTATAAGAAGTACAAGCGCTGGACGGCCAAGTACAACATCAATCCCGTCTTCCCGCTGGAGGGGATAGAGTAAAACGGAAATCAGAGTAAAACGGAAATCTTTGCTTTCCGGACCAAGAATCTGTTACGTTTTGCGTTATCCGCTGCTAATCGTAGATTTGTAATTATCCGTGGAATTTAGACGGAACTTAGACGGGAATTTTGCCTTCGGGTGTTTTTTATGTTTTCGTTTACCAGACTAACGCAAAACATAAAACGTAAAACGTAAAACGTAAAACGTAAAAC
>CAVFPF010000095.1:0-14866 GCA_963624265.1 bacterium | reverse complement strand
GACTCTGCCAACTTTTTTTGCAACTTTTTTCGAAAAAAGGCTATTTTTCCCTAAAAACGGCCTTCAAACACCCTACTTTTGAAACATTCATTTTGCAAAAGTCGGCTTTACACTTACCTTCTACCATCAAAACCGCCTGACCCGACAAGTTTCATCGTGAGGTATGCGAAGCAGAAAAGGCGAAAGAAAAAGGTCATTTTACCTTGATTACGCTATAAAACCAGTCCAAAGCCGCGATAAAACTAGTCTCGAAGAACGTTGAAACCAATCTCGATGAATGTTGAATCTAGTCTCGATGAATGTTGAAACTAGTCTCGATGAACATTGAAACCAGTTTCGAAGTGTGACAACCTAGTTTTGATAGGCGAAAAATCTAATTTTAACGAGCAAGAAGCCTAGTTTTCATACCCCAAAAGCTTAGTTTTGTTTTTGGGGCTCCGTAAATTTGCAGACGTGACACCATAAACATTGCAGACGCACAACCAAGCGAACACTATGGACGCGTAAAATAAAATACTTTGGACGCGGAAGACAAACAATGCGAAGGCGGATACTTATAGAGATAGAGAGAGAACAGACATATATATAGTAGACAGCAGACATTGCGGACGCGCCCCTATTTTTGAGCCACACACATTACAAAAATCGGGCTCGCGATATGGCATTTTATATTTTTACCTAACTAAAATACCATCTTATCAGACATTTCCATACCTTTGCAAAATTAAGAGTTGTTTTTAAGGTAATCAGGAACGATTGGTAAATCACGAATCAGGAACGAGACCAAACATTTTCACAGGCAACCAACAAAAGAAATTCAGGTAATAAAAATAAATATATTAGGTAAGTGACCTAGTAAAAAGAACCAATATGCAACAGAACATCCGTAATATTGCTATCATTGCACATGTAGACCATGGCAAGACGACTCTAGTAGACAAAATGCTACATGCAGGCAACCTCTTCCGCGAAAATCAAGCTACAGCAGACCTCATGCTCGACGGTTCCGCTCAGGGTTTGGATTTGGAACGCGAACGAGGCATCACCATTCTCAGCAAGAACGTTTCCATCAACTACAAGGGCACGAAAATCAACATCATCGACACTCCAGGCCACTCTGACTTCGGCGGTGAGGTGGAACGCGTGCTCAACATGGCCGACGGCTGTCTGTTGCTGGTCGATGCATTCGAAGGCCCTATGCCACAGACGCGCTTCGTGCTTCAGAAGGCAATACAAATCGGATTGAAGCCCATCGTAGTCGTCAACAAGGTCGACAAACCCAACTGCACCCCAGATCTTGCGCAAGAGAAAGTTTTCGACCTTATGTTCAATTTGGGCGCTACTGAAGAGCAACTTGACTTCACCACCATCTTCGGTTCGGCCAAGCAAGGCTGGATGTCGACCGACTGGAAGAAGCCGACCGACAATGTGACGCCCCTGCTGGATGCCATTTTGGACAACATCCCGGCGCCGAACGTAATCGAAGGCCCTACGCAGATGCTTGTCACCTCTCTCGAATATTCGAGCTTCGTAGGACGTATCGCTATCGGACGTGTACATCGCGGTTCCGTCAAGTCGGGCCAGGAAGTGCTTCTGATGCACCATACCGACGAAGGTATCGTCTCCAAGAAGGTCAAAATCAAAGAGCTCTTCACCTTTGAGGGCATGGGCAAAAAGAAGTGCGACGAAGTCTTCTCTGGCGACATCTGCGCCATGACCGGCATTGACGGATTTGAGATTGGCGACACACTGAGCGATATTGAAACGGCCGAAGCCATGCCTCGCATCAAGGTAGACGAGCCGACCATGTCAATGCTCTTCACCATCAACGACTCACCCTTCTTCGGCAAAGACGGCAAGTTCGTCACCAGCCGCCAGATACAGGAACGTCTCTACAAGGAATTGGAAAAAGACGTTGCCCTCCGTGTAGAGAAGAATCAGGAACGCGATGGCGCCTGGATGGTCTATGGTCGAGGCGTCCTTCACCTCTCCATTCTCATTGAGACCATGCGCCGCGAAGGTTATGAGTTGCAGATTGGACAGCCGCAAGTCATCATCAAAGAGATAGACGGCAAGAAATGCGAACCAATCGAACAGATGACCATCAACTGCCCCGAGGAATACAGTTCGAAAATGATTGACATGGTCACCCGACGCAAAGGCGAGATGATCAGCATGGACACCCAGGGCGACCGCATTCATATGGAATTCAAGATTCCTTCACGCGGTGTAATCGGCCTGCGCACCAATGTGCTGACTGCATCGGCCGGTGAGGCCATCATGGCGCACCAATTCCTGTGCTATGAACCCTGGAAAGGCGACATCGTACGCCGCTCCAACGGTTCTATCATCGCTATGGAAGGCGGAACGGCCTTTGCCTATGCACTTGACAAATTGCAGGACCGCGGCAAGTTCTTTATCTTCCCGCAGGATGAAGTCTATGCCGGCGAAGTCGTGGGCGAACACGCTAAAGACAAAGACCTGACCGTCAACGTGACCAAGTCGAAGAAGTTGACCAACATGCGTTCGAAGTCGAGCGACGAAAAGGCAGCGCTGATTCCGCCAAAGGTATTTTCGCTGGAAGAAGCACTCGAGTACATCAAGGAAGACGAGTATGTAGAGGTGACTCCGCACAATCTGCGCATGCGCAAGATCATCCTCGACGAACTGGAACGCAAGCGTCTGCACCGCGCATCCGGCATCGAAGACGAAGACGAATGATGTTCCTCGACACCCGTCAGAAAGCAACTCGTAAGAAAGAGTCACAACACACGCCATCAGCATGAAAATCCTTGACTGGTATATAATCAAGAAGTTTCTGGGCACGTATTTCTTTACGATTGTCTTGATTCTTGCCATCGTCATCGTATTGGATTACAACGAGAAGATGGACAAGTTTGAGGCCAACGATACTCCGATGTGGGAGATTGTCAAATATTACTTGAACTACACTCCCTACTTTGCCAATCTATTCGGTCCGCTGTTCGTCTTCGTCGCTTGCATCTTCTTCACCTCCAAGTTGGCCGGAAATAGCGAAATCATCGCTATGCTGGCCTCGGGTGTCAGTTTCAACCGCCTGCTCCGCCCCTATCTCCTTTCGGCTGCCGTCTTGGGACTCTTGACCTTTGCCCTCAACAGTTTTGTCATTCCCAAGACGAGCATCAACCGCATTGAGTTCCTCAACAAATACCACAAGGATAAGAAAATCAAGTCGGCCGTCAACAACCAGTTGATGGTCGAACCCGGTGTGGTTGCCATCATGTACCGATTTGAGACCCGCACCAACACCGGAACCAACTTCGCCTTAGAGCGGTACAACGGCAAGAAACTCGCCTCGCGGCTGACGGCCGACAAAGCGGAATACAAAGGAGACTATCTCTGGCATCTGACCCGATGGAACATTCGCGACATCAACGACGACGGAGAAACCCTCACCTCTGGCGCGAAGATGGACACCATCATTGCCATCGCTCCCGAAGACATCATCTTCCAGGACAGCGATTGCGAGAAGATGACAACCCCCGAGTTGAGCGCTTACATCGACAAGCAGCGTGCACGCGGCACGGGCAACATCCAGAAGTTCGAAATCGAGTACCACGAGCGTTTCGCTGCCATCGCCACCTCGTTCATCTTGACTCTGATAGGCGTTTGCCTCTCGTCGAAGAAGATACGCGGCGGCATGGGCATCAACCTGGGCATCGGCCTTGCCCTGACCTTTCTCTACATCATGTTCCAGACCGTCAGTTCGTCGTTCGCCGTGAGCGGCGACATGCCCGTCATCGCAGCCGTGTGGCTTCCCAACATCGTCTTTTTACTTATCGCGACATATTTGTACAAATACAAAGCACCCCGTTAATCTCTCCCCATTATGGAACCCCTCAAACACGAATGTGGCATTGTCTTGATTCGACTGTTGAAACCTCTCGAATACTATCAGGAAAAGTACGGTACTTGGATGTATGGCTTCGACAAGCTCTATCTGCTGATGGAGAAACAGCACAACCGTGGACAGGAAGGCGCCGGGTTTGCCGCGCTCAAGATGGAAGCCCATCCCGGTGAAGAATTCTTCTTCCGCGAACGGGCCTTGGGGCCGGAGGCCATCAGCGAAATCTTCTCCAAAGCCAACCACAAGTTCGGAGGATTCTCTGCCGAACAGATGCACGATGCCGAATATGCCAAGCAGCACATTCCTTATGCCGGAGAGATTTACATGGGTCACCTGCGCTATTCGACCACCGGTCGCAGTGGCTTGGACTTTGTCCATCCATTCATACGCCGCGACAACTTCCGGTGCCGGAGTCTGTGTGTCTGCGGCAACTTCAACCTCACCAATGTCGACGAAATCTTCGACGAGGTGATGGACTCAGGTCAGCACCCGCGCCGATACAGCGACACCTATATGATACTGGAGCAGTTGGGCTTCCGTTTGGACCGGGAGGTGGAACGTCTGCACAAGCAATACGATGTGAGCGACCGCTCCGGAAAGGAGATTATGGCCGAAATTGAGAAGCACATCGTCATCGAGAACATTCTGAAGACGGCCTCTCCCTCTTGGGACGGAGGCTATTGCATCTGCGGCATGACCGGTTCGGGCGAGAGTTTCGCCATCCGCGACCCATGGGGCATCCGTCCGGCCTTCTACTACAAGGACGACGAGATTGTCGTGGTGGCCAGCGAACGGCCCGTCATACAGACTGCATTCGGCATTGCCCGAAGAAATATCGCCGAGTTGGCTCCCGGACAGTCCATCGTCGTCAACAAGGCAGGCGAAGTGCGGCTTTCGCAAATCAATCCGAAGCAGAAAGTCAAGCCCTGCTCATTCGAGCGCATCTACTTCAGCCGCGGAAACGACGCCGACATTTACCGCGAGCGCAAACACCTGGGCCGCACCCTGGCTGAACGCGTCTTCAAGGCCTGCGACTGCGACTTGCAGCACTCGGTCTTCTCCTTCATCCCCAACACGGCCGAGGTCGCCTTCATGGGACTCGTTGAAGGTCTCAACGACATCCTCAACCAGCAGAAAGTAGAGAAGATATTGGCGCTGGGCGACAAACCCTCTGAAGCGGATTTGCAGAACATCCTGTCGATGCACGTACGCAACGAGAAGATAGCCAACAAAGACATCAAGCTACGCACATTCATCGCTGAAGGAGCTTCGCGCAACGACCTTGCATCGCACGTCTACGACGTCACATACGGCTGTATAGAAAACAATGTCGACAATCTGGTTGCCATCGATGATAGCATCGTACGCGGCACTACGCTCAAGCAGTCGGTCATCAAAATCCTGAACACACTGCACCCCCGCAAGATTGTCATCGTCAGTTCAGCGCCACAAATCCGATACCCCGACTGCTACGGCATAGACATGAGCCGCATGGGCGAGTTTATAGCATTCCGCGCTGCCGTCGCACTGCTCAAAGAACGGGGCATGGAAGACTTGATGCACGACATCTACTTGAAATGCAAGGCGCAGGAGAATCTCCCCAAAGAGAAAGTACACAATTATGTCAAGGGAATCTATGCGCCTTTTACGGACGAAGAGATTTCTGCCAAGATAAGCCAAATGCTCAAACCCGAGTGCGTGACGGTGCCTGTCGAAATCATCTACCAGACGGTCGACGGACTGCACGAAGCATGTGCCAAGCATGACGGCGACTGGTACTTCACCGGCAACTATCCCACTGCCGGCGGCAACCGTCTTGTCAACCTCGCCTACATCAACTACTACGAGGGCAACGACGACAAGCGTGCCATGAAGAGTTGAATACTTTGACACAAAGCGCCAATCACAAAGGTTTGGCCCAATCTCACATCCACATGAAAACACTTTTCACAGCCCTACTGTTGGCCTTGCCGCTTTGTCAGGGAGTCGCCCAAGTGCTCACTTCCGACAACAAGATGGCCCGGCCCTTCAATCAGGTGATGTCAGACATAGAGCACGCGTTCGGCGTGCGCTTCAAGTACAATGTCGACACCGCCGGACTAGTCGTCACCTATGCACCTAGCCGCATCAAGCCTTATAGTCTCGACGAGACATTGCAAAACGTCCTCGCTCCGTTTGACTTCAAGGCTTGGCTACAGGCCGACGGCCGCTACAAAATCAAACCTTACGAATACTACCGGCACTACGACGCCGACGGCCAAAAGATGACCGACTATCTGAACACGCTTTATCACAATCGGGAGGAATGGGAGGCAAGGGCACAAGCCCTGCGGCAGGCAGTGCGTCAGACGTTAGGCATCGACAGTCTCCTGCCCCGGTTGGTCGCGTTACGGCCCATCCTCTCCAGAGTGCGGCATTACGACGGCTATACCGTGCAGAACATCGCTCTAGAGCTTTTACCCGGCTATTACGTCTGCGGCAGTGTCTATGCACCAGCCAACCGATTGGCCCGCCGGCAGTCAGCCAACCAGCGGGGGCAGTACCCCGTCATTATCAGTCCCAATGGGCATTGGGCCGACGGGCGCTACAACCGGGACCTTCAGATTCGCTATGCCACCCTAGCCCGTATGGGCACTGTCTGCATCAGTTTCGACCTCTTCGGATGGGGAGAATCAGAACTGCAGGTCGGTCGCCAAGCGCACGAGTCAAGCCTAGCTCAGGTCTGGCAAGTCGTCAGTGCCATACGGCTGCTCGACTATGCCCTCACGCGGCGTGACGCAGACCCCCTGCGCATAGGCAGTTGCGGAGGATCCGGAGGCGGCACACATGCCGTGCTGCTCGCCACTGTCGACTCCCGCATCAACGCCTGCTGCCCGGTAGCACACGTAACCAGTCACTTCGATGGCGGCTGCCCCTGTGAAAGCGGAATGCCCGTCCAATATGTGTGCGGAGGCACGACCACCGTCGAGATGCTTGCCACAATGGCGCCACGGCCCATCATGCTGGTAGGCGACGGCAAAGACTGGACGCACACACATCCGACTATAGAAGTGCCCTATCTGAAGCGCATCTACGGATTCTATCAGGCTTCAGACAGTGTCAGAAACGTCTTCCTGCCCGACGAAGGGCACGATTTCGGCCCAAACAAACGGAAAGCCGTCTACGATTATTTCGCTTCCGTCTGGAACCTTCCCCTACAAAATGCCGACGAGGCAAAAGTTACGGCAGAAAGCAAAGACCTGCTGTTCAGTTTCGGTGCAAAGACCGATGAGGACGGAACAACAAAGCCATCCGGAGCAAATGCACCGGACGGCTTCGAGCGCAGCATCCTTCACCTGAAGGAATACGTCAAATAGTTCTTTACAGACCCTTGGAGGAAACAGACTAAAGTCTCTGAAAGGGAATAGCCAATATTTGACCTATATGCTCTATATTTTCTATTCCTTAGAGGACGTCTCTTACAACTCCAAAGCCTCTTCTTACAGGCCCTTGGAGGCCAAACAGTCTGACATCTCACGGGCCACTTCGGCAGCCTTCTCCCCTGCCACACGAGCGAAATCAGGAGTGCTGTCGGCATAGATGATGGCACGGCTGCTGTTGACTATCAGGCCGCAGTGGTCGGTCATTCCATACTTGACCACTTCAGCCAAGCTGCCACCTTGAGCACCAATACCCGGCACAAGGAGGAAAGACTCCGGGGCCACACGGCGCACCTCCTCAAAGAGCTGGCCTTGAGTAGCACCGACCACAAACATCATCTGATCAGTCGTGCCCCATGTCTGCGCCGTACGCAACACCTTCGAGAAGAGAGGCTCGTCCGTACCGTCGCACTTGGTAAGCTGGAAGTCATGGCTGCCCTTGTTGGAGGTCAAAGCCAGACAAATGACCCACTTGCCCTCATAGCTGAGGAATGGCTTCACACTGTCCTCGCCCATATAAGGAGCCACCGTCACGGCATCAAGGTCGAGATGTTCGAAGAATGAACGGGCGTAGAGCATCGAAGTATTGCCGATATCGCCGCGCTTGGCATCGGCGATGATAAACTGCTCCGGATAGTGCTGGCGGATGTAGCGTACCGTCTCCTCAAAGGCGGCCCAACCATCCGTGCCGAAACACTCGTAGAAAGCCAGATTGGGTTTGTAGGCGATACAGTAGGGAGCAGTAGCGTCGACGATGGCCTTGTTGAAAGTCAGTATAGCCTCACGCACTGGCAGTGACTGCAGGTGTACGGGCAGTTTTTTGATGTCGGTATCCAAGCCCACGCAGAGGAAAGACCTCTTCTTCTGGATTTGGGCAAAAAGTTGTTCTCTTGTCATAATATCGTAGTCTTGATAGAGTTATTCAGTTCTTGAAGCTGTGTATAGGTGCCGGGATGCGTCCCTTACGGTTCACGAAAGTCTCGCACGAGAAGGGATTGACGGGCATGATAGGTGCGTAGCCCAACAGGCCGCCGAACTCGACCGTATCGCCCACCTTCTTGCCCACTACGGGGATGACACGCACGGCCGTGGTCTTCTGGTTAACCATACCGATAGCAGTCTCGTCGGCAATGATACCCGAGATGGTTGCGGCCGAAGTGTCGCCCGGTATGGCTATCATGTCAAGGCCTACGGAGCAGACGCAAGTCATGGCTTCGAGTTTCTCAATGGTCAAAGCCCCGGCCAGGACAGAGTCAATCATGCCCTGGTCTTCGCTGACTGGGATGAAAGCGCCCGACAGGCCGCCCACATACGAGCTGGCCATAACGCCACCCTTCTTCACCTGGTCGTTGAGGAGAGCCAGCGCTGCCGTCGTGCCGGGAGCACCGGTGCGCTCAAGGCCGATGCACTGCAGGATGTCGGCCACGCTGTCGCCGATGGCAGGTGTCGGTGCCAACGAGAGGTCGATGATGCCGAAAGGTACACCCAGGCGGCGCGAAGCCTCCTGAGCCACGAGTTGTCCGACGCGTGTTATCTTGAAGGCTGTCTTCTTGATTGTCTCGCAGAGCACCTCAAAATCCGTTTCCTTGGGCAGATGTTCGAGAACGTATTTGACCACGCCCGGACCGGAAACGCCCACGTTGATAATAGCATCAGCCTCACTCACGCCATGAAAAGCGCCGGCCATAAACGGGTTGTCGTCAGGGGCGTTGCAAAGCACTACGAGTTTTGCACAACCCAGCGAGTCGTGGTCTTGCGTAGCGGCAGCCGTCTCCTTGACTATCTGTCCCATGAGGCGCACGGCGTCCATATTGATACCCGTCTTGGTGCTGCCCACATTGACACTCGAGCAGACCAGTTCGGTCTCCTTCATGGCGCGCGGAATGCTGCGTATCAGCAGTTCGTCGGCCACCGTCATACCCTTCTGCACCGTAGCGCTGTAGCCGCCGATAAAGTTTACGCCGACCTCATGGGCCGTGCGGTCGAGTGTCTTGGCTATCTGCACGAAGTCGTCGGGCGTGGAGCAAGACGAAGCGCCCACCATGGCGATAGGAGTGACAGAAATCCGCTTGTTGACAATCGGAATGCCGTACTCACGCGCGATGTCCTCGCCCGTACTGACCAGGTTCGAAGCCAGACGGACTATCTTGTCGTGTATGTTCCGGCAGGTCACGTCGACGTCGTTCGAAGTGCAGTCCAGCAGTGAGATACCCATAGTGATGGTTCTCACGTCCAGATTCTCCTGCTCGATCATCTTGTTGGTTTCCAATACCTCTGATATGTTGATCATCTTTCGGTCTATTTAGTAGGTTCGGTCTATTCGTTGTGTGTCTGTATAGGGGTCTAACAAAGCATCAGATGCGGTGCATCTTGTCGAAGATCTCCTCCTTTTGGCACTTGATCTGCACGCCCATATTGTCGCCTATAGCCGACAGGCGGTCTCTCAGTTCGTCGAAGGGCACGGTGCAGCGTTGGATGTCGACAATCATCATCATGTTGAAATACTCCTGTACGATGGTCTGCGAGATGTCGAGAATGTTGACCCCCTTGTCGGCCAAATAGGTGCACACGGCAGCGATAATGCCTACCGTATCCTTACCGACCACTGTAATGATGGTTCTGTTCATATTCTTTTCTGTGTATGAGTGTTCGTTATATCGTGATGCACACACTATATATATAATAGTGGCTTGCAAAGTTAGCCATAAATTGCGAAACGCTGAAATAAATCGCCGAAATAATGTCGACACACGACAAGAAAAGGTCCTAATCGGGCCAAATGGTCCACTGGGGAAATCAAGTAAAGCGACTGTAGACACGAAGAAAGCAAGAAGGGCCAGCGAAGAAAAAGCCAAGCTGACAATATGTGAGAAAGCCAGCAATGAAAAAACTGGCAAAGAGAAAAAGAGTCCTGGACATCAGTATCCAAGACTCTCTGTAAGGTGGCCGCTTCCTACTCTCCCGCGTTGGCAGTACCATCGGCGTTGCAAGGTTTAACTTCTCTGTTCGGAATGGTAAGAGGTGGAGCCCTTGCGCTGTAACGGCCTTGTCGTTATATCGATGTATGATATTGTTCCGTTTGCGAGGGCAAATGTACGCTATTTTTGGAGAACGGCGGCAGAATCCCGGCAAAATCTCTTCCTCATATCCCGTTTTCACACTTCCAGGCGTGCTTTTGCTCCCCATGCCTGGCAATCCTGACGCCCCGCTCCCGTGGAAGCATTCGCTCTTTGTCGGCCCGGCAACCGCACACATAGGGGTGCGGGCAAAGATTTATTCTGCCCAAAATTTGCAAGACTCGTTTTTTTCCCCTACCTTTGCACGCGATATGTCGCGATATGTCGGTCATCGCACAAGCGCCGCGGCACATCTTACTTTTACACACAAAAAACAGACACCTATGACACACGGACACGAAGTGCTGGCCATGATGGAAGGCAACAGCTACCCGACCAAAGACAGTCTGGTCAAAGCCATCGTCGAAAGATTCGGCTCTAAAGAGCGTTTCTACACCTGCTCGGCCGACAATCTGACAGCCAGCCAATTGGTCGACTTCCTCGAGGAACACGGCAAGTTCATGCCTGCCGGACAGAATGCCTTCACCGTCGACACCTCCAAGGTCTGCAACCACTGATGCCGTGACCCCGAAGCAAAGCGCATACCTGCAGGAGTACCGTCACATCATCACGTTGGGCATACCGATGATAATCGGCCAGTTGGGCACGATTGTCCTGTCGTTTGCCGACACCATTATGATAGGCCACCATTCGACCCTCGAACTGGCGGCCGCTGCGTTCGTGACCCAGATCTTCATGCTCGGCATCCTGTTCTCGATGGGGTTTGCCTATGGTTTGACGCCTATGGTGGGAAGCAGCTATGCCCGGGGCGACAGCCAAAGGCTCAACCTCCTGGTGCGCAATGGGGTGGTCGCCAACCTGTGCGTCTCCCTACTGCTGATGGTCATCTACGGCGTCTTCTACTTCTGCCTCGACCACTTGGGGCTGCCCGGCGAACTGACACCGCTGATGCGGCCCTACTATATCGTCAACTGGCTGTCACTGCCGTTCATCTGCCTGGCCAACACCCTCAAACAAGTGGCCGACGGCACGACCGACACCCGCACTCCCATGTGGATTATGCTGGGCGGCAACCTGGTCAACATCGCCGGCAACTGGCTGCTCATCTTCGGCAAATGCGGCATGCCTGAGCTGGGCTTGCTCGGCGCTGGACTTTCCACCTTGCTGTCGCGCGTCCTAATGGCGGCCGTCTTCGTCTCCATTGTCTTCTGCTCCCGCAGGTACAGGGCGCTGTTCGTCGCGGGTCGGGAAGCCGTCGTCACCCTCAAGAACCAGATGCTGATGCACCGCATGGGCTGGCCCTTGGGCTTGCAAATGGCCATGGAGTCAGGAGCGTGGTCGCTGACGGGCATCGTGGTGGGCTGGATCGGGTCGGTCGCCTTGGCCGGTCACCAGGTCATGCTCTCTGTCAGCCAGATCTTCTTCCAGATTTATTACGCCATCTCGGCCGCCGTCTCCATTCGCATCAGCCACCACTGCGGACGGCTCGACTACGGGCTGGCCCGAACGACGGCCTGGGCGGGATTCCATCTCAACCTGCTGGTTGCCCTAGCGTTCTCCGGTCCCGTCTTTCTGCTTCGTCATCAAATCGGGTGGCTCTTCACCACTTCGGCCGAGGTGGTCGGCATCGTAGCAGGCGCCATCCTCCCGCTCCTCCTCTATCAGGTGAGCGATGCCTTCCAGTGCACCTTCTGCAATGCCATGCGCGGCCTGTCGTATGTCAAGCCCCTCACCCTCGTTTCGTTCATTGCCTACTTCCTGGTCTCCATTCCCCTAAGCTACTTCTTCGGCATAGTCCTCAATGGCGGACTGGTGGGCGTGTGGTGTTCGTTTCCATTCGGACTGAGCGTGGCCGGACTGCTCTACTACGGTTTCTTCCGCAGGAGGTACAAATGGCTGATGTCCGGCAAAGCATAGGCCAAAACCCTGCTGCCGGACATCCTTATGTGTGAGAAAGGCCTTATCGGTAAGGAAGGCCTCCTTTTCCCTTTCTCTATAATGTCACTTTACGCGACAAGCCAGCTTGCGCTTATGGTAGAAGTGAGTCGCAACGATGCATAGCGTGGTCGAGGCTTCCGACACCGCCAGGGCCAACCAGATGCCGTCTACGCCAAGCAGATGCGGCACGAGGATGAAACTCGGCACCAGGAAGACAAAACCTCGCAGCAACGAGAATACCGTCGAGTGGCACACACGCTCCACGCTCTGGTAATAGCCTATAAAGGTGATATTGGCCAAGAAACAGACGAAGGCCGAAGAGAAAAGTGGGAATCCGTGCACGGCGATTTGCGAAGCTTCGCTACCCGACTTGATAAAGAGCCCCACCAGCCACTCGGGGCAAAGGCTGAAGACCAAGGTCACGGTCAAAGCGCAACATACAGCCACAATGAGCGATATGCGCAGTGTCTCGCGGACGCGCTGCATCTTGCCCAAGCCGTAGCAAAAGGAGATGATGGGCTGGGCGGACTGCGCCACAGCGTTGCCTATCATAAACACAAACGGACAATAGTAGCAGGCAATGCCGAAAGCCCCGACGCCCTGTTCGCCGAGATAGTAGGCAAAAACGTAGTTGCCCACAAAGGCAAGGGCCGACACAGCACACTCTCCGAGCAGGTTCGACGAACCGATGCGGCACTGATAGCCCAGATTGCGAAGCGAATAGCGCAGACTGTTCATGCTCCACTTGATGCGCACCGGCCGCAGCGTTTTGGCGAAGAAACAGATATAGGCCATGGTCATCAGACCGCCGACCACCATAGCTATGGTCGAAGCGAAAGCAGCGCCCATCAGGCCCCAGCCGAAAGGGAAGATAAAGAGCCAGTCGAGCACGATATTGACGAGGGCCATAGCCCCCGAACACCATGCGGCATACTTGGGCGAGCCGTCCAGCCTGACGGCATAGAGCCCCAGCGCCGTCCACACGGAGAAGACCTCGCCGGGCAAGAACCATATCATATATTCCCTCACCATCGGGAGCAGCGACTCGGGGCAGCCGAGCAGGCGTGCCGTAGCGGTTGGAAAGGCAAGCATCGGTATCGTCAGCAGCAGGACGATGACGGTAGCGGCCAGTAGGCCTTGCGTGATGTTGAGCTGTGCCGCCTTGATCCTGCCTTGCGCCAGGTGTATGGCAGCCACCACCGAACTGCCCGTACCGAACATCAGTCCGATGCCAGCTATGGTGACAAAGATAGGTACGGTGATGTTGACGGAAGCCACGCCCTCCACACCAACGCCATGGCCTACGAAGATGCCGTCTGTAGCCGTAAGCGCACATTGCGCCAACATGCCCAACAGCGTAGGGATAAAAAACTTACGAAACGTGCGCCACACACTGCCACTGCTCAAGTCGATGGCATCTTTGGTCAGTTTTTGAGTCTTTTCCATTGCTTTCATTGCTTTACGGGTTGAACGTTCAAACACCAATCTCTCATTGTCATTTTATGGTCAAACACATAAACGCAAAGAGCCCGGATGCGTGACAATGCTTTGACACCGTCATCTTATCCGGTCTCGTCACAGGCCTCCAATGCGGATAGCTAAACCTTCATCCTTCTCCACTCGCGCCTCACCCTTGGCGAAGCGCTGCTGCAGGACTCTTTCGCTTAACAGGGCGCAAAGGTAACGACTTTCTGCACAAGCTCCAAATTTTCGGCCCGACTTTTTTATACTTTTCGATGCATTGTCGGGCGAATCCCGCCATTGTATGTAACCCGCAAAGCACAAATCATGGCATTATTTCTCTCCGGCCGACACCGGATATCAAAAGAAATGCGTATCTTTGCCGCCAGAAACAATAACAATCTAAACGGAACACAAATGAAAGAACTCGTATTTGAGACTCACGGCACGTGTGCCAAGGCCATACGCATCACTCTGACCGACGACGACATCGTAGAGAGCGTCCAGTTCGTGGGCGGATGCATGGGCAATACCGGTGGTATCAGTGCATTGGTCAAAGGCATGAAGGCCGAAGAAGTCGTAGAACGGCTAAAGGGCATCACATGCGGCAACAAAGGCACCTCTTGCCCCGATCAGTTGAGCAAGGCCCTGGCTGACGCCATAGCCAAGTAGCGCTCTTCAAGGTCGATCGGTGGAGGGGTGCGTTGCAACCCAACTGGATTTTTTTTGCTGCCTAACTGGAAATATTTTGCTTTCCAGTTAGGCAGACTTTTTCTCGAACTGAGCCATCCTTTTCCTCCATGCAAGGCCTGAATAATAGAAACTTGCACCCCTTATTCAGACTCAAACTTAAAAATCGCTATAGATATACAAATATTTACGCGAATATTTGGAGATAAACAAAGAAATATCTATATTTGCGCCTCCTCGATTTTGCCGCCAGGCAGGATATCAAGAATGCCGCAGGCATCATCGACGACATCGCCGAAGTAGTTGCAAATTTCAAGCATTACGCCGGCTCTACCGGCATCAGTCCACTTTGGACCGACAAAATCTTCCGCATCCTTCGGCTGAACATTGAGTAG
>CAVFPF010000094.1:0-35853 GCA_963624265.1 bacterium | reverse complement strand
ACAAAAAAATGGGAACAATAGACTGGAACGCACTGAAAGACCAAGCCTACGAAAATGCGACAAGGCACGGCTTCCATGACCAAAAGGAAAGCATGCCGCACGACCTATGCATGGTCATTACCGAACTCGGAGAGGCAATCAATGCACACAGAAGCGGCATTCGGGCCGACAAGGAAGAGTTTTTTGAAAAGTATGTCTACGACAGGCCGGACGATTGGCAAGTGCGCCACTGGCGTGACGGCTTCGAACGCCACATAAAGGACACGTTCGAGGACGAGTTGGCAGACGCCATAATAAGACTTCTCGACCTCTGCGGCTATGATTTGATAGACCTTGATGGCGACGAAATGGATTTTTTGGTCGAGAGCGAAATGCTGATAACCCGCGTATTTAACAAAAAGACCCTGCCGGAACGGATTTTTTCGATTATCGTACAACTGACGGGAGTCGAAATGATTGAGCCGTACACGAAAACTATACCAAGGGCGATAGCACAGCTGTATGTACTTGGTCGGGATTACGGCGTAGACGTCAAGACCCACCTGGAGCTCAAGATGAAGTACAACGAGATGCGACCAAGGCTGAACGGAAAGAAATACTGAGATACCCATGTACACCAAAATAGTATACAACCTGGTTGTCTGCGACACTTGTGGAACGGCATGTAGGGGCTTGTTTTCGGCTGAAAAGGCTGCAGACCAGCACGCCCGCAACTGTGGGTGGATGGTGGACGGCACGGAGCACCTTTGCCCGCGATGCCAAAAAACAAGAGTTATCAGATTAAGGGAAGAATGATAAAAACAATACGCAAAAAACAAACACGATGAACATAGCAGAATTATTGAAGAAGCTCACCCTACGGGTGGGCTTTTTTTTGTCGTGAGATAAAAACGATGGGAAAAGATTGCGTTACTATTTTCCCAGGAATATCGATAAAGGTTATCTTTGCAGAAAAACATTCTGCAATGGGAAAGCATATCGACATTCTCCAGGCAAGGGAAGTAAGTCTTAAACACATAGAGCCGAACTCCGGGCAAATACAGGGACTTCCAAAGAACCCGCGAGTGATACGTGACGCCAAATACAAGCTCCTCCTGAAGAGCGCAGAACACCCCACAATGAAGCCTCTGAAGCTGATAGGCAGACAGGTGCGGAACAGCGCACGCCCTGGAGAGATAGTTCTCGACCTATTCGGAGGCAGCGGAAGCACAATGATGGCGGCGGAACAACTTAGTCGCCGGTGCTTCATGGTTGAATTCGACCCTAAGTACGTGGACGTGATAGTCAAGAGATGGGAGGATTTAACGGGAAAACAAAGCGAATATCTGGGTAATATGCTCCAAGACGGCAACAGCACAAATAATTAAAAATAACAGTACAAATGTCAGCGGAAGACATCAAAGCATACAGGTTTCGTCCCGGGCAATCAGGCAACCCGAACGGACGCCCAAAAAGCAGGGTGCCCGACATGCTTATGGGGACAAAGAAACTCAGCAAGAAGGAAGTGAAGGAACTGACGAAGGGACTAACGAAGCAGGAGACAGAGGAAATAGAAGAGGTTGTAAGGTCTGCATCTAGCGATGTGATAGCCATTCTTGCGCAGGCAACCAACATACCGGCGTATATGCGAACCCTGGCCAAGTCGGCACATATAGACCTCAAGAACGGCCGAACGACGACAATGGACAAGCTGAGAGAGCGAAAATTCGGAAAGCCTACGCAGCACGTGGAACTGACAGGCAAGGACGGGACACCGCTGGTGCAGGCAAGACGTTTGACCAAAGAGGAGGCAAAGGAGCTCTTGGATAGTATGGACAAGGAATACTAATGGAATGGCGAAACTGTACCAGGATATCGATATATACAAGACATGGGTGCTCGAAGGTACGCTCAACTTCACCAGATACTTCTTCAAGAAGCGGTTCAAGCGCAAGTTTGTACTTGGGCAGCACCATGTGGTCATAACCGACGTTCTGGACAGGATAATGAATGGAGAACTGACGCGGGTGATATTCAATGTCGCGCCACGATACGGAAAGACAGAGCTCATCACCAAGAACTTCATAGCATACGGCTTCGCACTCAACCCGAGGGCAAAGTTCATACACCTGTCGTACTCCGACGACCTCGCCAGGGACAACTCCAGGGACATCCAGTCCATAATGAGGACCGAGGAGTATCAACAACTCTTTCCCGGGACGATGCCGACGTCTTTCGGCACTAAAAAGTGGAACACGGAGGCCGGAGGCGGAATGTATGCGGTGTCTTCTGGCGGCCAGGTAACAGGTTTCGGAGCCGGACTTGTGGACAAAGATGAGGATGAGGAAGAAATCAAGGATGCATTGAACGAGCTGGAGGACAGCGTCGAGAACCAGCGCAAGGACGAGAACTTCGGAGGTGCTATTGTGATTGACGACCCTATCAAGCCGGATGACGCCACCAACGAGAAGGTGAGGGACAAGGTTAACCACAAGTTCGAAACGACAATTCGCAACCGCGTAAATTCGAGAAAAACGCCAATCATCATCGTGATGCAGCGGCTTGACGAAAACGACCTATGCGGATACCTCGAAAAGCTGGAGCCGGACGTATGGACCGTCATCAGCCTTCCTTGTATCTACGAGGAGAATGGCGAAGAGAAAGCGCTGTGGCCCTTCAAGCAGACGCTAGAGGAGCTGCATGAACTTAGGGACAATGAGCCGTGGGTATTTGACACTCAGTACATGCAGAATCCTAAACCGCTGGCGGGCCTCATGTATCCGCTTCCGTGGAAGACATACGAGATAGTGCCACCAACAAGGAAGCACGTCAAGAAGAACTATACGGATACTGCAGATACAGGTGCTGACTTCCTATGCAGTATAGACTACATCGAAACAGAGCTCGGCAATTATGTAACCAACGTGCTATTCACGGACAAGCCGATGGAGTACACAGAGCCAGCGACCGCTAAGATGCTGACCGAGGACCAGGTGGATGTGGCCGTAATAGAGAGCAACAACGGAGGGCGTGGCTTTGCGCGCAACGTGGAGAAGAACTGCAGGCTGCTGTATAATACCAAAACCGTTATACACACCTTCACGCAGACGAAGAACAAGCAAGTGCGCATCAACACGCACTCCGCTTCAGTGCAGAACATGACCTTCTTCCCAGTGGGCTGGGACAAGCGTTGGCCGAAGTTCTACCATGCACTCAGCGGCTATAAGAAGGAGGGCGGAAACGAACACGACGATGCACCGGACTGCCTGACCGGCACGTTTGAGCAGAGGGACATGAACGGGTCATCCGCATCGAAGGTCGCAGCCTTTGTCGGACTATGATTTCAATGACACATAACACATAACACAAAATGGCAAAATTTGACATCAACAGACTGCTGAATGAAGAGCAGGACCTAGGCAAGATTGTAGGTATACTCCAAAGTGGGAGGATTGCGCCTATGCCACAGTATGAGAAATACATCAAGCAGCTCGACCCGAAGCTGCATGACGTCATGAACCCTGTCATCAGGCCAAACAAGATGGTCAACGTGGACCCAGACTCTCCGGACTACGGAGCAACCACATCCATCATGGTTAACTCGGTAGACGGCGTCACGTCAGAAAAGGTGCGCATTGAGAAGGTCGCACGCATCGCCCTTTCCTTCCAGAAGCTCATTGTAAAGCGCGCTGTGGGCATTACGTTCGGCAATCCGGTAAAGTACAAGGCAACACCACAAGGAGAGCAGGAAGAGGCGTTGTACAACGCCGTGATGCGCGTACTCAAGGACAACAAGGAACGCCCACTGAACCGAAAGGTCGCAAGACAGATATACGGCATGACAGAGGTGGCTGAGAGGTGGTACACAGTGGAAGGCAAGGAAACACACTCCCGCTACAGCAAGAACGAGACAAACTTCAAGCTGCGCTGCGTTGTCTTCTCGCCGAAGTTCGGAGACATACTCTATCCGTATTTCGATGACAACCGGGACATGGTGGCCTTCTCTAGAGCCTTCAAGCAGAAGGACGAGAAGGGCATCGATCACACTTTTTTCGAAACGCTAACTGCGGAAGCCTTCTATATGTGGCAGACCGATGGCACGGATAAATCTAACTGGACGTCAGTCGAAGGCTATCCCAAGGTCAATCCTTATGGCAAAATACCCATCATCTATGGGTCGCAAGACGAACCGGACTACGAAGACGTACAGACGCTTATCGAAAGGTTGGAGAAGCTGCTGTCGAACTTCGCCGACACAAACGACTACTTCGGTAATCCTAAGATGGTGGCAAAGGGTCGCGTGGACGGATTTTGCAAAAAGGGAGAGGCCGGAGGAATCCTTGAGATAGACCCGGAAGGCTCGATAGACATCCTCTCCTGGGACCAAGCGCCTGAAAGTATCAAAACAGAATACAATACGCTCAAAGAGCTCATACATACGCTCACCCAGACACCGGACATCAGTTGGGATAGCGTCAAGGGTCTCAATGTATCTGGCGTGGCTCTCGAGCTTATGTTCATGGACGCCATTCTCAAGGTGATGGACAAGGAGGAGATATGGCTCGACTATCTCACACGAAGGGTGAACCTTCTTATGGCAATGCTATCGAAGATAGACAAGGCCACGTTTGAAGCCGCCTCTAAGAACCTCATGATAGAGCCGGAGATTGTTCCTTATATCGTCATCGACAAACAGACACGCACCAATATCGAGCTATCTCTTACGGGCAACAAGCAACTTAAGAGCCGTGCCACCGCCATGAGAGACCTCGGCATTGATAATGTCCAGAACGAGCTGTCTGCGATTAAGGAGGAAGAGGAAGAGGAGGAAATGTTCGTGCAGAACGAGCCAACAATGGCATAAAACGCGAATACTTCGCCCGTGTCAGACGATTTAATCTCAGTCGACCAAGTTATCGGCGGTAGGGAGAAAACGCGACACGGGCGATTTTTTTATGATATGACAAGATGGCATCAAAGAAGAAGACACCTGCATCGATTCTGAGCGATGCGGACACCAAGCATAAGAGAGACCTGGAGGCTTATGCCAAACAAGTCAAACAACTGTACCGGGAAGCGGTTAAGGACATCTCACAGCTCGCTGTGAAGGTCGGCTCGATACCCAAGGCAGACCAGTTCTCGTTTGTTAAGAATCCCGGCATAGAGGCTGAGGTGGATAGCGTTATTAGCAAGCTGTCCGCCAGAATTCAGGCGGTTATCGAGAGCGGAGACCGGGCGGAGTGGGCCGCCGCATGCAGGAAGAGCGACGCCTTCCTGTCTTCTATCATGGATACCAGTACACTGCCCAAGGACGTACTCAAGTCATATCAAGACAGAAACCTTGAGGCGCTTGCCGCCTTCCAGGATAGGATGATAAACGGGATGGGACTCTCAGCCCGCGTATGGAACCTCGTGTCAGTTCTCAAGGCGGAAGTGGAGACGGTTGTCGATACAACAAAGATGTACAGTCAGAACGGCATCGATTCACAGCAGAGTCTGGAGAAAATCCAATCTGCCATTGGCGCAGGGATGAGTGCAGACGAACTGAGCCGGGAGATACGCTCGTGCCTCAAGGAACCGAACAAGCTCTTCAGAAGGGTGCGAGACAAGTACGGTAATCTCCATCTATCCAAAAATGCGCAGCTTTATCACCCGGGACGAGGCGTGTACAGAAGCTCGTACAAGAATGCAATGCGCATGACACGCTCGGAGATTAATATGGCGTACAGACAGAGTGACTACCTCAGGTGGCAGCAACTCGACTTTGTTGTAGGGTTGAAGGTTCAGTTAAGTGGGAACCACACATGTCTGGGCAAGGATGGAAAGGCGCACGCCTTCTACGACATCTGCGACATACTGGCGGGAGAATACCCAAAGGACTTTAAATTCACGGGCTGGCACCCGCAGTGCAGATGTATTGCAACACCTGTCATGAAGCCTTATGACGAGTGGAACGAAGACAGAAAGCACCTGAACTCAAAGGGGTATCGGTCTCTTCCTGCGTCAAACGTGGTGAATGATGCACCCGCATCATTCACTGCTTACATCAGAGAAAACGAGAAGCGAATAGCAGGATGGAAGAGTATACCGTACTACATCAAGGATAATCCGCATTATGTCGATAAGGCTGTCAATCCAGGCAAATATCCAGCCACAAGGCTGGAGCTCGGCAATGACTCCAGGAAACTTCTGGAGGATTACCGCATGTACGCATACAACCACCAGTCAAGCGCGAAGTTCGCGCTGGCGCTCGATGATGCTCTGAAGGCCGTGCTCGCTGGAGATCAGAAGGCGTACGATGCGGCCATGACGTCAATGGCATTCATCAAGAAGACAAACGAGAGGGTGCAGGAGTACTTGAGAAACAAGAAAGATATGAACGCAATAGCAGCCATACAAGAAGGCACAAAGACTATTTCGTTGGACCTGAAACAGCAGAGATTAGAGATAAGGGCTGCTGTAGGTGAGAAATTCGGGAAAGATTCAAGAAAGATTCATCTTAATGATTTCGGCATTGACGTTGAAATGCCGAATACGAAAGTGAAGGAATGGCTGAATCAGCCGCACCAAGACATACAACTGAAGAACGAAGCCCTTAAATACATTGACAAAATACTCAATTTAAGTACATATCTCGGAGCTCTTCCGGATAAGCATAATGTATCAGTTACGGCACATATTTTTGAAACTGTCATAAATAGAAAGAAATCGTGGATTATTGTCAGGCAGCAGCCGGACGGGCACTTCGTACTGCATAGCATTAGTGATAGCGATAAGTTTGTAGAGTTGTTAAAAAATAAAAGCCAGAATTTGATAGCACCTCCTGGAACTGCAATCCAGATAACACATCAAAATCTGACTTATATTTCTGAGGCAAAGGTAGGAGATAAATCAGAATTGCGCAAGGCTTTGGAGGTAGAATTAAAGAAAGAACATGAAAAACGTCTAAAGATGACATCTAAAGCTGCCAAAAAGCCTATAGACCCGGCTCAGGAACGCCATAAATATGACGCTCAGATTGAGGAACTTAAGAAGAACGCTGCGCGCTACAAGCTTGACATGACAAAGATTGACGAGGCGTACACATCTCTTGACTTGGCAAAGATTGAAGCAGCCATCAAGGAGCAGAAGGCTCTGCTCGAAAAGGGCAAGGAAAGAATGGGCAAAATATATGCAGCTGCAGATAAACGTCACGCCAAGCTGACAGACAAGCTCGAGAAGATGGGACTGACAAGGAGGGAATATGCAGAGAAGATTCTCGCAGAGCGCCGTGTCAGATTTGAGGAGATTCAGAAGAAGGCCGCTGACATTGTGCCACAGGCGAAAGAGTACGCCAAGGATATCGACCTTTCAAAACTCAAGGATTTGCAGGCGCGCGGTCAATACAATCAGATGGAGAAGGAGAATACAGTCATCGAGGCGAAGCTTGCAGAGATAAAGGCTGCTGACGCCCAAATGGCGGGTCTTATTCCGGATATTGCCAAATTTCATAAGGACTATACGCTTGAGGAGATACGCTCGACCTACGGAAGTATCCAAGAGATGATGAAGAAGTCCAGAGCCATGACAATTCAAGAGAAGGAGACATTCTTCCAGGGCATTGTCGACACTTCCGCAAACAAGATAATCAAGAACGGAATCGGGGCACAGCTCGCAAGCGTTAAGGTTGACATCAAGATTATAGACCTCACTCCTGGAATTACAGACATCGTAGGAGCCTCACAGAAGACCAATGTGGGCATCTTTAAGGACTTGGCGGGCAAGGCACAGACAGCGCTGCAATCTCGCGATGTGGCGCAAGCAGAGGCCATCCTACACCAAGCCAAGGCAATGAGGCCGGTCGTCGACCAGTACGATGCACTTCTCGCAACCGGCTACAAGACATCGGCTAAGTTCAATAAGGCCATGGACGACTGCCTTCTAGCACTTAACGCCGGGGATGTCGCGCAGGCTAACAGGTGCGTGATGGAAGCCACAAAGATTAAGGCCACCAACGACGCCAACGTGGCCCGCAGAAAGGCCAGGGAGGATGCCGCAAGGCAGGCTGCCGCAGAAGCAGCCAAAAAGAGGGCGGAAGAAGAAGCGGCAGCGGCAAAGAAGAAGTCCTTACCCGAAGCAGAAAGCATCGATGATATTCGGGAGATCTTGGGAGGCAAAACCCCGGTTCTCCTTCAGCACTACGAGGACTCTGTGGCAAGGCACCAATACACGAAAAAGGAATATCTCGATGATGAGCAGGCATTCCGTGACAAGATGAAGGCGATGTTCACCGAAAGCAACTTTTCGCACTGCTTTTATCCTGGTTATTTGGATGGTTATCTGGATAAGGGTATCTTGACCAATCTGCAGACTCCAAAGGGAGAATATGGAGGTCGCAGATCATACGGCCATTTTGCCTATGGATTCCAAAACGACCAAAGAACAGTCCCTCGGAATGAAAGGCTCAAGGACGGTGATTACTATCGATGCGGCGTGCCAGTAAGCAAAGACCCGACAGTTGCTTGGAAGCAAAAAAGTGGATATGGTGGCGATGACGCATGCCAAATAGTCTTGCGCAAAGAAAAGCTGGTTACAACTTTCACCTTCGGTAATTCACTTGGGTCGCAAGCAATCCCCTCGCTGACATGCGAACCTAAAGCCTGTTCGCTTGATATGCGTAACATGCGAAGGTTCAAAGACGCCAAATACAGCGTTCTTAATGTGGCAGATGGGGCAGATTACGTTGAGTTACAATTCCTCCCACTGGGTGACACTCAATTCATCGGTCCTGAGTACTTCCAAAGCATCACTCTCCCTCAACATCCTGTCGGATTTATGGGGAAAGACAAGAAGTTCTGGGAGGCATGGGCGGAAAAGGGAATCGATGTCATGTATTACAACAACAAGACCGGCAAGGTCGAAACCTTTCTGCAAGGAAAGAGCGCAATACCAGCCAAGCACAATGAGACAGCAGCGGAGAGGAAGACCAGACTTGCGAAAGCCAAAGCAAGAGCCCAGGAACGCCATCAGATGCGCGATAAGACCCTCCATAAAGAAGGCCTAACAGCCGAAGCCAAGGCTCAGACCTTGTTGGCGAAGCGCGCGGAGGAGATAGCCAGATTTATGAACGAATCACAGTCTATTATTGCTAACAAGGGCAACCTCATTAATGCAGACTTCGGGAAAGAACAGTTCAACACCCTTGAGAAGCTCGTCAAGTCCGGCAATGCCAAAGCCGCTAAGGCAGAGGTGCGGCGTATCGAGATGGCTCTGGCGGACCAGAAGGCGGAACTCGACAAATTGAAGGACCTCATTCCGGACTATGAGAGATGGCACAAGGATTTCACAATTAAAGACCTTCGGGAAGCTCATGCCGCCATCCAGAAGCAGATAACATGGATGGAGAATAACTATCAGAACCGCAACGACCCGAATGAGGTTATAAACAAATGGGGACGAGTAGCTAAGAATGTAGAGAATCCATACAACGGAGCACCAAGGCACAAGACATGGGAAGTCGCCCAAACAGCATACCTCCGCAAGAGAGACGAACTCATCTATCAGTACAGAAAAGACAGCATAGATGCGGATATCGCAGTACTGAAGGCGTTTAAGACAAAGGACAAGGACTTCATGAACGCCATCAAAGAGGCCTCGGTTTATGCAAGAGAAGGCAAATGGGGAAATGTGGAGGAATGGATAGAGAAGGCGAAGCAGAGGATGCTGGAGCTTACGCCACCTCCAGGAGAAAAACTGCTCAAACTCGGCGAAAGCGCACAGCTGCTATTCAAGAGCGAAGACTTCACCCAAGCGAGGAAGGATGCGGCCAAGTGGTTCAAATGCGGAGACAAGGCGACAAGCGCCCAAATAAAAAAGGCGTTCAAGGCAGCAGACGACTACATGTCACAATATGCAGAAGAGATGTGGAAGAACCTCACCCTGGAAGAGAAGCAAATTCTGTGGCTCTATTCCGATGGAAGCCAGTATATAAACCAAGAGATGCTCGGAACATATGCACTGCACATGAAGTCCTGGATCGACGGTTCAATGCGAAACGGACTGGCAGACGCCAATGTGCTGACAAGCATACTCGAGAAGGCTCCTGCATTGAGAGATGACATATGGATGCAGTCGGGCAAGTCTGAATCGGCGTTTAATACCATCTTCGGCATCAACATCAGACGTGCTGACTTGAGCTCGCTGGTGGGCAGAGAAGGTACAAGTAGTCTATTCATGTCGTGCCATGCGGCTCGAGACGGAGCCTTCACGAAGGGCGCCAGTACAGGAGACACGAACAACGTGGTGCTGTCAATTTTCGTGCCTAAGGGGACCAAGGGCGCATATATGGAGCCTTTCGCTTCCTGGGGAGATAGCAAGCGAGGCGCAGAGGGATACAAATGGGACGGCAAGAAACGAAACGACGCCCCATCCGACCAGGTGGAATACCTGCTTCAGAGAGGCACCAAATTCAAAATAACCAAGGCTGAATGGGACCCTGTAAATTGCAAATGGTATGTTGATGTCGATGTAATCGAACAGACAGCCGTCGGGGCGCTCAACACATATATCAGAGGCCTTGACGATAGGCGCGTAAGATACAAGGCTCCTGCATCATGATGGTGCAAGCTTGAGATAATTGATCAGGAAATCACCGAACGAATCCTTAGAGCCACCGAAATGAATGAACTGTTCATACATGGTGGCTTTAAGCGTTTCGTCTATAGGGAAGCCAGGAAGACCGCCGTCAAAGGCCAGAAGGAACGGGACTATGTACTTTGAACTTCTGCTGAAGTCGTTAGCAACAAGCTTGAACCAAGTCTCCTCCAGCTCCCAAAATGTATAGCGCTGGTCATTGACCTCGAATGGATTCTGGTCTCCTCCCTTGTAGTAGCGGCACAGTTTGTACCGTTCCTCTTCAGTCATCAAGTGGTCAATGGCTTCTCCTGTGTAGAGATAGTCAGGAAGGAAGCCGCGACCATATTCTCGGAAGAAACCAAAATCCGCCTCATGGACATGGCACAGGGTAGTACCGATAGACCAAGCAAGAAATCCCTTCGTCTCAATAGGAACATCAGGAGCGCACATCAGAAATTCAACCTCGGGAATGTCATGCATAGCACTTACTGCACATTCTTCCCAATGCTTATGATTTTTAGGAAGACCGTCACGGAAATACATTGATTCATACCACCACCACTGGCGGATATCTGTGCCAAGGTCATACGGATTCTTTTCCTCCCCCTTGTAGTAGAAGCAGTACTTCTTTTTCTTTTCCTCTTTCATTTTTTCTTTTCGTTTAAAATCCATTCACATCCCAGGGCATCGGCAATGGCCGTGAAGAGATTTGCCCCTGCATTTCGTTTGCCAATCTCAATCTTTGATATGGTCTGGCGGCTAACCCCGACCATTCGGGCGACATCCTCACAGGACAATCCCTTCGATTCCCTGACTAGCCGAAGAGCCGCACCCATGCTGGCGCATCCTTCAGAAGATTTGTTCAATGCCATATTTATCTTGTTTCAGCAAAGCTACACAAATGTGGCAAAATGTAACTACAATAACATGTAAAAAATGGATTTTGTCACAATAAAATATCACATTTGAAATGCAGATATACCAAAACAAAGTACTAAAAGGTTGAAATTTAGTAGATTTATAAAACTGGTTTTATTTTGTGACACGCGCGAAGATGTGTATATTTGCGGAGAGTTTATTAACAAATACACAACAAACAAGACAAAATGCTTACAGTAGAACCGATTCTAGCATTACTTGGAAAGAAATTCCAAGGCGTGCGCAAGGATGCACTCCAAAGCGTGGCGGGCGTCATTGCCCTACAGGCAGAGGACGAAGCGGCTGCACAGTTAATCATAGATCATATGACCGCTGAGAACGTGCAGAAGTTTGTACAGACTTATCGTAGCAGCATCGATCGTGAGATTCAGCAGAGTAACCAGACAATGGAGCAGAACCTTCGCAACAAGTACGACTTTGTGGAGAAGCAACAGCAGCAACAACAGCAGCAACAACAGCAGCAGTCCGGTGCCCTCACTCTCGACCAGCTCAAATCCCTCCTGGCGGAAACAATCGCACCTCTCACACAGCGTATGGACGCATACGACCAGCAGAGAGTAGGAGCAACCCGCAGGGAGACCTACTTAGGCAAGTTGAAGGATGCCAAGCTCTCAGAGGCCATGATTGACATGATGTCGGCTCAATTCGATAGAATGGCCTTTAAGGACGATGCAGAATTTAACTCATTCTTGGAGTCTTCCAAGCCAACAATCGACAAGCTCTCGCAGCAGATTGCAAATGACAGCCTCCGCAATGACCACACTCCCGGCTTCAATACAGTAAACCAGGACGGAGTGAGCAAGGCTGTAACAGACTTTCTTGGACAGGGCCAGACGAACCCGATTGGCGGGAAGGCAGTGTAATATTCAACCACAAAAATTGATTAGATATGTTTTCAATTAAGACAAAAGGCGAGGAACGTCACATTCACGCCCTTATCCAGAACATAGCTGACATCCCGGGCGGTGTTACAATCAATGCGTCAGAACTCATCGTAGGAGGAATCCTCGAGGAGGGTGCGGTTATCGGCAAGGACGCTGCAGGTGTAGCACATGTCATCAAGGGAGCAGCAGTCTACGAGGCTGCTAAAGCCAATGCCACAAGCATCAAGGTTAAGAAGGGCAGTCACATCAAGGCCGGAGACTTCGTAACAGACGGTAGTGCAGCAGTAGCTGTAGCAAGCGTTGATTCGAGTTCAAGCAGCCTTTATGACGCCATTACGGTAACACTCAACGGTAGCACAGGCCTCGGCGCACTCACCACAAGCAGCGTGCTTGAGCAGTCAGCTGCCGCAGTAGCCAGCGGTGCAGTTCTCTCTTACGAGCCAATCGCAATGGTCGCAGAGGCTTATGATATCCGCGAAGGTGAAAACCTTTGGGTTCCCGCTGTCGTAATCGGCACATTCAAGAAGAGTCTTGTCCCACCTGTAAGCAATGCAGTTCTTGCAAAGCTCAAGGGTATTGTCTTACTCTAAAAACTTTGAGAAGCAATGATACAGTCACTGATGGCAGGCCTGAACGAAAAAAACATGCAGGCCGTAGTCAATAAGCTCAACCTTAATGACTACTACTTTCCAACAATCTTCCCCCTCAAGCAGACAAAGTTCTTGACATGGAAGACACTTAATACCAAGATTGGTCTCCATATTGCTGCAGACCTTATCTCTCGTGGAGCACGCCTCAGCCAGAAGGCCCGCAACGTAGTTAAGCGCATCGAAGGCGATATCCCCAAGATTGGCATCGAACGCAAGATGAACGAGGAGGAGATGGCCGAATATCAGCAACTCCTGGCTCTCGCTTCGACAGACGCTGACCAGATTGCTCTTGTGGAGGCATGGGCAAACGACCTTGATTTCTGCTGGACCGGTCTCGCAAGCCGCATCGAGTGGATGGCACTCTTCCAGATGTCTCACGCCGGCAAACTTCGCGTCTCTTCGGAGAACAACGCCCATGTTGTATCTCAACATGATGCGGACTACCAAATTCCCGCAGTCAACAAATGCGGTGCAACCGTAGCATGGAGCAATCCTTCTACTGCGAAGCCATTCTCGGTCGACTTGAAGAACCTTATCAAGGAGTCTCGCAAGAGCCAGTACGGAGGCATCCGCCTCAAGCATGTATGGCTCAATACCAAGACCTTCAACGACCTGGTAGAGACAGAGGAGTGCCAAAAGCTCTGCGCTTCGTACGTGTCTAACGCCTTGAACCTCCAGACAATCCCTGGGATCAACGAAGTTAACGCCCTCGCACAGAAGCTCCCGTACCTCTATGGTTTGACATTCCACGTCATCGACCAAGACATAACAGTCGAGTTCGAGGACGGCACACAGTCAAGCGGCAACCCGTTTGCAGACAATGTACTCTGCCTCACGGAGAACACCGTTCTTGGCAACACTTGGTGGGTTACGCCTGTCGGCATGAACATCAAGGGCTCCGCTGCCATCAAGGTCATGCGTGAGTTCGGCATGCTCAAGAAGTTCGCCAATGAGGACCCCGAAGAGGAGGTTACACAGGGCATCGCCAATGCCTTCCCAGGCTGGTCCGGTGCTGAGCGTGCCTTCTTCCTGGACACGAAGAATACTTCATGGTCTGAGGGTGCATAACCATAAACGTGAATCGGTATGACATACAAGGAGTGGATGAGCGCCATGGGCTCCAAGTTCGGAATGAGTGAATCCGATGTAGAGCTGGTCTTGACCAACCAGTCCTGCATCATTACAGACCCGGAAGAGACTGTGGAGGTCACAAAGGCCAAGACTGCACTCTGCAAGGAGTTCGCAGTGGTGATGCCGTTGACTAATGTTACCGAAGGTGGATATTCGCTTTCGTGGAATATGGATGCGGTTAAGCTCTGGTACAAGCAGACGGTATCGGAACTCGGGCTCGCGGACGCCACCACTCCAAGAATCCGCAATAAATCCAGAATATGGTGATACTTGAACAATATCCGCACTATCTCTATATGGAGACCGCCGGAGATACGACGATTGACGAGAACGGCGACAGAGTCCCAGCGCAGTCATATTGGAAGTATGCCGGAAGGTGTCGAGAGGAGAGCAACGGCAAGGGAGAGTATATCACAACAGCGGATTTCAAGACTTACAGGTTCTCGAGCCTTATACAGATGCCGCCAGGGATAGAGAAGATACAAGAGGGGATGCGGATACTTGTAGCGGCACAACCTCTTGTTGATATCGACACTAGCGATTCATCAGTTAGGCTTATTGGCACATGCGCGAAGTTCGACGAAGGACGCCTTCACTGTAGGCTTTGGGTATGACGGTGACACAAATAGTGAATACCGTCATGCAGAAAGCGGCGGATATCATCAGCGAGGAGATACTCCAAAGCCTTGCAAGGCTCGGCGAGGAAAGCGTTGCACGAATTCGGACCAGGAGCATGTCCGAGAGTTGGATAGACCATACGGGCAACCTAAGGTCATCCATTGGATATGCGGTATTTGACTACGGCCGCAAGGTCATAGGCTCGTCCTTTGATGCGGTGGCCGGACCGGACGGAAGCGGCACAGCCGGCTCACAGGCTGGGGAGAAATACATTAAAACTCTAGCAGCGAAATTTTCCGAGACGTACGCGCTTGTCGTGGTGGCCGGTATGGACTATGCGGCATATGTGGAGGCCATCGAGAGTAAGGACGTGCTGGCAAGCACTGAGATATGGGCTAAAGCTAAGGTCGACAAGTATCTGACCGACGCCAAGGAGCGCGCAGAGGTGAGGATTAACGCAATCATCAATACGTTATAGAATGAAGACAGAAAGCGAAATCAAGGATGACATAATTAGTCACATTAGGTCCACACAACTGGCAACAGCGGTGACCGGACAGATACTGAAACGTCTGAGGCCGAAGAATTCAGATAAGGAGGACGTGATTATTACAGTTCTCGGCGCTGTTCCGATGGTCCAACAGCAGGATGTACCAATCAATGTGAATATATATGTCAGAGAGAGGCTTCAGGATGGGCAGTATGCCCCGGACGAGCCGCGCGAAAGGGTTCTTCAGAAGATTGCGGAGCAGAGCCTTAAAGTGGGCGGAATCGGCAAGTCATACAGATTCACACTAGTATCGCAGCAGACTTTCGAGGTCGCAAATTCAGACAGACCCGAACGCTGCATTAATAACAGAATATTGTACAAATATTATAACGAAGATTAGTTATGAAAAGTTCTTGGGGTAAACCAACAATCCTTGTAGCAGATCTCGACGCGACTTCGTTCGCGTGGAAGAAAGTCCCTACACCAGTTGACGGAACGACGCAGCTCACAACGACTGCAGGCGACAAGACTGAAGCTCTTGTCGAAGGCGGCGCTGTGGAAGATGTCAAGTATGCGAAAAACAAGTATGCGCTCCAGTACAACATCCGCGCGCTTAAGGGCCGCAAAAAGCCCATTCAGGACAACGATGGAGTAGTCCCACACAACTATGCAGTACTCATCCAACCAGAGGATGCGGCATGCTCGGGCCACTTAATTCAACTTTCCTCTGTATCCGTTGAGATGTCCTTCACGTCAGCAGATGGCAAGGTGTGGACCTTTAAGCATGACGCCCTTCAACTCGAAGATGAGACCAATCAGGTTAAGGACGGCGTTGTTACGATCAGCTACGATACGGACGGCTCAGTCTCTAAGGTCACCTTCAGTCCGGACGAGAGTGAGAAGACATACGACATCACCAGTACAGAACAGCTGACCAAAGAGGCGACAGCTTAAACTGACAGACCGTTTATTGATTACGGGCGTCGGCCAGTACGGTCAGCGCCCGTTTTTTTATAATTAAGACCATAGGCTATGGAAAAGTTATCAGAAGACATGGAACAGGAGCTCTATAGCACCATCATCCAAACGAGCTACGTATTCAATGCCGGCAACGGGCGCTACAGCATCCATCCTATTACGCTTGGTCGTGAGATAATGCTCAAGCCCGAAATAAGGGCCATAGAGGCAACGCACACTTCTCCGGCGGAGAGTTTGCAGCACCTTGCGCTAAAGGCAGCCACAGAGCAAAAAAACGAGGTCTTGAGGGCTTTGGCGATTGCGACGCTTGGCAGTCGAGAGGAATTGATGGACGAGAACGCGATATCAAGCAGGATGTCGGAATTGGATATAGACCTGGACGTTACAGACATGGCAACCCTCCTCGTCATCATCCTTAAGGAGATGGGCAAGGTCGCAAGACTTATGAAGGCGACAGGTATTGACCGAGACCGGGAACACATGAAGGTCGTGCATGACGCCAAAAAGACAAATAAGAACACCGTGACGTTCGGAGGCATAACCATATACGGAAGGCTGCTTGATGTTGCATGCGAGAGATACGGATGGACGCTCGACTATGTCTTGTGGGGTATCAGTTCTGCGAACCTACAGATGATGCTGGCCGACCAAGTGTCTTCTGTTTTCATCAGTGACGAAGAGCTTAAGAACATAGGTGACGACGACGAATGCATCAACGGTGACGACCCGGCCAATAATGGAAGATTACACGAACTACTAAAAGGATAAAAAATGGCAATAGAATTTTCAATCAATGGCAACAATAAGGGGTTCAAGCAGGCTGCTGACGACACCATGCGCTCCATGAGGGAGATGGCCCAAGAAGCCTCAAGCACCCAGGGGCAGGTGTCCGGCATGTTCAAGGACATGGCCAAACAGGCTGCGGCCTTCGCCGGAATGAGCCTTGGCGCTGCAGGTCTGAAATCTTTTGCGACAAGCATAGTGGAGGTACGCAAGCAGATGCAGAGTCTCAATACATCATTCAAGGTGCTCCTTGGCAACGACGAAAAAGCCGAAAAGATGTTCAGTGAACTGAAGGAGTTCGCATCTTCCACACCGCTGATGCTCAAGGACCTTGCTTCAGGCGCTCAGACGATGCTCGGATTCAACATAGAGGCAGAGAAGGTCGTGCCAACACTTAAGGCGATAGGCGACATATCGATGGGAAACGCCCAGCGGTTTCAGTCCCTCACGCTTGCGTTCTCACAGATGAGTGCAACCGGCAAGTTGATGGGACAGGACCTTCTGCAGATGATTAACGCAGGCTTCAATCCGCTCACTGTGATAGCAGAGAAGACCGGCAAAAGTATTGGACAGCTCAAGGAAGAGATGTCTAATGGTGCAATCAGCGCGGAAATGGTGTCGGAGGCTTTTATGTCTGCAGCTTCGGAGGGCGGCAAGTTCTTCGGAATGCTCGAGAAGCAGGGTAAAGATATCGCAGGGCAGATAAACCAGCTCAGCGGTGCTCTTGACGACATGTTCAACGCTCTTGGAGAACAAAGTGAAAGCGTCATTACTGGCGCCATCAGCGGAGTGACAACACTCGTACAAAATTATGAGAAGGTGGGCAAGGTTCTCGTTACGCTTGTTGCGACATACGGCACATATAAGGCGGCAACTATGGCTGTGGCTGCCATCGAGATGTCAAACGCTATCGGCATAGGATTGACGACAAAATCGATGTGGGAGAGCGTGCTGGCGACTAAGGCCGGGACAATCGCGCAGAAGGCGTTCAATGCAGCTGTAAAGGCAAATCCTTATGTTCTGCTGGCGACAGTCCTTGTCTCAATCGTTGGTCTCATGTGGTCGTTCTCATCAGGCAGCGACCAGGCGGCCGTCGCACAGCAGAAGTTGGGCAGGGCAATGGATGACTTTAACCGCAAGCAGCAGAAAGAGACGGAGGAGATAAGGTCGCTTTTGGCGGTGATTCAGGATAAGTCTGCGACAGACGCGCAGCGGATGCTAGCATACCAACAACTAGGGCTCAAGTGCTCTGCACTCACACAGAAATATACAATGGAGGAACTCGCTGTCATGAACCTGACTGCTGCTTATAAGGACTTAAACCAGGTGCAAGAACAAGACCGTATCAAGGCGCTTGTGGAGGACACGAACCAGAAGGTGCGCGTATATAACGACCTCGCGAGAGTGAAGAACGGCAAGCAGAAGTATGGCAGTGCTGAGACGCAGCAGTTCATCAAGGACAACGGACTCGCAGGGATGAACTCTGACGAAGTTTTTAAGCTACTGAAGACGCAGATAGCGAATCAGCGCAAGCAGTACCAGGAATATGCGAATGCAAACAGCAAAGTACAACACACAACCTATCAGCAAGACGCCCAAAATGCTCTATCGGATTGGGAAAAGGCAAAAGAAGAGTATAACAAACTCACGAAGAGCCAAACGGCAACATCAAAGGAGGTGTCTGATGCAAGATCTAAGATGGATCGTGCCGACAAAAAATACGAAGAACTTACCGGAAAGAAGGCATCAGAAGAGAGGAAGGACAATGGCAAGCAGGGCAAGAATCAACAGGATATCATAGACTTTGAGGACGAGCAAGCGAGGGCGCGCGCTCGCAAGGCGCGTGAGAACGAACTCTCTATTGCAGAAGCTAGGGTGTCCGGAATGAATGAGGGCTTAACCAAGACAATCGCGCAGATAGAACTTGACTATCGCAAGGAGCTGGCTTCTATCGTCGAGGGAGAGGAGCAACTCCTTGCAGACCGGGAGGAGAACGCCCGCAAACGGTGGGAACTGACTAACAAGAAGGATGTCGACAGTGGGCTAACCTGGACCTCAAGTGGGGCACAGGCGTCATTCAGGGCTACTAATCAACTGACAGAGGAAGACCGCAATCTAAGCCTTGAGAAGGACGCCGCAGCGACAAGCAAGTACGAGATGCGCTTAAAGGAGCAGTTCCGTAGGGTTCTCGGAGAGCATCAGTCCTACTACGACCAGCGTGAAGAGATTGAAAAAAAGTACCGGGAGAATAAGGCCGCATTGGACCTGCTGGAATCTAAGACTACAGACGAGAACGAAAAAAAGCAGCTACAGAGGACTCGCCAGCAACTCGAATCAGATACGGCAAAGGAGCGTATGCAGGTCGCCATGGAAGAGCTTCAGGCCGACCCAGCGTTCTTTGAGGCATTCGAGGACTTGAATAACGTCTCCACGCAGACCCTTGACAACCTGTATGACAAGCTGGAGGCACTGAAGCCAACTCTTGCCAATCTGCCGGCAGACAGATTGAAGACCATAACAGACCTAATGTCTAAGATAAACAAGACAAAACTCGACAGGTCAACACGCACCTTCAAGGACCTCAAGAAGGCCATAGAGGAGCTCCATACAGCCTCAACTGAGGAGAATGCAGACCAGGACAAGATTGCCAAGGCACAGAAGAAGGTAAACGACCTATGGTCTAAAGCAAAGGCGGAAGTGGATGAACTCGCCAATGCCATTGGTTCTCTTGGACAGGAAATTGGAGACGAGGCGCAGGAATATACCAACCTCGCATCCAGTACCATGACCTTCATTACATCGACAATAGACGGCGTAAAGAAAATGGCACAGACTGGAGCGCAGGCATTGTCAACAATCGAGAAGGCATCTGTCATTCTTGCAATTATCCAGGCGGCAATCCAGGTGTTCCGAAAGCTGAATGAGATAATGAACAAATTCAGTGATGCCGGAGAATATCAGAAACTTGTGGAGAAGCAGAATGAGATTAACAAGCTCACCGATGCGGTAAACCAATATACAATGGCGCTTCTCAAGGCGGAGCAGGAGGAGTCTTCATGGTTCGGAGATTCGGCCGTCAGAGACCTCGCCAACCTTCGGGAACAGAGCCTACAGGCATCAGAGAGCTATTTTACGAAGCTGTATGAGATACAGGTCAAGTATAGAAACAAGTCAAAAAACGACAACAACTGGACCCTATTTCTTGACCCAACGATTGGCACCAACCGAGGTCTCGCCACACTATTTGGTAACTATGATGCAGAATACGCCAGGGCGATTGACAACCTCCGTATCGAGACGCGGTCTAGGAAGAAGTCCTTCATGGGTATAGGTGGACATAACCAGCAGACTGCAGACTTGAGGCAATGGGCGAGAGAAAACTTCAATGGCGCGGAACTGTTCGACGAGGACGACTTCATCAACGTGGAACTGGCGCAGAGCATCATTGACTCGTATGGCGACAAGCTGCAGGGCAATACCAAGAACACCCTTGAGCAGCTCATCGAACTCAAGGAGCAGTATGACGAGTACGAAGAGAGCCTCAAGGAGTATGTGAATGAGATGTACACACCGCTTGTAGACAACATGACTAACGCCATCTGGACATGGTATGACAGCGGGCGAGATGCACTCTCATCATTCAGAGAGGACGCCTCAGATACCTTCAGGGCCATTGTGAATGACATGATTCAGCAGATTGTACTTGCGAATATTGTGGACAAGTTCCAGGATGACATTAACGAGATGTACAAAAAGTACAATGCCGGAGAGGTTGATTATAATACACTCATTAGGCAGATATCAACGAGGACGAGTGCCATGGTTGACACCTACGAGCAGAGCGTTCCAGTCCTGGAAGACATGGTGACGACAATGAGTAATACCATCGAGGACGCATTGGGCATCAGCATGAAGAGCAACTCTTCTGCGAGCAGCACAACCAGTGTGGCGGCAAATGTCACACAGGATTCTGTGGACGAGGCCAACGGAAGACTGACGGCTATACAGATGCAGGGCGAGACCATCATCGGCCAAACACTCCAACTTATAGGTATAGGCACGCAGTCTAATGCATTTTTAAGTAATATGCTTGATATGGATGCACTTCGGAATTCCTATCTTCTCGACATCTACGATAGGCTGGGAACGCTTCAGACGCAGTTTTACAAACAGCTTGAAGCAATCAACGCAAACACTAAAAACATTTAATTATGGGCAAACTAGGCACACTGACGATTAACGGCAAAGACGCATGGACTAAGTGGGGCATGACGATGGATTCAAAGGGGCTGTCAGCACTTATGACACCCGCCGGCATGAAGGACAACATCAAGAACTCATCTCGCACGAGCCACGGCGATAAGGTGATACCGGGCAACGTGAAATACAAGGCTAGAAACGTATCACTGATAGTTCAATTTTCGGCGACGAGCCAGACAGAGTTTTTGTCAAGGTATGCGACCTTCTGCGAGGAGCTTGCGACCGGTTTTCTGAACATTTCGACCTCATTCCAACCGGGTGTTGTCTACAAGATGGAATACCGGGAGTGCACACAGTTTATGGAATATGGCAGTATGGGCATGGCTAAATTCACCCTCAAACTTGTTGAGAATGACCCGTCTGACCGAAGCTAGCCACGTTGAAAAATCAGACAAAACTAAATGAATCAAAAATTGTTATTACCAGTAGGAATGAGTACCTTTGGACAACAATAATTGAGTATGGCAATGATTGAGATTAAAGACTATAAGGCCGAGACCCTGCTGCAGCTCCTGGATGGTGATGATTCTGGGACAGGAACATCCGCAATTCCGCTGAACGAGGGTTCTGTCCACCACTGCGAGCTGATGACGAGCGACTATCTGCTGCTGAAGTTCAACCTCGCCACACCAATTCTGTTTTCAAGAGGCTGCTACGTCGTGTCAGATGGCGAGAAATTCATACTCAGAAGCAATTACCAGCCTTCACACGACACAAACTCTGGTGCGTATGTTTATGACATGCAACTTGACGCCTGGTATTATGACCTGGAAAGGCTGAAAATGAGATTAAATCCAGCATACGGTGCTCAAGAGACCTCATTCTCTCTGACGGTATATCCGGAAGACCACTTCAAGACATGGCTCCAGGCACTGAGATATGCAAATCTGAACATCTATTCGGGCACGCCGCCTATGACCTATGCCGAATATATGGCACAGACCGGAGCGACAGAGGCCGGGTATAGGCAGATGCTGGCGGAGGCCGGCTGCATCGAAATATCGTGCAATATCCAGTACAAGACGGCTACAGAGATAACCAACAGGGTTGAGAATCGCGCTTATCTTGTAGAATATTCGGAT
Organism: bacterium; assembly: GCA_963624265.1. Classification (GTDB taxonomy): domain Bacteria; phylum Bacteroidota; class Bacteroidia; order Bacteroidales; family UBA3663; genus Liminaster. The sequence continues at coordinate 13,445 of CAVFPF010000094.1, read as the reverse complement.
ATAAGCCTCCTTGACGCGATTAACCAGATGTGTGGCGAGGATGCCTTCAACTGCGAGTGGTGGTTTGAAGGCGCAGTCCTGTCCTTTGGCAGGTGCGAACACCACAAAACTTCACCCGTGGACTTGGAACTCGGGACAAGTCTGCAGTCTATTTCGCAGTCTAAGAGTTCAAGTGATTATGCAACGCGCATTATAGGCTTCGGAGCGACCACCAACGTACCTTCTCGCTACAGGAAAAGCCTATCTTTCGTTGTTACAGACGTGAAGGAGCAGACGATTGACGAGACGACCGAATTCACGGTGTCCACCAACATAGAGGCAGACGTGCCGGCTGTAACCAGCAGCCAGCAGTCTGTCATGGGCACCAGCCTGACTCAGGATATAGGCACGGTGACACTGAAGGCGGGAACGGTAGAGCTTAGACTCGCATATACCATCAACATATCATCACTGGTGGGTGGTTCTGTCGAATTGCTTCTGGATGACGGCACGGGCACAATTATCATAGGGTCTGAAAGCACGACAAGCAATGTTGTGACTCTTGACAAGACCGTTTCGTTCACCGTCAGCACACAGACGACTTACACAGTTAAGGTCAATGTCTCGGTATCGGGCAATACGGTCAAGACCGGAGACACCTACGTTTATCATCCTTCAGTAATACTAGGAACAGCAGGCGGAAACGGCAGGTATACATACAGCGAAACTACCGGAAAATACCTAATCCGAGACGCAAACCGTAAGATGTACCCGAAGTATTTTTCCGAGTCAGCAAGGATATACAAGCCGGCAATGGAATACACCAACTGGGGGTGGACGGGTTTTTCTACGACCTCTTCGTCTTTTTTAGTTGGGGCACTCACGGACAAGCATAAGACCAACGGAGGCCGACGGTTCCGAGCTGCGGTTTCGAGTCTTAATATTTACTCGAAATACAGCGGTTTCTTCAAGGTATATCTCCGGGCTTGCGGCATTAATGGCGACATACTAGACGAGACGCTGATGGCAAGTGGTAACATCAAAGACCATGGAGGGTACACCCTGAACCTTCAGGGCGATGCGTACATATCAGCTTCAGACAAAGCCGAATGGGTAACCGTTGAAATTGATGTAATGTTTAACGCCGAAGCCAATACGACGAATTATTCATGCGCAGTACATTACGCCATTACACTGTCAGCGGAGGATTATGAGGTGCAGACGACAATAACGGCAGATGGGGCTTCTGTCGACGCGTATGTGAACCCTGCATTCAAGAATATAAACGGCGAAGATGCCACTTGGCTTCTGGTGGATTCTTCAATGCCGGTCGGAACTGCTTTCACTCTTTCGAGCGTGATGCGAGGGTCTGTGCCGCTGTCATATTTCACGGACGACTACCCGAAGGATACCACCATTGTGAATGCGACGAAAAGGCTGATGTTGCCAGCCTCTACATGTCCCAAAAACTATATTGACTCAGACACCATTAAAGACAGTGATGGCAATACAATCGAGAGCAAGGTTGTGGAAAAGATTGTCGAACTTGATTCTGTATATCCATCCAAGACCATAACTGTGGCTAAGGTGGGAACATTCACAAGCACAGAGACAGACCCAGACGACGAGACCGGCATCTCCACCATCGCTTATACTCATTATCGTCTGTATGTTCTCAAGTCGACATTCACCTTCAGCCTGGATTACAGACAGAACGGCCAGCCTCTTCAGGTGGTGTTTCAGACAGGCAAGTTGGCAGGCATGACCTTCGATGTGGATTTTGAAGGAAACTGCACGGGAGATATGGATGATTATCAGGCGTATGTAATTGTAATGAACAAGGACTACGGCATAACCCTCCCAAATACAACCCTGTATCCGGCGGAATTGGACCAATTCGTACTTATCGGCTATGATACGAGCTACCTGTCAGATGACGGCAACAGTCTGCTCGCAGAGGCAGAATACAGGCTTGAAAAGGAACTTCGCGCAAGACTTGAGATATTAGACAAGGAGAACATAACATACGATGTAATCCTGACGAGTGATTTCGCCTATGGCATTTCAGATGGCGGCATCTTGAATCCTGAATATGCACAAAAGTATTCCCTGGGACGAAGTGTGAAGCTCATAGATGCAGGCCTTGGCGCGATATCATCTTCTGTTCAGGTTATCAGCGGATATCTGTACGATGGTGCCGGCAACCCATTATATGATGCAGAAGGCGGACATCTAAGCATTAATTATAGCAGAACCAAAAGAGATTGTGTTCAGTCCCGGATTATCGGGTATGAAACAAAGCTGGACATCCCATACGATTCACCGAAGTACATTGTTGGCGAATCACAGGCTTACTCAAGGCTCGCAACGATGGAAAAACAGATAACCAAATAACACTAAAAAGAAATGGCAAATCTAACAAAAACGTATGACAGCGAGGGCAACCAGGTGATGGTGGAAACCACCACCGATGCCGTGAAGGATTCTGACACCTCCAAGACGCTCAAAACAATCCTTTCGGAAATTAGTGCCTCGCAAGATGGCACAAGTGTTAAGAAACCAATAACAGACGCAGAATTTGACGCTTTAAAAGAAGCTGGCAAACTGCAGGCCAACACTTTTTACTTCACATACTGATGGTATATTATCAAGACGGTGCGGGCAATACCCGTGAGGTGACGGCAATTTACTATTATGACGGGACGACATTAAAGGACGTGAGCGAGCTGCTCGATGACGTCCATTCTCTCTGGACCGCAGTTAGCCCGGCTTGGGTTAACGACAAAGCATGGATTAACGACCAAGCATGGATTAACGGTTAAACAACAAAAAATATAAAATATGGCACAGAAATATTCATACAATGACATTCCAAATTTGAATGCAGATTGGGGAAAAGATACGCAAGACGAACAGCAGCGGCCCTATTCCAACGGCGCGGTGCAGACGTTCATCAAGAAGCAGCTGAAGTCAAACATTGGCGACCTCTCCGCGCTTAATAGTCGGGTAACAACAGCAGAGAGCAGCATCAAGGAGTTGACATCCGACGTGGCTGACGACATCAAAAACCTCGCGGATTTAACGGCAAAGGTACAGAGTAACGAGGTTGACATTGTCGCGCTGCAAGGCCGAGTGGCAACCAACGAGACAGACATCGCAGCCATCAAGACAGGCTATGCGCCCCTCAACGAGAGCAAAAAGATAGAAAGCCAATATCTGCCTGCGTATGTAGACGACGTGGTGGAGTTCGCAACGGAGAACGTGTCTTCCGAATTTACATTACAACCGGAGACAGAACACTCGAGTGCTGACGAGTCCTTGAAGGTGGAATACCTTACAGACACAAATCGTTTCGTTCTTGCAGATGTTCTTTCCAAATTGTGCTATGCAAACTGGGCCGACGCAGACGTCTTCGGTGACGCGGATGGTTTTGGGCGCAAACCCGTAACCGGCAAGGTATATGTCTGCACATCGGACAACAAGACCTACCGATGGAGCGGCACACAACTGACCACCATTGGTACTGATTTGGCCTTGGGCGAAACAGAAGGAACGGCCTTCGACGGAGGGCGCGGCAAGGCCGTGGAGGAGGCTCTCGAACTAACCGACGCGCGACAGACTGCTATGGCCATTCTTCCCGTGACCGGCATCCTCACAAGCGGCACGACACCTACGAGCGGCATTTGGTTTCACGGAGCTCCTCCGGTGGGCGGTATCTTTGAAGCCTATGGCGGAAGCACGTTTGCTCCTTTCTCGAAAGAGGACTACAATGTGGTTACAGCGGATAGTACCTATGCGCGCACCGACAGGGTGTTCCAATGTGGCACAGAGCTGTATCACGTTGTGGACGGCAAGATGCAGAAACTTGGCGGTTCGAACAACGTGCTCAATGTAACCGTAGAGATTCCGCTGCCTTCGGGAGAGTTCTACTCTGACGTTGTGTCAAGTACACAAGACTACGATGTATTGCAAGCCGTGTATGACGCGGGTCTTGCAGCGTTGGGCCTACAAATCACTTTCGCTATCAGCGCAAAGACGTGGAAGACCTATCAGTACATCGGACAAAGCACTGAGAAAATCCGATTCCTTGATAGTGCGAACTGGCTTGACCTTGCAGGTATGAGCGCGGGAGCAGAAAGCCTTATCAACGTGAACAGTATGTGCGAGGACAAAGAGTACACACTGAGCACGGCCATCCAGGCTCTTGTAGACAAAGAGACTGAAACGGGTATCGTTTACCGCAAGGGCGGCCTTGTATTGACATTCAAGACGGCAGACCCGGACAATAGCGGCAACCCCATTTGGAAGTCCTATCAGTTTACGCGGTCGGCAGCCGATATCAATTCGGGTGACACGAAGCCTTGGGTTGAGTTTGGAGGAAGCGGCAGCGGTAACGTAGAGACCGTTGACGAGCCGGCATCGGGCAGCAAGGAAGCCTTCTCTGCGGGCGGTGCTTACAACAAGATACCGACCAAACTGAAGATAGACACCGACACTCCAGGCACAGTGAAGATTTCGATGCAGAACGAAGCCGGAGAGACCGTGGTCGAAGAAGAGCAGTTTGCCGTAGGTTCAAGCGGTGGCGGCAGCGGCACTGTGGTGAGCATTCAGTTTGAGCATAGTCCTATGTATGCAAAAGCCGGAGGTTCGGTAGTGCTAAAGGCGTCCATCCGAAGCATTACGACCATCGGCAGCGTAGAGCAAGACAATGCCATCACAGAATGCGTCTTGAAAGATAGGGACACAAACCAAACACTGGAGACCTACAAGACGAACCAAAAGAGCAGTGCGAGCAGCGACACGTTCGACTTTTCGTTTGACGTGAGTGAGTATTTCACTACGGCAACGAGCAAGAAGTTCCAGCTCATTGCCTACGACGATGCCGGTAATAGCGGCAGCCGCAATATCAACGTGAGCGGCATTGACGTAACCGTTACGTCTGTACAAACTCTGAACTACACCACCACGACATCACTGACGGAAGGCGGTAAGTCGCAGAGCATCCTGATGTACAAGTTTGCGAGCAACTCTTCGGATAAGGGTATCTTGGCCACCACAGAGATACAACTGAATGGAGAATGGCAGAAACTTGGGACGGCCACTATCAACGACACCTATTCGAAGTCCATATCCATCGACCCGCAGAATTGCTTGGGCGAAGCTCTCACACACGGAGCTTACGCGTTGAGAATCCACGGAGAAGACATCGCAAGCGGTGTGGTCGGCAACTATCTGTACACATCTGTCATGGTAGTGAATACCGACGAAAACTCGGCAGACTATTCCAAGCCAATCATCGCGGCAAGGTGGAGCGACGACACAAGCGGAGTAAAGAAGCTCTTTGAGGAAGTCACGATGGAGTTTGCCTGCTACAAGCAGGGTTCGAACAGCACGACCGTCAAGATAACGTGCGAGAACAAGACGAGCGGTGCGACAGACACGCTGACCGAGATGGAGATGTATAAGAACAAGACCTACTCGCTGACCAAGCGTGTGGTCGGGTATAGCAACGGAGACGACCTTGTCTTTGATGCGACGAGCGGAACATCATCCCTTGCAGACAAACGAGAGGTAGCCGTGCGCGGTTCGCTCCTTGACATCGAAGAGACCGCCGGAGCGTTGTACAAGTTCGATATGGAGGGCCGCAACAATACCGACATCGACAAGACCATCAAGGAAACTGCCACCGACGACACCGTCAAGGAAATCGTAGTGACCGGAGCGAACTGGTCGACGAACGGATTCGTAGAAGACACCTTCGGAACGAACGCAAGCGGAGGCCGCATGTCGCTGCGCATTGCGGAGAATGTAACCGCAGAGTGTACCGACCAGCCGTTCAGCGAGCAGAGCATCAACCAAAACGGCCTGGCCTTGTCCCTTTCCTTCAAGGTAAAGAACATCGCCAACCGCAACGCGCGCATCATCAAGTGCACGAGCGACAAGTTAGGCTTTGTGCTGACAGGAGAGAAATTTATTGTGACGACCGCAGGAGATAGCGACGAGGCCATCGCAGCCATTGCTACGACCGCAGCGACGTCCTATTTGGACGACACCGTGTACCGCTTCGACATTGTGATAGAACCCGAGAGCCAAGCACCGTATTCCGGTATCCAACTCTGCAAGGTATATCAAAATGGCGATATGGCAGCGTGTGTTCCTATCGACACGACGACCGGATTCCCGAGCTTCGCAGATACCATACATTTTGACGGCACGGATGCAGACTTGTATCTATATGGCATCACGAGGTGGAACTCCTACTACGGCTTTATGCAAGCGTTCAACAACTACATCGTCAATCTGACCGACACGCAGGCCATGCTCTCCGAGTATGAGCAGAACCAGGTAATGAAGAGTGTGACGGCAGAGGGTACGACCAAGATGCGTCCGGACATGCAGTCGCTGCTTGACCGAGGCGTAATGGTTGTAGTAGAGACACGCACGACCAATGCCAACATCGACGGGTACGAGAGCGATGCTGCGAATTTCTATCCCGACTACATCGAGGGATTGAAGGATAAGAAGACATCGGTTCTGATGGACTTGTATCTGTACTTCCCCGACCGTCCGTGGGCAAACTGCAAGGTAGAAGCCGTTCCCGGCACAAACCAAGGAACATCGACCTTGGCATATCCGGTCAAGAACAAGAAATTCAAGTTCAAGAAGAGCAAGGGTATCACGATGCTCTATACGCGCGAAGAGATATCCGAGATGTATGCCGGAGACGAGACCATTCTTGCTAAGTACGATGATGCTAAGAAGCTCGCGGGGAAAAAGAAAATCCGCGTGAAGGAAGGCAGCACACCGATTAACGTCATCACCATCAAGGTAGACTACTCTGACTCTGCAGGAGCGAACAACTGCGCACTGATGGAGCTGATGAACGACACGCAGATTAAACTCGGGTCGAACTACCGGACGCCGGCACAAAACTGCAATACCGACACGTCGGAAGAACTGCACACCAGTGTCGACGGAGTGACGTGCGCTTTATACCGCACCGATTGGGACCAGGGCCAAAAGTACGGAGTGGACTACGCCACCAATCCCGGCAATGCGTACTTCCACAGCAAGGGCAACTTCAATGCCGACAAGGGCAATCCGCATTTCTTCGGCTTCGAGGACGTGAAGGGATACAACGACGGATGCGTCAACTACGGAGACTTCTCTGAGATTGTCACCCCGAGGGGCACGGCCATTGACGATTACGTCACCACAGTGCTCAGTAACACTGCAACGCTGACACCTGGTACGCTGTATATGATAAGCGAGTTCTGCGGACCGGAGACGAGATTCATCGAGAACGACGGCAGTGGCAGCATGGCCGAGACGACAGCAGTGGCCGAGTACGAGAAGATAGACAAGACCGGAGCAGAGATTGCCGCAGACAGCGTAGACAACTACGACTGGGCAACGGTATACCTCAGTTCGGACGGCAAGTACTATCAGTACACGGGCGGCAAGTGGGCGAACACCACGGGCACGATGACGTACGATGCCGGCACGAAGCAGTGGAAGATTGTCGGCCGAGTACTCAACCCCGTTGAGTGCTATGAGTATCGTCAGTACCAGGAGTTCTGTTGGCAGCAGGGTGTCAATTCGGTAGACGACATGCTCGTCATGAGCGGAGACAAACCGCTGTGGGCCTCCTATTACGAAAGCCGTTACCCCGACGATGACGACCTAAACGCTTTGTATGAGGGCGGCAAGAAAGTGCCATATCAACTCTATAGGGAACTGGCCTTCTGTCAGCAGTGCAACCAAAACCTCACCGACAACAAAGAGGAGAATGCTGCACTGAACGAAGACGGCACGGAGAAGATATTCAACGGAGCGGGCGCAAGTACCACTATCGAATTGGACGGCACAACAGTAGCCGGCACGAAGGAGAACCGACTGCTGAAATGGCAGCATGAGATGCACAAGTACTTCTCGCCATATTCGACCAACTGCTATATCGTGGCCTCAGACTACAAGGCAACGGTAGACCAGCGCGCGAAGAATATGATGATAACCGTGTACAAGGAAACAGACGGCAGTATGCGCAATTACTTCAACCACTGGTATGACGGAGATAGCGTAGACGAGGCCGACAACGACTGCTTCCTCACCATTCCGTGGGATATGGACGGTGCGACGAGCCATAAGTACCAAGGATGGGACGGTGTGATGTTTGTGCAGACCTACGCTCTATACGAAAAAGGCGAAGGTGTATACACGGGCAATACCGACAGCGAGGGCAATCCCGAGCAACTGACATTGGGCGATACAGCAAGGGCCATGCGCGAGACGAAGACCGATGCCGGCCTGGAGATATTCAGTCCGGACGGCTGCTACCGCTATTGGATGACCAACCGCATCTTGAAGTGGCCGAAGGTAGTAAGTTCTTATGATGGAGAGCGCAAGTACATCGAGACTGCAACCGCATCGGAGAACCGCTATCCTGCATTGCACGGATTGCGTCTTGACAGTCTGCCGGCCTTCCAAAGGAAGCGTTTCGCCTACCGAGACGGATACTATCAGACGAGCGGTCTGTATAAGCATCAGTTCCAGGCGCGTATGGTAGGTGCTTGCACCATAACGATAGCAGCCGCGCAGGACGGATACTTTGCCGTCGGCAAGGATAATTCGGCAGCACACATCTATTCTTGCTATCTGAAAGAAGGCGAGAGCTACACTTTCCCGACCATACAATGTGCGGAGCAAGGCACGCTCATCTACATCTTCGGTTCAGACAAGTTAGGCACACTGGACCTCAGCGGTGGTACGATAAAGAACAACACCAACTTCAGCGACTGCGCGATGCTGAAGAAACTTATCCTTGGCGGACTTGGCTACACGATGAGCGCGTCAGACGAATATCTGACAACGCTGTCGTTGGACAACAATCCGTTTATCGAAGAGATTGACGTGCGCAACACGGCTCTGCAGTCGCTCAACACGAGCGGTTGTCCCCGTCTGAAGAAGGTGTATGCAGAGGGCAGCAAACTGACGACGTTCACTCCGGCTGAGTCGTCCCCGTTGGAGAGCCTTGCTCTGCCGGCAACGCTGAAGAGTCTGCACTTGAAGAACCTTCCGAAGCTGAGTTATCCGGGGCGTCTGTCTGTAGAAGACATGTCGTCGATAACGAGCCTTATCGTAGACGGATGTCCATTGATTGATGGCCTCGAAATACTCAGCGACGTGGCAGCCGTTGCCACACTGAAGACAGTGCGTGTGACAGACATCAGCACGACCAAGAGTCCCGAATTGCTCAACAAGCTCAAAACCGACGGAGCAATAGGCATTGATGCCAACGGCTCTGTGATGGACGAGACGGGCATGTGTTCCGGACTGACGGGCAAGTGGATACTGACCGAGCTCCTGGAAGATGAAGACATCAACTCGCTGAAGAACTACTATCCCGAACTGGAGCTTCACAACTCGCAGTTCACGACGGTGGTCTTCGACGACACGGAGAGCGACCCGTACAACGTGACGAACCTCGAGAACGGCACGACCGGAGAGGGGACATACAAAGCCAGCGGGCACATCCTAAAGATACGCAGCCGTATGGTGCCGGTATGGGGCGCGCTCAACGCTGAGACCGGAGTATGGGAAGGCACGCGCATGAGCAACGACACATACACAAAGTATGCCGACGGCTCAACGTTGAACAACGGAGACGTTTCGGGAGACGAAGATGCGATGATGCGAATCCCGCACTGCTGGTATAAGGGCATCAACGACTTCAAGAACGAGAAGAAGTACATCTGCTGGAGCTCGCTGACGTCTGAACCGCTGAGTACGGCCACCAAGGTAAATCGCGACACGCTGAGCAACCTTTTGTATGCAGAAGGCAAGTATGTTGACGTGCGCAAAGTAACGGCATTCACGACCACAGTGGACACCGATACGATTTGGGCAAGCAACGGCAACTACAGCACCTATGCTATCGACGTGAAGGGCATGAAGCAGGTGCGCTGGCCTGGCGTCAACTCCTCGATTATCGGCTGTATCTTCGTGAACGCTGCGGGTGTAGTCGTGAAGACATTCAGTTTCGCAAGTTCAAAGGCAGATATGGACTTTACGGATGGCGACTACCTCTTCACCGACGTGCCGGAAAATGCGGTGACGTTCCTGTTCAGTTCGAACATAAACAACAGTGCTTTGGAAGCCATCGCGGTGGACAGCTCAGATATCGAAGCCATAGAACCCGACTGGGTGGAGCACAAGTCTTGTCTTGTGGGTATCTATCAACTCTGCATTGACGGTCTCGGTTATCCACGAAGTGTCAGCAAAGGCACAGTGCGAACCGGAACGGGTACGAGCACCACATCGACGGAGTGGGAGTATGACGACAACGGCTGGCCGACGGGCATTGCTGTCGGTTCGCTGAACTACACCTACAAGGATTTCATCAACCTTGCAGCGTGCAGAGGCACGGGCTACCAGCTGATAGACCTCGAAATGTCGAAGATGCTCGCCATTCTCTACTACTCGCTGAAGGGTACGCGCGATGCGCAGGCAGAGTGCGGCTATGGACGCAGTGCGGGCGGCACAACCGGATATTCCGACGCTCTCGGCAACACGGACTCCACGATTAAAAACAGCATAGACGGCAACAAGTGTCTCGGCATCGAATCGCTCTTTGGCTGCACGTGGGAGGTAATGGATATGATTGGCATAAACATTACATCGTATGCAGAGTGGAGAAGGAACGGTCAGACCGACAAGAACAGCAAAGACCCCGTCGATGCGAAGTGGCACATCTACGACCCCGTCACCAAGACGGAGCGCGTGGTGCAGGGTATCACCGATTCGGGCAAGTGCATCTTGAGAGTGAAGCACGGCAGGTATTGCGACATCATTCCGAGCAAACTCTCGACAGACTCGACAGCCAACACCGACTTCAATGTCGGCTATACTGACTGCAGCTACTACTCGCATGCCAGGGGCCGTGTGGTTGGTCGGTCGCGCAGCAGCGCGTACGCGCATGGCGGTCTCGCTTTTGCGGATGCGAGCCATGCGTCTTCGGGCTCGAGCACGAGCGGCGGGTCGCGGCTTGCCTTCAGAGGAGCGATAAGCGTAAAGAACGATGTGGGTTAAAGCGTAAAGCGTCCCCTCCCGAGAATCGTATTCTCGGGAGGGCCAAAACGAAAAAACGAATAAGGCAATGAATACGAAAAAACGAATAGGAGAAAGCGGGAGCGGGGAGCGTCCTCCTCCCGCATAGGGAAAAGGTAGAGGGCATCTACGGCCGTGTGGTTGGTCGGTCGAACAACAACGCGAACGCGAATGGCGGTCTCGCTTATGCGAATGCGAACAATGCGTCTTCGAACTCGAACACGAACAACGGGTCGCGGCTTGCACACAGAAAAAGAAAGAGAAGGAACACTTCAGAACATCGCCCGTCCGGCATACCGCTACGTGATAGCGGAAAGCAGTGGGCGAGATGCCCGAGCCTCGGCAGCAGCGCAGAGTAGCGGAAAGCCGAAAAACGACAGAGAAACGGGTAGAGACCGGTAGGGCAACCGACAGCCTCGGACCTGGAGCACTGAAGGCTCAGAAAAAAAAGAGATAAAAAATAATATGTCAAACAATCTTTAATTGCTGTATGAAGCGGGACGGTCACGTCATCGAGCAGATAACCGACCAAAGAAATCTTGAGCGTGCATTCGACACAGTGGTGCGCGGAACGCAGCGCAAGAACCTACGGGAGGGGAAGTGGCTGATATCCCATAGAGAAGAGTTTCTCGCAGACCTAAAGAGGCAGATAGAAGACGGCACACTTGTGGTGTGTCACTTCCGGCCGAAGGTGGTCAAAGAGGGTTGCAAAGAGCGCAATATACAAGTCTTCCCGATGCGGGAGCGCATTGCTGTGAATGCGGTGATGTCGCCCGTAGACAAGCTGATAAGACGGAGGTTCATACGCACCACCTCGGCAAGCATCAAGGGCAGAGGGATGCACGAACTGAAAGACTATATCATGCGTGATATGCGGGAAGACCCCGAAGGGACGAAGTACTGCTACAAGTTTGACATCCGCAAGTACTACGAGACCGTCCGGCAGGAGGAGGTTATCAAGTGCATAAGGAGAACCTTCAAGGACGAGCGGCTCGTGAAGATGCTGGTGCAGTTTACGACACTGCTACCGAGCGGGATGAGCATGGGGCTGCGGGCCTCGCAAGGGCTGTGCAACCTACTGCTGAGCGTCAACCTCGACCATCGTCTGAAAGACGAGCGCAGAGTCAAGCACTTCTATCGCTATTGCGATGACGGTGTGGTGCTTGCCGGAAGCAAAGAAGAACTGTGGGAGATACGCGACCTCGTGCATCGGCTGATAGAGGGCATAGGACAGCACGTCAAACCCAACGAACGGATATTTCCGGTCACGGAAGGCATAGACTTCCTTGGCTATGTGATGTTTCCCGACGGCAGGGTAAAGCTGCGGAAACGTGTGAAGCGGCAGTTTGCAAGGAAGCTGAAGCGTGTAAAGAGCCGGACAAGACGGCAGTCGCTTGTAGGGTCGCTGTGGGGAATGGGCAAGCACGGACAGAGTCTGCACCTGATGGAGAGGCTGATGTATCCTGCGGAATACGGCAAGATAAAGAAGAAAACAATAAAGCAAAGGATGAAAAACTTTGCAGACCTCGGCATTACATACACACCCAAAGACGGCAAGAAAAGGTTTGCCGGAGGGACAGTGCAACTGCGGCAACTCGTCAACGTCCGGATAGAAGTCATGGACTTTGAACGGGATGTCACGACCAAATTCGGACCGAGATGGCTTGTGCGATTCAGAGACACGCGAAACGGAGGAGAGTACAAGTTTTTTACCGACTGCGACGAGATGAAAAGCAACCTTGCGACATTGGACGAAATGGGAGAAATCCCGTTTTCGACAGTGATAGCGGCAGAGTATTTCGGAGACAATAAAGTTAAGTACAAATTCACATAACAGATTAACAATAACATAAAGGAGGCAGCATTATGGCAAACGGGACATTCACAAAAGTCGGCTCAGAGGGCCGCAATGACCACATCGTAAAAGAGACGAAGGGTAGATACCTCGTCGTGTTCGGCTACACAGAGGCAGACGGCTATGGGTACAGCTGGCGAAAACGCTACGACCACAAGCCGACAGTATCGGAGCTGAAGGCAGAGACCGGAGAGCTCGTCAATGCAGAGACCGACCGGAAAATCAAGGAAGGCTTCAAGTGGGACGGCAAGGCAGTGTGGCTATCGCAAGAGAACCAGTTCAACTACAAGGCAGCGTACGACCTGGCGGTGCAGACCGAAGGCAAGAATCTGCCGGTGACGTTCAAGTTCGGTACAGAAGAGAACCCGCAGTACCAGACCTTTGAGGGGATGGACAGCCTGGAAGACTTCTACACCAAAGCCATCGCCCACATTCAGTCGTGCCTCGCTGCCGGATGGGCAGAGAAAGACGGGACAGACTGGGATGTGTTGCTGAAGGCGGCAGA
>CAVFPF010000093.1:0-21934 GCA_963624265.1 bacterium | reverse complement strand
ATATATAATATATTATAATATATTATCTTTTCTCTTTCAAGGTTCTCAGGGCAAAAAAGTAACTTGCGGAAAATCGAACTGTAATCGTAATCGTAATCACTTTCGTTGTAAAAAAACAAGGCTAAAACAAGTTAAAGCACACACAATCAAGATATTACACAATCAGCATGTTTTACCGCAAAAATTACAGTTGTAACTTTTCGCACGATGACACAACGAAAGCAAATGTCCTTGCCCATGAGAAAACACCCATGAACAAGGACTAAATCTTGTGTGTTTTAGCGTGATTTCACTGCTTTGCGGTGCTTTTGAGCAAACCGTCCGTATCAACGCAGCACCTTGCGCCCTCCGATGAGGCAAATGCCGCTTGCGGGTTGAGAAAGGCGGACGCCACTCAGCGAATAGCAGCAACCATCGGCTGAAAGTGCGGATGTCCGGACACTGCCAAGAGAGGCGGGAGTCTGACCTTGACGAAACACTTTATACGTTACGTCTGATACAATAACCTCGGCTGGAATATAATCCTCGCGGATGGCATCGAAGACGGGCAGCGGACGGCCCTCGTAGTCGAAGAGCGTAGAGTTGCCGACCACGTTTTCACCCCCTGTCACCCAGCCCGTCGGAATCCACGAGCCGCCCACTTGCTGCTCCACCATCACGGGGTCCCAATAGTAGTAGCCCTTAATGCGGGTGTGGGCCTTGATGTAGGTCTGCAGCTCGTGCATAAAGGCTTTCTGACCCTCGCGCGAAGCCTCGCCATAGGCCGCACCATTGAGGTGCAACTGCCCCTCATACTGACCCTTATAGCGCCCGTAGGGCTTGTAGCGCATCCAGGCATAGCCCGCCTCCATAAGGACGACATCCTTGCTGACGCCGGCCTTGTCGAGCGCCGCAAGGAGCGGGTCGAGCGCGCCGGAGGGCGTGGCGTCGGTCCAGTAGGGATAGTAGGAAGCCCCGATCAGGTCGTAGTCGAGCGTCTTGATTTTGGAGAAGAACCAACTGAAGGTCGAGGCCGTCACACCCGTGCTCATGGTGAGATGGATAATAACCTTAGCCTCGGGGCAAACCTCGCGAACGGCGGCACTGCCACGCGCCAGGAGGTTACGCAGATTGGTCATATCATTACAATAACCATTGACCGCCGGAAGGCTCTTCACATCGGTGAAATAGTCGAAGAGCATACCTGACTGAATCTCGTTGCCGAGACTCACATAGTCGGGCGCCGTGCCCTGCTCCACCATGTGCTGCAGCACCGTCTTGGTGTAAGTGTAGACGGAGTCCTTGAGCGCAGCGAGCGTACAGTTCTCCCACGCCTTGGGCTTGAACTGCATCTCGCCGTTGGTCCAGAAGTCGGAGTAATGGAACGTGAGCTCAATCTGCATACCGTGGCTCTTGGCACGTTTGGCCAGCGCCAGGACGTCGGCCTCGTCGAGGAATCCAGCGGGCAAGGCGTAGGTCTGTCCTCCGTAAGTCACGGCGTTGCCGGGCCGGTTGTAGAGACGCAGGCGCACCGTGTTGATGCCGTTCTCCCGCATAATGTCGAGCGCATCGCGTTGCTTTCCGTCGGCATCATAGAACCTTGCCCCCAGACTCTCTACATAGCTCAGCTCGCTGATGTCGGCGCCACGCAGATAGGTGTCGGTGTCGTCGCTGAGGAGCGTAGCGTAGCCGTCGGAGAGGCGGTAGGTGTGGCCGTCGAGGGTCACGCAGCTGTCCACCACCGACACGCCGGCCGACGGACGGACATAAAGGCGGAAGTTGTCGGCATAGCCCCAAACGGCCGAAGTGGCACTGGCTGTACTGATGCCCAGCGTGAGCACATCGCCCTCCACGGCATCAATCGACACGGAGTAGGTCACATCGCCGTCGATGGTGATGGGTTTGGTGACCACCGTAGTGCCGTTGGCCAGATAGAGCGAGAAGCACTTGGTGGCGGCATCGACCGTAGCATTGACCGACAGCGTGTAGCGGCCCGTCTCGGGGGCAGTAATCTGCTGCTTGGCAATCACGCCCTCAGTGGCCGACGAGCCGTAGAGGTTGAGGTAGTAGTTGCCGCCGGCAAAGGCCTCCCACGACCCGTTGTACTTGGCGGGCCAGGGGTTGCTTATCGTGTTCCAGTCGAGTGTCCAGCCCGGACAGTCGGTCACCCACGAAGTGTAGGAGCAGGACTCGAAGTCGGGGTTCTGCAAAGACGAAGTCAGTTCTTTGACTTCGGTGGCCTGCAGCGTCAGCGCAGCAGCGCAGAGCCCGGCGCATGCGATTCGTTTCATAAGCTTACGTTATTTGGCTATTAACCCAAAATTGCGTTGTTCTGCTGCAAAGTTTGCTGCATGTTGACACGAAAGCCGAGTCGTTCTGCCGCAAATTTGCAGTATAATCCTTCGCCTTGCAACTTACTTGACAAGCACCTTGCGGCCGTTGCTCACCTTGATGCCGCGTGCAGAATCGGCGGCACGCTGTCCGGCGAGGTTGTAGGCCGGAGCATCGGCATCTGCGGGCGAAAGCGTGCTCTGCAGTCCGGTAGGCTCGACAACTACTACGCCACTGGCGTCGTAGAAGACCGTCCAGTAAGTCCAGGGGTCCTGGTTATAGCTGGCCTGTGCGGTCTCGTTGGGCACGGAAATCTTGCAGTTGTTGGCGATTTGGTCCCATGCGCTGGCACCCTTGAAATGGTCGGTCCAACCCTCCGAACTGTCGAGTGTCGGAGCCGTAGCCGCATTGCACACGATAGAGGTCAGACTGTCGCACGAAGCGAAAGCGCCGGCCTTGATGAGGGTCAAGGTAGAGGGCAGTGTGACCGTTTTGAGTGCAGGACTCGACATCCAGCCAAAGGCGTTCGTGTTGATGGTCTTTATGCCCTCCGAAAGGGTAATGCTGGTGATGGTCGGGAGCGCGTTGCTGTCAGACCCGTCGCTGACCCAAAGGTTGTTCCAACTGCTGTAGCCCACCTGCGACACGGCATATTCGGCCGTTACGGTGGTCTTGTCCTCGCTCAGCACCTGTATGGTGGCGGGCAGGGTAATGTCGGTGGTGGGGTTCTCGGTGTCGAGATAGTAGGTCGTGATTGCCACGGTGCCGTCGGCCAGACCATAGGCTTGGCAACCTGAGCCGAAATAAATCTCTCCATCGGTGGCCGAATCATAGGCAAACGAAGCGACGGCAACTGACATTGCACTGATAAGGGTAAAAACTTTCTTCATAATCTTATTGGTTTTAATAGCTTGTTATTATGACTCAAAAATTACAGAAATATAAAATTTGTAACATCGGGATTTGTAAAAATAAATTCGTAATATGACCCCTCCAGACTCTTCGCCCCAACTGGGACATTCCGGTCCTGACGTAGGGCTTTTCAGCCCCAATCCGGAGCCGGTCGGGTCGAAATACGCCGTTCCGGTCCGGAAGGGTCATGTCGATTATGTTACAGAGGTCAATAGCCGGGGTTCTGCTTGATGGCACTCTTGCTCTCGTCGATAAACGACTGGGGGATGGCGAAAAGGTTGTGCGCATCGGTGGTGAGCAGGTTGTAGTCCTTGCCGCTCGTAGTGGCCTGTGCAGCGGTGATGCGCTGGTTGGCATAGTCGATGTACTTGTCGAAGCGGATGAGGTCCTGACGGCGCAGGCCTTCCATATAGAACTCGTGTCCGCGCTCGAGGAGCAGGGCCTCGAGGAAGGCGTCCTGGCTGGCGTAGGCATCGTCGGCCCATGAGCCGAGTCCGGCACGGCTACGCACACGGTCGACGAGCGCAGCTGCCTCGCCACCCTTTGCACACGAACCGCCATTGCGCACGATGCACTCGGCCAGGGTGAGCAGCACATCGCTGTAGCGGAAGACGACGAGGTCGTTGCCGGCCTGTCCGCCCGCCATGTCGGGGTCTTTGCCGTACTTGAGCGGAATAGCGCCGTAAGAGAGCTGCGAGCTGTTGGCTTTGGTCATAAGTTTGCCCGAAGTGTTGGTGTACTCGGTCACGAGGCAGGCAGTGCGCTTGTCACCGGCCTCGAATGTGTCGTAGAAGTCCCAGGGCATGACGTAGCCGCCCCAGCCATTGGCTTTGTCGGTCCAGGGCATGTCGGAGGGCAAGCACTCGGCCGTCATGTAGTTCGACGTCCACGAAGCGCCGCTGTTGCAGCCCACGCAGAGGATAATCTCGCTATTGCCCGCTCCCTCGATCGAGAAGACGTAGTCGTAGTCCGACTGGAGCGAATAGACAGAGCCCTCCATGGCGTAGATTTCGCGAGCCAGGGTCTCGGCCTTCTTCCAGAACTCGGGCGCCCCCTTGCCGCGTATCATGTAGTACTTGAGCAGAATCATCATGGCAGCGCCCTTGGTGACGCGGCCCCGGTCGGCCGTCTCGGGCAGGTCGGCAATGGCGGTGCGCAAGTCGCTCTCCATCATGGCGTCGTAGTCCTCCTGCGAGAGGCGCGCGATGTAGTTGTAGGTAGTGGGCTCGTCGAGCTGCGCGTCGGTGGCCACAGGCACGGTGCCGAACAGGTCGAAGAGGTAGAGCGCCATCCATCCGCGCAGGCAATGGGCCTCGGCGGCGTACTGCATCTTGGCAGCGGCCGTAGCGTCGGACTGCTCGATGCGGCGTATGGTGTTGCGGGCCTTCGACAGGAACTGATAGTGGGCAAAGGCATTGTAGCGGGCGCTGGCAATCTTGCCCGAAGTCTCGTTGCCGAACTGATGGTAGCGCAGTTCGTCCCACTCCCAGCCCCAGCACGTCCACATGCAGTCGGTGGTCATGTCGCCGAGCATCTGGTAGCCGTTGACATCGGGCCCGTAGATGGCCTCGCCGTTCCAGTAGCCCGTGCAGAACTCGTACATTAGAGCGTTGACGGCCAGCTTGAGGTCGTTCTCGGTCTTGGGGAAATTGTCTTCCGAAATCTCCGTATAGTCCTCGCGGTCCAATGTGCACGAGGTGATGGCCGGAGCAGCCAGCACACCCATAGCGGCGAGGCAAAGATAAATATGCTTTTTCATAATCGTAGAGTCTTAGAATTTCATGTTCAGGCCGAAAGCCACACTCATCTGGTTAGGATAGGCCGAATAGCTGTTGGCCGTCTCGGGGTCCATGCCTCCGTAAGGCGTAAACACGCAAAGGTTGCGGCCGGCCAGGTAGGCACGCACGCCGTGGAGGGCTCCGCCGAACCACTTGTCGGGCATGGTGTAGCCCAGCGACACGTTGTCGAGGCGCAGGTACCACGCCTTCTCGTAGTAGAAATCGCTGCCCGAGGCATCGACACCCGAAGTGGCCTCAGCCACGCCAGGCAGAGTGCCCGACGGGTTGGTAGGGCTCCAGCGGTCTTTGACCGAAGTAAGGGCATTGACGCCATAGGTCAGGTCGGCCAGACCCGTGATGCTCTGATACTTGACCTCGTTGAGCTTCCAGCCGTTGAGCGAACCGTAGATGTAGATGTTGAGGTCCCAATTGCGCCAGCGGAAGGTGTTGTTGAAGCTGAACGGGATCGGGGTGGAGTTGTAGAGCTTGACCATATCGGCCTCGTCGAGCACGCCGTCGGCGCCGTCGGTGAGGATGTAACGCCCCTCCGAGTCGCGCATCTTCTCGCCGTTGGCATCATACTGGTAGCCATGCAGGTCGAGGTAGTTGATGGCTCCGGCCGACGACTTGCTCAGATGGGCATAGCTCTCGCCCTCCTGGACGAGACCGGCGGTTCGGTAGCCGTAGATGTTGTTCCAGTCTTCCTTGTAGCTCTGGTAAGGCGCAGGGATGAAGTCGGCGTCGCGGGCCACCGTGCGGTTGCGGTAGTACGAGAAGTTGATGTCGGTCGACCACTCGAAATCCTTGTTGACGATATTGACCGTGTGCAGGCTCACGTCGATGCCGCGGCTGCGGTACTCGACGTCAGAATTGTAGTCGATGTATTTGACCTCGTTGTAGCTCATCAGGCTCTTGGAGAGAATGACGTCGGTGCGCATGCGGTTGTAGAGGTCCACGCTGCCGGAGATGCGTCCGCCGATGAAGCCGAAGTCCAGGCCGAAGTTGGTGTCGGTAAGTGTCTCCCACTTGAGGTTGGGGTTGCCGAGCTTGGAGAGAGCGATGCCGTTGACCAGACTACCCCCTATCACGGCCGTGCCGCGGCTCACGCCATAGACGGTGTTGATGCCCGTGAGGTTGCCGGCGTTGCCCGTCTGGCCGTAACCGGCGCGCAACTTGAGTTCGCTGAGCCAGTTCACATCTTTGAGCCACTGCTCCTCGTTGACGCGCCAAGCGAGCGAAACGCCCGGGAAGGTGGCCCACTGGTGCTTGTCGGAGAAGTTGGACGAGCCGTCGACACGCACGTTGAAGGTGGCGATGTAGCGTCCGAGCAGCGTGTAGTTGACGCGGCCTATGAACGAAGCCATCTCGCTCGAGCCCTTGCTCGACCAGATGTTGGGGTTCTCCTGCTCGGAGGTGCCGATATTGTTCATCTTGGCGCCGTCGGTCGGGAAGTCGTTGGCCGTAATGCCCATGCCTTCCCACATCTGCTTCTTGTACTCCCATCCGGCCATCACGCTCACGTCGTGCTTGTCGGCAAAGGTGTGCGTGTAGGTGGCGATGATGTTGAGCAGGTTCATCTGGTTCTTGGAGTTCTGCTTCGAGGCCTGGCCGTTGTAGTTCTTGCCTATGAGCACCGTGGTCGGGATGTACTGGTCGGCCTGGGTGTCTTTGATGTCGGCACCGCCCGTGGCGCGGATGGCCAGGTCGGCGATGGGCTTGTACTCGAGGTAGGCGCTGAGGAAGAGGTCCTTGCTCACAGTCTGGTCGCTGATGTCGAGCAGGGAGACGGGGTTCGGGTAGATGTTCTGGCGCACGGGATTGTCGGCGTAGCTGCCGTCTTCGTTATAGACGGGAGCCAGGGGCGAGAAAGTCATGGCCGAATAGATGAGCGTGGAGTTGGACTGCCGGCCCTCGCCCGTCGGCACATCGTGGTACTTGATGTGGGCAAACGAGGTGCTCAATCCACCCTTGACCTTGTCGGAAAACTCCTGGTCGAGGTTGATGCGGCCCGTGTAGCGGTTCATCGAGTTGTTTTTTGCAATGCCCTTGTGGTCGTACAGGCCGAACGAAACGAGGTATTTGGTCTTGTCGGAACCGCCGTTGATGCTAAGGTTGTGCTCGTTGACCACACCCGTGCGCGTCACTTCGTCGAGCCAGTCGGTGCCGTCGCCCACGAAGTTGTCAATCTGACTCTGCGTGTACTTCTTCTCGCTGCTGCGGCCGAGTTCGTCGAAGACTTTGTTCATCTCAGTCATATAGTCCTTGGCCTTCATGAAGTCGGGAGCGTCTTTGATGGTCTGTATGGCCACACTGCCCGAATAGGAAACCTCTGGACGGCGGCTGCCGTGGCCGCGCTTGGTGGTGATGAGGATGACACCGCCCGAAGCGTCGGAACCGTAGATGGAGGCTGCCGAGGCGTCCTTGAGGATGTTGATGGTCTCGATATCGTCAGGGTTGAGGTTCATGAGGGCGTTGTCCTTGTCGGTATTGCCGTACTGCGTGCCGGCCGACAGGGTGCTCGTGTTGAGCTGCGGCACTCCGTCGATGACGATGAGCGGCTTCTGGCCCGAAAGTCCGCCGCGGATGGAGATGTTCATCGAAGCACCGGGAGCGGCACTGTTGGCCGTGATGTTCATGCCCGAAGTGCGTCCGCGCAACATCGAGCCGACGCTGGCCGAAGCGGCCTTGGGGAGTTCGTCAATCTTGACCGTGCTGACGGCACCCGAGATGTTCGACTTCTTCTGTGCGCCGTAGCCCACAACGACCACGTCGTCGAGCGTCTTGGCATCGGGCATAAGCACGATGCGGAGCGAAGGGGCAGCCTTGACCTGCTGCGTAACGTAGCCCATATAGCTCACGGCAAACTCTGCTCCGGCCTTGATGCCCTCGAGCTGAAAACGGCCCTCAGCATCCGTCACAGTGCCCGTATTGGCCCCCGTGCGGATGGTTGCGCCGATGATGGGCTCGCCGTTCTCGTCTATCACACTGCCCTTGACGGCAATGCCTTGCGCCAAAGCCATCGCTACCGACAGCTGGCAGATGAGGAATAATATATATTTTTTCATATTGTTACTTTTTCTTGATGAAACACCATTTGGTTAGCGTGTCGAAGGTAATGGTGGCCTCGACGTCGGCCGATATGGTCGGAAGGCCGGCGCCATTGCCCGAACCGTCGGCTGAGAACCACCATCCGGCCAGGGCTCCGTCGTCGTTCCATGTACGCCAGACGTTGGTCCAATCGGTGGTCGTGGCTAAGCAGAACCACTGGTTGCCGGTGTAGATGGTGATGTCTGCCGTCTTCAGGAACTCGGTCTCGCCATCGTGCATGGCCGTGAAGCTCCAGCTGTTCCAGTCGGCCGAATAGTAGAGCGTGCTCTTGTCGCCCTCAGCGGGGTCGAGAGCCCACTTCGAGATGGTCTTGGCACGCAGGTCAACCCACAAGCCCCAATAGCCCTTGCCGGGCTTGTAGCCCTTCACATAGCCGGGTTCGCTCTGCTTGGAGATAATCTTGCTGGCCACGTAGGGCGAAGTGCCGAACTTGCGGCTTCCGTCGGTCTCCATCGTGGGCGAGAAGAAGTACTCGGTGTCGTCGGTGGGCGCGTAGACATAGACCTGATAGCAACAGGTGTCTTTGCGCGTCATATAAATATAGTAGCCGTAGATGTAGTCGTCGGGCGACTCGTTGGTGAAGGCGTACATGCGGGCGTAGTCCTCGACTTCGTCCTCGTTCTCCTTAGGCATGACGACCACCGAACAGCTCTGCGCGCAGGAGTTGCCGCAATGGTCCTGAACCAGGACTTGCATGTCGAATGTGCCGCACGAGTCAAACTCCTGGCGCACATCGAGACTCGCGCTGCGGCCCGAAAGCGGATAGGTGTTGGTGACCCCGAGCTGCGGGAACGACACGGTGGCCTTGTCGAGAATGCCGAGGGCGCCCACGCCGAAGTTGAGTTTCAGCACGCCGGTCCCGGTCGAGGTGTCGTAGTCGACGGCCAGCTCGGTGAGCAAGCCGCTGATGGTGGGCTGCTCGGTGGTAGGCTCGTAACTGAGAGGAATCTCTCGCGAGGTCTTGTCGCCGTCGTCGTTGGTGGTAGTGACGATAAGCGTCTGGGGGAACTGAGCGTCGGCTGGCACGCAGACTCTGTAGGTGTAGTTCCACACCTTGGGCGCGTGGCTGCTAAGGTCGTAGGTGCGCTCCAGGCCCCACGCTTCGCACTCCAGGCGCACTTGCTTAATACCGACGTGGCTTGAAGCCTGTCCGTCAATGACAACCGTATCTCCGGGATAGGTGCCTATCGATTCGGCAGATACCCAAAGACCAGGGCCAGATGCGTCTTTCTCTTCGCTACAAGAGCAGACCCCCAAGCCCGCGAGGCAAAGCAATGCTGCAATGCCGAGCAGTTTGAATTTCGAGTTCATACATTTTTTGTTTTTGGTTTGACGGCAGAAGGGGTCCGTAAAGGAAGCCGAACAGCTGCCGTCAGACATTGTGATGGTAAAGGGATTATTTCGGTTGATGTGTTGTTTATGGTTTCACCGTGCAAATATGGCCAACTTTTATTTAACCTGTTTATTACACAATGCCATTATTGGGGTCTACACATCATTTTTACATTTTTTGCCAATTGGAAATAACATTTAACCAAGTGCAAAAACTTCGATCAGCGTGCGCAGGGCGAAGATGCCGGGGTGGTTGTTGTCCATCTGCTCGACCTCGTGCAAGTACTGCAGGGCCTTCTCCCGATGGCCGAGACCGAGGTGGCCGAGAGCCATCATATACTTGCAATGGATGCGGTTAGAGACATCAAGGTCGCCCTCCCAAATCTGCAAGTCGGGCAGCGAGACGGCAAAGTAGTCCATCACCACATGGTCGAACACATGCTGCTGGCCGTAGTTGAGCAACTTGTAGAAACGCCCGTTGGCTTCGGCATTGCGGCCCAGGCGCTGCAGGGCCAAACCCTGGTAAAATATCTTGTCGGGTTTGGCGTCGTTGTAGTACATGGCTGCCGCCGGCTCTTGCGGTCCGCTGATGGCCTGCTCCCAACACTGGCGCGCCTTCTCTTCATCGCCCAGGGCATGGTGGACCACACCGAGGAAGTAGTAGAAGTCGTTCTCCTGCGCACCGTAGAGTTTGCCTTCGCCCAAATGGTGCGGATATTGCAGACACTCTTCGAGCAACGGGACGGCCTCGGCGGGCTTGTTGTCGCGGATGAGGAGCTTGGCCTGCTCGACACGCGCCATCTGGTACTGGGTCGGCACTTTGCCTTCGCCTCCCTCCCACGGGTGGAATATGTGCTTGTCTATCAGCTGCATAGCCTCATGATGACGGCCCAGGAAGTTGAGGAGCGTGATTTGCTCGAGCAGCAGGTCGTCGCGTTTGGCCACAAGATCGGGGTGCTTTTCGAGCAAAGCCAAGCGGGCAGCATGGTCACGGCCCAGGCGCTTGTAGAGCTGGTCGAGTTCCATAAGGATGCGCGCATCGCTTTCGTCGAGGCGGAAAGCACGCTCCATACACTCCACGGCCTTGTCGGCATCGTGGTGCTTGTTGTAGTAAGCCAAAGCCAGATTGCGCCACACCGTGGGGAACGTCGCGTCGAGCCGTGCGCTCTCTTCCCAAGCCTCAACGGCCACGTCATACTGGCGCTTGTCGTAGTACAGACAACCCTTATAGTAGTAGGCTCGGGCGCCCGACGGATTGCAACGGATGGCCCGGTCGAGCGCGAGCGACGCGTCAAGGCTGTTGGGGAAGCAATAACTGCTGTCGGCAGCCTCGGCCTCTGCGTAGCGGCCCACGTAGTAATAGGTCATCGGCGAGGTGGCGTGGCGATCGATGGCCAACTTCCAAATGGCGTCGGCCTCGTCGGTGCAGCCGGCCGCAGCGTAGTCGAGAGCGAGTTCGTCGTAATTGCCCGACATGCCGTGCATAAGCCCGCAAAGGGTCTGCAGTAGGGCGTCGTCGGCCGTGAGCAGATACTGCTCATAGCGGCAGGCGTAGTTGAAGGGGTCGACGCTGAGCGTGTCGGTGCAGAGCTGCAGGGCTTCGGCCGTACGGCCCATTTTGCGCAGCACGGTGGCCTTGAGCGCCAGGGCTTTCTGGTTGCGGCTGCCAAAGGTGAGTGAGCGGTCGAGTTCGTCGAGAGCATCGTCGAGCCTTTCTTCGGCCACACTAATCTTGGCTGCTTCGAAGTAGGCGGCATCGGCCTGCGCCTTGCTCCAGGTGGCTTTCCAGAAGAGGGCGTAGGCTTCGTCCAAACGGCCCTGGTACTTCAGGCAGAGAGCGAGATTGTAGATAGGCTCGCTGTCGTAGGGATTGGGATTGCGTTTGGTGATGAGGGCAACGGCCTTGCGCAGATAGGGTTCGGCACGGTCGAAGCGCCCGCGGCGCACGTACCACAAGCCCATGGCATTCAAGCAGCGCACGTCGTCGGGGTCACGGCGCAAAGCCTCCTCGTAGTAGTCGGTGGCTGCATAGGTGGCGTGGCGATACTGCTCGATGTGCTGGCCTGTGAGGAAGAGTTGCTCGCAGGTCTTGACTTGCCCAGGCAAGAGCGCGGCCTCGGCTGCAGGTGGAGTGGGACGGACTTCGTCGGGCTCGGGCGTCCAGCCCAGCACTTCCCTTTCGCGGCCATACAGCTCCTTGCAAACCGACACGGCATCGACGGGACGGGACACTGGGATGCGCAGCACCTCCTCCGGACACACATCGTGCCAGGCGTCGTGGATGGCCGTCCCCTGCGAACGGAGAACGACGTGCACACGCTGGCGGCTTGTGGCAAAGAGCAGGAACTCGCTGTCGGTGACGTTGATGATGAGGTCTTTGTTGGCATTCTTGACCACGCCGAGTTCGCGATAGGGCATAAAGTACTGTGTGAAGCGCTTCTCCTCGTAAGGCATGAGCCAAGTGAAGTCGGGTTGGTTTTCGGTATAGACACCTGCCATGAGCTCGATGTACGGGCCATCGGCATCGGTGAGGTTGCGGTCCCAGGCCCGTCCGAAGTCGCCGTTGCCCCACGTCCACTGCTTCTTGCCCGGCGAGTAATGCCGGTTGGCCACGTGGAGCATACCGGCCTGCGTGTCGTTTTCGTAACCGCCCTCAAAGTCGAACTTCGAGTTGACGGCCATATACGACGTAGGCACGAAGATGTTCTTGTAGTTGGAGATGTCGACACCAGCCGAATAGTCCATCTTATAGTAGGTGCCCGTGGCTATCGGGAAGGTGCTTACGGCGCGCTTGCCATGATCGAAGACGGCATTGACGTCCTGCGGAAAGACACTCTGGTAGGCATCGTTGACCGACACCGCCGGATTGGCCCACCAAAGGAAGGTCTGCGGCATGTCGGTGCGGTTGTAAAGCTGCCCGCGTATCTCGAGATAGGCACATCCCGGACGAAGCGTGAAGCCGGCCATTCCCTTCTGATGGAACATCTTCTCTATCTCGTTGACCCACACGGTCACCGAGCCGTCGTCGTTGGTCTCTATCTTCGAGTCGACGGGCAGATAGGTGGAGGGGCGATGGTGTTGAGGCCAGTTGAACTCTATGCCGCCCGAAATCCAGGGTCCGGCCAAGCCCACCAGAGCTGGCTTTATCACGTGGTTGTAGTACACAAAGTGACGCTGCTTGATCTTGTCGTAGGCCATCTGCACACGTCCGCCAAGTTCGGGCAATATCATCACCTTGATATATTCGTTCTCGAGCCAGACGGCCTGCCACTCGTGTGGAGTCGGCTTGTCGGCTATCTTTTCTATCACAGGGTACGGATAGACGACTCCGCTCGAACCCTGATACACGCGCTTCTCGAGGAATATCGGGGTCTTTTCGGCCTCGCCCACTTCATATGTCGGTATGGTCACCGACTCTCTCCAAGCTTTTACCATATTGTTGTTATGCGATTTTTATGTTTGTCAATTAGGTTTTCTTCGGCCAAAGAAAGGATTCCTTCGATTTTAAAAAATTCTTTAACCAAAAGGGTTCTTCGGTCAAAAGAGGATTTTCTTCGGCCAAAAGAGGATTTTCTTCGGTCAAAAGAGGATTTTCTTCTTTTCCCCAAAGAGAAGATTCTTCGGTCAAAAGATTTTCCCTTTATTCTTGTTTCACAAGTTCTTTTTCGAGTTCTTCAAGACTCTTTCCCTTGGTTTCGGGCAACATCGTGGAGACAAAGACAAAGCCGATGAGGCACACTCCGCTATAAATCCAGAACGTGCCGTAACTGCCCAGCGAAGCATTGAGGAATGGGAAGGTGTAGGTAAGCGTGGAACAGCCTGCCCACAGAGCGAACGTGCACACGGCCATGGCCACGGCACGCACACGATTGGGGAAAATCTCGGCCAGCAACACCCAGGTGCACGGACCGAGCGTCATGGCGTAGCAAGCAATGGCAGCCACGACAAGCACAATCATGAAGAAGCCCGTGATGTGGAAATAGTAGCACGCTCCGAGTATGCCGTAGATGAGGCACAGTCCGCCGGCACCGATGAGCATCAATGCCTTGCGCCCCAACCGGTCGATGGTGTGGATGGCCACAAAGGTAAATGCCACGTTGGCAATGCCCGTGATGACGATGTTGAAGAGCACATCGCCCACCGAATAGCCGGCCGACTGGAAGATTTCCTGTGCGTAGTTGAAGATGACATTGGTGCCGCACCATTGTTGGAACACGGCCACGACCACACCCAGCAGAAGCACTTTGCGCATCGGACGGGAGAAAAGCATGCGCAGCCCGCCCTGCGAGGCACTCTGCCGGTCGGCCACCTCAAACGAAGCCAGTTCACCGACGGCATATTCACGGCCGCCAATCTTGGCCAGAATGTCGGAAGCACGCGCGGTGTCGCCTTTCATGGCAAGCCACCTCGGACTCTCGGGGATGAAGAAAGCAAGCACGAAGAACAAGGCCGACGGCACTGCCGTAGCCCAAAACATCCAGCGCCATGCCATCTGGCCGTTCCACGAAGCGGCAATGTCGGCAGGCGAGAAATCAGCAGGTATGGGGTCGGCAATCTGCCAATTGACGATTTGCGCAAAGAGAATGCCGAACACGATGGTCAGCTGATTGAGCGACACCAACCGCCCGCGAATGGCCGTCGGAGCCACCTCGGCAATGTACATGGGCGAAAGTCCGGAGGCAATGCCTATGCCCACGCCACCAAAGAAGCGGGCGGTCAAGAACAAATGGAACTCATCGAACCAGCCCGTGGCCAGCGACGAAACGAAAAACACCAGCGCCGAGACGACAAGCAGCCGCTTGCGCCCCAACCGGTCGGCCAGCCAACCACAGGTGCAGGCTCCGATGAGGCAACCCAGCAAAGCCACCGTCATGGCCAAACCTTGCTGTGCTGCCGACGATGCGATGTCGAAATAAAGTTCGTAAAAAGGTTTTGCTCCGCCTATCACGACCCAGTCGTAACCGAAGAGCAACCCGCCCATTGCCGACACGAGGCAAATGAAGTAGGTATAAGTCTTGTTGTACTGTTGCATAGAATAATATAGATTTAAGTTTTGTAAATTCGATTTTTGACTTCTGACAGGCCCTCCCGCGGATTATCTTTTGGCAAGCCCTCCGCAGTTTTGCTTTTGGACAAGCACTCACGCGGGAAGTCAAGTGCGTCTGATTTGCACAAGGCTTGCCGACAAGCGTCAGCGGGTCTTGGACTTGCTTATATGTCAGCGGGTCTTGGGGATATTTATATGAATCTTGTATTCGGGTATGACTTCGGCCCTGTTGACCTTGCACACGGGACCGGACGAGAAGTCGGGCAAAGCCTCGGCCGGGAGGTCGCGGTGAAGGAAGGCCATGTCCTTGAGCGGCCGGAAGTAGAAAGTCATGTCCTGCGAGCGGAGCGTCGGCCCATACCGCTTCAATCCGATAGTCCAGGGCGCCCCATGATAAAACTCGTCCTGACACAGCCGGCCGTCAACAAATGCCATGGCCACGTCGGCCACATAGTCAAGGCGCAGGAAATACTCCTGCACGTTGTCGGCCGGAAGACTGTCGACATGAAGGTAGGCGCGGCGTTCTCCGCGCTGGTGCCATGAGTATTGCGGCTCTACCTTGGCCACGCTGGCCTGCTGGGTCGCGAATCCTGCCTTCGACGGATAGAGCACATAGTCGATGCAGTTCTCGCCGAGCATCAGCAGGTCGGCACCGCCATCGACGGGCAGCACGGTTGCTTTGGTGATAAGCAGACGGCCGTCAACCTTGATGGCATCAAGAGCCTGCTGGCGTGTCAGTGTCGTCACCTTGACGCCCTTGACAGCAAACGTACTCTTCAGACCCGGCTTCGGGCGGAGTGTCTTGCCGTTGGCAAACACATACTCCGGCTGCACACCGTCGGGGGCAAAGAAAAAGTAATGCGGAGTCTTGCCGTCCATGATGCGCATGAGGGGCTGTGCCGTGGCATATTTGAGCAAAGTACCGTCCATGTCAAAGTTGAAGGGCAATATCGCGCTTTCGTCTTTGGGCAATGTCACCGGTATGCGGATGGTCTCTTTGCCCAGGTCGATGGTCACTGTGGCCTGTTGGTCGTGGCGGCCGTTGTCGTGGTCCTGGAAGTTGACGACGAAGAGGAAACCCTTGCCGTCTTTCATGCGTGCAGCATAGCGCAGGTCGTCACGGTTGTCGGGCGTCATCCGTTGCCAATCGTCAGGAAGCACGGTCTCCATAGGCGCAAGGCGGTCCTGGAAGTCTGCCAGGAAGGTGTGAATAAGCCGCAAGTTGCGGTACATCAGTCCCTCAAGTCCGAATTCACCCAGTGGAGCCTGGAAGTCGTACGATATCTTGGGCACGCCCATCGGTTCGTCGCTCATAAAGGCATTCTGCCCCTCCCGGCATGGGGTGCTTCCGCCATGATACATATAGTAACCTATGCCGTTGCACCCTGAGCCAAGCGTGCGAATCATGAGAGCCTCGGCGGCTTTGGCCGTTACGATGGGCCGCGAGTTGTAAATCATCTGTATGCCGGCTCCCATCTCGGCGCAGAACGAAGGGTAGTCTTCCGGATTGTAACGCACCGGCGAGTAGTCGGGCTCTTTGTGCAAATCCTTAAACATCATGAACGGCGACATTCGGGGAGGATTTTGCCAGAACGGGTAAGTGTAGGCCGACGTGACGGGAAGAGCATCATGGCCTATCACAGCCGCATTGCCCCACCCGGTGGCCGTATAGAGTGGCGTGACGATGCCCGACTCTTGGGCTATCCGGAGCAGAGTGCGCATGTGCGCGTCGCCGATTTCGGCCCTGGTAGCCTGCTTGCGGTTGCCTTCCACGCCTATGGCTGCCTCTTGTGCATTCCAGCTGGCTGCCGTGTAGTCCGTCTCTTCGCCCGGATAGGTGATTGCCCAAGGCGAAGCAGAGTGCTGCATCTCGTTTTCAATCTGACACCCGATGATAGGACCTCCGTCTTTATAATAGAAGCCATCCATCTGCTTGGCTATTTCGGCATAGAGCGCCCTTACATACTTCAGATACTCGGGGTCGTTGCTTCGTATCTCAAGCGGTTTGGCAAATATCCATTCGGGTATGGCTCCGGAACGAATCTCGCCGTGGCAGAACGGGCCGATGCGGATGACGACCGGCATGTCGTGCTTCCGACAAAGCTCGAGGAAATGATGCAAATCAAGATTGCCCTCCCAATGGAACTCGCCTTCGCGCGGTTCGTGCAGAGCCCAGAACACGTAGGTAGGCAGCACATTCACGCCTCCGGCCTTCATCTTGACGATTTCCTCCTCCCACTGCTCACGCGGATAGCGCGAATAGTGGAACTCGCCCAAGACGGGAATTACGGGTTTGCCGTCTATACTCATATAATAGCTGTTGACGGCTATTGTGCCGCCCTGCGGATTGACACCGCCCAGATTGAGCTTCCCTTCTACAATCTGCTTCGGCGTCTCAGGCGCTGTGAGCCTATAGTTCTCGGCGCTCAATGCAAACACCGCCGCACTCAACAAGGCAAAAGATACTGTCCTTTTCATAGTCTTACAGGTATTGTTGTATTTTGTTTTTTTATGGTCTTAATTCTCCCGTCTGCGCATCCGGCAGGAATGGGTCGCTCGTGATTTCACGCTGCAAAATCTGCACCCGTCTGCGCTTCCTGCAGGAATGGGTCACTCGTGATTTCACGCTGCAAAGGTACGGTCTCCTGCGCAATCTGATAATGGATTTTTCCATTAAAAACAATGGACTTTTTCACTTTCCCCGCAATTTAACGCTCAAAAAGCCGTTTGTATATGTGTTTTTTGGGCAAAAACAGGACGACTTCCGAAATATGTCAGTAACTTTGCGCAGGAACATATAAGGCAATTACACACCGACACCAATATGCTACACTTGAAAGACGGATTTACGGGCGAACGCGCCATCGTGCTGCCACCCATGGCGGTCGAGATGCAGGCCAGCGACCCATTGGTGTCGAGTCTCTACATCACCGACATAGGCTACTATCCGCACGCCGTCCACCACTACCGGGAGCGTAAAGAGCCTATCGGTCAGTGCGTTCTGCTCTATTGCGTCAAGGGCAAAGGCCATTGCCGCATCGGCGACGACCCGCACACGCTCGATGTCGATGCAAACCAATACATCATCCTCCCTGCCGGACAGAGCCACGTGTACTGGAGCGACAATGCCGACCCGTGGACTATCTACTGGGTGCACTTCGCCGGAGCTCACGCCCCTTTCTACACGCAGGGGGCCTCGATGCCTCTCAATGTCAAGCCGGGACTGACCTCACGCATCAGCGACCGCAACAGCATCTTCGAGGAGATTTTCTTCACCCTCAGCGACGGCTACAACATCGAGAACCTGCGCTATGCTTCGTGCCTGCTTCACTATTACCTCGGTTCGATGCGCTTCATACAGCAGTTTCGCAAAGCGGAAAGGCACAACGACCGGTTCGATGCCGACTCACTGGTCGATGCCGCCATCCGCTATATGAACGAAAACATCGAGCATCGCCTTTCGCTCGACAACCTTGCCAAATACATAGGCTACAGCGCGAGCCACTTCTCGTCGGTCTTCCGTCGGGCCACCGGCGAAAGCCCGCTCCACTACTTCAACCGGCTCAAAATGGAACGTGCCTGCCTCCTGCTCACCACTACCACGATGCAAATCAACCAAATCTGTCATAAAGTCGGCATCGACGACTGCTACTACTTCTCGCGCCTCTTCTGCAAGACTACCGGCCTTTCGCCCAAAGCCTATCGCGAAATGCACAAGCAGTGAAAGGGGCTCACAGACCCGCAGACTGCCAGTCT
The DNA here is from genome assembly GCA_963624265.1 of bacterium. GTDB lineage: Bacteria > Bacteroidota > Bacteroidia > Bacteroidales > UBA3663 > Liminaster. Next base: position 3,691 of record CAVFPF010000093.1, on the reverse strand, counting down.
TGGCTTGTCGGAAATTCGTCCCTAACATTGTACACACATTCTTCTGTTGTTTAAATAACACAATTCTCAGAAATTACCCAAATTTTCTGAAATATTGGACGCGTGCGCGCGAACAGATTTAAAGCAGTTTAAATGTCTCACCTATTTTGAATGTCTCATTTTTTCAAAAAATCAATTTCGTACTATTTTTGCAAATAATGTTTAATTGTATGCCATAAAAACAGCCTACGGAAGAACGTCCCAAAAGAGAAATCAACGCACACGAAGGAAGAGAAAAGTGCAGAAAAACTCAGAAAGTGAGATTTCTACACACATGAAGGGAGAGAAAGGGGTAGAACACCCCCAAAAGAGAAATCAGCGCTCACGAAAATGGAGAGAAAAGCAGAGCGGGCATTCATGCGAATGTCCGCTCTGTGATTAGAGTATCGTTAGAATCGCGGTAGAGCACCGCGAGACCGGATGCGTGATTACTTGCCGGCGAGCTTATCGCGGAGGGCAGCCAGGGCGTCGATGTCGCCGAGGGTAGCCTTCTCAGCAGGAGCAACCTGAGCAACGGCATCGGCCTCTGCCTTGGCAGCGTCCTTCTTGGCGCGGCGGGCAGCCTGCTGTTCCTTGCGTGCGTCAGCCTTGGCAGCGTCCTCGAAGATGCGGCTGTGGCTGAGGATGATACGACGGCTGTCTTTGTTGAACTCGATTACCTTGAAGTCGAGCTCCTCGCCCAACTTAGGCTGAGAGCCGTCTTCCTTCTGGAGGTGCTTAGGAGTAGCAAAGCCCTCTACGCCCTCTTCGAGAGAGATGACAGCGCCCTTGTCGATGAGTTCGGCAATCTTGCCCTTGTGCACTGAACCAACGGTGTAGTTGGCCTCGATAGCGTCCCAAGGATTCTCCTCGAGCTGCTTGTGGCCAAGGCTGAGGCGACGGTTGTCCTTGTCTATCTCGAGCACAACGACCTTGATAGGAGCGCCGACCTGAGTGAACTCTGATGGGTGCTTGATCTTCTTGGTCCAGCTGAGGTCGCTGATGTGAATCAGACCCTCTACGCCGTCCTCGATCTCGACAAACACACCGAAGTTGGTGAAGTTGCGGACCTTGGCGTCGTGAGTAGAACCAACGGGGAAGCGAACCTCGATGTCGGCCCATGGGTCAGCCTTGAGCTGCTTGAGACCGAGAGACATCTTACGCTCGGCGCGGTCGAGAGTCAGAATCTGAGCCTCTACCTCGTCACCTACCTTGAGGATGTCGTTGGCGCTGCGTATGTGCTGGCTCCAGCTCATCTCAGAAACGTGGATAAGGCCCTCAACGCCGGGAGCGATTTCGACAAATGCACCGTAGTCGGCCATAACCACTACCTTGCCCTTAACCTTGTCGCCAACCTGGAGGTTAGCATCGAGCGAATCCCATGGATGAGGAGTGAGCTGCTTCAGGCCGAGAGCGATGCGCTTCTTCTCGTCGTCGAAGTCGAGAATAACAACATTGATTTTCTGGTCGAGCTCGACAACCTCCTTCGGATCGCTGACGCGGCCCCAAGAGAGGTCTGTGATATGGATGAGACCGTCCACACCGCCGAGGTCCACAAACACGCCGTAAGAAGTGATGTTCTTGACAACGCCTTCGATGACCTGACCCTTCTGGAGCTGGCCCATGATTTCCTTTCTCTTCTCTTCGAGTTCTGCCTCGATGAGCACCTTGTGGCTGACTACTACATTGCGGAATTCGGCATTGATCTTAACGACCTTGAATTCCATTGTCTTGTTGACGAATACGTCATAGTCGCGGATTGGCTTGACATCAATCTGCGAACCGGGCAAGAATGCCTCGATGCCGAATACATCGACAATCATACCGCCCTTGGTGCGGCACTTGACAAAGCCCGTGATGACCTCATCGTTCTCAAGAGCCTCGTTGACACGGGTCCAAGAGGTGGCGATGCGGGCCTTCTTGTGCGAGAGGACGAGCTGTCCCTGGCGGTTTTCCTGGCTCTCGATGTAAACCTCTACCTCGTCACCTACTTTGAGGTCCGGATTGTAGCGGAATTCTGAGGCTGGGATAACACCCTCGCTCTTGTAGCCGACGTTGACGATGACCTCACGCTTGTTGATGCTGGTCACGGTTCCCTTGACTACTTCGTTGTTTTCGACCGAATTGAGTGTTTTTTCGTAGCTGGCGGTCTGGTCCTCTACGCTCTTGCCTCCAAGAGTCTCGCCGTTCTCGAAAGCTTCCCAATTGAAGTCTTCTACGGCTGTGTTCTTTAAATTGTTAGACATATAGTTGATTTTAGCTTTCCCTTTAGTGGAAAAGCGCGGCAAAGTTACGTTTTTTTGTTGAGTTATACACCATTACGCCCCTCTGATTTTCTTTTTAGCTGAGGTCAAACTATAGAAAAGTCGAATAAATGCAACCTCGGGATTGAATTTTTGGCCACTTTTTTTGTTTTGCTTGATTATTTCCCCTATCTTTGCGCCGTTGCCGAGGCCGTTACGTGTTACGTAAAACATAAAACGTAAAACGTAAAACATAAAACGTAAAACATAAAACGTAAAACATAAAACGTACATGATTGACCCCATTTACTCACCCCAGGCTGATCGTTATGACAACGGGATGCAATATCGCCGGTCGGGCCGTAGCGGCCTGTTGATGTCGGCCCTCTCGCTGGGCTTCTGGCACAACTTCGGCTCGACGTCCAACTTTCAGAACTGCAAGGAGATGATGCACTGCGCCTTCGACCACGGCATTACGTGCTTTGACCTTGCCAACAACTACGGCCCTACTTACGGCACGGCTGAAGAGACCTTTGGCCGGCTCATGGACGTCTCCATGCGCCCTTATCGCGACGAGATGTTCATTACGACCAAAGCCGGCTACGACATGTGGCCCGGTCCCTACGGCAATTGGGGTTCGCGCAAGTACCTGATGTCGTCGCTCGACCAAAGTCTGCGGCGCATGCACCTCACGTATGTGGACCTCTTCTACTCGCACCGCTACGACCCCGAGACTCCGCTCGAGGAGACGCTGCAGGCCCTCGTCGACATTGTGCGCCAGGGCAAGGCCCTCTATGTCGGCATCTCGCGCTGGCCTCACGAGGCGGCCGACTTTGCTTACCGCTACCTCAAGGAGCGCGACGTGCCGTGTCTGTGCTATCAGGGCAAGCACAACCTCCTGGTGCGCGACGACGATGCGCTCGCGCTGGCGTCGGCACACGGCGCCGGCTATGTGGGCTTCTCCCCGCTCGAGCAAGGCCTCCTCACCGACAAGTACCTCAACGGCATTCCGACCGACTCGCGCATGTTCCGCAAGGAGCACCTCACCTCCGACCGGCTCACCCCTGCCCTGCTCCGCAAGATCCAGGCGCTCAACGACCTGGCCCGCCAGCGCGGCGACACCCTGGCCCGCATGGCCCTCGCCTGGGTCCTCTCCGACCCGCGCGTCACCTCGGTCATCATAGGCACCTCGTCGGTCGGTCAGATGCACGACAACCTGCAAGCCCTCCGCTGCGCCCCTTTCAGCGACGAAGAGCAGGCCCTCATCGCCCGGATTCTGGCAGAATAAGAGCGTCTTTCGGTCAAAATCAGAGCGCGTCTTTCGGTCAAAATCAGAGCGCCATTCTTGGCAAAGGGGAAAAAACTCTTTTCCGTATAGGAAAACCGAAACAGCCGGCCAGGCGAAAAGCCCAGTCGGCTGTTATTATTAG
>CAVFPF010000092.1:0-10447 GCA_963624265.1 bacterium | reverse complement strand
CTTTTAACCTTTCTTAACTTTTCTCATTCCTATTTTACCCCTCTTGCCTGCCCAAAAAATTACCTTGCGGAAAATCGAACTGTCACCGTCACCTGTCACCATCGGGTCAGAAACTTGCGGAAAAACGGACTGTCAATGTCAATTGTCAAGACTCCATTTTGAGTGGCAACTGGAGATTGTAAAAAAATACCTTGCGGAAAATCGAACTGTAATTGTCACTGTCACGGTCTGCAGTTCGGGGATTTTGCCGAGACCGGTAATGCCAAGATGCTTGAGGTCGCGGGCTGCTGACCAAGTCAAGCGATAACAGACGAGGTCCCCGTTTTGCAGCCCAACTGGTAGGATTTTGCAGCCTAACTGTTTTTTTGCACCCCAACTGGTATTTTCCTGCTGCCTAATTGGTAATTTTCTGCGCCCCAACTGGCAGGATTTTGCAGCCTTACGGACCATTACGGCGGGATTAGGTGCAAATTGCGCGGGATTAGGTGCGGTTTGGGCCAAAACGGGGCCTTATCACGCCAAAAGATTTGGAGATATCGAAAAAAAGCATTATCTTTGCCGACGGATTTCCACCCCGACGGCCAAGAGCGGCCCGAAGTGGAGCCGGCAAGAAAATCGGGTTAAGACAAAGAAGACCCGGACAGAGAGAACGAACAACAAAAAAACGAACATAGAAACAACCAAACAAAACAACGAATACAGACATGTGGTTTTTGGCTTTTACACTCTTGCCCCTGGTGGGCGCTACGTATGTCCTGTGGCACGTATGGCAACTGCTGCCATTCGGCTGGGCGGTGCGCGCGCTGGTCATCGTTGTTGCCCTGTCGGCACTGGGCATGATGGCCGTGGGCTTCTCGCATATGCGTGACGGACTGACCCTTGGTCAGGCGGCATTCGTCTACAGGGTGGGCAACTCGGCCTTCTTCGTGCTGGTCTATCTGGTGTTGGCGTTTCTGGTGCTCGATGTGCTGCGGCTGGTGCACGTGGTGCCTGCCGGGTGGTTGCACGCCAACCTGCGTGTGGCGCTCGTGCTCGCGGGCGTGTTGGCGGCCGTCTTCGTGGGCGGCTACGTGCACTATGGCCACAAGGTGCGCCGCACGCTTAGCCTCGATGCCCACGGCAAGGTGGAGCGGCCTGTGCGGGTGGTGCTGCTCAGCGACCTCCACATCGGCTACCACATAGGCCGCAGCGAGGTGGCGCAGTGGGTAGACCTCATCAATGCTGAGCACCCTGACCTCATTCTGGTGGGCGGCGACCTCGTCGACATCAGCATGCGCCCCGTGCGCGAGGGGCATGTGGCAGAGGAGCTGCGTCGGCTCGAAGCTCCCGTCTATGCCTGCCCCGGCAATCACGACTACTACAGCGGCATCAGCGAGACGCAGCAGTTCTGCCATGAGGCGGGCATCACGATGCTGCGCGACACGGCCGTGGTGGCGTGCGGGCTCTGCATCGTGGGGCGTGACGACCGCACCAACGGACGGCGGCGCACGTTGGCCGACATCATGGGCGGGCTGCCTGCCGGGGCTGCGGAGCGCTACACCATCGTGCTCGACCACCAGCCCTATCATCTCGCGGAGGCGCAGCAGAGTGGCGTGGATTTCCAGTTCAGCGGACACACGCACTATGGGCAAGTGTGGCCGGTGTCGTGGATCACCGATGCCCTCTACGAGTGCGCCTACGGGCCTTTGGTCAAAGGCTCGACGCGCTACTACGTCACCTCGGGCATGGGCATTTGGGGTGCGAAGTTCCGCATCGGCACCTGCTCGGAGTATGTGGTGGCCACTGTGGGTGACTGACAAAATGTCGCGCGCTGACCTTTGGCACGGGTTTTGCTAGAGTGAGGACGTACACAAAGCAAAACAATCACTCAAAAAATACACTACAAGATGAAAACAGGCTCAATAAATGTGACGTCGGAGAACATATTTCCGGTCATCAAGAAGTTTCTCTACAGCGACCACGAGATTTTCCTGCGTGAGTTGGTCAGCAATGCTGTCGACGCTACGCAGAAGCTCAAGACCCTGGCCCGTGCCGGCGAGTACGACGGCGATGTCACGGACCTCAAGGTGCGCGTCAGCGTTGACCCCGAGGCAGGCACCTTGACCGTGAGCGACAACGGTATCGGCATGACGGCCGACGAGATTGACAAGTACATCAACCAGATAGCCTTCTCGGGCGCTACGGAGTTCCTGGAGAAATACAAGAACGATGCCGCCAGCATCATCGGCCACTTCGGCCTTGGTTTCTATTCGGCCTTTATGGTGAGCAAGAAGGTCGAAATACGGAGCAAGAGCTACAAGGACGAGCCTGCCACCCTCTGGAGTTGCGAGGGCAACCCGGAGTTCTCGATGGACACCTGCGATAAGGCCGAGCGCGGCACCGACATCGTCCTCTACCTCGATGACGACAACAAGGCCAACATGACGCTCAAGTACACGGTCGAGAACCTGCTCAAGAAGTACTGCAAGTACTTGCCCGTGCCCGTCGTGTTCGGCAAGAAGACCGAGTGGAAGGACGGCAAGGAGGTCGACACCGACGAGGACAACCAGATCAACGAGACCAACCCGCTCTGGATGCGCCAGCCCGCCGACCTTAAGGACGAGGACTACCTCAAGTTCTACCACGACCTCTATCCGATGGCTCCCGACCCCTTGTTCTGGATACACCTCAACGTCGACTATCCGTTCCACCTGACGGGCATCCTCTACTTCCCGAAGATAGAGAACAACGAGTTCCACCGCGACAAGATACAGCTCTACTGCAACCAGGTCTTCGTCACCGACCACGTGGACGGCGTCGTGCCCGAGTTCATGATGCTGCTGCACGGCGTGATCGACTCGCCCGACATCCCGCTCAATGTGAGCCGCAGCTACTTGCAAAGCGACCAGAACGTCAAGAAGATTAGCGGCTATGTGACCAAGAAGGTGGCCGACCGCCTGGGCGAAATCTTCAACGAAGACCGCAAGAAATACGAGGAGAAATGGGACGACCTCAAGGTCTTCATCCAGTATGGCATGCTGAGCGACGAGAAGTTCTATGAGAAGGCCATACAGTTCGCTTTGGTCAAGAACACCGAGGGCCTCTACTACACTGCCGACGAGTACCGCAAGCTTGTGGAGGGCAACCAGACCGACAAGGACGGCCAGCTCGTCTACCTCTACTCGGACGACAAGGTGGCGCAGTACAGCTACATCGAGGCAGCCAAGGCCAAGGGCTACGACGTCATCGAGGCCGGCGGACAACTCGACACGCCGTGGATGAACCAGCAGGAGCAGAAGCAGGAGAAGTGCCACTACAACCGCATCGACTCCGACACGCTGAGCAACCTCATCAAGAAGGCCGACGCCAAGAAGGTGGAGTTTACCGACACCGAGCGCCGGGAGAACAACGCCCTCTTCCAAAGCCAGATACCCGCCACCACGGGTGCCGACGGCAAGTCGGTCGAGTGGACCGTAGACTTCCAGGCCATGGAGGAGAACGACAAGCCCGTCATGGTGGCCCAGAACGAATGGATGCGCCGCATGAAGGAGATGAGCCGCGTGCAGGGCGGTGGCATGAGTTTCTATGGCCAAATGCCCAACCAGATGAACCTCGTCGTCAACACCGAGGCTCCTACGGTCAAGCGCATACTCGAGGCCGCCAAGGCAGCCCTCGCCGACCAGCTCTCGGCCATTGCCGGCGACATCACCGACAAGGAAGCCCAGATCAAGCCCCTTGAGGAGGAGAAGTACAAGGCCAAGGCCGGTGAATTCGCACAAGACAAAGACCAGTTGCTCGACGCCCTCCGCAAGGATGTCGAGAGCCTGAAGAAGCAGGAGAGCGAGGCTGTGGGCCACTATGCTGCCGGCGATGCTACCTTGCATCAGCTCATCGACCTGGCGCTGCTCGAGGCCGGCTTGCTCAAGGGCGAGGCCCTGGCGAACTTCATCAGCCGCACGCAGACTTTGCTCAACAAGTGATTTTCGCCCATAGGCAACTTTCGCCCAATAGGCAATTTTTGCCCGACAGGCAAATTCCGAATTCATATCGGGCAAACAACGCTTGAATCAGTATGTGCCCCAGGCTCGTCTTGAGTCGGGGGCACATGCGTTGTGCGGCGCCCGTCGGAGCACCGGAACTTTGACTATAATACCTGATTCGTGCGCCCTTCGTCCCTTCTTGGACTCGAAGAGGCGGCTGAGACGGCTAAAAAAGGGCAAAACATTTGGACGGGTCAAAAAAAATGCGTACCTTCGCCCCCGTATTGTCACGACAAGCGGTTGGCAAAGCATAGAGGTGAAACAACAGACGCGTTGAGTGACCCGCTAAAGCGCCGGCAGACAACAGCCTAAAGCGCCGGCAAGTAACGTAAAGCGCCGGCAGGCAACAAGTAGAGAAGAGATGTCAAAAAAGAACAAACTCATGAAGTTCGACGACATGGCGGGCTACGCCAATGTCTTCCAGTACGCCTTCGAGCAACTCGAGACGGGCGGCTTCCCCTTGCGCGGACGTTGGGGCGCAGACTATTTCCACAACGACCGGCCCATCGTCATCGAGCTCGGGTGCGGCAAGGGCGAGTATACCGTAGGACTGGCCCGTCGCTATCCTGACCGCAACTTCATCGGCTTCGACATCAAGGGAGCACGCATGTGGACCGGAGCTACCGAGGCCCTCGACGAGGGTTTGACCAACGTGGCTTTCGTCCGCACCCGCATCGAGCTCATCACGCGCTTCTTCGCGCCCGGCGAGGTGTCGGAGATTTGGATCACCTTTGCCGACCCGCAGATGAAGAAAGTCAACAAGCGCCTCACCTGCACTATGTTCATGCAGCGCTATCTGCAGATACTTGCCCCCGGGGGCACGGTGCACCTCAAGAGCGACTCCAACTTCCTCTTCACCTACACCAGCGAGATGGCGAAGGTCAACGGCCTGCCCGTGCTCGCCTCGACCCGCGATCTCTACCACGACGAGTCGTTCACTACGCCCGAGACGCTCGAGGCCCTGCGCGGCATCCAGACGGCCTACGAGAAGCAATGGATGGCCCGCGGCATCGACATCAAGTACATGGCCCTGCAGCCACAGCCCCGCGAGACGTGGACCGAGCCCGATGTCGAAATCGAACTCGACTCGTACCGCAGCTATGGGCGCGACAAGGTGTCGACCCTCGACAAGCACGTCTGAGGCGGCCGCGCGCACGACGTGACTTCACCTTTCGCAGGCCTTGCCTGCCCCCTCAGAACAACTTGATTAGCTTTCGAGAAAAAACAACTTGATTCACTTTCGGAACGAACAGAACTTGTTTCACTTTCGGAACGAACAGAACAGACACAAACCAACGATATGGCACTTTATCCAAAACTCATACAGGACGCTCTGGCGCAGGTCATCTACCCGGGCACCAAAAAGAACATCGTGGAGAGCGGCATGCTGCAGGACGACATCCGCATCGACGGCTCCAAGGTGAGCTTTACGCTGCTCTTCGAAAAAGAGAGCGACCCCTTCCTCAAGTCGGTGGTCAAAGCCGCTGAGGCCAACATCCGCTACGTCTGCCAACAAGTGGGCGAACCCGTCGAACTCGACATCCGCACGGCAGCCCGCCAGGCGCCCCGACCAGAGCCCGACAAACTCCTGCCGCAGGTCAAGAACGTCATCGCCGTCGCTTCGGGCAAGGGCGGAGTGGGCAAGAGCACGGTCAGCGCCAACCTCGCCGTCGGTCTCTCGATGCTGGGCTACAAGGTGGGATTGCTCGACGCCGACGTCTATGGTCCTTCGGCGCCCAAGATGTTTCAGCTCGAAGACTATCAGCCTATGGCCGAACGCATCGATGGCCGCGACCTCCTCATCCCCGCCGAGCAGTATGGCGTCAAGGTGCTGAGCGTGGGCTTCTTCGTCGACCCGGGCAGTGCCACGGTGTGGCGCGGCAGCATGGCGTCGAGTGCCGTCAAGCAGCTCATAGGCGACGCCAATTGGGGCGAACTCGACTACCTCGTCATCGACATGCCGCCCGGCACGTCCGACATTCACCTCACCATCGTGCAGACGCTGGGCCTCACGGGCGCCGTGGTCGTCTCGACCCCGCAGCAGGTGGCTTTGGCCGATGCGCGCAAAGGCATCGACATGTTTGCCAACGAAAAAATCAACGTGCCCGTGCTGGGTCTGGTCGAGAATATGGCGTGGTTTACGCCTGCCGAACTGCCGCAGAACCGCTACTACCTCTTCGGACGTGAGGGCGTCAAGCAGCTTGCTGCCGAGATGGGCGTGCCTCTGCTAGCCCAGATACCCGTCGTGCAGAGCATCTGCGAGAGCGGCGACCAGGGCGCACCTATCGTCCTCAACTACGACTCGATGGTCGGCCAGTCGTTCCTGAGCCTCGCCCAGGCCGTCGTGACGCAGACCAATCTGCGCAACGAGACCTTGCCCAAGACGACCCGCGTGCACGTCGAGAAGTGACGCCTGACGCTTTGATTTTGCCAAAAATCGGCTATAACGCAACACGCATAACGTAACACATAACACGCAACACGCTTTATGCCCAAGATTCACCTCGACGAAGTCCGCTCGACCAACACCTGGGTGCTCGAGGCTTTGGCCAAAGGCACCGACCTGCCCGACGGCACCGTCGTGTGGACCACACGGCAGACGGCAGGGCGCGGCCAGATGGGCAATGCGTGGGAGTCGGAACCCGACCGCAACGTCTCTTTCTCGGTGCTGCTCCGACCTGCGTTTCTGCCTCCGCGCGAGCAGTTTGTGCTGAGCGAGATTGCCGCCCTTGCGGTGGCCGACGAGACGGGAGGCGACATCAAGTGGCCCAACGACATCTATATGGCTGAGGGTAAGGTGTGCGGCATTCTCATCGAACACCGCATCGTGGGCGCGAAGCTGAGCGAGAGCGTGGTCGGCATCGGCATCAACGTCAACCAGACCCGATGGGTGGGCGATGCGCCCAATCCGACGTCGCTGCGGCTCCAGACGGGCCAGGAACTTTCGCCCGAAGCCGTGATGGACGGCGTGGTGAGCCGGATGATGGCCGACTACCGCAGCCTCAAAGCCGACCCAGAGAGGGCTTCGGCCGACATACACAGGCGCTTCTGTGCCCGCTTGTACCGCAAGGAGGGTTTCTATCCCTACCGCGATGTGGCCACTGGCCAGGATTTCGAGGCCAGCATCAAGGGCGTCGAGCCGACCGGCCAGCTGCACCTTCTGGTCAGAGGGGGCGAGGAGCGCGTCTACTGGTTCAAGGAGGTCAAGTTCATACTCCCTTGCGGCGTGGTCAAGGAGTGAAAGGCTTTTATAAAAGGGCGAATGTCTTTGACCGGAGGCTTTGACCGCAAAAAAAGGACTGGGGAAAGACGAAAGAAATCTATCGATTGTCTATGGAAGAGAATGCAGACATACGCTACATGCGCGAGGCCCTGCGCGAGGCGCGTCAGGCTTTGGCCAAGGACGAAATACCCATCGGCGCCGTCGTGGTGTGCAGGGACAGGATTATCGCCCGGGGCCACAACCTCACCGAGACGCTCCACGACGTGACCGCCCACGCCGAGATGCAGGCCATCACGGCTGCCGCCGACTATCTGGGCGGCAAGTACCTGCACGACTGCACGCTCTACGTGACTCTCGAACCGTGCATCATGTGCGCCGGAGCGTTGGGGTGGAGCCAGGTGAGCCGTGTCGTGTACGGAGCCGCCGACCCCCGTCGCGGTTACCGGCTCTATGCGCCCAAGGCCCTGCACCCCAAGACGCAGGTCACCGATGGGCTCCTGGCCGACGAGTGCCTCCAGCTCGTGACCGACTTCCTGCGCGCCAAGCGCTGACCGACACGATGCGNTGACCGACACGATGCGCGGCTTGGCCAAATGAGCCCGGTGCGGATAAAGTTTGTTTGACACTGAATTTACCTAATTATTACCTTTTAATAACCTGCTAAACTTCTAATCGAGATGAAGAAAGTACTGATTGCAGCCTTGCTCCTTGTGGGGCTGATGACCGAGACCTCTGCTCAGTGTGTGACTACGGCACAAGCAGACAGCGCGTGGCTCTTTACCTACGCTACGCTCAAGAATGCCGGCAAGAACGGCCTGCACTTCGCCTGGAGCACCGACCGCATGCTCTGGCACGAAATCGGGCCTGAGTGGTCGCCCGTCAGAAGCGACTACGGCAACTGGGGCCACCAAAAGCGTATGATTGACCCCTGCGTGAGCTACAACGCTGCCAACCGGCGCTGGGAGGCTACCTGGCGCGTCAACGAGCAGGAATCGGTCGTGGCCTATACCTATAGTGACAACCTCTACCTCTGGCATCCGCAGGACTACTATGCCCTGCCCGGTGAAAGGACGGGTACGGCCCGCCTGCTCGAGGACTTCGGCCACCGTGCCCCTGTTGCCTCGATGGAGAACACGCAGACGCTCACGCTGCCGACTAGCGGCGAGGTGCGCGGACAGATGCACCGCGTGGCCTGGAGCGTGGTCAACGAACTCCTCACGGCACAACTGCTCTCGACCTCCAAGGGCCAGCTGAACGGCGAACGGGCCGTGGACGATCTGAAGGGACGTTTTGACAAACTCCAGTCGCAGAACATCGACATCACGGTGCAGACCGAGGGACAGAAGGAGATCTCGGACAAGCTGATAGGCATCTTCTTCGAAGACATCAACTATGCTGCCGACGGAGGCCTCTACGCCGAACTCGTGCAGAACCGCGACTTCGAGTACTCCAGCCGCGACCGCCGGGAGTGGAACGCCCAGACCTGTTGGGAGGCCAAGGACCTCGAACTGACCATTGCGACCGACGACCCCATCCACGCCAACAACGCCCACTATGCCGTGCTCAAGAGCCAGGCCAAGGGCGGCTCGCTCTCTAACTCGGGCTGGGACGGCATCGTGGTGCGCAAGGGCGCCAAATACGACTTCTCGCTCTTCGGACGTATGCCTGAGGGCAAGAAGACGGAGGTCAAGGTGCAACTCGTTGACAAGTCGGACAAGGTGCTCGCCGAGACTTCGGTCAAACTGCCCAAGGGACAGACCTGGAAGAAGCTGACGGCTACGCTCAAGGCCAAGGCCGATGCCGACGATGCCCGCCTCGTAGTCCTGCCGCAGGGCGAGGGCACGTGCCACATGGATATGGTCAGCCTCTTCCCGCAAGATACCTACAAGGGCCGCAAGAACGGCATGCGCCGTGACCTCGCCGAGGCGCTCGAAGCTCTGCACCCGCAGTTCGTGCGCTTCCCGGGCGGATGCGCCAGCCACGGCAACGGCCTTGACAATATCTACCGATGGAAGAACACCGTCGGTCCGCTGGAGAGCCGCAAGCCGGACTTCAATATCTGGCACTACCATCAGACGGTGGGCTTGGGCTACTACGAGTACTTCCAGCTCTGCGAGGACCTCGGCGCACGTCCGCTGCCCGTACTGGCTGCCGGTGTGCCTTGCCAGAACTCGTCGACGGGCGGCTTCGGCCAGCAAGGCGGAATCCCGATGGACCAAATGGACGAATACATACAGGACATTCTCGACCTCGTGGAGTGGGCCAACGGCGACCCCAAGACCAACAAGTGGGCCAAGATGCGCGCCGACGCCGGCCATCCCAAGCCGTTCGGGCTGACCATGATTGGCATAGGCAACGAAGACCTTATCAGCACGACCTTCGAGGTGCGCTACAAGATGATTTGCAAGGCCATCAAGGACAAGTATCCCGACATCGAGGTGGTGGGTACGGTCGGCCCGTCGTTCGAGGGTTCGGACTACGAGTGGGGCTGGCGCCTGGCCCGTGAGATGAACCTCGAGTATGTCGACGAGCACTACTACAACAGCCCGGGCTGGTTTGTCAACAACCAGGACTACTATGACCGCTACGCACGCAAGGGTACGCGTGTCTACCTCGGCGAGTACGCAAGCCACATCCACGGCCGCGCCAACTGTATCGAGACGGCTTTGAGCGAGGCTCTCTACCTCTGCTCGGTGGAGCGCAACGCCGACGTCGTGGCCATGACCTCCTACGCACCGCTCTTCGCCCGCAAGGGTCACACGCAGTGGAATCCGGACCTCATCTACTTTACGGGCTCGGGTGTCGAGCCGACCACAGGCTACCAGGTGCAGAAGCTCTTCGGACAAAATGCCGGCACACTCTACCTGCCGTCTGCAGTGCGCCTTGAGCACCCTGACGCCAATGTGCAGAAGCGCATCGGCAGCAGCGCCGTGGTCGATGAAGCTACCGGTGACCTCATCCTCAAGGTTGTCAACTACCTGCCTGTCTCCAACGCCTTCTCCGTCAGCGTGCCTGCCGGCTATACGGCTGTCCGTGAGGCTCAGGTGCTGACCGGCGACCTTAGGGAGACGCGTGCCGTGCCGACCGCGTGCGAGGCCCAGCTCGAGGAGAACAAGGTGAAGCTCGAAGCTCCGGCCTACAGCTTCGTCGTGGTCCGTCTGCAGCGCGAGGCTTTGGCCAAGAAGAAATAAACAAGAAAGAATTT
>CAVFPF010000091.1:0-13865 GCA_963624265.1 bacterium | reverse complement strand
ATGACGTATAGTCCTGTTTTTCGTTACGTATAGATCCGTTTTACATCACGTATAGATCCGTTTTACATCACGTATAGCCGCATTCTATGTTCAAAGCCTTTGAATATACATTCAAAGCTTCTGAACGCACATTCAAAACCTTTGAACTTGTATTCAGAGGTTGCTAAACATAAATTTGTATGGTTGCATACAGAAATGAAACAGCAATAGAAATCAACAGCGTTTTTACAAAATCTACTACTCAATAGCCCAAAGATGTCTTCTATACAAGACATCTTTTGATGGTTTTATGCATTGTATATGTCGTGTTTTCCTTATCTTTGCAGTTGTGAAACCATCAATTGAATAGTTATGGACAAGAATGTCGTCAAGCATATCATACTTCGGCAACAGGATTTTGTTGTTAAAGTAAGGCTTCAAGGTAGAAAGATTTTCTTTGACAAAAACGCCAATTATGTGTTGGCGGGAATGCGTCGTGCCGGAAAATCGTATATGCTTTATCAGCATATTCAGGAATTGATTGACCAAGGGCACAGCAAGGAAGAAATCTTGTTTGTGAACTTTGAGGATGAGCGAATTACCGACATCACGAAAGAGGAGTTGCATCTTATCATAGAGTGCTATCGCGAACTGTTTGACTATAATCCAATCATCTTCCTGGATGAAATACAGAATGTAGAGGGTTGGGAGCATTTTGCCCGACGTCTGGCGGATGAGAAGTATCGGGTCTTTATCACTGGCAGCAATGCCCACATGTTGAGCCGTGAAATCAGTTCTACTTTGGGTGGCAGATATTTGACAAAGGAGATATTCCCGTTCTCATTTGGTGAGTATCTTGAGTTTCATGGCATTCAACAGTCTCAACACTGGAGTTTGTCACCAGTCCGCACAGATGTAGTTCGGCTATTCTCCGATTATTTCTATTATGGCGGTTTGTCGGAGATGTTCGGTATGCAGGACAAGCAGGCTTGGCTGCAGTCTCTTTATCAAAAGATTCTGTATTCAGACATCGTTATAAGAAAAGGGGTGCGAAACGAACAGAGCCTGCGTATGCTCGTCAAGAAACTGGCGGACAGTGTGATGCAGCCGACAGCCGTCAAGAGGCTGCAGAATATCTTGCAGGGAGCCGGTTCGAAGATAACGCGAGAAACCATCAGTTCTTATCTCGACTATATGCACGAGTCGTACCTTACTTTTGGCGTGAGCTGTTTCACCGATGGCCTGTCAGAAAGGGAGACGGTCAGGAAACATTATTTCTATGACAATGGCATCCTTAACCTTTTCCTCTTTCAGCCTGAGCCGAAGTTGATGGAGAATATGGTGGCAATACATCTCTATAAGAAATATGGTGCAGACCTGTTCTATTACAACAAGAATGTTGAGGTAGACTTCTGTGTGCCGAAGGACGGCTTGTTGGTTCAAGTTTGCTACCGTATGGTTGACGAACAAACCCGAACCAGAGAGATTGGAGCTTTGCAAAAGGTTGCTAAGTTTATGAAGCCCCAAAGGTGTTTGGTCATCACCTATGACCAAGAGGAAACCGTAAGTGTCGATGGCCTGGAAACGGGAATCGAAATAATCCCGGTCTATAAGTTTCTCTTGGAAGATAAGTGATTGGGCTTATGGTATTGCTCTAAATTTCTGCCCCAGACGGAAAGTCTGGGGCAGAAATTTATCGTATTGTCTGTTTGTATCTGTGCTATAGATAATGGGGTAAGCACGCAGGTAAGAAGTTCCTCTTCATCAGCGTATCAGAACTTTATGGGACTTCTGTTGACCGTTCTTGTCCTTTGTGCTGATGATGTACATACCGTTCAGATCTTCAGTATGTTCAATTCTTCTACCGGTCAGGTTTGTCAGCGGATAATCTTTGACGACGTGTTGCCACGGCGCACGATGTAGGCGCCGCCCGGCAGATGGCTGATAACGACCTGACCTTCGCCCTCGTCTACCTGTCGTCCGCTCATATCGTAGACGGTGTAGTGGCGGGGCACGTCGGCCAGCGTCTCTGACTGGAGGTCAGAGATGTACTCGATGTAAGGCTGTGTGTAGTGCTCGGCACTGGTGGTCAGCACATTGGCGGCATCGGCAGTAGAGCGGAGGAAGACATAGAGACTGTCGCCGCCATCGGGATAGCGGCCTACCGATTCGGTGCTGGTGTGTGCGCAGTAGTTGAGCGTGTCAGACCAACTGCCGTCGGCGGCTGTGAGCATCAGCTCTGAATTGTCGTCGTTGCCGAGCTTGAAGGGGGCGTGCAGTTGCGTCACACCCGTCTTCTTGTCACACCAAATGAGTTTGTAGCTATGGGCGGCAATGACGGTGGAGGTCTGCTCAGTATCGGCAGCTATCTGCCACTTCTGAGGCTTCTTGAGGTTGTCGGTGAGGTACATGCCGCTGAGGTCGATGTCCTTGTCGGTCGTGTTGTAGAGCTCTATCCAGTCGTTTTTCTTGAAGTTTTCGTCGCAGTACACATTGTTGCTGGCGCTCACCTCGTTGATGACGACGGGGTGCGAAGCAGCGCCCGTCCTTTCGGCAGTCGGGATGACCTCGAAGCAAGCGAGCAAGTTGTGTGTGCCGCCTTGTGGCAAGGTGTATTTCGGCGTTGAACAAAGCACATTGCCGCCGTCGGTCGAGACGAGAGCGATGCTTCCCGACCAATAGATGTCGGTGCTGGAGGCATTGTTGTTGTGAACCTCGACGGCAATGGTGTTTGCTCCCTGACGGAAGAGGCTGGCCTTGAGCGTGGCCGTACCCGTGTCGGGGTTGCCGCTGGCGTACGTGGTCGAGAAGGATTTGTAAGCAGGCGTGCCCGACGGCATGTTGTAGCGAGCAGCCTCTGTGCCGTTGACGTAGAGGACGAAGCCATCGTCGCAGGTATAGTTGAGCGTGAAGCTATCGGCACTCTTGGGCGTGGAGGCGAGATTAAGGGTGGTGCGGAAGTAATAGGTAGGATACTTGTTGGAGGCATCGCTGCCGTAGCTTATCGTCGTGTTGTAGTTGCGCGTGCCGCCCGTGTAGTAGCCGAGCGGAGCCTTGCCGCTCTTCCAGCCGCTGTCGGAGTAGGTGGACGACTTCCAGGCCGTGCCTTCGAGTGAGCCCTTGTCGTAGTACTTCCACGTGGCATCGGAGGCGAGTACGGTGGTTGATGATGCACTGCGGCTCTTCCAACCGACAAACCGGTAGCCGGCGGGAGCCTGGGCTTCGAGTACGGCCGGACGGAACAACTGTCCGCTGAACTTGTCGGTGGGGACGGGCAGGCCGTTGACCAGGAGATGCGCCTCGGCAACGTTGGCCTCCATATTGACCGTCTGAGCCGTCAGTCCGGAGATATTGAACTTGGAGTAAGACTTCATCTTGCTGACCATCTCACTCTGCCGCCAGCTGGAGAGGTTGTTAATCATGGAGGTGGCGGTGTTCCAGGGCGACGAGCCGTCGTACGACTGCATCGGCGAGACGGCGTCGCACAGTTCGTTGATAATCTCCTTACAGCGGTCGGGTGAGAAGACCGAACCGGCCACTAGGCAGAAACTGTCGATGAACTGCTTGCGGAAGGTGGAATTGTTGAGCAGGTTGAGGAACAGCGTGACAAACTCAATCTCGCCCGACAGGCGCTTGCCGCCGATGTAGTTGCCGTCGTTGTCGTAACCGTAGCGTGAGTCGAACGTATAGTTCTGCTTGTTGGCAAAGGTATTGAACGGATCGTTGGTCTTGAACGCATGGTCGGTGTCGAAGACAACGAAGCGGAACTTGCCGTCCTCGAGCGTCGACTTGAAGCCCTTGACATTGTTCTGCGGCCAGTCGGTGTTGCCGATATAGAGGAGGACGGCCATGTAGTTGATGTAGCCGTCGATATCGAGCATATTGCAGATTTCGGCATACGAACTGGCATTGGAGCAGTAGCGGCTCAGTTCTATCAGCTTGTTCCACGACTCTTTGGTGCCGCGCACCTGCACATAGCCCGAGTCGGGACTCATCTCAAACTGGTCCAGTTCGTCGCTGTCATAGCCGTATTCGGCCCAGGCGTAGTCCTTGTTGTTGGTTTGCCGCATGTTGATAGTGCCCTTGTAGGTGCCGTTGACATAGTGCACGACGGGCTGGTAGGCTTGCGTGTTGATGTAGAGACCGGAGCGGCGCACGATTTCCTGTATGCCCGGGTCCAGGATGCGGCAGCCGTTGTCGTTGCCACCATTGCGTATCTGCAGCGATTTGGTCTTGACGTGTGGCTTGCTGCTGAAGAAGGCGTAGTCCAGGCTCTTCAGGCCGTCGTATTCTTTGTTGGCTTTGATCTTGAAGCTGTAGGGTGTCCATGCACGGCTCCATCCGCCGCAGCGCTCCACGTCCACCTCCTGATTGATGACGCACTGGCCGTCGGCCGTGATGTACTCGAAGTTGGAGGGCCGCTCCCAATCCATGTTCCAGTTGCAGGCCGACGACTGTCCGGCGCCGGGCCGTCCGTTGGTGCCTTTGACAAAGATGCCCAGTTTGTCGCCGTAGAAGTTGTCGTTGGCAGAGACGATGGAGATGACGGGCAGCGAGAAGGTCTTGTTGTCGCTGTACAGGTAGGAGCGGGTGACAACGGGGCTGGGCAGGCAGCCGTCCTTGAAGAGACGGAAGCGGTAGATGCGCGTCACGTTGGTCATAGAGATGCTGCCGTTGGAGGTAATGCCGTTGCTGGCATCGGGAGCTGCTCCGTTGAGCACATACTTGAGCGTGCAGCCTTCGGGCACTTCAACGTTGACTTTGAGTGTGCCGCTGTATATCTGTGACGGTTGGTCGACGACGGGAGCTTCGAGTTGCTCCATCGAGAAGGTGCTGGTCTTGTTGCTTGCGGCAGGTGTAGGGGTGAAGGCGTATGACCACTCGCTGCCGCCGTCGGTGGTGCGTGCCCACGAGCATCGGCTGATGGCGGCCGGATAGTCGGCACTGGCCTGCAGTACGCCCGAGGCGTTGCTCAGGTAG
Organism: bacterium; assembly: GCA_963624265.1. Lineage (GTDB taxonomy): Bacteria > Bacteroidota > Bacteroidia > Bacteroidales > UBA3663 > Liminaster. Next base: position 8,906 of record CAVFPF010000091.1, on the reverse strand, counting down.
ATGGTGCCGCCGTCTTCATCGAGGTCAAGATCAATCATGTCGGGCGAGTAGTAGGGTGTGTAACGGCCACACCAGAGGGTGAGAAAACCTCCGTTGCCGCTGACGGTGCGCGTCTTGTGTATCTTGTACTTGGTGAGATTGGCGGGGTCGTCGCTAATGTACCATCCGGAGAGGGTGACGGCGGTGGCTGTAGGGTTGTACAGTTCGAGCCATGCCCCGTAGTTGTAGGAAGGGTCGACAAACTGGTCGGTGTTGGCCACCATCACCTCGTTGATGACAAGGCCCTGGGCATGGAGGTTGATGGTACTCGGAGAGAGGCAGACAGCGAGCAGCCCGGCACTCTTGATCAGATTCTGCAGATATGAAGGTTTCATCGAAACTATAATGTTTGTAATGTCGTCATGTATGTAGATTTCGGTGCAAAGGTATTGATTTTTTTCGATTTGCCCGTCATCATTGGGATTATTTGTGTCAAAATTCATGTCATAAGCCGGATTTTTGTATCATTTTCTTGTATATTTGAAGAAAAAACACTACTTTTGCGCTTGCTCACAGATAGGATTGAGACATTTTAACTAATATATTTAAGGTAATATTGTAAGGTTATGACATATCCCGTTATGACGGCTGATGAAGCCGCTCGCTTGGTTAAGAATGACGATGTAGTAGGAATAGGCGGATTCTCGTCGGTGGGTGTGCCTAAGGCAGTGCCTGCAGCCATAGCAAAGTATGCGATTGAGGAGCATGAGGCCGGTCGTGAGTATAAGATTGGTCTGGTGACCGGCGGTGCCACCGGTCCGGCTGTCGATACGGATTTGTCGCTTGCCCATGCCGTCAAGTTCCGTACCCCCTTCCAGAGCAATGCCAATATGCGCAAGGCCATCAACAGCGGCGAGGTCCAATACTTCGACTGTCACCTCTCGATGATAGGTCAGGATGTGGCATACGGCTTTTTGGGCAAAATCAATGTGGCCATCATCGAGGCTAGCGAGATACTCGACAATGGAAATATCATCCTGTCGACATCAGTGGGCATCAGTCCGTCGTTGATACGGAAGGCCGAAAAGGTCATCATCGAACTCAACTCGTCACACGGTTCCAACCTCAAAGGCATGCACGATATCTATTTGCCCGAGATGCCTCCTTTCCGCAAGCCCTATATGATTATGAGTCCCGGCGACCGCATCGGCACTATCGACGTGCCTGTCGACCCGAGCAAGGTAATAGCCGTGGTCCATACCGACCTGCGTGATAACCAGGCAGGCTTCAAGCCACTGGACGACGACACGCGTGCCATCGGTGCCCACGTGTCGGACTTCCTGGTCAGCGAACTGAAGCGCGGAGGTATACCGAAGGAGTTCCTGCCCCTACAGAGCGGTGTGGGCAATGTGGCCAACGCTGTCATCGGTACGCTGGGCGACAATCCGGATGTGCCGGCCTTTTCTATGTTTACGGAGGTAATACAGAACTCTGTCATCGACCTCATCCTGAAGGGCCGCTGCAACTATGTGACAGGTTCGTCGCTCTCGCTGACGGAGGAATCGCTCAATACGATGTACGCCAATATGGACGTGTTCGGCAAGCGTATTCTGCTCCGTCCACAGGAAATTACCAATCACCCGGAGTGCATCCGTCGTCTGGGTGTCATCGCGCTCAACACGGCACTGGAGGCCGACATATTCGGCAACGTCAACTCCACCCATGTGTTGGGTACCAAGATGATGAATGGTATCGGCGGCTCGGCAGACTTTGCCCGCAATGCCTTTATCTCTATCTTCACTACGCCGTCGCTGGCCAAGGGCGGAGCCATCTCGAGCATCGTCCCCATGGTCACACACACCGACAGCTCGGAGCACAGTGTGCGCGTGCTCATCACAGAACAGGGTGTGGCTGACCTGCGCGGCAAGTCGCCCTCACAACGTGCCCGACTCATCATCGAGAATTGCGCCCACCCAGACTACAAGCAGTTGCTGTGGGATTATCTCAAGCTCTCGGAGGGTAAAGGCCTGCATACGCCCCACTCGCTGCGCAATGCCTTCAAGATGCACATTGCCTTTGAGGAGACTGGCGATATGCGCAATGCCAAATACGAACTGTAAGACACTTACACGCTATACAACACACACGCACTGTTTCTTGACGAAGCAGTGCGTGTGGGTCTATTATACCAATCGGGTTGAAAAGTCGTGCCGCCTTAGAGTGTGAAGCCAGGGTCTACGTAGTTGTAGATGCTCTGACAGACATGGGCGGCAAAGCGTTGCCCGCTAGTAGCGAGCGATTGCCAGACGTCGGTGGAGGCATTGCGTAGTTGCTCTTTTTTGATGCCTTGTTCGACGATGCCATAGAGGAATCCGGCATTGAAGTTGTCGCCAGCGCCGATGGTGCTGACGGTTTGAACGGGGACGACGGGAATCCGGACCGCAGACTTTGGCGTGAATATCCACGCGGGTCTGCCTCCGTCGGTGCAGATGAAGTTCGGACAAAGCGGACGGATGTAACGTTCGTAGATAGTCTGCGGGTCTATAGTGCCGAACAGATAGCCGAAGTCTTCGGCCGAACCGCGTACGATGTCGCTAAGACGGCAGTTTTCCTCGATGTTTGGCATGACGGCCGGAATGTCGGGGATGTGGCTTGCGCGGAAGTTGATATCGTAGTAGAGGATGGAGCCGGCATCGTGTGCGGCTTGCAGCAACTGCCGGGTGAGAGGGCGCAGTACGGGATTGACGGCAAAGAACGAGCCGAAGAGCACCAGGTCGTCGGGTTCGAAACTGCCGAAGCAACTGACCTTGCCGGATTGCAGCGATGCATGTTGGTGGTCTTTGTAGAATTCGTATTGTGCATCGTTCTTCTCATCGAGGAAGGCCAGCGAGATGTGGCTCTGCGTGCCCTCGTTGCGCGTTACGCCTTGTGCTGATACGTGATTCTGTTGCATAAAGCGAACGATGATGTCGCCGATATGGTCGTCGCCGGTCTCGGTAACCAAAAGGATGGGAATCTCCGGATGACGGACACCTATGGTCCGGCCGAGTGAAATCATAGCGTTGAATGTCGAACCGCCAGGGACAGCCGCCGTAGGCTGGTCGTCCTTGAAGATGATATCGAGCACTGTCTCGCCGATGCCGATGAGTTTGCGCATAATAAAGAACTCAGAATTTAGTGTCTAGTGACTGAATTTTTGAACATATTGCCTATGAACAATAACGGCAAGGAAAGCGTTTTATTTCTTTCCTTGCCGTTTATTTTTACGTTGTGATGAGGGTTAGCGGATTTCTGTGCCTTGTGTCTTCCACTTCCAGAACCCGTAGACCGACGAACCGGTGTAGAAGAGGTAGAGAAGGATGGTCGGCAGCATGTCGCCGTCTACGCTCCGGACGTAGTAGAGATAGACGGAGAAGAGATTGGCCAGGAACCACACGCCCCACACCTCGATGACTTTGCGTCCCAATATCCAGGTCCCGATGATGTTCATCGTGGTGTTGAGCGCATCTTTACCCGGGACGGGAGAGTCGGTCAGACCACGGAGCAATAGATAAATGGTCGTATAGACGGTGCAAAACACCGCGATGACCTGAATCCACTCCTTCCGATAGAGCCTGCGGTACACGATGGCTTCCTTCTTCTTCTCCTCGACAGATGCGATTTCCCCGGTAGCAGAACTTTCCGTACCGGCTTTGGCCTCCGTCTGATTAGGCTTCAGCCATTGGAGCAGTCCCCAAATGCTGATGCAGACATTGAACGTCGAGAATCCCACATCGGCATACAGTTTTTTGTGAAAGTAGATGCTGATGTAGATGCAGGAGCATAGGATGGAGAAAATCCACATGGCAGGCTTCTGCTTGAACTCTAGCCAAAGGTAGAGAAAACTGACGGCAAGGCCGACGTATCCGAGTAGGGTGAAGAGGTCCATGATTGCGTCAGAATCTTACAGTGATGCTGCCAGAGAAGGTTCTTCCGGCCTGCGGAATGTAGCCAATCTCGGTGTAGCGGTTGTCGTTGGTATGGCCTCCGCTCGGGTAGATGGCGGAATAGACCCAGCCGGAAGCGGCATAGTGGCGGTCAAACACGTTGTTGGCCGTGAGGCTGAAGACGATGTTGCGGATGCCACGACGTATGGGCAACGTATAGCTGAGGTAGACGTTGCTGGTCGAGTAGCAAGGCAGCGAACGGCTGTCGCTCTCGGTGTTGTCGAGATACTGCCTGGACACGAAGTTGGTGTGCCATGTGCCTTCAAATCCGGCTTTTCGCAAGGTGACAAACCCGTTGAGGATAGTGGAAGGCGAGAAGGCAAGGGTAGAGTTGTCGTAATGAATGATGTCAAATCCGTCCCCGTCGTAAGGATTGCCGTTGGCATCGGTATTGCCCTCCCAGTCATCCCAGTTTTCGGCACATTCGTCAAAGTCTTTGATGACGTTTTTGCTGAGGGCGGCATTGCCTTCGACCGTCAACCAGTCCAGCGGACTCCATGAGGCGGCAATCTCGATGCCGGTGCGATATGATTTGTCGATGTTGGTGGTCAGCGACTCGCCGATGTCGCTCTTTGCTCCGGTCTGTACGAACTGGTCTTTGTAGTCCATAAAATAGGCAGTGAGGCTGATGTCCCATGTCCTGTGGTCGCCGAAACCAATGCCGGCTTCATAATCCAACAACTGCTCGGCTGATGGGGCTGGATAATTGCCGTTGTCGGTAAAGTTGTTGCGCTCCGGTTCGCGGTGACTCAAAGCTACGGAGGCGAAGGCGTTCATAAATCTGTTGTGCCAGGTCAGTCCGGCCTTGGGGTTAAAGAAGTTGTACTGCTTGTCGATGTCGAGCACGTGGTCCTCGTAGAGCCCGGCGTCGTTTTTCTTGAACTTGTCGTTGATGCCGTCTGTCGTGTAATTGACAAAGCGATACTGCACGTCGGCAAAGGCTTCCCACTGCTTGCTGATGGTGTATGAACCTTTGACGAAGACAGTGCCGTCCAGTTTGTTGGCATCGTTGTCGTAGTACTTGTAGTCCTTGCCATTACGTATCGCTGCATTGAGCTCCTCGTTGGCGATATAAGTGAGGTAGCCGAAATGGTTGGATATAAAGTCCTGGACCGAAAGACCGCCGGTGAGGTTGAGTGCACCGCTTTTGTAGTTTGCATTCCAGACGAGGCCGAAGCAATCCTGGGTGGGACCTTTCTTACGGACGAAGTCGGTCTTCTTCAGCACGCTGCCATCGGAGAGGGTGAAGTCGTTCAATCCGAATTTGCCGAGTTTGTTGTTGCTGCGGAACTCCTTGTAGTAACCATAGCCGTGGGTGTAGTGCAGCGAACCGGCTGTGCTCCACTTGTCGTTGATTTTCCAGGCCAGCGACAGGATGCTGCGGTTCTGCCAGAAGTTGTCGGTCGTCTGCGGCCAATAGCTGCCGTCGCGCATCTGATAACGCTGGGTCTGCAGGTTCTCGTATTGTCCCGTCTGGTCATTGTAGTCGTAGGAGAGTCTTTCGTATAGGCTGTTGTATTTGGCCAATCCGGCTTTGTAAAAGTCCTTGAACGAATGGAATTGGCTGGCCATCCCGTAGTTGCCGTCGAGCAAATCGCCCGTGTCAAGTCCGTTCCAGGCCTGTCCGGTCTTCTCGAAGTTGCCAAAATTCTTGTAGCGTATCACGAAGTCGTTGCCTAGATAGGTGAGGCCTCCGTAGTAAGAACCACTGCGTCCGGAGGTGCCGTGGATGTATCCGTCGGTGTTGGTCTCGTGATAGGCACCGTCGAAAATCCAGTGCTTGCCCATCAGACCGGTCGAGAAGTTGCCGCCCACATTGAACGTATTGTAGCTGCCGTAACTGCCGGAGAGTTCGCCGCCGGCTTCGGTGTCGGGAGCTTTGCTGGTCAGTGCTATCGTTCCACCGAATGCGCCATCACCGTTGGTCGAACTGCCAACGCCACGCTGTATCTGCACATTGCCCAGTAGAGCGCCGTAGCTGTTCATATTGGCCCAAAAGACACATTGGTCTTCAGGAGAGTTGAGAGGCACACCGTCCAGGGTGACATTGATTCGGCTGTCGCCGGCACCGCGGATGCGCATATAGGATGTGCCTGTGCCTAGCCCGTTCTCGCCCCAGGCTACTATGCCCGGCGTGCGGGAGAACAGCATCGGCAGTTCGCGTCCGCTGCGCGAGAACTCGCTGAGTTCCTTCTTGCCGACATTGCTTTTGGCAAACGGGGCATTCTTCTGTACTTTGATTCCCTGTACTACTACTTCGTTCAGTTCCTCCATCCGGAGTGAATCATGAACATCGGCAACGGCCTCAGCCAACAGGGTGCTGGCACTCAACATACTCATTGCCGACATAAACAATACCTTTTTCATACTTGAAAAATGTTTAAGTATAACAACAAGACAAAAACATGGGGGATATTCCGTCCCTTGGCAGCATTACCTGCCCAGGTTCTATGGGTCTAATCTCAGCTGGACTGTCTTTTGTCCAGCACCCCACGCCATCCGTCATTGGACGGCATTCAAAATTCGGGCGCAAATTTAATGTCTTTCTCTGTCTTTTCCAATTTTTTACGCACATTTTTTTGTTTTTAGCAAAAAAACATATAACTTTGCGGAGTCATAAGGACACTCTTCTTGCAAAATGTGGACAGAAGAGGCGTCGTCACTCTTATATTATAATGTACGCGCGAGAGGTTATGGATATTCAATTGCAATGTATCGAGGGCGAAATGGCATTGTTTCGGGAGACGTTCGGCAAAATGCTCCGGACCCGAGTGCCTTTGGCTGATAATGTAATCCGCTATTTTTTGGACCGGAAGGGCAAACAGCTCCGTCCTATGCTGACGATCCTTTCGGCCAAAGTGTTGACAAATGAAATCACAGACGAGACAATCTATGGAGCTGTCGCCGTCGAACTGCTGCACAATGCTTCTCTGATGCATGACGATGTGGTCGACAACAGCGGGGAACGTCACGGTTCGGCTACCATCAACCGAATCTGGGATAACCGCGTGGCAGTGCTGACCGGTGATTTCTTTTTGGCCAAATGCCTTATCTGCAGTAATGCAACCAATTCAATCGAGGTGTCACTCATACTTGGACAGATGGTGACATCTCTTGTCGAGGGCGAATTGGAACAATTGTCCAATGCACGTTCGCATCTATTGAGCGAGGAAGCTTATTTTAGTGTCATCTCGGGTAAGACGGCCTCTCTCTTCTCGGCTTGTATGCGTATTGGCGCACATTCCGTCAAAGCAACACCCGAACAGGTGCAGAAGTTGGGCCTCGTAGGAGAGAAGATAGGCTTGATTTTCCAAATTAGGGATGATATCTTCGATTATTTCCCATCAACGTCTGAGGTGGGTAAACCCACCGGACACGATATTCAGGAGGGAAAGGTGACACTACCGCTCCTTTATGCACTGCAACAGGCCCCTTCGGACCAAAGTCAACGTATGCGGGCGATTTTGTCCAACAACAGAGACCTGACGGAAGAGGAGATTTCGACTTTGATAGACTTTGCCAAGCAGATGGGCGGCATCGAGTATGCACAGGCGAGGATGAAGAATATTGCTTTCGAGGCAAAACAACTGCTTCTAGATTTTCCTGCCGGACCTTGTCTGGATGCTTTGATGGGCCTGGTAGACTATTTTATCGATAGGAATCACTAAATTTGCAATCCGGACATTGTAAATAACGTTCCGAGACCGGCCGAAAAGGGGCAAAAATGGGGTGATTTCAACTTTTTTCAAAAAAAGTGATGAAAAAATTTGGAGGGTATTCAAAAACTCCCTACCTTTGCACCCGCTAAAAGAGAAATAGCAAACAGATGCAAGTCTCGAATGCAAAAGCCCTTTTGGTGAACTTCTCGGGGTGTAGCGCAGTCCGGTTAGCGCACCTGCTTTGGGAGCAGGGGGTCCCAGGTTCGAATCCTGGTACCCCGACAACAAACAGGAAGGCGACACCTTCGAAGACGATCTTTGATAAGACATTGCGAAATAAATATACAATGGCTCCGTAGCTCAACTGAATAGAGCATCTGACTACGGATCAGAAGGTTGTGGGTTTGAATCCCGCCGGAGTCACATTTTTATGGATAGTGAGTTCCCGTAAGGTTGCTATTCAATCTTGGGAATCACTATTTTTGTCTAATGACTATTGTTGTTAGAATCCCGCTCCAATAGCTCAGTTGGTTAGAGCACATGACTGTTAATCATGGGGTCGTTGGTTCAAGCCCATCTTGGAGCGCTTGCCTCTTTAGCTCAGTTGGCCAGAGCACGTGATTTGTAATCTCGGGGTCGTTGGTTCGAATCCGACAAGAGGCTCTCTGCTGAGTGTGGTGACTGGCAGTCTTATTTGTAGATTATTAATGGTTTGGGAGTATTCCAGAGTGGCCAAATGGGGCAGACTGTAAATCTGCTGTCTACGACTTCGGTGGTTCGAATCCATCTGCTCCCACATAAATCGCAAGTTCTTTGACATATTGAAGGAATATCTGTAGAAAGTTAAAGTTTTGACTTCTATGTTTCGAGGTCATTTTTAGGAATGATTGTTTGACTCCGTAGCTCAGTTGGTAGAGCAACTGACTCTTAATCAGTGGGTCGAGGGTTCGAGCCCCTCCGGGGTCACACTCCTTAACTTTATTGATGGCGAGATAGCTCAGCTGGTTAGAGCGTCGGATTCATAATCCGAAGGTCAAGGGTTCAAGTCCCTTTCTCGCTACGGATTTTACAAAACTTCAAGGAGAGATGGTAGAGTGGTCGATTACACCGGTCTTGAAAACCGGCGTACGGAAACGTACCGGGGGTTCGAATCCCTCTCTCTCCGCTTATGCGCTGTTGTGCAACTACATCCTTGTAGAGAAGTTTTGGTGCGTTAGTTCAGTTGGTTAGAATATCGCCCTGTCACGGCGGAGGTCACGGGTTCGAGTCCCGTACGCACCGC
>CAVFPF010000090.1:0-3345 GCA_963624265.1 bacterium | reverse complement strand
TCGTAGTTTTTATTTTAACCACGAATCTGACGAATCTAACGAATTGACTTACAGGTCGCGTTTCTCACTTGACGGCCTTGAAGCTCAAGTCGAGACCCTTGACCGAATGAGTCAGAGCACCGAACGAGATGAAGTCGACGCCTGCCTGGGCATAGGGAAGCATCGTCTCGAAAGTGATGCCGCCGCTGGATTCCGTCTCGCAACGGCCGCCCACGATGGCTACGGCACGTCGGGTGTCGGCGGGCGTGAAGTTGTCGAACATGATGCGGTCCACGCCCTCGGCAAGAGCCTGCTCGAGTTCGTCGAAGTTGCGCACCTCGCACTCTATCTTGAGGTCCTTGCCCTTGGCGCGGCAATAGTCTTTAGCGCGCTGCACGGCGTTGTGGATGCCGCCGGCAAAGTCGATGTGGTTGTCCTTGAGCAAGATCATGTCGAAGAGGCCGATGCGGTGGTTGCAGCCTCCGCCGATGCGGACGGCCATCTTCTCGAGCACACGCATGCCGGGTGTGGTCTTGCGCGTGTCGAGCACACGTGTGGGCGTGCCCTCGAGGGCCTTGACATAGCGGTGCGTCATCGTGGCGATGCCCGACATGCGCTGCATGATGTTGAGCATAAGGCGCTCAGTCTGCAGCAGGCTTTGCTCGCGACCCGTCACGACAAAGGCCACGTCGCCGGGCACGACATGCGCGCCGTCGTCGATAAAGACCTCCATCTTGAGGTCGGGGTCGAAGGCACTGAACACGCGCCGGGCGATGTCAACGCCCGCCAGGATGCCCTCCTCCTTGACCAGGAGCTTCTGCTGCCCGATGGCGTCGGCAGGGATGCACGAGAGGGTGGTATGGTCGCCATCGCCGATGTCCTCCTTGAACGACAGGCGGATGAGTTCGTCGATAAGTTCGTTTACAATCTTTTCGTCCATAGCAATATAGAACTTAGAATTTAGAATTTTGGCTAACGTAAAAAAGAAACGCAAACACGTCTCAGGTGAGCGGAGTGGCCTCGGGCTCGTCGGGCTCGGTGAGCTGCTCCATGTTGAGCACGGGGTTGCTGTACATGGTGAGCAGACGCTCCCAGAGGAAGTCGCGGTCGGGGTTGGGCAGCTGCACCTTGGCGAGCTGGCCGTTGAGGTAAGCGAGCGCCTTGTCCTCCTCCTGGCGCGTGTAGCGGTCGGCATAGCGGTCGGTCTGATACTTGAGGCCGTAGGCGACGTAGTTGACGGGGAAGAGACACATGTGGCCGTGCAGGGCGCGATCGATGGTCTGGCAGACGCAGTTGACCTGTGCCGTGCGGTCGGTGATGGCGGGATACTCGTCGAGGGTGGCGTTGATCTCGGGGCACACCGTGAAGACGACGCGGCCCTTGTAGCCCTGCAGACCCGTGGCCATGCTCACGACGTCGTCCTGCTTGCTCTTGTGCCACTCTGGGTCGTCGCGCTTGAGCTGGAACTCCTGGGCCTTGAGCCAGTCGCAGGGGTCGAACTCGTAGCTCAGGGCAACGGGCTGGAGATTGAGCTGGCGGACGTTGTGGATGATGTCGCGGCTATCGCCTCCCATGGCCAGCATCTTGATGACCGAAGGCTGGGTGCAGTCGCTCGAGTCCTTGCTGCGCCCCTCGCGCTGGGCTATCCACACGGGGTTGACCTTGTCGGTGATGGTGTAGTGGATGTAGGCGGAAAGGCGCTTCGACACCTCGAGCATCTGACGCACGGGCACGCTGCGCATCACGATAAACGACTTGTTGAGCCGCACCAGGTCTTTGATCCACTCGTAGGCAAAGAGGTTGTCGCCGATGGCTATCTCGGCCGTGGTCAGCCCGTGCCGGTCGAGCAGCGTGTTGAGGAACGCCGAGTCGAGCACGATGTCGCGGTGGTTGGTGATGTAGGTGGCGGCATGGCCGGCGCGGATGTTCTCCAGGCCGCGCAACTCGAGCGAGTCGGTCGTTCGGCTGGCCAGCAACTCGACAAACTTGGCTATGACACTGTGCTGGAAGTCACGGATGGTGTGGATGGACTTGATCTGCTTGCGGAACAGGTCCATGTCCATGTCGGGCTGAATGGCCCGTACGAATGTCTCTATGGCCGGCTGGTCCACCAGAGGCCACAACTTGGACGGCACATCTGCATCGTAGAAGCAGCGTATCTCGTCAAACTCGGGATGATTGTTTTCCATTGCGCGATTATCGTGTTACGATTTATGTTTTGCGTGTTACGTTTTGCGTTATGCGTTAGGCATCGAGGCGCCGATGACGTCGTCCATGACGTCCTTGATGTCGAGTCCGGCGGCACGCACCTCCTGCGGGATGAACGACGTGGCCGTCATGCCCGGCGTGGTGTTGACCTCGAGCAGATGGGGCACGCCGTCGATGATGATGTAGTCGACGCGGATGATGCCCTTCGCCCCAAGGTAGCGGTAGATGGTCTGCGTGAGCTGCTGCACGCGCTCGGTCAGCTCGGCGGAGATGCGCGCGGGAGTGATCTCCTCGACAGCGCCGTTGTACTTGGCGTCGACATCGAAGAACTCGCGCTTGGGGCACACCTCGGTGATGGGCAGGGCACGGAGTCCGTCGCGCGAAGTGTAGCAGCCGCACGTAATCTCCTGACCCGCCATGAAGCGCTCAATCAGCACGTCGCCCGTGGCCTCGGCCATGGCGGCGGCAATGGCAGGCTGAAGCTGGTCGGCCGTCTTGACCTTGGTGGTGGCATAGCTCGACCCGCCGGCATTGGGCTTGACAAAGACGGGCAGACCCAACTCGCCCACCACACGCGCGGTGTCGATGCTCTCGCCCTTGTGGACGAGGATGCTCGGGGCAACATCGATGCCGAGGGTGCTCAGATAGCGGTTGCAGAAGTACTTGCTGCACGTGAGCGCCGCAGCCAGCACGCCGCAGCACGAATAGGGCATGCCGATGAGGTCGAAATAACCCTGCATAAGGCCGTTCTCGCCGGGTGTGCCGTGGATGATGATGTAGGCGAAGTCGAAGGTCAGCTTGCCCGCTCCGGTGGTCACCGAGAAGTCGTTGCGGTCGACGGGCCAGGCTTTGTCCTGCCGGTACTGGCCGTCGTCGTAACCGACCATGCGCCAGTCTTTGCCCCGCACCAGAATCATATAGGTGTCGTACTTGTCGTGGTCCAGAAAGCTCCACACGCCCTGGGCGCTGCGCAGGCTCACGGCATACTCGCTGCTGTCGCCGCCCGCTACTATGGCTATCTTCTTTTTCATTGCTTGTCAGTCTTTGTGTTCTGCACTTTGCCGCTCCGCCTTTCGCGTAAAAAGCATGGGGCAGCTGTGTGCAAATCGTTATGTAGTCTTTTCTTTGCAGTCTTTTTGTTCTCTTGTTTGTCTTTGC
>CAVFPF010000089.1:0-3890 GCA_963624265.1 bacterium | reverse complement strand
CAAATTACCATCGCCTCAAATCGTTCGTAAAAGTTTCATTCGCTTTTGGGAAATAATAGACCAGCATAGTGCTGATTACGAATTATATGTATCGCAATTTGAAGAAACAATAAATGCCTATTTGTCAGAAAGTGCTGGTGTAGATAATGTATTTTCAATAACCGACATTCAACAATACACTAAGGTTATAAAGTCAATTGTTGAGAAAAATAGCGAGCTGGTCTATCTGCAAAATGAGGCAGGTCCAGACGGAAAAAAATATTACATTTTTTCTACTCACAAGCATTATATTGAGTTCTTGAATATTCTTGCTGCCACAAATAGCATCAAAGCCTCTTCACAAGCAATGAATATACAAGCAATTTCTAAAGAATATTCCACCTTTCGTCCCTACCTCACCGCCATCAAGTCGAAGCCATTCTTGCTGCTTGCGGGCATCTCGGGAACGGGCAAGAGCCGCATTGTGAGGGAGTTGGCCCGAGCCTGTTGGGATGAGAGCGATGAAGAATACAAGGCGCAGAAGCCGAGAAACTTCGAGATGGTGCAGGTGAAGCCGAACTGGCACGACTCAAGCGAACTCATCGGCTATGTGAGCCGTGTGAGCGGCAAGCCGGAGTTTGTGGCCGGCGACTTCCTGAAGTTCGTGGCTCGGGCTTGGGAAGAACCTGATGTGCCCTACTTCCTTTGCCTCGATGAGATGAACCTCGCACCCGTGGAGCAATACTTTGCCGAATACCTGAGCGTGGTGGAGTCGCGCAAGAGCGATGACAACGGAGCCGTCACGACCGACCCCATCATCAACGCCGAGTACGAAACCGAACGCGACAAAACGACTGGCGGACTTGTGCCAAAACCATGGTACGAAAACCTTGTGCGTGAACTTCTCGCCAAGTGCCCGACTGAGAAAGTCTACGAACTGACCAGACGTTTCCTGAACGACGGAATCTGCCTGCCCCAGAACCTTATTGTAATCGGCACGGTCAATATGGACGAAACGACGTTCTCCTTCTCGCGCAAAGTGCTCGACCGCGCCATGACCATCGAGATGAACGAAGTCGACTTGCGCGGCGGACTGGACCAGCGCCACGAGCCGATCGGCAAGTTAGACTATGGCCAGCTGATTGGCACTGCCGTGGAGGGCGTGGATGTCTATGACGACAACCACGATGTGTGCGACATTGCCCTTGACTACCTGCAGAAGGTAAACGACGTGCTGGAGGGCACTCCGTTCAAGATAGCCTACCGCACCCGCAACGAGTTCCTGCTCTATGTTGTTAACAACTTGCCCTACAATAAGGACAAGGACGGCAACGAGTTGCCCCAGGGTTACGTCATAGCACGCGCGCTCGACGAAATCACGAGCATGAAGATACTCTCGCGCATAGAGGGCGACGAGTCGAAGATGAAGAACAACCTTCTCGACACGCTCATCAAGACCATCACCGAAGGGCTGAACGGAATAACCGACCCGAACTGTCCGGTTGAGTCGGAAAGCGTGGCCAAGTTGAAAGAAATGCAGAAACGACTCGAGTCGGGCTACACCAGCTTCTGGAGCTAAGACACCACCGACATGGAACTGCTGTCCATCAAACACCGCGACTTCACGATGAGCATCGAATGCAGCAAATTCGATGCCATCTGGGCGAAAGCCAGGAGCAACGTCGGGGAGCAGGCATTGCGCTCGACCTACTCCTGGACGGATGGTGTCGAGTCGGTAGACTGGATGGCGGAGGACGGCAAACACGAGATTCAGAAGGGAGAACAGGCTCCGGCCGTGTTCTTCGACAATGCCGACTACCCCATTTGGGTGGAGTTTGCCGACCATGTGGCGGATGCGCAGTTCGGCTCTGAGTTGCAAGGCGACAACGACCGGTTCTCGTTCCGTCGCGGCATCCTGGCGGGGTTCCTTAACTACGGCAACGAGGTGGGGCGCAGCGAGATAAACCTCATCTACAGGACGAAGGACGGGCAGACGCACCGCTTCACGTTCTCGTTTGAGGTGCTGAGCACCAAACTCGACTATCACGAACATTGGCGCAGCATCATCGAAGACATCGAGGCCGAGTATCGCATGCTTACGCTCGACTACATGCGTCGCACCTTCCACGGCTTCACGCCCGACACGAGCGGAGAAACACCCGAACTGATATGGTGGAGCGTGTTTGCCGGAGAACAGGAGAAGTTCATCAGCGCCTGCAAGAGCATCATCGACCGCCCCCGGCACAGGTTGCACGGCCAGGAAAGCTATAGGCGTGCAGACCGCCTGACCATCGTGCCCCGCGCCATAGAGAATGAGTTGGCCGAACACCGGAAAGAAAGCGGACACCTCTATCGCGTGGAGGAGCGCATACAGACCAACGACACGCCCGAGAACCGCTTCCTGAAGTTCGCCCTGGCACAGATTACTGACAAGTATGAAGCGCTGAAGCGCCGTATTGAGGGGCTCAATACCATCTCCGAGACGAACAAGCAGAAGATGCAGAGCACGCTCGAGACCTTGCAGCACCTGGAGCGCAACCCATTCTTCCGCACCGTGGGCCGCTACAAGGGCATGAATCAGGAAAGCCTGGTGCTGCAAAAGGCTACCGGCTATAGTCAGGTGTACCGCACCTGGAATCTGCTCCGTCGCGGCTACTCGCTCTACGATGGCCTCTACAGGCTGCAGACCAAAGACATCGCTACGCTCTACGAGATATGGTGCTTCATCGAAGTGAGCCACATCGTGAAGGAGCAGCTGCACCTGCAGGACGTGGACGTAGAACACCGCAACCGCATGGAGATGAACGGCTTGTTCACTTGGGAACTGGGCAAGGGCGAGCGCTCGCGCATCTTGTTCAAGAAGGACAATGTGGAGCTTGCCGAACTCGTCTACAACCCCAAGAACACCGAGACGGAAGGCGCGGATATCGGTATGGACGGCCTTGTCGCACCCACCGTGCCGCAGAAGCCCGACATCGTGTTGCAACTCACCAAGAACGACCTGCAGCAGGGCATGAAGATGACTTACCTCTTCGATGCAAAATACCGTATAGACGGACGTCAGAATGGAGTCGACACCCCGCCCGACGACGCCATCAACCAGATGCACCGCTACCGCGATGCCATCTACTACAGGGACTACGAGAGCAGCGCCCTGAAGAAGGAAGTCATCGGCGGCTACATCCTCTTCCCAGGCAACGGAGAGACGGCCGATGTGGAGGTGGCAAAGTTCTACAAGACTATCGGTGAGGTCAACATCGGTGCTTTCCCCCTGCGCCCGAAAGACCGGCACAATCGCCGGCTGCTCGAGGAGTTTATTTGCTCCCTCATAGGCAATGACGCCGAAAAAATACTCGGCAGAAGCATCCCGCAAAAGGGCTTGTACTACACCTCCGACGAGCCCAAAGACTCCGTCTATATGATTCTGACCATTGACGATGAGGTCAACGGGGATTTGGACGCCATTCTCAATGGCAAAGCCAGCAAGATAGTCATGGGCAAGAAAGGTCTCGAAGAGACAAACGACATACAAACCATCCGCTATATTGCCCCGATAACCTTTGGAAGCCATATCACGGGCTATTACAAAGTAACCAAAGCAAACCTCACGGAGGTCGAGGACGAAAAATATCCGATTCGCATCCTGTTTGAGGTCGCCGACTGGGTTGCCTTGGATGCTCCGGCAAAGTTCGGAATGCAAAAATGGGCCCTTAGAGGCGTTTGCAAAACCAAAGAGGAGTTTGCAAGGCATTGTAAAGAGCAGGCAATTCTGGACCGCATTTAGATTGAGCGGAACGAAAATCCCGAAGCTTTGATTTTATCTGCCGTAACGCTCCGTCATCGTCGGCGAAACGGAGGGACTTGCGCTTAACTCGCTATGGGTGAGGAGGTTAGCCCGTATGGACGACTCG
>CAVFPF010000088.1:4593-5668 GCA_963624265.1 bacterium | reverse complement strand
CGTTTTGCGCATTTATTTATCCGACTTCGTCACGCGCAA
This sequence comes from bacterium, assembly GCA_963624265.1. Classification (GTDB taxonomy): domain Bacteria; phylum Bacteroidota; class Bacteroidia; order Bacteroidales; family UBA3663; genus Liminaster. The sequence goes on along the minus strand of CAVFPF010000088.1, from coordinate 5,629 downwards.
GCGAACCAGTCGATGATGCCGCAGAACTGCTCGTGCTCGTCGAGGACGATGAGGGCGTGGATGGAGTTGGAGAGCATGAGGTCGCTGGCGTCCGAAATCTTGTCGTCCACGTGGATGAACTTCGGGTGGCGGCTCATCACGTCTTCGACCTTGAGCTGGAAGAAAGCCTCGCGGTGCTTCTGCATGGCACGGCGCACATCGCCATCGGTGATGATACCCGCCACACGCGTAAGTCCGGGGTGCGCATCGTCGGGCGTGAGTGCCACGACCAGGCCCTTCTTGCCCTCGCTTATCTTGATGATGACGTCCGAGAGCATGTCCTGAGGCGACACGCGCCAAGTGTCGATCATGTCGGTCGACATAAAGTCGCGCACGCGTCCGAGGAGTCGCTTGCCCAGGCTTCCGCCGGGGTGGAATTGCGCGAAGTCGTTCTCCTTGAAGTCGCGCAGGCGTATGAGGGCGCAGGCCAGGGCGTCGCCCATAGCGAGCGTAGCCGTCGTGCTCGAAGTCGGGGCGAGATTGAGGGGGTCGGCCTCACGCGCCACCGAGATGTTGAGGTGCACCTTCGAGTATTTTGCCAGGAGCGAATCCGGATTGCCCGAGATGCCGATGATGGGTATCTTGCGCTCCAGGAGCAGGGGCATGAAGCGGAGCAGCTCGTCGGTATTGCCGCTATAGGAAATGGCCATCACCACGTCGCCCGGGGCTATCATGCCAAGATCGCCATGATAGGCGTCGAGCGGATTGAGGTAAAACGAAGGCGTACCTGTCGAGGCCAGGGTGGCGGCTATCTTGCTTCCGATGTGGCCCGACTTGCCCACACCCGTCACAATCAGCTTGCCCGAGCAACCCGCTATGAGTTGCACGGCCTGCTCGAACTCCGCTCCCATGCGCGGTATCAGGTCCATGATGGACTGCGCCTCGATTTTGAGGCATTCTATGCCCGTCCCGATGATTTGATTCATATTCTCTCCTGGTTTTCTTGGCTTCTGTAGTTTGGTTTCTTTGTTTCGCAATGCCTTGACGCTATCCTTCC
>CAVFPF010000088.1:0-4538 GCA_963624265.1 bacterium | reverse complement strand
TCAAAGCGTCTTGGTCAAAGTGCCCTCAGATTTGGGCATCGAGCGCCTTGCGGATGACGGGTGCCATATCGTAGTACTTGTACTCGGCCAGACGTCCGCCGAAGGTGACGTCCTTCTCCTCCATTGCGAGTTGCCGGTACTTGCAGGCCAAGTCTTCGTTGTACTCGTCACCCAGCGGATAGTAGGGCTCCATGCCCTGCCGGTACTCCACGCTATACTCGCGCGAGATGACCGACCTCGGCGTGTCGTAGACCTGCTGGCCGAACATCTCGAAGTGCTTGTGCTCGATGATGCGGGTGTAGGGCACCGAGGCGTCGGTGTAGTTGACCACGGCGTTGCCCTGCCAGTTGGGCGTATCGACCACCTCCGTCTCGAAGCGCACCGTGCGCCATTCCAGCCTGCCGAACCGGTAGTCGAAGTACCGGTCGAGGGGTCCCGTGTAGACCAGGTGGTCGGCAAAAGAGCGCCAGGTGGTCGCATACGTCTCGAAGAAGTCGCAGTCCGTCCTCGTCTCCACGCCCTTCAGGAGGGCTTCAATCAGCCGGTTGTAGCCCCCGACGGGGATGCCCTGATAGAGGTCGTTGAAGTAGTTGTTGTCGAAGGTGAGGCGCACGGGCAAACGTTTGATGATCGAGGCGGGCAACTCGCGGCAGGGTCTTCCCCATTGCTTCTCGGTGTAACCCTTGATGAGCGTCTCGTAGATGTCGCGTCCCACCAGCATGAGGGCCTGTTCCTCGAGGTTGCGGGGCGTGTCGGCTCCCTCGGCCTTCATTTTGGCCAAAGCCTCTTTCCTCTGCCGGGCGATGTGGTCCATGGCCTTGTCGGGTCGCGTCTCGCCCCACATGCCGTAGAACGTGTTCATGTTGAAGGGCAGGTTGTAGAGCTTGCCCCTGTAGTTGGCTATCGGACTATTGGTGTAGCGGTTGAAGGGCACGAAGGCGTTGACGAAGTCCCACACCTCGCGGTCGGAGGTATGGAAGATGTGCGCCCCGTACTTGTGCACACGTATGCCCTCCGTCTCCTCGCAATACACGTTGCCACCCAGGTGGCTGCGCCGGTCGATGACCAGACAACGCTTTCCCTCGCGCGCGGCGCGATAGGCGATGACCGAGCCGAACAGACCGGCCCCCACAATCAGATAGTCGTATTTCTTCATCTTCTCAGTATATGATGGTCAATGATGCCGTTGATTTGTTCGGAGATGTGCAGCTTGTACATCAGAATGGTGGCGACGATGGCCAGAAACGCGCTTCGCAACGCTCCGTCGGCGATGGCCGAAGTCAACGGGTGCTGCTCGTCGAGCAAGGTCGGGATGAGCATGTTGAGTCCGTAGAGCACGGCTATCATGGCCACCACGCGCAGGTGGCGCCACGTGAAGGGGTGCGAGTGGAGGGAGAGCGAGACGAGGCCCTGCTGGAATCCGAAGCTCAGCAGGCTTGCCATCAGCGTGGCGAGGGCAGCTCCGCTCAATCCGAAGATGGGGATAAAGTAGAGGTTGGTGCCGTACGACACGAAGGTGAGCACGATGGCCACGACAAGCGTCCAGTAGTAGTAGCGCGAGAAGCTGAGCAGCGTGTTGCCGAAGTTGAGCGTGCTGTAGACGACCTTCGAGAGTCCGAGGAAGAGCACCGCATAGCGTCCGGCCGCAAACTTGTCGCCGTTGGGGATGATGGCGAAGATATTGTCGAGGTTGATCCACACGAAGAAGAGGAGCACCGAGGCTGCCAGCATCTGGTGCACGCTCACCTGCCTATAGAGGTCGGTGGCCCGGCTTGTGTCGCCGTCCTTCATGGCCTGGGCGGCCAGGGGTGCCGAGATGGGCGTGATGCTGCGCGAAGGCATGTTGACCACCTCGGCCATATAGATGACGATGGTGTAGATGCCCGCGTCGTAGAGTCCGCGCAGGTTGGTGAGCTGGAAGATATCCATCTGTGCGAGCACGTTGTTGCTGATGGCGGCCAGCATCAGGAAGGCCGTGTAGCGCAGCACCTTGCCCCGCAGCTCGGGGGTCACGTAGCTCCAGTCGTGCTTCATCACCGCCCCTCCGATATGGATGGAGTAGACGCCCGTGGTGAGCAAGCAGAGGCCGTAGCAGACCACATAGGCAATGATGAGTCCGCTCACGTCGAGCCACCCCAGTCCGTAGAGCACGAAGATGGCGAGCTGCAGCAGGCGCATGCCGACCTCGCGCACGGCCTTGGGCACGGCGATGCGCATGTGGATGTTGGCGTAGTTCTCGAAGAATTGCCAGAACGTGAGCACCCAAAAGAGGGGCAGCACGTAGTAGAAGTAGTCGCCGAAGTGGGCGTCCTTCTTGCTGAAGAAGTCGACCAGGGGCGCCTTGAGCAGCAGGTAGAGGAGCGAAAAGACCGCCACGCCCACCACGGGGAAGAGCAGGTAGTAGTAGAAGAACCCGTGGTGACCCGACTTCTCGTCCTTGAAGTACGAGAAGAACCGCATGCCGCTGCTTGCCGTGCCCATCAGCGCAAACGCGCTGAGCAGGAAGGCCACCTCGTAGACGACCTTAGTCAAGCCGATCACGGCCGGGTCGAGGTACTTGAGCATGACGTAGAAGGACACGAAGATGCCCAGCACTACGCCGATGTAGTGCATGGCCGTGGCCTTGAGCGACTGGCGGATGACGATACCCATAGTTATTCCGACTCTTGCTTTTCTATTTTATATTGTGGTCAAAGGACAACGTCTCGTTGTGGTCAAAGGACAACGTCTCGTTGTGGTCAAAGGACAACGTCTCGTTGTGGTCAAAGGGCGCCGAGGTTACCAAGGCACACCTTGAGCGAATCGGTCCAGTAGGGCACTTTGACGCCGAAGGTCTCCTTGATTTTGGTCTTGTCGAAGACGGAGTAGGAAGGCCTGGTGACCGGCGACGGGAACTCGTCGGAGTGGCAGGGCTGCACGTCGCACGCAGTGTGGTGGCTGTATTCGGCAATCATCTTCGTAAAGTCGTACCACGAGCAGACGCCTTCGTTCGAGAAGTGGTAGATGCCGGCCTTCGAGTAGCCCTTGTCGGGTGTGGGCGTCTCGGCGGCATAGTCGGCGAGGACGACGGCAATCACGCGGGCGAGGTCGAGGGCGTAGGTCGGTGTGCCGGCTTGGTCAAAGACCACCTTGAGGGCAGGTTTGGTAGCGGTGAGGTTGAGCATCGTCTTGCAGAAGTTCTTGCCGAACTCCGAGTAGAGCCATGCCGTGCGGATGATGACGTACTGGCACCCCGTGGCCATGATCTTCTGTTCGCCGTGCAGCTTGGTCAGGCCATACACACCCGAGGGCGTACCTTGTTGCGTCTCCCGGCAGGGCACGTTGTAGGGGTCGTGGCCGAACACATAGTCGGTCGAGATCTGCACGAGCAGGCCTCCGGCTTCCTTCATGGCCTTGGCCAGGTTTTCCGGGGCCGTGGCGTTGAGTTTCTCGCACAGCTCCTGGTTCGTTTCGGCAGCATCGACGTTGGTCCATGCGGCGCAGTTCACGATGACGTTGACTCCCTCGTCTTTGACCATCCGGCGGATGGCGTCGAGGTCGGTGATGTCGAGGTAGGTCGTCTCCAGGCCCTCTACCTGGTTGACGTCGGTGAAGATATAAGTGTCAGCGCTGTCCTTGGCCACAATGCGCATTTCGTTGCCCAACTGGCCGTTGGCGCCGGTTACCAGTATTTTCATATTTCTCTATTTGTTTGGGGTCAATGACCCGTTTTATTATACTTTTCTTGGGGTCAATGACCCGTTTTATTACACCCTTCTTGGGAGCAACGACCCGTTTTATTATACTTTTCTTGGGGTCAATGCCCCTTCCTATTAGCCCCTTCCGGGTCGAAACACCTATATTATATATATAATGTATTAAGACAAGGATCGAGGTCGGCGACAGAGTGCGCAAGGGCCTCTCAATAGAGCTTGTCGCCGAAATGGAAGTCAAACTCCTTGAGTTCGCCCAGGCAGGCGTGCTTGAGGTCCTTTTCGCTCAAGATGGCGTCCTCGACGGGGATGCGCCAATCTATGCCGAGACTCTCGTCCTTGATGTTGATGCCCGCATCGGCCTCCGGGTGATAGAACTCGTCGCACTTGTACTGGAAGACCGCCACTTCGCTCAGCACGGCAAATCCGTGGGCGAAGCCTCTGGGCACGAGAAACTGCTTGTGGTTGGCCTCGGTGAGCTCCACGGCCACGTGCTGGCCGAATGTGGGACTACCCTGGCGGATGTCGACGGCCACGTCGAGCACGGCGCCTTTCACGCACCTCACGAGTTTGGTCTGCGTGTAGGGCATGCGCTGATAGTGCAGGCCGCGCATCACGCCATACGACGACATCGACTCGTTGTCCTGCACGAAGTTGACTTTATGCCCGATGAGGGGAACGACCTTCTCGTCGAATTCGCGTTGAGAGAACGACTCGAAGAAGTATCCGCGAGCATCGTTGAAGACGCGTGGCTCAAGCACCAGCACGCCCGGAATGGAAGTTTCAATTACATTCATGTCTTTATCTTGTTTTGTTTGTTTCTCTTTCGGTCAAAGCCTTGTCTTT
>CAVFPF010000087.1:0-2329 GCA_963624265.1 bacterium | reverse complement strand
CTTGGGCAGCATGCGAGTCGTGCGCAGAAGCAGAGCCCTGCGCTTCCTCCTTGGCCGGTGTGGTGGCGTGCCACTTGCGGAGCGGCATCTGCGGCGAGTCGGGGTCCACGTTTGTCGTGGCGGCGTCGGCTTCGCTTTCGCGGGTTTCGTTGCTCTCCCCGGCTTTGGCGTCGGCCTTCTTCTTCTCCTTCTTCTTGTTTTCCCTCTCTGCCTTTTCCTTCACGGCCTGCTCCAGCCGGGCATTGCGCTGCCCGCGCAGGGGCGTAAACTTCAGGGCCTGGGCCTCGAGGTCACATTGGCCGGCAGCCACCAGCACCAACAGGGTCAAAATGATTTTCTTCATGTGCGCTTGCGCTATCATATATACAAAATTATCGGCAAAATTACTTCTTTTTACCCAATTGACCAAACGAAAGCGAAAAAAAATGCCGACGCCATTCATTTTTGTCCGCTTTTCTTGTCCATATCGTTTTTTTGCCGTAACTTCGCGCAGTTTAACGGATGCGTAACGCATAACGTAAAACGTAAAACGTAAAACATAAAACGTAACACATAACACGTTCTCATCGTGAGTACAATCATATTAGGCATAGAGTCGTCGTGCGACGACACATCGGCGGCAGTGCTGCAAGACGGCATTCTGCTCTCCAACGTCATAGCCAGCCAGTCCGTACACGAGGCCTACGGCGGCGTGGTGCCCGAGTTGGCCTCGCGCGCCCATCAGCAGAACATCGTCCCCGTGGTGAGCGAAGCCATCAAGCGTGCGGGCATCAAGGCCTCCGACCTTTCGGCCATCGCCTTCACACGCGGTCCGGGGCTGATGGGTTCGCTTGTTGTGGGCCTTTCGTTTGCCAAAGGTCTCGCTTCGGCGCTCAACATCCCCATGATCGACGTCAACCACCTGCAGGGTCACGTCATGGCCCACTTCGTGATGGAGCGCGACGTGCCCAAGGAGGTCCCCACCTACCCCTTCCTCTGCCTGCTCGTGTCGGGCGGCAATAGCCAGATCATCCGCGTGCGGGCCTACAACGACATGGAGGTCATCGGCCAGACCATCGACGATGCCGCGGGCGAAGCCTTCGACAAGTGCGCCAAGGTGATGGGCCTGGGCTACCCCGGCGGACCCGTCATCAACCGGCTCGCCAACGAGGGCGACCCCAAGCGCTTCAAGTTCGCCAAGCCCCACATCGATGGCCTCAACTACTCGTTTTCGGGCCTCAAGACGTCGTTCCTCTACACCCTGCGCGACGAGGTGAAGCGCGACCCCGACTTCATCGAGAAGAACAAAGCCGACCTCTGCGCCTCGCTTCAGGCCACCATCGTCGACATCCTGATGGACAAGGTCAAGAAAGCGGTCAAGGAGACGGGCATCAGGCAAGTGGCCGTGAGTGGCGGCGTTTCGGCCAATAGCGGCGTGCGCGACGGCCTCTCGGCATTGGGTGCCAAATACGGCTGGAAGGTCTTCCTCCCCCCGTTCAAGTTCACCACCGACAATGCCGCCATGATCGCCATCGTGGGCCAGCACAAGTTCCTCGACCACGATTTCTGCCCGTTCGACGCCCCCTCTTTCGCGCGCGTCACGGACAAACTCTGACGCAGGGAACATAACGTAAAACATAACACACGCCCCCATGTATCTCCTCGCCATCGCCCTGTCTGCCGCCACGGTGCTACCCTGGGACACCGCCTACATTGATGCGCAGACCTATATCGACAATCTGGCCGACACCGTGCAGAGTGCCTCGCGCTCGTTTGTGGGTCCGGGTCCCATCGACGTGCACTTCGAGGCCGAGATAGACCCCGCCACGATGACGTACTACGCCTGGGAGATAGCCTACGACAACGCCTTCGGCGACATCGCCGTGCGCTACTACGAGACCGACATCGACTACACGTTTGCCGAGTCGGGCACCTTCTACGCCCGCTTCGTGACCGACAACGCCGACGGCACGGCCGCCACCGAGTCGGAGGTCTACACCATCCAGGTCACCGAGTCGCTGCTCCAGATACCCAACCTCATCACGCCCGACTCTCCCTCGGGCACCAACCGGGTCTTCAAGGTCAAGTACCAGTCGCTCACGCGCTTCGAGATGTGGGTCTACAACCGCTGGGGTCAGCAGCTCTTCCACACCTCCGACCCCTCGGAAGGCTGGGACGGCACGCAGGGCGGACGACCCGTGCCCACCGGTGCCTACTACTACCTCGTCAAGGCCGAAGGCACCGACGGCATCAAGTACAACAAGAAGGGCGACATCAACGTCCTCCGCGTCAAGCAGGTCAGCAAGACCACGCCCTGACGTAAAACGTAAAACGTAAAACGTAAAACGTA
>CAVFPF010000086.1:0-16738 GCA_963624265.1 bacterium | reverse complement strand
GACCTCAATAAGAATCCCTGATGGCATTACTAAAATCGGAGAACATGCATTTGAGAATTGCGCGAGCTTGAAATGGATAAAACTCCCTAATGGTATCAAGTAGATCAAATTTAAAGCCTTTGAAGGCTGTAAAAACTTGGACTATATAGATTTTTACGAAATCCCGGAGTCGGCATCAAAGTCAAAATCAAAACCTAAAAAGAAGAAATAATCCACAATGCACTGCACTAAAGAACGACTGAAATCAGATTTGAGGCATTTCTTGACCGGCACCCTTCCTGGCAATGAAAAGGTGCCGGACGATGTGCCGAACACACATCCGATGACGGACCGGGTTCTTGCCACCTTTGAGTCCGTGAACTACGATTTGGATTTATACATGATGAATCGTGCGTATGAGCCGCTGGGAGAGGAGTGCGCATATTCTGTTTTGATGTGTGTCTGCCTTCTCCGTGTGCCACCAGTCGAGGAGTGCTATGTCGACTGGGTTAACGGATATTTGGATCTAACTGCAGAACGTTGTGAATACAAATGGAAGCTAAAAGACGAATCCTGGCATGGTACTCAGATTGAACTTTTTAGGCAATTGTATTTCTGTGATACCTACGAGTCGTTCTGGATGTTTGTGAGTTGCTATGGCGACATTGAGGCTCTATACAAATGGTATCAGGGTATCTGCCCCATCCCTGAAATGGAAGAGGATGGACAGAAGTGCTGTTGCAAGCCCAAGCCGGAAGTCGTAAAGCGCTTTGAGACTTTCTTTGACATCAAACCCGAATCAGAGCCGGAACCGGAGGTCAAACCCAAAAGACGGGCATTGCACTTCTCTATCGAAGGAGAGGAGTTCGACAGATGGTGTGAGTTTGCTGACAAGCACCGGCACAAAGAGTCCACCTGCAAAATTGGTGACCAGTTCCAGTTCCACTTCTATACTTCTGGCTTTGGCACTATTGCCAGCGCCAAATGCCTGGTGTGCGGAGAGGAAGAAACATTGACAGACTTGGACAGTCTTTGAAGCGTATGGGTATATTCAGGTTTATTGGCAAGGTTCTGGCGTTTGCTGCTCTGTCCGCCGTTGTCGCGTCTTGCCGCAGAATCCCCGTCCGGGAGTTCCAGCGGATGCAAGGCTTCTCGACGAGGCAAAGGGTGTATGGCCTTGGGAGAACGAGGATGAGGGCACTTTTCTGATTCAGGTTTCTTTCGGATTGAGGTCGAAAGGTATCAAGGGGGGGTGTCGTCGCTACCATTGTTGAACCGATTGAAATCGGAGACGTATGAATGGTCTTGAATGGGTCTGGTCCTGTCTCATCGGTCCTGCGGATTTTCGTCTGTTTTCAGCCTGGTATCAATGCAATAAGCGGCAAACGCAACACATTTACATCCATTTGTTTGGCATTCCGGAAGAAAATTCATACCTTTGCAGCGAATCAAAACGCTTTGGGCATATGAAATATCCTACAAACGACGAAGGCGACAAACTGCTGCTTGGTGTGACGGACTTCCCATTGCCCTTGCACTAACAAAACAAGTGGAAGAAGCATGTCGTTGTTAGACCTTATTTTCGGTACCAGAAACAAGACGCAAGTTGATGCCAATGCCGGCACCGATAAAGGGGTCGTGTCAAGTTCGCCAGAGGTCTTGTCAATGGATTTGGTTGACATGCTCCGCGAGGAACATGATGCGGGGAAGTGGGCTTTCGTCGATACGGAGGTGGGACTCAAAGACCATAAGACACACGACATCGGAGCGCTGCGCTATGACGGGGCAACATTCCACAAGAACGACAAGCAGGCATTAGAACGCTTCCTCGATGAAGGCAATGTAGGTTTCGTTTGCGGTCATAACATTGTCCACCATGATGCTGAATACCTCTTCTTCGGCAAAGGAAGTCTAACTGTTACAGACGGATATAAGCCCAAATGGCTCTTGGTAGATACGCTCTATGTGTCGCCCCTGCTTTTTCCCAAGCATCCTTACCACCATCTGGTGAAAGACGACAAACTTATCGTGGAGCAGATGAACAACCCTGTGAACGATTGTGAGAAAGCCCGGGAACTCCTGATGGACGAGATTGCCCAATGGAACGGACTCAGCGAACTGAAACGGAATATCTATACGTCGCTGCTTTGTCACGAGTGCGAGTTTGTGGGATTCTTGGCAATGGTAAAGGCGCAAGTCCCTTCCTCTCAAGCAGATCTTGTCGACTGGATCCACACGGAATATGAAGGCTTGATATGCGACCACGCAGACCTCGCTACCCTTATCGCCAAATCGCCTTGCGGTTTGGCTTATGCCCTGGCCCTAATCGGCACCGGCGAAGGACATTCCGTCACACCCGGTTGGGTGCTCCACAATTATCCGGAGGTGGAGCATATCATCAAGGTGCTATGCCACACCCGTTGCATGGAGGGTTGCGACTATTGCAACAGGCAGCTCGATGTCCACTGCAACCTCAAGCGCTTCTTCGGATATGACGCCTTCCGGACTTACAATGGCGAACCGCTGCAAGAACAGGCGGCACAAGCTGCCGTAGACGGCAAGTCGCTGTTGGCGATATTTCCCACGGGCGGAGGCAAATCGCTCACTTTCCAGTTGCCGGCATTGATGTCGGGCAATACGGTGCATGGCCTTACTGTGGTCATCTCTCCATTGCAGTCGCTCATGAAGGACCAGGTGGACAACCTCGCCGACCGTGGCATTACAGATGCCGTGACCATCAATGGCCTGCTCGACCCCATCAGCCGTTCACTGGCGATAGAGCGGGTGCAAAGCGGTGACGCTTCGCTGCTGTATATTGCTCCCGAGATGTTGCGTTCCAAGACCGTCGAGCGCATCTTGCTGGCCCGCAATGTGGCGCGGTTCGTCATCGACGAGGCTCACTGCTTCTCCGCCTGGGGCCAGGACTTCCGTGTCGACTATCTGTACATCGGGAAGTTTATCCACGAATATCAGAAGAAGAAATTCGGGGCCAAGGCTTTCGACCAAATCCCGGTTTCCTGCTTCACGGCGACAGCCAAACAAAAGGTCATCCAAGACATCTGCGACTATTTCAAGCAGTGGCTGAATGTCGACCTGCAACTTTTCGCGTCGTCCGCTTCACGCACCAACCTGCGCTATTCGGTCATTCATGTAGAATCAGACGATAGTAAATATTCCCGTTTGCGTTCCCTTATCGAGGTGTCTGATTGCCCCACTATCGTCTATGTGTCGCGCACCAAACGGACCTTCGAACTTGCCGATAAATTGACTCGCGACGGAATGAAGGCATTGCCTTTCAATGGCAAGATGAACGCTGACGAGAAGGTGCAGAACCAGGATGCCTTCATGTCGGACAAAGTGAGAATCATCGTGGCAACCTCAGCTTTCGGCATGGGTGTGGACAAGAGCGATGTGGGACTGGTGGTGCACTACGACATCTCAGATTCGCTGGAGAACTATGTGCAGGAGGCGGGACGTGCCGGACGAGACCCGCATCTCAGTGCCAAGTGCTTTGTGCTCTATAGCGACAACGACCTGGACAAGCACTTCATACTGCTCAACCAGACCAAACTAAGCATCAGCGAGATACAGCAGGTGTGGAAAGCCGTAAAGGATTTTACCAAACAACGTCCGTACGTCAATTGTTCCGCACTCGAAATTGCCCGTCAGGCAGGATGGGACGATTCGGTTTCCGATATCGAGACACGTGTGCGCACTGCACTTTCGGCATTGGAGCAAGGTGGATATATCGAGCGCGGCAACAATGTGCCGCACGTTTATGCCACCGGCATCACGGTCAAGAACATGGACGAGGCCCGAAAGCGCATTGTCGAGTCTCCGCTTTTTTCTGCAGACGAAATCGAAAATGCAGTCCGCATTATCAAGTCGCTCATTACCCAGAAGCATATTGCCAAAGCTCAGGACAGCGAAGCGGAATCGCGTATCGATTATTTGGCAGATATCCTTGGACTGAGCAAAAAGGAAATAATCTCTGCCGTGGAGCGAATGCGCCAGGACGGCATACTGGCTGACACGCTCGACATCACCGCCTATCTGCAGGACGTGAGCAACACCCAGCGCAAGCCCCAGCAACTGTTGGAGAACTACGCCAAACTCGAGAGGTACATCCTCGAACATATTCCGGACGACACGCTTCAGATCTCGTACAAACAGCTCAACGACAACGCAGTGCGAGACGGTATTGAGACATCAACGGAAAAACGCATTCGCACGCTACTCTATTTTTTGACCGTAAAAGGCTATGCAAGGAAGAAAGAGTGCGGTGCGCACAACCTGTCTATCACGAAGACGGGTGACATCGAAAGCATCATTAAGCGATCTGAAAAGCGAATAGAAGCTTGCCAGTTTATCATCGAATGGCTATATAAACTTGCTGAAGAGAGAGACAGGAGGTGGCAAGAGGTCTCTGAGCAGACCGCAAATGTTGCCGCCATTTCTGACGAGGTTCAGCAGGAGACGGGCAATGCCGGACAGAAAAAGGATGCGTTGCAGTTTTCGGTAGTGGAACTGCTCAAAGAGATGCAAGGCCGGTCTCATTCACTCTTTGCCAATTATGCCGACATGCAGCTCGAGGATGTGAAGGAGGCGCTGCTTTATCTCACCAAGATAGGTGCACTCAAATTGGAGGGTGGTTTCCTGGTGCTGTACAATGCCATGAACATCCGTCGTATCAAGGAGCCGAAGTACCGCTACAAGGTCGACGACTACCGCATGCTCAACGAATTCTACAAGCAGAAGATACAACAGATACACATCGTGGGCGAATACGCCAATCTGATGGTAAAGGACTACGATGCCGCCTTGCAATATGTGCAAGATTATTTTCAGATGGACTATCAGCGTTTTGTCAGCAAGTATTTCAAGGGCGAACGGGTGGCAGAGATAGAGCGCAACCTTACACCCGCCAGATACAAGAAACTTTTTGACGGACTTTCGGCAAGACAGAAAGAGATTATAGACGACAAGGAATCGCGTTGCATCGTGGTGGCTGCAGGCCCCGGCAGTGGCAAGACGCGTGTGCTTGTACACAAGCTGGCCTCTATCCTGACCTTGGAAGACGTGAAGCATGAGCAACTCCTGATGCTCACGTTCTCGAGGGCTGCGGCAACTGAGTTCAAACAGCGCTTGATGGAGTTGATAGGCAATGCCGCCCACTTTGTGGAGATCAAGACATTCCATTCGTATTGCTTCGACCTGTTGGGCAGAATCGGCAATCTCGATGATGCCGATGATGTGGTTGCAAAGGCAGCCGGAATGATTGACGCCGGCGAAGTGGAACCGAACCGCATAGGCAAGACGGTGCTGGTCATCGACGAGGCACAGGATATGGGCAAGGATGACTTTGCCCTTGTGTCAGCGCTGATGAAAGCCAACGAGGAGATGCGCGTGATAGCCGTAGGCGATGACGACCAGAATATCTACGAGTTCCGCGGGTCCGACTCGCAGTACATGTACCGCCTGAGTCAGGTGCCCGGAGGCAAGTTGGTAGAGATGACCGACAACTACCGCAGTGCCCGCCATATCGTTGATGCCGCCAACGCTTTTGCGCGTGGCATCAGCCATCGCATCAAGAGTGCGCCGATAGTTTCCATGAGCAAAGACGACGGCATGGTCCGGATTGCCCAGCATCTTTCCGGCTATATGTACGAGCCGATGGTAGAAGATGTCGCGCGGCATGGCAAAGGCACTACATGCGTTTTGACGCAGACCAATGAAGAGGCAGTCATCATGCTTGCCCTGCTTTGCAAACGCGGCATAAAGGGCAAGCTCATTCAGTCGATGGACGGTTTTCGCTTCCTGAATTTGGCAGAGACCAAGTATTTTCTCAAGCTCATCAATGCGGGGTTGGTGCGGTTTAAGTCTCCGTCAATCAGTGATGGACTTTGGCAAGAGGCAAAACAAAAGACATTTGCAAAGTATGCCACCAGCAAGGCATTGCCATACTTGCAACGCTGCATCTCACTTTTTGAGCAGACCAATCCGACCAAGTACTACAGCGACTTGAGCGAGTTTATCTTCGAGTCGTCGGTGGAGGACTTCTGCGACGTGTCAGGCGCAGAGGTCGTGGTGAGTACCATACACAAGGCGAAAGGCAGGGAATTTGACCATGTGTATATGCTCATTACTGCTCCCATGCACGACACCGACGATGTGCTGCGCCGATACTATGTGGCAATGACCCGTGCCAAGCAGACACTTTCCATCCACACCACCTGCCACACAAACGACGGTATCCGTTTTTCCGGCAATGTCTTTGCAGGGGTTATCTCTACGTGTCGTTCCGTTGATGCTTTTGTCACCGACCAACGCGTTTATGAAATGCCGGACGAAATCGTGCTCCAACTGTCGCACAAGGATGTCAACCTTGGATTCTCCAAGCGCTACAAGCAAGAGATTCTCGCTCTAAGGAGCGGAGATGCCCTTGCCTACCGCAACCATTGCCTCTGCATACCGTCGACGGGCAGAGATGTTGTCATGCTATCCAAGGACATGCAAAGGAAACTGTCCGAATGGGAGCAGAAAGACTATCGTGTCACCTCTGCCACTGTCCGCTTCATTGTGGCATGGAAACCCAAAGACGCGCCCAAGGAAGAGGAGGAGTCAGCCGTCTTGTTGGCAGACTTAGTGATGAAAAGGACGCAGAGTAATGGATAGAGCCAGCCTTTCCTATGCAATATGTAGCAAACAATCCGATGAAAGCCTTGCAGTAGAAAATACAGGTATGTCAAACCAATCAAAGCAACACAGATGGAACAGTATTTCCCATACGGAGAAACAGAGATAGCCTGGCTAAAGAGCCGGGACAAACGGCTTGGCGAAGTCATTGACCAGCTGGGTGTGGTGAAGAGGCAGGTTATTCCGAACCTTTTCACGGCGCTTGTGCACTCCATTGTGGGGCAGCAGATTTCGACCAAGGCACACGAAACCATTTGGCGGAAGATGCAGGATGCGCTTGGCGACATCACGCCAGAGGCCGTCATGAGTATCACGGCAGAGCAACTGCAGGCATTCGGTATCTCGTTGCGGAAAGTGGGGTATATCCGTGGAGCGGCGGAGAAGGTGCTCTCCGGCGAATTCGACATACAGGCACTGCGCACGATGAGCGACTCAGAAGTCTGCGCCAAACTAACTGCACTTAATGGCATCGGCACTTGGTCGGCAGAGATGCTGATGCTACACTCCTTGCTCCGTCCTAACATTCTGAGCTTTGGAGATTTGGGTATACAGCGGGGCTTGCGTATGCTGTACCACCACCGGAAGATAACCAAAGAACTGTTCGCCAAGTACCAGCGCCGATACTCGCCATACGGCAGTGTGGCCTGCATCTATCTGTGGGCTATCTCTTCCGGAGCTATAGCGGGTATGAAAGACTGCGGAGCGGAACCCAAAGGCACAAAGAAAACAGCTACGGACAAACGATGAGCAGATATGAAGCAACCCGTCTGTGTGCAATATTATGACTCTCCATGCGGACAAATCGTCCTGGCATCGGTAGGGGAGGAACTGTGTCTCTGCGACTGGAACGGGAAGCCGTGTGCAGAGCAGAACAAACGGCGGCTTGTGCGTTTGCTCAATGCGGAGTTGCGTGAAGAACCGTCGGCAGTGATACTGCGCACAAAGGCACAACTGGACGAATACTTCGCCGGTGGGCGACGCGCCTTCGATATCCCTCTGCATCCCGTTGGTACGGACTTTCAGAAACGTGTCTGGAATGCGCTGCTTGAAATCCCCTATGGCGAGACCCGAACCTACAAGGACATTGCGCTGAGGGTAGACAACCTCAAGGGTGTCCGGGCCGTGGCGCAAGCTATCGGCGCCAATGGCATCGGCATCATTGTCCCTTGTCACCGCGTCATAGGTTCCGACCACACCCTCACCGGCTTTGCGGGAGGGCTGGAGGCCAAACGCACACTGCTCGAACTGGAAGGTAAGGGCGTTGGACGATAGCCGGCACGCTGCCTTTTCAGCCTATTCTTCGTTTGCGTGTAGCTTCATCCGAGAGGATGTTCTATCTTGCGAATTCGAAATGACAAAGGGCCTGCCGAAACGACGTCGGCAGACCCGGAGAATAAAACAAGAGGCTTAATTGTATCGCTGCTAATGCAGGATGTGCAACCTGTAAATAATAGTTAGTTCGTTAACCCCATTTTATGAGTATTTTTTGCGTCTTATTACCTCGGCGGATTATATTGACGCCCCGACGGAGCGCTTTTTACGGTTGCAAAATTAACTATATTGCAAATGACGGGCGGGACTCTTCGGTATCTGAGTTGACACCGTTTTTGATATGCAACATGGTTGCACAACGGAATTATACCATCGATGCAACGAAAATGCATGCCGCATATGTTAAATTATGAGTGATTTTATGTCGCTAAACAAAAAAATACGTAACTTTGCACTAACAATCTATCAATCCATGCTCAAAACCGTTGCAATTATATCGTTGCTGATACTCTCTGCGATTTCGACCGAAGCACAGGGGATAGACTTCCGCCCGCTGAATGTCGCGACGGGACTGCGCAACAATCAAGTATGGTTGATGCGCCCTCTCCGCAACAAGACAATCCTCATCGGATATCCGGATGCCTTCTCTATCTTTGACGGAACGCTCAGCCATGACCTCGACTTCAATCCGCAACAGTACATCCAGCTGAATGGATTCGGCACTATAGCCTACGAAGACCGCCAACATCGTCTGTGGATAAAGCAATATAAGCGCATGTTTGTCTTCGACCAAGTCCGTTGCGATTTCGTTGCATCGCCGTCAGACCTGCTCAGCGGATGCGGGATTGCCTGCTCTGATATCGGCGACCTGTTCTTCGACAGTGATACTACCGCTTATATATACAAGAATGACGGGACGCTTTATGCCTATGATTTTAAGGACGAGGCTAAAGAGGTGTACAAATTGTCAAAGCGGCAAATCACTGCCAGGGTGTTGCCGGTGCATGTGGCATCCATCAATGGTCAGCGTCTGATATTTTTCTCTAATGGTGAACTGATGTGCCTGACTTCGTCGGCGTCCGTAACGCTCCTGGCAGGAGGAAGGAGGAACGCCCCATTTTCGGCAGTCTGTACGCTGCCTCTCGACAAACAGAATCTCCTTATAGCCATGCCGGGTAAGGGACTGTCGGTCTACAATTCCGGCACACAGACATTTACGGCAGTGGTCGATTCTCTGCAAGACTACGTGAGATTGTTGCGTGATGATATGGAGAACATCATCAGCGTCGGACATACGGGAATCAGGATTTATGACCGGTTCCTGCATCTGCAAAGTACTGTCAAGCAGCCGCAACCCGGCAAATCCTTCGATGACCGCATCATCAGTGATGCTACTATAGACTGGCAAGGCGGTATGTGGATAAGCACTTTCCTCAACGGCATCTATTATTATAATATCCATGATGACGAACAACAGGTATGGTCTCTGCCTGACAGTGGACAGGAGATACGCAGTTCTGTCGGACTTCCTGACGGCAACATTGCGTATTGTACGGCTGATGCAGTATATCTATTTGACACAAAAACCTGTCAGTACCGTTTGTTGACCAGACAGAAAGGCCGTGCATTCTATCAGGTCTGTTCTGACAGTCTGGGAACTATATATGTGACCAGCAACTGTGGCGTAATGTGCTTCGGTGTGGACGATACGAAGAAGTGGCTTCCTTCGGTCAAGGGAAGGTGTGCGGTTCACGGCGGCAACAGACTTTATACCAACCAGGGCGGAAATAACTTCGGATATATTGACCTCGCGACCGAACAGTATCATGTTATGCCTATACCGCAGGAGATACAGCATCAGCCCACAGACTATTGGTCATGTGCGGTGGATTATTATCACAATCGCATCTATCTGCAGACAAGCGAACATCTGCTTTGTTTCGATATGACGCATGGCAAATGGGACATTCTTTCCGCCATTGAGCCTGCCGCAGCCGGCATAAAGACACGCGCCGACCAGATCTTCTGCGACGGGAAGGGCAATACACTCTTTGCCGCCCTTGATGGACTTCACATCCTTACGGCAGACCATAAGCTATTGTCCGTTAACAAAGAGAGCGGTTTGAACAACAATACGGTCCGGGCCATCTGCCAAGGCTCTGAGGAGAATGACTATTGGGTCGCCACGGCAAACGGGCTCGCCAGTATCACTGTCGGAAAGGATGGCAAGGTGGCGTTAAGGCACTATGCGGTCAAGGGCTCGAACGATGGATATGAAATAATCGGACGGAGTCTGTTCTCTCAGCCAAGCGGTGTGTGGTTCACGACGAGCAATAGCATCATCCGCTTTTATCCCAAGACCCAGTATGCGAAACAGATATATGCCTATAAGCCCGTTCTGGCAAGTTATACCGTGATGGGCAGGGAAAAGCCGTTGGCCGACATCGTCGATGACAAGTTGCGTCTTTCTTACGCCAACAACTTCTTTACCCTCACATTCTCTGCCTGCAATTATATGTCGCCCGAGCAGACCATCTATCGCTATCGTATGGAGGGTATAGACGATGACTGGCGCGAGGTGTCGCCCGTCAACGGCAATCTCGAGGTGTCTTATACCAATGTAAGTCCAGGCACACGGACCTTCAAGGTTCAGGTGCGCGACGAAAGCGGCGAATGGGGTGAAGTGACGGAACTCGCCATAGACATTGCACCTCCATTTTGGCGCACATGGTGGGCATACACATTCTATTTTCTGCTCTTTGCCAGTGTCGTCATAGGCGGTTACAGGGTTTATAATATGCGCCGGGACCTTCTTGCACGCCTGAAGGACAAGCGTAACAAGATGCTTATTCAGGCTGACAAAGTGAAACCGGAAGAAATAGAGATAAAGTCGCAAGACGAACTCTTCATCAAAAAGGCAGTGACGCTGGTGGAGCAGCATCTCGGTGATTCGGACTATAATGTGGATGCCCTCAGTAGCGATATGGCACTGAACCGCTCGCACTTCTATCGCAAGCTTCACGCCCTTACGGGCCAGTCTCCGACAGAATTCATACGTACTATACGGCTCCGTCGTGCCGAGGCCTTGCTGCGTGAGAGCGGCCGCTCAGTCTCGGAGGTGGCCTACGAATGTGGATTCAATAGCCCGGTGTTTTTCCGCAAGTACTTCAAAGACTTGTATGGCGTTACACCCTCAGAATATAAGGACGGCAAAAGACAATAAAACCTATAATAACATTCAACATATTTATTATGAAGACATTCAAACCCTTGATGCTCGTCTCCCTATTGGCGGCATTCACACTGTCTGCCTCGGCGAAAGGCAACAAATCTCAGGTCGGACAAGACTCTGTGGCCACTTTCCGGACGTGGGCAATGACCCCTCCTATGGGCTGGAACTCGTGGGACTGTTATTACTCTTCCGTCAACGAGCAACTGACCATGCAGAATGCGCATTGCCTCATTGACCAGGACCTGCTGAAATACGGTTGGGAATATGTGGTCGTCGACATCCGCTGGTATGCCAACCACCCTTCCTGCGGCGGCGGTTGGTATAACCAGAAGAACAACGGTTGGGCCGGTGACTGCGTGCTGGATGAATATGGCCGCTATCTGCCGTCACCCACACGCTTCCCCTCATGTATGGTCAATGGCAAGAACGAAGGTTTTAAGGCGATGGCTGATTCTCTGCACAAGATGGGGCTGAAGTTCGGTATCCATATCATGCGCGGACTGCCAAAATATATCGTCACCAATGAAAAGAACTTCAAGCTGAAAGGTAGCGAGACTACGCCTTGGGACAGTGTCTATGCCAGCACCACTCCCGCCTGTACATGGCTGAAAGACAACCTCACCATACGCAACAATGCCTATGGTCAGCTATACTACAATTCCATCTTCGACCTCTATGCTTCGTGGGGCGTCGACTTTATCAAGATTGACGATCTCAGCCGGCCCTTCTATACGGACGAGATAAAGATGATACGCAAGGCGATAGACCAATGCGGCCGGCCCATCGTGCTCTCGTTGAGTCCGGGCAAGACCAGATATGACAAGGCTGAAGACTGCCTGCAGCTGGCCAACCAGTGGCGAATGATGGATGACCTGTGGGACTCTTGGAGCGCCGTGGATCTTGTGTTCAACGAGGCTGACTTCTGGAGCAAATACACTCGCCCGGGCAACTTTGCCGACTGTGATATGCTCCCGCTCGGTCAGATTGCCATGACGGTGGAAGACCCCGGTTACTGCAAGGCCGATTCGGGGCGCTGGACGAATCTGACCCACGATGAACAATACACATTGATGACGCTGTGGGGCATCTGCCACTCGCCGCTTTTCTTCGGCGGAGAGATGACCAGGAATGACGACTTTACCCTCTCCCTGCTCAAGAACGGGGAATATCACAATATGCACAAATACGGCACGGACGCCCATCAGTTGTTCAACGATACGGACAAAGGCCAGGTGGCTTGGGTGAGCACAGATCCGAAGACGGGCAACAAATATCTCGCCCTCTTCCAGCGCGGCAATACCGGTTGGGTGACGGACAATGCCGTCTTCAAGAGCGAGACTGTGGCCTATACGACTGACGGTCATGCCGTGCACTGTGATGTCAAGCTGCCTCAGGGAACGAAGACGCTCGTCCTCGTTGTCGATGACGGCGGTGACAACAACCATTACGACCACGGCGACTGGATTAACCCGACTCTTGTCCTCAGCAATGGGCAGGAGGTTCCGCTGACGGGCCAGTACCTCACCCGCCGCTACTTTGACTCTTACTTCAAAAAGATGGAGGAAAACAAGAATGTGGATAATGGCGGAAAGATGAAGGTGCTTGGCCAGGAGTACGACCGCGGTTTCTCGATGGATGCCAATGCTGCCCTTTTCTTTACCTTGCCCGCAGACCTCGATGTCGTTGGCTTCAAGGCTATGGCGGCAGCCGATGACAGTGGCATAGGGCAGAAGCATGCTACCACATCACTCCGCTTTATGGTCTACACGCAGAATCCGCTTCTTGCCGAGCAGACCTCGGCAGACTCAAATGGGCACGCCTTCACGGTCGACCTTACTCAGCTGGGCTATAAGAAGAACCAGAATGTGCCGGTATACGACATCTGGCAGCAAAAGAAGGTAGGCACAGTCAAGGGTTCTCTCACCGTCACTGTGCCTACCCACGGAGCAAGGCTCTTCCGACTCGGAAAGAGATAAGGCTTTCCGGAGCGGTATCCCTACTTCCTCTTTGCCTCGAAGAAATCCTCAAAGAAGTCCATCTGCGGCTGGTTGGGGACAGGGGCGAGGTGGAAGCCGTTGCGCATTATCATCACTGTTGCCTGGCCCTGGCTGTAGGGAGTCCAATAGGGCAGACCGTCTCCGTTGGGGTCACCGGTCTTGGTGAAGTTGATCCAGTAGCGCGACATAATCTGCGACATGTGGCTCTCGGTCGGTGTCATTTTCTTTGGTCCGAACTGGTAGCCGTACACAAATGGCATTTCGGCCACATGGCTCGCACCGCCCCGGCTCTTTCCCATCGAGAATCCGGCATCCTGGTCAAAGTAGTAGAGGTAGACGTTCTTCTGTCCGTTGGCGCTTTGCAGGTTGGCCCATGCATAAGTTCCCCAGGCAAAGGAGCCGTCGCGGAAGATGTCAGACAGGGCATAGTAGGTCTCTTCTTCCGTCCGGGCGGGATAGAGCTGAAGCAGACGGTCGGCCCACGTCCCGTAGACGCTCCGCATCTTGGCTTCGTAAGCCTCTACACTGGTCGGCCTGCAGAACATACTGCCCTCGTCGCTGTTGGTGCCTATCAGCACGTTCACGTCGTTGTATAGCCCCTGCTCGTAGAGTTTGTACTGGTCGTCGGTGATGGCATAGCCGTCCACACAGGGCCAGAATGTCTCGTAGGGTGTGTTTTTGACAATCTCCTCGAAAGGCACTTTGCGCATCTGCTTCAAGTTCTTTGCCTTCAGAGCCTTTTGCAGGTTCAGGCCATCCTGTTCGGCAGTTTTGCAGGTGAGTATGCCCGTGTTGCTGTTTCGGCTTTCGGCCACGGGCCAGAAGGAACTGCCGCTTTCGCAGATGGCAGCGCGGAACAGCCCTTTGCACAGCGGGGAGGCGCAGAGTATGCTGGTGGATATGCCGCCGGCCGATTCGCCCGCTATCGTCACCTTGTCGGGGTCGCCACCGAAGGCTGCGATGTTGTCGTGTATCCATTGCAGTGCCATAATCTGGTCCAGGATGCCGTAGTTGCCCGAGATGCCGGCTTTCGTCTCCTTGCTCAGTTCCGGGTGTGCCATGAAGCCGAACGCGCCTAGGCGGTATTCGATACTGCAGTAGACGATGCCTTCCCTGACGAAACTCTCCTGTGTGCCGCTATAAGAACCGGAGAGGAACGCGCCTCCGTGTATCATTACGAATACGGGCAGTTTGTCGTCCTTCGACTTGGCGGGAGTCTCCACGCTGAGGTACAGACAGTCCTCGCTCATGCCTGGCTGCCCGCCGTTGGGAGTGGGAGCGCCGGGCTGAGGTGGCTGGTCGCCCCATCGGTCGGACTTGTAGACCCCAGTCCACGCTTTTTTTGCTACGGGGGCTTTCCACCGCAGGTCGCCTACAGGTGCTTCGGCATAGGGTATGCGTTTGTAGAGTGCGTGGCCCTGGTGCTCCACACCTTCTATCTCTCCCTGTTGCACAGTGGTCTGCAGTATCTGGCCTTGTAGGGATGCGCACGCAGCCATGGCCAGAGTCGTCAATAACAGTAATCTCTTTTTCATTGTGAAGTTTTATATTAGTATTGGTAATGAGGTGACAAAAAACGTGCAAATGCAGCCGCAAAGGTATATAATTTTCTTGTTTTGAGTGCGGTTTTGATAAAAATAAAAGGAATTTGTAACGTTTATGATTGTTCATCGTACTTTTGCTCAATTTTGTGCTATTGTCGGCAAACAATATCCAACCGTGTGTCAGATATTTGCCCTACCTTTGCAGCAAGTTAAGTGAATGCGCAGTTAGTAATAATCAAACAACTTTTTTATGAAAAAAGCAATACTTGCACTTTGGACCATATTTTCGGTCTCGTCCGTGATTCAGGCTCAGAACTATCCTGTGCCGGTCTCAGAGCAGGATGAGCCAATGATGAAGGGTACGTTCGAGCCTACATGGCAGTCCCTCGCCGAAAACTATCAGGTGCCGGAGTGGTTCCGTAATGCCAAGTTCGGTATATGGGCCCATTGGGGACCGCAGTGCGTGGAGGGCTCCGGCGACTGGATGGCACGCGAGATGTATATGGAGGGCACTAAAGCCTGGCGGTATCACCGCGAGCATTACGGCCATCAGTCTGAGTTCGGATTCAAGGACATATTGCCGCTCTTCAAGGCCGAGAACTGGGACCCTAACCGGCTCGTGGCTTTCTATAAGAAGATAGGCGCACAGTATTTCTTTGCCCTTGGTAACCACCATGACAACTTCGACCTTTGGGAAAGCAAGTATCAGCCATGGAACTCCGTCAATATCGGACCGAAGCGCGACATCCTGGCAGGTTGGGCGGAGGCCGCCAAGAAGAACGGACTGCCTTTCGGTATCAGTTTCCATGCCGATCACGCCTGGACCTGGTATGAGCCGTCACGCCGTTATGACCGCAACGGCAGCAAGATGGGTGTGCCTTACGACGGCTGGCTGACCAAGGCCGACGGTAAGGGCAAATGGTGGGAAGGCTATGACCCGCAGGACCTCTATGCACAGAACCACCCGCTGAGTCAGGGCACTTGGGCTGACGGCATGATACATCGCCAGTGGGCATGGGGCAATGGGGCAACAATGCCTTCACAGGAGTTCTGCACCAATTTCTATAACCGCACGCTCGATGCCATCAACCGCTATAATCCTGACCTCATCTACTTCGACGTCACCGTGGCACCGTTCTATCCCGTCAGCGATGCCGGACTCAAGATTGCAGCTCATTTCTACAATCACAACAAGGCCGTCCATAAAGGGAAGGAAGAGGGTGTGATGCTCTGCAAGATACTGGACGAAGAGCAGCGCAAGGCTCTCGTCTGGGATGTGGAGAGAGGGGCTCCGAACAAAATCATTGACCAGCCCTGGCAGACCTGCACCTGCATCGGCGGTTGGCACTACAATACCAGCATCTATACCGGCAATGGCTATAAGTCGGCAGCATCAGTGGCCAAACTGCTCGTCGATGTGGTCAGCAAGAACGGCAATATGCTGCTCAGCGTGCCACTGCGTGCCGACGGCACTTTCGACGAGAAGGAGGAAAAGATTCTCAATGAGTTCGGCGACTGGATGGCCATCAACAAGGAAGCCATCTACGACACCCGCCCATGGACCATCTTCGGCGAAGGTCCTATTGCTGAATCAGACATCAAGATCAATGCACAGGGATTCAACGAGGGCGCCTATACCAACCCGTCAGCCGACGAGAAGCGTTTCACGCAGACTGCCAAAGCCCTTTACGTGACTGTCCTTGCCTGGCCTGCAGACCACAAGACGACCATCAAGGCGCTGGCACAAGGCAGCGAACTCTATCCGAACAAAATCAAATCGGTAGAGTTGCTGGGTTATGGCAAAGTCCCATTCACCCGCACGGCTGAGGGTCTTACCATCACGTTGCCTGCCGACAACCTGAATGCCATTGCTCCCGTCATCAAAATCAAGAAATAGCCTGGTTTTACATCCTCCAAAATACGAAGCTTAGTTTTGCCTTATACGAACAATTGTCCGAGCCGATACGAACGTTTGTCCGAGCCTTTACGAACGTTTGTCCGGGCCGATACGAATAATG
>CAVFPF010000085.1:0-5004 GCA_963624265.1 bacterium | reverse complement strand
GAATTTTTCCAACCCACACACCCGTCTTCCCCAATGGAGCACGGGTGTGTTTTTTGTGCGCGATTTTCTCCGAAAACGGCAGAGATTTCCTCCGAAAACGGCTTGCATTCTGTTCGAAAACGGCTCATATTCCGCCAGAATCGGGCCATATTCCGCCAGAATCGGCAAATATTAGGGGCGAAGTGGCGCGACTCTCGGATTTTATCCCTACCTTTGCCGTGTCAATCGGACTTTGTTTATGCTTTTTGCTTGCCGATCTCGGAGAGATTCGCGTCGCGTTCGCGGCGGAATTGACAGAAGTCTGACCTATAAAACTTAGCATATGAAACACAAGCGACTCTATTGCACCTTGACCCTGGCGGCCGTTGCCGTGCTGGCAGCAGCGCCCGCAGGGGCTTCCATCCACGTAGCCACCGATGGCTCTGACCTCAACCCCGGCACAGCCGAAGCGCCGTTGCTCACCATCCACAAGGCCGTCGAGCTCGTCGAGCCGGGCGACACCGTTTGGGTGCACGGCGGCACCTACGTCATCACCGAGCGCATCAAGATACCCGCCAAAGCCACCACGGCCGAGCGGCGCTGCTACTTGTGGGCGGTGCCCGGCGAGGGCGAGGTCGTCATCGACGGCTCGGGCATGCATCACACCACGCAGAACGAGTTCAAGATGGGCCGCTGCATTTACGTCAACCACCTGGCCAACTACTGGCACTTCAAGGGCCTCACGCTCTGCCACGCCGAAGACAACGGCATGAAGGTCGAAGGCTCGTACAACATCATCGAGCAGTGCACCTTCCGCGACAACAACGACACCGGTCTGCAGATAGGCATGTACAAAGACTTCGCCATCGAGGAGACCAAAGAGCTGCCGTCGGGCACGCCGCAGTTCAACCCCGACTACCGCTACTGCCGTGGCAATGTGGTGATCAACTGCGATTCGTACAACAACTACGACGCCCGCACCTACAACGGCACCGACGACGGCGGCGATGCCGACGGCTTTGCCTGCAAGCTCTTCCCCGGGCCGGGTACGGAGTTCCACGGCTGCCGTGCGTGGGACAATTCCGACGACAACTGGGACCTCTATATGGTCTATCATCCCGTCCTCATCGACCGCTGCTGGGCCTATCATGCCGGCTACGACCACGCCACGGGCAAGGAGGTGGGCAACGGCAACGGCTTCAAGCTCGGCGGAGGCGGCTCGGCGGGCGGCGCAGCCTTCTCGCAGTCGACGGGCGCGCATGTGGTGCGCAACTGCATCTCGTTCGGCAACCTCAACAAGGGCTTCGACCAGAACAACGCCTACGAGGGCATGTACATACTCAACTGCACGGCGTGGGACAACGACTACAACTTCCGCTTCCCCACCGTCTTCCAGTACGGCGGCATGTACATCCGCAACTGCATCGGCTTCCTGCCGCGCAAGTACAACCATGAGTTCCTCTCGGAGGGCAAGGCCGGCAGCCAGACGCCCGACACCGACTTCAACAGCTGGACCACCCTCGACCACTGCTCGCCCTACAAGGAAGGGGCGAAGAACGCCGACGGCCAGAAGCCCAAGGTCAGCGACTACAGCAGTGAGTTCGTCTCGCTCGAGGTCGACGACTTTATGGCACCGCGCCAGGCCGACGGCTCGCTGCCTGACAACGGCTTCGGGCGGCTCAAGGCCAGTAGCGTTATGGTCGACCGTGGCGAGCCCATCGTCAACTTTGTCCCCTCGCGCTTCATGACCTCTGCCGAGGCTGCAGCGGCGGGGCTCACGCTCGACGAGATTGACCTCTTCACCATCGACTACAACGACGAGGCACCCGACTTCGGCGCCTACGAGACCGACGGCGTGCCTGCCACCGACTCTATCACGCCCTATGTCAAGGCCACGCTCACCTGCCTCAGCGGCGGCACGGCGCAGGAGCTGACGCAGGGCGACTCGATTGCGCCCATCGTCTACCGTTACGGCGGTTCTGCCACGGGCTTTGAGGTCAAAGGCTTGCCCGAAGGTCTCGAGTACGTGATTGCCGACTCGACATTGACCGTTACGGGCGCCGTCTTCGCCACGGGCACCTGGACGTTCAGTGTCAGTGCCACAGGCGGACCGAAAGCCGTCACCGACCACTGCACCTTGCGCATCGTCGCGCCCTCGCGCGTGCTGACGGGCGGCTGGTACCCCGTGCAAGACAGCATCACGGCCCTGCCTGCCGACCTGCGCGGCGTCCTTTCGCTCGTCGACGGCTCGGCCACTTATCCGTCATCTGTCGACCCCGCCAAGACCGAGAAGGGCAGCGTGCCTGCCGGTTGCACACAGGGCGCCGTCGTCATGGGCCGCAGCGGCGGTGGCTTGCAGTGGCACTTTGCCGGTGGTGTGCTCGCCCTGCAGGTCAACCTCCACTTTACGGGCAGCCGCACGTTCTGCATCGAGTGGGAAAAGGCCGACGGCACTACGGGCAGCTTCACCACAAGCAAGATTTCGAAGGGTACTTACACGGCGTGGGATGTGCTCGAGCAAGCCGGCCTCGGCGAGCAGCCCGACGGACCGTTCACCATCCGCCTGCTCAACGCCTCTTCGTCGGGCGAAGTGCGCCTCTACGACATGTACATGCGCGTGCCTCTCTCCGGTGGCGGAACTCAGTCGGTGCGCTGTGTGTCGGCCGACGACACTACGGGTCACCCCGTCCAGTACTACGACCTGCTTGGCCGACCCGTCGGCAAGCCGCAGCCCGGCGGAATCTATATCACACGGCGGAGGTAATGTGAAAAACGTTTTACGTTTTATGTTTTACGTTTTACGTTGCCTTCCGGTCTAAGACTTTAATTTTTTAACGCACACGGATAGTACTGATTTTACGGATATTCCGCTGTGAATCAAGACTCTCCGATAAAATTCTGATAACACGGATACTGACGAAAAATCCGTTTAAATTCCGTCTAAATTCCGCGGATTAAAAAAACCACGACCCGCAGCGGACAACGTAAAACATAACACATTTCTGTTTCGCGGATAATTTAAGCGTATCCGCTTTTTGAAGGGAGAAGAATAACTTTACGAAAATGATTAAAAACAAGAATATGAAGCATCTGAAGAACCTTTGGCTCGCTGCTCTCGTCGCAGGCGCACTGTGGCCGCTCACGGCTACGGCCGCCCCCGTCGACATCACGCTGGCCGGTGGCTGGCTCGAGACCGCTTACGTCGAGTGGGCATTGGCCGACGGCGTGTCGGGCTATCACGTCTACGTTGCCGCTGCAGAAGAAGCCGCAACAGCAGCCGGAGCAGCCACCGCAGCAACAACAACCGGCGCAACAGCAGCCGAAGCCGCCGCCTGGACGCGCCTCGACAGCGAGCTCGTGCGCCGTTACCCCACCTTCGGGCGGGCCGATGCACTGGGCCTCAAGGCAGGCAGCTACAGGCTGAAAGTCGTGCCGCTCGATGCCGACGGGAAGGAAATCGCTGCCGATGCAGCCGAGACCGCCGACCTCGAGGTGCGCGCCCACGACCGCACGGGTTTTGCCCATCACGGCCGCGGTGAGGCAGGCGTGGGGGCCTACCGCAACGACGGCACCCTGCGCGATTCGGCCATCGTGCTCTACGTCAATGCCCGCAACGCCAGCACCCTGTCGGTCACCTGGATGCTCGAACCCAATAAGGGCAAGATGCAGACCTACACCGGCCTGCAGACCATCATCGACGGCTACCGCAAGTGCCTCGCCAAAGGTTCGCCGCTGCCCGCGCTCTGCATCCGCGTGGTGGGTTTGGTCAAAGCCTCCGACATGGACACGCTGCTCTCGAGCGAAGAAGGGTTTTCCATCAAGGCCAACAAAAAGTATGGCGAGATGCCTCTCACCCTCGAGGGCGTGGGCTGCGACGCCACGCTGTGGGGCATGGGCATACATGTGTGCAACGCCGTCGGTGTCGAGGTGCGCAACCTGGGCATCATGCTCTGCATGGACGATGCGCTCTCCATCTCGCAGTACAACGCGCACTGTTGGTTTCACCACAACGACCTCTTCTATGGGCAGACGGGCAGCGCCTCCGACCAGAAGAAGGGCGACGGCTCGATTGACATCAAGCTGTCGCAGCGCTGCACCGTTGCCTACAACCACCTCTACGACTGCGGCAAGAGCTGCCTCATCGACGCCAAGAGCCTTACCTCCAACTACGCCAACCAGCTCACCTACCACCACAACTGGTTCGACCACTCCGACTCGCGCCATCCGCGCTGCCGCAACGGCAACAGCTTCCACATCTACAACAACTACTACGACGGCATCGGCCTCTACGGTGTGGGCCTGGCGTGCAACTCGTCGGCCTTCGTCGAGGGCAACTACTTCCGCGCGTGCCGCTACCCCGTCATCGCTTCGGGCCAGGGCACGGACCTCAATCTCGTCAACGCCGGCCAAAGCAAGAAGGGTCTTCTTTCGGGCGAAAACGGCGGCATAGCCAAGTGGTGGAACAACTACACGGAGGGCGCCACTTCGCTCGTCACGCAGCTCGACGGCAGCTCCACGGGCTTCGACGTCTATGCCGTGTCGTCGCGCGCTGAGCAGGTGCCCGCCAGCGTGGTGACCGTCAAAGGCGGTGTGGCCTACAGTAACTTCGACACCGACAGCAGCATGTACGTTTCTGCCCCCGACGACCCGCTCGACGTGCCCGCCATCGTCACCGGCGCTTACGGGGCAGGGCGCTGCCAGCACGGCGACTTCACGTGGACGTTCGACAATGCCACGCAAGACACCAACCAGTCCGTTATCACCGCGCTCAAGACGGCTCTCGAGCAGTATCACTCTTCGCTGGTCGGCTACTTCGACGGCACGGTGCTGCCCAATGGCCCGACCTCGTCGCTCAGCGCCATCCCCGCTGACTCCGCTCCCTCTGTCCGCTACTACGACCTCCTGGGCCGTCCCGTCGGCGACCACTACGCCGGGCTGGTAGTAACGAGAGGCAAGAAGATTCTCGTCAAGCCGTAAGTTGCCGTTTTACGTTATGCGTTTTGCGTTGGCATTGCTGACCATAAC
>CAVFPF010000084.1:5308-11187 GCA_963624265.1 bacterium | reverse complement strand
ACAGGATATTGTTATGGACCCGCACACAATTCCACCCCCCCCACTTATACTCCACTTCGCAAGTAGCGAAGGGCCGGAGCAAGTTGCACTTCAGTTCCGGTGAAAGTATGAGAGAGTTCAAAGTCATATCCTTGACCAAAACAATGGCACTCCTGCTGGCAATGACATGCCCGCAGGGTGCCATTGCGGATTTTACGCAGTCCGTGGTCATCGGCGACTACACCTTTAGCGTGGACCTCGAAGCCAAGACGGCCCAGGTCTCCAAGTTGGACAATGCCTCGGGGGCTGTCGTCTTCCCCGATGCTATCCGTTACAAAGACGATATCTACACGGTGACGCACCTGTCCAGCTCCTATCACTCGGGGTGGTACAACAATCCCGACATCACGTCCATACGCCTGCCGTCGGGACTTACGCATTGCGGCAGCTTTGCGGGGTGCGTCAATCTCGGCACCATCACGGGCGGACCTGACGTGCTTCAGGAGGTGGGGGCGTGCGTCTTGAGCGACACGAAGTGGCTCAACGAGCAACCCGCAGGTCTTGTGGAGTGGAAAGGTTGGGTAGTGGGCTACAACGGCCACCTGCAGACCGACACGCTCGTGCTGAGAGAAGGTCTCGTGGGCATTGCCCCTCTGTCGATAGCCAGCCGCAAGCCGAGGCCGGAGTTCCGTTGTGTCGTCATTCCCCAGTCGATGGTGAACCTTGACTATACGGACCTCAACTACAGCGACGGGCTGGAGTGCATTGTGGTTCATCCAGACAACCCTGTTTATCTCTCCGATGCAGCCGGTGCGCTCTATCAGCGTGACCAAACCCACGAATACATGTTGCCCAGCGGCAAAGCAAGGACGGTGACTGGCAATATGCTGCTCACCTTCCCCCGAGGCGGAAAGTTGCGCCATCACCGGGTGATGGAGGGCACTGCCATCATGCAGGCCGATGCATACGGAAACACCCGGCACTGCAGGCAGGTTACCTTGCCCGAGGGCTTCCGCCTGGTGCATGGCTACAACAATGCCAAGAGCGAACTGCAGATTGTCGATTTTCCGTCCACGCTGGAATGTCTTAACAGCGGCATTTCCACAAAACTTCCCGTCCTGGTGATGCGGTCGCCAGAAGTTGCGCTGCTCGATGGCAAGCACTTTGCCAAGCAATTCCGTGGTTCTGTGCTCTATGTGCCCCGTGAGGCTTTGGCGCGCTACAAGGCTACAGGCCCCTATTACGACAAGCGCAAGTTTGCCGAGGTTCGTGCCATCGAGGACGGCATTGCCGGATACAGTGACCTATGGATTGGCGGTCGGCAACTGACAAAGTACGACGATGCTCCGGTTTCTTATCCCGGCATGACGCAAGGCTCGGTTTCTTACGACTATGCGGCACGGAGTCTGACACTCGACGGAGTGGTTGCCACATCCGACATCGTTTCCGGGGTCGAGGGATTGTCTGTCATCATCCGAGGCGAGAACCGCCTGGACAGAATTGGCGCACTCACCTTGTCTGCCCACACGACATTCCGGTGTGAGGCTGACGGCCGTTTGGGTCTTGTCTCCTTTCCTATGGCTGCCAATATGGTTTTGGGGCAAAAGGGGAAGCCGTCTTCCATTTCGTTCGACAACTGCCACATCTTTGTGCCTCACGATATGATGGTGGGCCATGCAACGAGGGAAAATGCAAAGGCCAATGGTCTTCGCCTTAAGAGCGTGGAGTCCGTCAGTGCCCAATCCTCCGACTCTTCGCCCGATGCCTGGACTACAGCCACCCAGACACTCGCTTCAGCATCTGCGGGCGCGTTGTCTTACTTTGTCATTACCCCCGATGTCAAGCTGGGCCTCTCGATAGGCGGCAAGGAAGTTACTGAGCGCAACTTCACCTGCTTGTCGTCGTTCCCAGGCATCACTTCCGGCACCTTGACCTATCAGCCCGACAGCAAAACCCTTGTGCTCGACGGTGTGGTCTATAGCGGAAACGGAGAAATGATACGGTCGAGCATAGATGGTCTGACTGTCGAGGTGCGTGGCTGCAATCACGTCGGGAACTCCGGCGGAAGGTTCATGTACGGTTTTGTGCTTGAAGGTCGAACCACATTCAGGGGAAGGTACGATGGCTGTATATGCGCCAATTCGGTATCGCAGCTGATTACGGCTTCAGCCGACGTGACGATTGAGGATTGCACTTTGTCTGGCACCAGATGCAGTTTTGTGGGCAGCGGTGACAATCGGCTCACCATCCGCCACTCCCGTCTTCTGGCACGCAGAAGTTGTAGCATGCCTGTTGAGGGTTGGGGTGAGATAGTGCTCGACGACAGCTATGTGCGCAAACCCTGTGAGTACGCCATACTCGACGGCTCCATACGGAGGGTGTCCGGAGCTGCGCCTTCGCAGGTCGAGATATTGCCCGGCACGAACCCCGAACCGATTGTGGTGGGAGAGAGCAAGCCGAAGCCTTTCGAAGGCATTCCGACCGGCATCCTGGCTTACGTACACGACATCTGTGCCTACTTCAGAGAGATGGGCTGCACGCCGGCCAGTGTGCTCGATTGCCTGCGCACCACATGCGACGGCGACTGGCATTTCACCAAGGCCAAAGTCAATTCAGGTAGCAAAGACCCTGAGTTCAGCAGTATCTTCGTTTGCTATTGCCAGAAGAACGCCCTCTACTACTTCTCTGCGCTCAAGAAATCTTACCGGCGGCGCAGACTTATGTATTACTATTGCTGACGCAAACTGCAGTTTAATCTTCCAGCAGACCGAACTTGTCATAGAAGTCGCGCTCTGCGATGACGGGCACGCCGAGTTGGCGTGCCTTGTCTATTTTGTTCTGACCGGGAGCTTCGCCCGTGATGACATAGTCGACTTTGCCCGAGACAGAGCCAACGTACTTGGCGCCGTGTCCGATAAAGAACTCCTTGATTTCCTCCCGCTTGAAGCGATAGCTGGTGCCCGTAAAGATGACGGTAAGTCCGGCGAGGCCGTCGCTTAGCTTGCGGGCGGCTGTGTATGTGATGTTGAACGGAATCTTTCCCTCCCACAGGCAAGAGTAGTCGGAGAGGTCGGCTTCGAGGATGTTTTTGGCCGTAATCTCGCCGATGCCTTCAATGAGCAGCAAGTCATCGGACGTGGCGTGGCGGAAAGCGTCGAGCAGGGAAAAGTGTTCGGCCAAAGCCCGGCCCGTGATTTTGCCAATGCCGTCTATGCCGAGACCTCCGATGATGCGGTCGAGAGTCAGCGTCTTGACGCTCTGCTGAATGCCGTCGAGCATCTGACGTATGCTTTTCTCCGCATAGCCTTCACCCAGTTGCGCCTGCAGGTAGCACACATAGTCGGGGTAGAAGATGTCAGGGCAGAACTGCTCCGCATTGGTCACGAAGACGCGGTAGAGGTCGTTGACCGACGTGATGTGCAGCTTGTCGTAGAGGTCAGAGAGGACGTTTGGGCCAAGGCCCTTGATGTTGGCGCAGTCCTTGCCGCACCAGTACTCGAGCCGTTGCACGGCCTGCTCTTTGCACTTGCGGTTGGGGCAAATCCAGTATTCGCCCTTCTTCTTGAGTGCCGTCGCGCAGCAGGGGCACACAGAGGGGAACGTAATGTCGGCGGTGCCGGTGACTTCTTCTGCCGCATTGCGCACTTCGTCGAGACCCGTCACTTGCGGTATGACTTCGCCGGCCTTTTGCACGAAGACATAGCTGCCGACGGTGAGATGCAGCTGGCGGATGTAGCTCTCGTTGTTGAGGGTGGCTCTCGACACGATGCTGCCGGCAATGGCTGTCGGGTCGAGTTCGGCGACGGGGGTGATATGGCCGGTCATGCCCACCTGGAACGTCACGCTGCGTATCATGGTGCTCTGCGCCTCTTGCGGGAACTTGCGGGCCTTGCACCAGTTGGGGAATGTCGTGTTGAGCCCGAGGTAGTTCTGTTGCCGGCGCACGTTGACCTTGACGACCACGCCGTCGCAGTCGTAGGGCAGGCTGTGGCTGGTCCGTATTTCGTTGAAGGCATTGATGGCTGCCGTCAGTTCGCCGATGTCGTCGTAAGCCCGGCTCTCGCGGTAGTGGCTGAAGCCGAGCCGGTCGAGCAGTGCGAGTGTTGCTTCCTGCGACGGCATGTACTTGTCCTGCCATTCCGTGTCGGTCGAATAGGCCGCGTAGGTGTTGACCATCAGTCCGCGTCGTGCCGTGACCTTCGGGTCCAGTTGCTTCAAGCTTCCCGAGGCGGCGTTGCGCTTGTTGGCAAATGGTTTCTCGCCATTGGCCACCTTCTCGGCATTGAGCCGGTCGAAGGCTCCTTGCGGCATCAGCACTTCTCCGCGCACGTCCAGGAGGTGCGGCAAGGTGAGGGTAGGGGCGGAGGCTTCTTGGGCAAAGAGGTCTTCAGCCAGACTTGAACCCGAAGTCAAGGCCGAAGCTCCCGAAGGCGTAGTTGCCGAACCAAGAGTTAAGGCCGAAGTTCCGGATGCGTGAGTCTGGACCAGAGAAAGCCGTTGCGGGACGTTGTAGATGGTCTTCACGTTGGCGATGACCGATTCGCCCTCAATCTGGTTGCCTCGCGTCACCGCATCGGTCAGCACTCCGTCGGTGTAGATGAGCGAGATGGAGAGTCCGTCGTACTTGGGTTCGTAGGTGTACGAGACCTTTTCGCCCGGGAAGGCAGCCTGCAGCTGTGCCGTGGTCGAGGCCAGCCACTCTTGCAGTTCGCCGTCGCTGTACACATTCTCTATGCTCTGCATCGGGATGATGTGCCGGTGCTTCTCGAATCCGCCTTGCAGGTCAGAACCCACACGTTGCGTTGGGCTGCCCTCCAGCACGTGCCCGCTCTCGGCCTCGAGGCGCTGCAGTTGTTTGTACTCCATGTCAAACTCGAAGTCCGACATCGGCGGGTCATTGTCGATATAGTATTTCATTGATGCCCAAGCCAATGCTGCCGTGAGGCTGGCCTGGTCTTCGGTATTCCTATTCTTGAAGTCTTCGATGGTATACATGGTGTTTCTTTTTTCTTATATGGTTTCGTGCTCACTCTTCGTCCTTCAGCAGGTCGGGGCGAAGCCGGAGCGTACGTTCCACGGCCTGGTCGTGTTCCCATTCCCGTATCTTGCGGTCGTGGCCGGAGAGGAGAATTTCGGGCACGGTCCATTCCTCGCCGTTGAGGGAGGTGTAGACCGAAGGGCGGGTGTAGACGGGAGGGGCGAGCAGGTCGTCCTGGAACGAGTCGGAAAGGGCCGACTGCTCATCGCCGATAGCTCCGGGAATGACGCGCACCACGGCATCGGCAATGATGGCTGCGGGGAGTTCGCCGCCCGTGAGCACATAGTCGCCGATAGTGATTTCCTTGGTGATGAGGTGCTCGCGTATGCGTTGGTCGATGCCCTTATAGTGTCCGCAGAGAATGATGATGTTGTCGCACATCGAGAGGTCGTTGGCCATGTGCTGGTTGAATTGCTCGCCGTCGGGGGTGACGAAGATGACCTCGTCGTAGTGGCACTTCGACTTGAGTTCCGTGATGCAGCGGTCAACGGGTTCGCACTGTATGACCATACCAGCCGAACCACCGAAGGCATAGTCGTCCACGCTGCGGCGCTTGAGGTCGGTGCTCCAGTCGCGCAGGTTGTGCACGTGGATTTCGACCAGACCTTTGGCCTGCGCCCGCTTGAGTATGCTTTGGTTGAGGGGGCTTTCGAGCAGTTCGGGCAGAACCGTGATGATATCTATACGCATTTTATCCTCGCTTTCTACATTTAATATGAACTATTACAAAAATAGTATCTATTCTGAACTGTTACAAAAACAGTTTTCGCTTTCTATTAACTATATCAATAGCCATCGCTTTCTATTTCCAAAAGCCATTGCTTCCTGTTTCCCGGAAAGTCTGGACTTTATTATAATATAG
>CAVFPF010000084.1:0-5291 GCA_963624265.1 bacterium | reverse complement strand
CTTCTTTCCATATAGGTTTCTTTCTAATCAGAAGCCTTTATAGGCTCTGCATATCGTTGAGGCGCTTGTAGTAGCCGCCTTTGGCAATCAGCTCTTCGTGCGTACCGCGCTCCACGATTTCGCCCTCATAGAGCACGCAGATTTCGTCGGCGTTCTTGATGGTCGAGAGCCGGTGGGCGATGGCGATGGTGGTACGCGACTTCATGAGGCGTTCCAGGGCTTCCTGCACGAGGCGTTCCGACTCGGTGTCGAGGGCGGAGGTAGCTTCGTCGAGGATGAGAATCGGCGGGTTCTTGAGTATGGCGCGTGCGATGGAGATGCGTTGCCTTTGTCCGCCCGACAAGCGGCCGCCGCGGTCGCCGATCATGGTGTCGTAGCCGTTTTCGCTCTCCATGATAAAGTCGTGGGCGTTGGCTATCTTGGCTGCGGCGACGACCTGTTCCATTGTGGCGCCCTCGACGCCGAAGGTGATGTTGTTGTAGAACGTGTCGTTGAAGAGGATTGCCTCCTGGTTGACATTGCCGATGAGCGAGCGGAGGTCGGCGATGCGCACGTCCTTGATGTTCTTGCCGTCGATGAGGATTTCGCCTTCCTTCACGTCGTGGTAGCGGGGGAAGAGGTCGACGAGAGTAGACTTGCCCGAGCCGGACTGTCCCACCAGGGCTATGGTTTTGCCCTTGGGTATTTTGAGGCTGACGTTCTTGAGCACCTTGCGTCCGTCGCCGCCGGCATAGGCGAAGCTCACGTTGCGCACTTCCAGTCCTTCCTCGAACGAGTCAAGCCGTTTCGGCTCGGCGGGGTCGGTGATGGGGTTGACGGCGTTGAGAATCATGTCGATGCGGTCCATCGAGGCGAGTCCTTGCGGCACGTTGTAGAACGACTTGCTGAATTCCTTGATTGGGTTGATGACCGTGTAGAGGATGACCAGATAGTAGATAAACATGGCGGCATCCATGTTATAGTCGTGCAGGATGAAGTAACCGCCTATCCAGAGGACGAAGACGATGATGCCCGTGCCCATAAATTCGCTCATCGGGTGAGCCGAAGCCTGGCGTGTCGAGACGCTGCCCGAAGCGTCGCGGTACGTGTCGTTGGTCTTGACGAAGCGGGCCAGCATCTTTCGCTCGGCAATAAACGCCTTGATGACGCGCAGGCCGCCCAGCGTCTCGTCGAGTTCGGTCATGATCTGACCCCATTGTTCCTGCACGAAGCGCGACTTGCGCTTCAGTTTGCGGGTCACCGTGCCC
This sequence comes from bacterium, assembly GCA_963624265.1. GTDB lineage: Bacteria > Bacteroidota > Bacteroidia > Bacteroidales > UBA3663 > Liminaster. Next base: position 4,044 of record CAVFPF010000084.1, on the reverse strand, counting down.
ATAGCCCAGACCATGACGGGAGCCGTGAGCAGAACCACCAGGGTGAGTTGCCAGCTGATGAAGAAGAGCGTGATGAAGCAGACCAGTATGGCGATGGGGTTCTTGATGAGCATGTCGACCGACGAGGTGAGGCTGTGCTCCACCATCTGCACGTCCGAGCTCATGCGGGCCACGATGTCGCCCTTGCGTTCCTCGCTGAAGAAGGCCATCGGCAGGCGCAGCACCTTGTCGTACATCTGCACGCGGATGTCGCGCACCACGCCCGTGCGGAACGGTATCATGATGGCCGACGAGGCGAAGTAAGAGCCCGTGCGGAGCAAGGTCATGACAATCAGAATGATGCCCATCATCAGCAGCACCTTAAACTGTCCGTGCTCGGCTATCAGCTGTTGGGTGAGCCAGTAGGCGTCGTTGATGATGACGTCCTTGTCGAGCGAGAGCTCCTGATACTCGTAGACGTTGTGGTCCACTTGGAAGAGGATCTGCAGTATCGGCACGATGGCTGCAAACGAGAATACGCTCAGCCATTGGCTGACGAAGTTGAGGATGACGGACCATGCCAGATATTTCTTGTAGGGTCTGACATATCGGCCCATGACAGAGAAGAACTGCTTTATCATAATTTGACTTTGTCGAAGTTGGCGAGCCGTGTGGCGAGAAGTTCCTTGGGGATGATGCGCTTCACGGCTCCGGTCACGATGTTGAGCATGCGCTCGCGCATGTAGTCGCCGCGCATGGCGAGCGTCACGGTGCGGAAGAAGCGGCCGCTGTTGATGCGGCTGATGCCTTGCCTCTGCTCGGCGGAGAGCGTGTTGGCGAAGGTTTCGGGCAGGAGCGTGTAGCCGGCATTGATGTCGACGGCCTGGACGAGCGTGTAGAGTCCGCCCGTGTCGAGGTAGTTGTGGTAGAGACTCTGCTGGTGCGTCACGTCGGTGAGCTGCGGATAGCGGTCGTGGAAGGAGCGTAGCGTCCACATCTGGCCGTCCTTGAGGTCGTCGATGCGGATGTTGCGCAGGCCGAAGAGCCGGTTTCGGCTGGAGGCATAGAGCACGAAGCGTTCCGTCCAGAGGTCGATGGTCAGCAGGTTCGAGTTGTGCGTGTCGGTGTCGACCACGATGGCGATGTCAATCTCCGAGCGGTGCAGCTTGCCGATGAGGTCAGAGGGACCGTCTTCGACCAGATGCGACTCGATGGATGGGCATTCCTGCCGCACCATGCGGCTGAACGAGGGGAAGATGACCGGCGCCACCGACGGAATCATGCCGATGAGCAACTTGCCGCGCTCTTCGTCCCTTTCGCTCTCCACCATCTCGCGCAGCTGGGCCGAGTTGTGCAAGATGATTTCGGCCTGCTGAATGATGCGCTTGCCCATAGGCGTGGGCTCAATCGGGTGCTTCGACCGGTCGAAGATGATGACATCAATCTCCTGCTCCAGATTCTTGATGGTAGAGCTCAGGGTCGACTGCGTCACGCCACATTGTGTTGCGGCTTTGACGAAGTGTCGGGACTTGTCGACAGCTACTATGTATTCCAGTTGCTGAAAAGTCATTACGTTCCTTTTTTTGTCGGGGAAAGAATGTCGTCAGACTAACATTATTGAATTTTATCAATGCAAAGATAGAAAAAATGATTTGTCCAGTTGAGAAATAGTCGCTAAATTTGCCCACGATTTTAGTATTTTGCGTCAAAAACTCCTTTTTGTCACATATAAATACAAAAAAAGCAACCATATCACAAACCCCGCAAAACAACCATGATACAGAAAGTTATCAAGAGGGACGGACGAACCGTCGATTTCAACTTCAACAAGATTGAAGATGCTATCCGCAAGGCCATGGTGACGACCGAGAAGGGCGTCGATGCCGTTTTGGCAGCCACCATAGCCGACCAAGTCGCCAAAGAGGGCACTGCCCTTATGCGTGTCGAAGACATCCAGGACAAGGTCGAGGAAGCCCTCATGAACTCAGAGCGCAAGGAGGTGGCCCGCGTCTACATCTCCTATCGCAATGCGCGCAGCGTGGCCCGCAAGGCCAAGACCCGCGAGATTTTCGAGTCGATTATCGGTGCCAAGAACAACGACATCACCCGCGAGAACGCCAACATGAACGCCGACACTCCCGCCGGCATGATGATGAAGTTCGCGAGCGAGTCGACCAAACCCTTCGTCGACGACTATTTGCTCAGCGAAGACGTGCGCGATGCCGTCAAGAAAGGCTACATCCACATCCACGACAAGGACTACTATCCCACCAAGTCGCTGACTTGCGTGCAGCATCCGCTCAACACCATCCTGCAGCACGGCCTCAAGGCCGCCCATGCCGAGAGCCGTCCCGCCAAGCGCATCGAAACCGCCTCGGTGCAGGCCTGCATCAGCCTCGAGACTGCCCAGAACGAGATGCACGGCGGCCAGGCCATTCCGGCTCTCGACTTCTACTTCGCCCCCTATGTGCGCATGTCTTACCAAGAGGAAATCGCTGTCATCGAGGACTACGACGGCAAGGACTACAGCCACCTGCTCAACATCGAGCTCAAAGACTACCTCAAGAAGCCGCTCGACGGACTGACAGGCGACGAGCGCGTGGTGCAGCAGGCCGTCAACCGCACCGTGTCGCGTGTGCACCAGGCCATGGAAGCCTTCATCCACAACATGAACACCATCCACAGCCGCGGCGGCAATCAGGTCGTCTTCTCGAGCGTCAACTACGGCACCGACACCAGCGCTGAGGGTCGCTGCGTGATGCGCGAACTCTTGCACTCTACCTACGAGGGCGTCGGCAACCACTCGACCGCCATCTTCCCCATCCAGATCTGGAAGAAGAAGAGGGGTGTCAACTATCTGCCATCCGACCCGAACTACGACCTCTACTCTCTGGCCTGCAAGGTGTCGGCACGCCGTTTCTTCCCCAACTTCCTCAACCTCGACGCCACGTTCAACTATCACGAAGACTGGACGCCTACCGACCCCGACCGCTACAAGTACGAGGTCGCCACGATGGGCTGCCGCACGCGTGTCTTCGAGAACCGCTTCGGCGCCAAGACCTCCATCGGGCGCGGCAACCTTTCGTTCACGACCATCAACATCGTAGCCCTGGCCATCGAGAGCATGTCAGAGCCTACGGTCGAGAAGCGCATCGACGTCTTCATGCTCCGTCTCAACGAGATGTGCGAGCTGGTGGCCAAGCAGCTTGACCAGCGCTTCGAGTTCCAGAAGACGGCTTTGGCCAAGCAGTTCCCGCTCGTCATGTCGTGCCTTTGGGCCGGCGCCGAGAAGCTCGGTCCCGACGACAAGGTCGAGTCGGTGCTCAACCAGGGCACACTCGGCATCGGCTTCATCGGTTTGGCCGAAGCCCTTATCGCCCTGACCGGCAAGCACCATGGCGAGAGCGACGAGGCGCAGAAGCTCGGTCTCAAGATTGTGGGTTTCATGAAGAAGAAGGCCGACGAGTTCAGCGAGCGCTACCAGCACAACTATTCCATCCTCGCCACGCCCGCCGAAGGTCTCGCAGGCCGCTTCACGCGCATCGACAAGAAGCGCTACGGCATCATTCCGGGCGTGACCGACAAGGACTACTACACCAACTCCAACCACGTGCCGGTCTACTACAAGTGCAGCATCCGTCACAAGGCCGAAGTCGAGGCGCCCTATCACGACCTCACGCGCGGCGGCCACATCTTCTATGTCGAGATTGACGGCGACGCCACCCACAACCCCGATACCATCATGAAGGTGGTCGACCTCATGGACCAGCTCAACATGGGTTACGGTTCGGTCAACCACAACCGCAACCGCTGCATGGACTGCGGCCACGAAGATGCCATCGAGGGCGAAGCGTGCTGCCCAGAGTGCGGTTCGACGCACATCGACAAGCTGCAGCGCATCACCGGCTACCTGGTCGGCACCACCGAGCGCTGGAACTCCGGCAAGCTGGCCGAGCTCAAAGACCGCGTGCACCACACCTAAGTCCCGCGCTCGCCGTTCTGGCTATATTGAATTTTTCCAACCCACACACCCGTCTTCCCCAATGGAGCACGGGTGTGTTTTTT
>CAVFPF010000083.1:0-7941 GCA_963624265.1 bacterium | reverse complement strand
ACATAAAACGTAAAACATAAAACATAAAACGTAAAACATAAAACGTAAAACATAACACATTCATGTCTCAAGGAGTTCAAGTGGTCAAATTTGACCAGCCCACCAAAAGATACGTCCAGATACTCGACATCACCAACGATGCCGAACTCATACGCAAGTACTGCCATTGCCATTCGGCCGAGGTGTTCTGGCCGGAGATAGAGGAGGGGCAACGTGAGGTAGGCATCCTCGAGATGGAGATTTACCGAAAGGACAACCACCTCGTGATGATCGTCGAGACGGAAGCCGACTTCGATTGGGACAAGGCCATGGCACGACTCGCCACATTGCCGCGCCAAGCGGAATGGGAGGCCTTTGTGGCCGCCTACCAGGGTTGTGACCCCAACGCCAAGAGCGACGAGAAATGGCAGATGACGGAGCGTATGTTCCATCACTACCATCGCAATAAGGACTGACCCGATGCTTTGGCCATTGCTCAGACAACCATAGCGATAAGGCTTCGTTTGTGCTTTGGCCGGGATGATTATCGGAATAAGGCCTTGTCGAAGCTTTGGTCGGGATGATTATCAAGATGGAGCCTGTCCTGGCGCTTTGACCATCGAAAAGAGAATAGAAATTTTCAGATAATACAAGATATGGAACAACAATTGCCTCAAGCCACCGGCAACCTGCGCGCCTTGCAACTTCGGATGACGGAGATACTTGTGGAGATAGACAAGGTGTGCCGGCGCAACGGCATCCGGTATTGGATTGACTTCGGCACCCTGCTCGGAGCAGTGCGCCACAAGGGGTTTGTGCCCTGGGACGACGATATGGACATCTGCATCCCGGCAGAGGAGTTTGACAAGTTTGTGGAGGTCTGCACCCGCGAATTGCCCGAATGGCTCTTCGTGCAGACGCCCGAGTCGGACCCCAAGGCCGGAATGGGTGGCGGCATGATCAAGGTGAGGGATCGCCAATCGGTGTTCCTCAACGACTACGATACGTATCGGCGCGACTACAATAAGGGCGTCTTTGTTGACGTGTACAAGGCCATCGAGTACCCCAACGTGCCCCATCCCGTCTATCGCTATATCTCGCGCCGCATCGCCTTCTCCTTCGGCTTCTTCCACTTCCCGCAACTGGTCAATCTGCACAATATCGTGTGCTACATGCTCTACCCCTTTTCGTACGTGTGGCACAAGGGCCTCTTCCGCCTGCTCTACGTCTTCGGCAAAAGCGGAAAGTACTGCATCATGCCGGAGCGGCGTTATGGTAAGGGCTATCTGACCAAGCGCGAAGACCTCTTCCCGCTCTCGGAAATAGAATTCGAGGGCCATATGTTTATGGCGCCCGCCCATCCGGACCGACGCATGGCCGACGTCTATGGCAACTATATGCAGATACCGGACAAGGAGCATCGGCGCACACACGCCACGATGTGCCTTCTGGATGGCAAGGACGGCGACGTAGGGTATCAGGAGTAAGTGTCGGCACGCATACAAAACAAGAAGTACAATATGGCAAGGTTGCTGTTTATATGGTACAAGCGCAGCAAAGGCACTCTCGAGGGAGGGGGCCAGGTGAGCGTTCGCAACTATACCCAACTCTGCAATCTCCTGGGCAAGGAAAACGTCGACTCGTTCTATGTGCACGACGAGTACAGGAAGAAAACCCTCTGGGGCTATGCCAAGGGTGTCTTCTTCACGCCCTTCGGCTACTATTATGGGTTGACCCCCGCACGCGTGCGCTCCATCGTGCGTATTGCTAAGGGCGAGCAAGCTTTGGAGCACGACGCGAATGCTTCGGACAAACGCATTGCTTCGGAAAAATGCATTGCTTCGGACAAACGCATTGCTTCGGAAAAAGAAAGCGCTTTGGCTAAAGACCATACTTCGGACAAACGCACTTGCCTAGCACCTTACGACATCGTCTTCATAGACCGGAGCCTCTTCGGCATCGTGGCCAAACAACTCAAGGAAGCGGGCTACCAGGGGCGCATAATGGTCTATTTCCACAATGTCGAGACCATCTACTTTGACGCCAAACTTGGACACATCCCCGGCAAGAGTGTCTTTATGCGCTGCGTGGCACGCAACGACGCTTATTCCTGCCGGTATGCGGACTATGTGTTAGCCATCAACGGACGTGACGCCCAAACCCTGCAGACGCTATACGGACGCAAGGCCGATGCGCTGATTTCCGTCTCAATGGCCGATAGGCTGGGGGAGACGAGCACCGAAGACCAATCCGAAAAGCCGAGTGTGGAGGTTCAATCAGGTGAGCCGAGAGCCGAAGACCGTGTAGGAGAGCCGAGTGAAGAGCCGAGTGCAGAGACAAAGCCCGTGATGACCCGCACTCGTCCGCGTTGCCTCTTCCTGGGTACGTACTTCCCGCCCAATAACTACGGCATACTTTGGTTCGTACGCAACGTCCTGCCGCACGTCGATATCGAGATGCTCGTGGTGGGCAAGGGGATGGCACGGCTCAAGGCCGAAGCCCCCGAACTCAAGGACATCGAGGTGGTGAGCGACGCTCCCGACCTTCGGCCTTACCTTGAGGATGCCGACCTGATGGTTTTGCCCATCTTCAGCGGTTCGGGGATGAAGGTCAAGACGTGCGAGAGCCTGATGTTCGGAAAGAATATCCTTGGCACACGCGAAGCCTTTGAGGGCTATGAGGGCGACTACGACCGCATCGGTGCGATGTGCAACTCCGCCGATGACTTCGTCGCGGCCCTCCAGAACTTTGTCTCCTCGCCGCGTCCACGCTTCAATGCCTACTCCCGCCAGCTGTACCTCGACCACTACTCTATGCAGGCCAGCGCCAAGGCGTATGGTCGTCTGCTCGAGTCGATAGGGAGCCTCAAGCCCGCTCCGGGTCATGCTGCTTCCTCCGAGTCTTCATCCAAGAAGTCTGCAATCTCCAGTTCCCCGGAGTGCGCAAGACCCCTTTTGGCCGGAAAGAGGGTGAAGTTCTTCTGCCGCTCGTTTTCGCTCGAACTCTATCGGCTCTCGTCGGCTCTGTACAGGCAGGCCGGCTATCCGTGCGTGCGTTTGACCGACCGGACGGCCGACGGCTATTTCTATGCCATGCTCGACGACAAGGAGTGCGATGTGGCAATCAACGTCGACGAAGACGCCTTTGTCTCTGACCTCAACGCTGTGCTCGATATGGCCGAGATGGCGCTGCGCGAGGGTTACGTCAACGTGGGGTGTCCGGATGCGGGTCCGGGTATGATGCGCAGAGGTGCGCCCGAGGTGACCAATCCGTTCTTCAATGTCTTCAACCTCGAACTCATCCGCACCAAGTGGGAGGCGGGGGTGATGCCGGCGCAATTGGCCAAAGAGCGCACCGTAGGGTGCCTTGAACCTTACTATCCCTTCTTCCGATGGCTATTGGCGGCATTCCCGAATCAGACTTATTATGTGTCGGCCCACAAGCACAACGACCGAATCACTACGGTTATCGCCACTCCCGAAGGAAGGGATTTCGTCATGCACACGTGGTTCGCGCGCTTCTATCGCCCCTCGGTGTTGAGTTATCTCTTTGAGGGCAACACTACGGGTTCGGACCACACGACGCGTATAGACCGCATCATAGACGAGGCTTATCGCGAGCGCTCTCTGTCGCGCCCCAAGTTTGGAGTGGCCGACAAGTGCGCCTTTGCCTGCAATGGCGTGGCCCGCTGGGGCGTCAAGATTCCGCAACGCATCGCGGGTTGGCCACGCAAGCTGATGTCAAAATTCAAGAAGGCGAAGAAATAACATCTTACAACGATAAGATAGATATAAAATTAGATAAGATAGAATATAACAATAAGATAGAATATAAAACAATAAGACAGAATATAAAAACAACAATTATGAATATCCTCAAGAAACTTTGGCCATACATTTTGGCACTTGTCGTATTTGTAGCAGTGGCCTGCATCTATATGTCGCCCGCCCTCGATGGCAAGGTGATTGCTTCGAGCGATGGTGTGCAGGGCAGGGCTGCCGTGCAGGAAGCCGTCGAGTATACGAGCACCACGGGCGAAAGTTCGTTCTGGACCGGCTCGATGTTTTCGGGCATGCCCAACTACCAGATAGGCGGAGGCCAGTATCTGGCCAATCGCTTTATCAACCCGATACGCCTCACGCTCCAGTCGGGTCATCGCAATGTGGCGGCCATCGTGCTCATCTACTGCATCGGGTTCTTTGCCCTCCTGCGCAGCATGAAGGTCGACAAGTGGCTGAGCATCGCAGGCGCTCTGGCCATCGCTTTTAGCAGCTATTTCTTTATCATCATAGCCGCCAACCATCATGGCAAGACGTCCACTTTGGCCCTGATGTCGATGGCTTTGGCCGGCTTCTATCTGATTTTCCACGGACATCGCAAGACGGGTGTCGTGCTCTCTTTGCTGGGCACGATGGCGGGCTTCTATCCGCATCCGCAAATGGCCTATTATGTCTGCTTTATCTTTGCCGCTTTCGGCATTGCCGAGCTGTGTCTGACCATCAGAAGCAAAGCATGGCGCGCCTTCGGCATCAATTGCATCATAGCCCTTGCATCCCTCACCATAGGTGTGGGTACGGGTACGGCGGCCACGTTCGCCAACTTCGAATATGCCGAGGAAACTATGCGCGGAGGACACTCTGATTTGGTCAAAGACAACGACGACACCAACAAGACCAAGGGCCTTGACCTCGACTATGCTACGGCCTGGAGCTATGGCATCGACGAGTGCTGGACGTTCCTGGTGCCCGGATACATGGGCGGGTCGAGCAATTACGACCTGGGCAAGGATAGCGACTTCGCCAAAGAGCTGACAAAACTCGGCGTGCCGCGCAATCAGGCCCAGCAAATCAGCCAGGCCGCTCCGACCTATTGGGGCGAACAGCCTTTCACGGCCGGTCCCGTGTATATGGGCGCCATCGTCTGCCTGCTTTTCGTGTTGAGTCTGATGGTGGTCAAGGGTCCCTACAAGTGGGCCTTGCTCATCGTCACCCTGCTCAGCGTGTGCCTCAGTTGGGGTTCGAACTGGATGGGATTGACCAAGTTCTTCTTCGACGTTATGCCGATGTACAATAAATTCCGCGCCGTGTCGAGCATCCTTGTCATCGCCGAGATTACGATGCCGCTGATGGGCTTCCTTGCCCTGCAGCAACTCGTAGAGGGCAAGCGCGAGGGACGCGACTATAGTCGTCAGATACTCGCCGCAGGTGGCGTGCTGGTGGCTCTGCTTATGGTGTGTCTGCTGACCACCTCGGGCTTTACGTCGTCGGGCGATAGCCGCATGCCGGAGTGGATACTTCCCGCGCTGAAGGACGCACGCCGCGCCTTGTTCCACGCCGATGTGTGGCGTAGCGTGGGCTTCGTCCTGGCAGGTACGGCCCTGCTTTGGTTCTATGCCAAGAGCCGCAAGTGGACGAGTACGGCCACGCTGGCCGCAGCCCTCGGTGTACTGGTCCTGCTCGACATGTGGCCCGTCGACAAGCGCTTCATGAACGACTCGGCATTTACTTCGGCAAATGGCTTTGACCGGAACTTCCGCGAGCAGCCCTGGGAGAAGGAGATACTCCGCGACAAGGACCCGAGCTATCGTGTGGCCAACATGACCGTGAGCATGTTCAACGACGCCCGCACCTCCTATCGCCTGAAGAGCGTGGGCGGATACTCTGCGGCCAAGCTCAGACGCTATCAGGACCTCATCGACCAGCACCTCAGCAAGATGCACATGCCCGTCTACAATATGCTCAACACGCGCTATTTTGTGGTGCCCGACCAGGCCAACGGCAATGCCCCGCAGGTCCAGTACAACCCCGAGGCGATGGGCAACGCGTGGTATGTCGACTCTCTGCTTGTGGCCGAGACGCCCAATGAGGAGTGCGACACCCTCACGAAGGTGGACCTCCGGCGCGTGGCTATCGTGGGCCGTGACTTTGAGGAATATATGCCGGAATCGCACGTCATGCAACGCGACTCGACGGCCTCAGTCTCTCTCACCAAATATGCGCCCAACCACATGCACTACACGAGCCGTAGCAGTGTGCCGGGCACCGTGGTTTTCTCCGAAATCTACTACCCGCACGGATGGAAGGCTACCATCGATGGACAACCCGCCGACCACTATCGCGTGGACTATATGCTCCGGGCTCTCAACGTTCCTGCCGGAGAGCATCAGATAGTCTTTGACTTTGACCCCGATAGCGTGCGCAAGGGCAATGCCATCGCCCTGGTCTTCGTGGCCCTGATGTACCTCCTCATCATCGGATGTGCGGGCAAGGGCATCTACGATTTGGTCAAGGCAAACCGAAAGGCGTAAGCAAATGCATGCGGCATTGGGATGATGTTTTCGTCATAAAGAATCCGTTGGGATTAAAAAGAATCTGTTGGGATTAAAAAGAATCTGTTGGGATTAAAAAGAATCTGTTGGGATTAAAAAGAATCTGTTGGGATTAAAAAGAATCTGTTGGGATTAAAAAGAATCTGTTGGGATTAAAAAGAATCTGTTGGGATTAAAATACTCCGTCAGGAATAAAATACTCCGTCAGGAATAAAATACTCCGTCAGGAATAAAATACTCCGTCAGGATTATGAATATAGCGATATTAGGCACGGCTTACCCGTATCGGGGTGGCATAGCGACTTTTAGCGAGCGTTTGGCCCATGAGTTTATGGCCCAGGGACATAAGGTCAAACTCTATACCTTCACGTTGCAGTATCCGGGTCTGCTCTTCCCGGGCAAGACGCAATACAGCACCGAGCCGGCACCGGCCGACCTGGAAATTGAACGCGGACTCTCGTCCATCAATCCGTTGACGTGGATCAGAATGGGACGCAAGATAAAGCGCGAGGCCCCCGACCTGCTCGTCCTGGCCTACTGGATGCCTTTCTTTGCGCCTTCGTATGGCGTCACGGCACGCATAGCACGTGGCAACGGGCGGACTCGTGTGGTCGTGTTGTGCCACAACTTTATCCCGCACGAGAAGCGTCTGGGCGACATCGCTTTGTCCAAGTTCTTGGTACATTCGGTGGATGGCGTTACGGCTTTGTCACGCAATGTGTGCGACGACGTGCATCGCTTCGTGCCAGGTATGCCCACCATAGCCACTCCGCATCCGCTATACGATAGTTTCGGCAAGGCCGTGGACCATGAGGAGGCCTGCCGGCATTTGGGCCTTGACCCGCAATATCGCTACTTGCTTTTCTTCGGCCTCATACGTGCCTACAAGGGATTGGACTGGCTCATCGAGGCATATGCCAAGTCCAAACCTGCGCTCGATGCCCACGGGTGCCGTCTGCTGGTGGCCGGAGAGTTCTATAGCGGACGTGAGGAATACCATGCGTTGGCCCGCCGGCTCGGTGTGGACGACGACATCGTGTGGCGCACGGAGTTCGTGCCCGATAGCCAGGTGCGTTACTACTTCTCGGCCTCCGAACTCCTTGTGCAGCCCTACCGGAGTGCTACTCAATCGGGGGTGTCGCAGATTGCCTTCCACTTTGACAAGCCTATGCTGGTGACCCGTGTGGGCGGACTCCCGGAGATTGTGCCCGATGGAAAAGTGGGCTATGCCGTTGAGCCGAATGCTGATGCCATCGCCGAAGCTTTGGCCGACTTCGCCAATGACCCGCACACCGAGACGTTCCAGGCCGGCTTGCGTGAGGAAAAGAAAAAGTACGGCTGGGATGTGATGGCCCACGCTATCCTCTCGCTGATGGAGGACAAGAAGTAAAAGCGGGCGCATCAAGTTTCGGAGGCGCATCAAGTTTCGGATGAGAAGAAATTTTTAAGGATAAGACCAAGAAGCAGACTTTGCCGAACCGGGATTCCGTATTGAAGAAGATTTTCACTTTGGAGAAGATTTTCACTTTGGAGAAGATTTTCACTTTGGAGAAGATTTTCGCTTTGAAGAAGATTTTCACTTTGGAGAAGATTTTCGCTTTGGACATAACTATAGCTAACGACTTGAAGGATGA
>CAVFPF010000082.1:6196-41791 GCA_963624265.1 bacterium | reverse complement strand
ATGCGCCGTGGAGCAATGCTCTGCGGCGCATCTTTTATTTTTTCCTGATTTCTTTTTTTTTTTTTCTTGATTTCTCGTTTTCTTGTTTTCCTTTTACTTTAAGCCCTGAATACTGAGCTGTTGCTGTCCGGAAAACTCTAAAAATAAAGAAATCGGGAAGTGATGTTTGTTTTTTACGCTATGAGCGCTCGGTGCGGACTATGTCACGCCGCACCGAGCGCTCATAGCAGTGGCCTTACTGCTGGTGCTCCAGCTGGAGGGTCAGTGTAGGACGGTCGCACACCTCGGTAGGGCCGAAGTACTGGATAGGACCGGGATAGACGAAGCAGGTGTTACGCGCCCACTCGGTGCGGTTGCGCACGAAGTACTTGTAGGGAGCGCCCGAAAGCTCGACGAGGGCCTTGCGGATGACAGGCTTCATCTCGCCGTTACGCTTCTCCATATTCATCATCATCGTGATCGGAATGCCACCGGCAATCCACTGGTCGACGGGCTTGCTCGTGTTCTTGACCGACGACATGTAGCCGGTCTTGCCAGCTGCAATCAGCATCGAGGCATTGTAGCCGAGGCTGTAGCAGTAGTCGGCATCGAAATTCGACGGAGCGGCACAACGGCCTTCGTAGCCGAAGAAGTGGTGCTGCGTGGCGAACTTGCCCGAGTAGATGCCGTCCTTCTTCCACTCCTGCAGCTTCTTGCCAACCATCTCGGCGAGGAGCTGCTCGGTCTCGATGAGCGATACCTGTACGTTGCCGTGAGGGTCGCGCTCCAAGGCTAGCTGGCGGCTGACGGAGAGAGGCAGTGACTTGAAGATGGCAGCATTCTCGTCGGAGAGGTGACCGAGCACGTAGTCAATCTTCTTGTCGTCGGCTACGAGGTCGAAGTCGACCTGGTTGGCAGCCAGCATGTCGTTGAGCTCGGCGATGAGCTTCTTGATGGCAGGGATAAACTCGATGAGGCCCTCCGGAACGAGGACTACGCCGTAGTTCATGCCCAGATTGGCACGGTCGGTGACGGCTTCGGCAATGTAGGTGACGATGTCGTCAAGGGTCTGGTTCTTGGCCTCAACCTCTTCGCCGATGAGCGTGATGTTGGGGTGTGTCTGCAGGGCGCACTCGAGGGTGACGTGCGAAGCCGAACGGCCCATCAGCTTGATGAAGTGCCAGTACTTCTTGGCGGAATTGCAATCGCGCATGATGTTGCCGATGACCTCTGAGTAAACCTTGGTGGCGGTGTCAAAACCGAATGAGGTCTCAATCTCGCTGTTCTTGAGGTCGCCGTCGATGGTCTTCGGACAACCGATGACTTGCACACCGGCACCGATGGCCTTGTAGTACTCGGCCAGGACGCAGGCGTTGGTGTTGGAGTCGTCGCCGCCGATGATGACGAGCGCCTTGATGTCGAGGGCCTGGAGAATCTCGAGACCCTTGTCGAACTGCTCTTTCTTCTCGAGCTTGGTGCGGCCCGAACCGATGATGTCGAAGCCGCCGGTGTTGCGGTACTCGTCGATGATATCGTCGGTGAGCTCCATGTAGTTGTGCTCAACGAGACCGGCAGGGCCGAGGATGAAGCCGTAAAGCTTGTTGCTGGGGTTGAGCTTCTTGATGCCGTCGTAGAGACCGGAGATGACGTTGTGACCGCCGGGAGCCTGTCCGCCGGAGAGGATGACGCCGACATTCAGACTCATCTGCTGCAGTTCGCCCTTGGTAGGCTCAAAGTGAATGTAAGGCATTCCGTAGGTGTTGGGGAAGAGCTTCTGAATCTCCTCCTGGTCGGCTACAGACTGTGTGGCCTCGCCCTCGTTGGCCTTGAGCGCACCGCGTAGGGCCTTAGGCAATTTCGGCTGATAAGAGGCACGTGCTATCTGAAGTGCGCTCTTGTTTGAATAAAATTCCATAAAAGAATAATGTTTAAAGTGTGTTATGTGTTATGTTTTACGTGTTATGTTTTACGTTTTGCGTTTTCGGTTTTGCGTAAACGCATAATGCTTAACGTTCTAAATCACCACACGCACGGCGCAAGCGTCAACGTCGGCGTGGCCGATGGGAGGACGTTGCTTGGCAATCTTGAGGTCGATGCCGAGCACGCGTTCGCCGTAGCGCTCCTGCACAGCCCGGACGATGCGGCCGGCTACGTGCTCGAGGAGCTGCGAAGGCGTGCGCATTTCGACCCGGATGATGTCGACCACCTCGGCATACGAGACCGTGTCGTCGAGACAATCGGTCGTCATGGCCCGCTCGATATCCACCCGCAGAATGCAGTCCACCCGATACAGGTGGCCCACAGTGTGCTCTTGTTCGAACGCACCGTGGAAAGCCTGTAGCTTGAGTCCCTGTATTTCTATATAGGATGTCATAGAGCAATCGATGATGTTTGGTGCAGCCACGGATGTCGCAGCCGCGAGCGGGGTCTTTCAGCCGAGCGTGGTTTCTGCATCCGAGCGCGTGAGACTTGCATCCGGGGCGCGCGGGGCGAGGCGTTACAAGCCCTTGCCGTGGCAGTTCTTGTACTTCAAGCCAGAGCCGCATGGGCATGGGTCGTTGCGGCCGACGTGCTTCTGAGCGATAAAAGGCATGCGGGGCTGCTGCGGCTGACCCTGTGGCGCTTGGGGTCCGGCAGGATTGCCCGGAACACCCGGCACGGGAGCTTGCGGGGCAGGACGACCGAAAGCCGAACCAGCCTGGGCGTGGCTGGCCTGCATGCGGCTGAAGTCCTGACGGCGCTCGGCAGCGGCTGTCTTGAACTCGCCACCCTGGGCATTCTGGCCGGCTGCCTCGTCTTTAGGCGGTTCGGGCAGGTGGAGCTGGCTGCGCATCAGGATGCGAACGGCCTTGAGGTTCATCTTGGAAACCATGCGCTCGAAGATGCCGTACGACTCGACCTTGTAGATGAGGAGCGGGTCTTTCTGCTCGTAGCTTGCATTCTGCACCGACTGCTTGAGGTCGTCAAGGTCGCGGAGATTCTCTTTCCAGGCCTCGTCGATGACGTGCAGGATGATGATCTTGAGGAACGTCTTGACGATGTTGCGGCCTCCGGTAGCGGCGGCTTCCTCAAGGTTGACGGGAATCTGATAGATGCGCTTGCCGTCGGTGAAGGGAACGATGACGTTGCGTATTTGGGTGTTGTCCTTGACGCGCTCGTAGATCTCGACCAAACGCGGACCGATGGCTTTTTCTACTTCTTCGCCGCGGCGGTTGAAGTTCTGCATGGCTTTGTCGAAGATGTCGCCCACCAAAGTCTCTTCCGACACGCCCTTGAGACTGCCTTCCTTCAGTTCGAGGTTGAGGCCGAGGTTGCGGAAGACCTCCATGTTCAGGTTGTCGAGGTCCTGGTTGTCGCTATACTGCTTGACTAGGTCAGCGACGACGTCGTAGGTCATATTCATGAAGTCTACGCCGATGCGTTCGCCCATCAAGGCGTGGCGACGGCGGGTGTAGACGACCTCGCGCTGCTTGTTGAGCACATCGTCGTACTCGAGCAGGCGCTTGCGGATGCCGTAGTTGTTCTCCTCGACTTTCTTCTGCGCCTTCTCGATGCTGCTCGACAGCATCGAGCTTTCGAGCACATCGTCTTCGGTCATGCCGAACACCTTGCTGTCCATGAGCTTGGCGATACGGTCGGAACCGAATATGCGCATCAGGTTGTCTTCCATCGAGACGAAGAAGACCGACGAACCGGGGTCGCCCTGTCGGCCGGCACGTCCGCGCAACTGGCGGTCTACACGGCGCGACTCGTGGCGCTCGGTACCGATGATGGCCAAACCGCCTGCGGCCTTGACCTCAGGCGAGAGCTTGATGTCCGTACCACGACCGGCCATATTGGTGGCGATGGTGACGGTGCTTGCCAAACCGGCTTTGGCCACAATCTCGGCCTCACGCTGGTGCAGCTTGGCGTTGAGGACGTTGGGCCGGATGCCGTTTTGTATGAATGCCTTGTTGAGCAACTCTGAGATTTCGACCGAAGTAGTGCCTATCAGCACCGGACGGCCTTGTGCCACATACTCCTTGGCCTGGGCAATGACGGCCTTGTACTTGGCGCGCTTGGAGCGGTAGATGCGGTCGTCCATGTCGATACGGGCCACGGGCTTGTTGGTCGGGATGCTGACCACGTCGAGCTTGTAGATGTCCCAAAACTCTCCAGCCTCGGTCTCGGCCGTTCCGGTCATGCCGGCCAGCTTGTGGTACATACGGAAGTAGTTCTGCAGGGTGATGGTGGCAAAGGTCTGGGTGGTCTGCTCGACGTGAACATGCTCTTTGGCTTCGACAGCCTGGTGCAGTCCGTCGCTCCAGCGGCGACCTTCCATAATACGTCCCGTCTGCTCGTCGACAATCTTGACCTTATTGTCTTCCGACACGATGTAGTCAACGTCCTTCTCGAACATGGTGTAGGCCTTGAGCAACTGGTTGACGGAGTGAACGCGTTCGCCTTTGGTCGTGAAGTCGTTCATAATCTCTTCCTTGCGGGCCGTCTTCTCGTCGTCGGAGAGCGAAGCGTTGTGCTCGACCTCGGCTATCTCGGTGCCGACATCGGGGAGCACGAAGAACTTGGGGTCTTCGCCCTCGTGGGTGAGGAGCTCGATGCCCTTGTCGGTCAGGTCGACGCTCTTGTTCTTCTCGTCGATAGAGAAGTAGAGCGGCTCGAGGGCTTCGGGCATGCGCTGCTGGTTGTTCTCGAGGAATGCTGCCTCGGCGCGGAGCATCTCCTGCTTGACGCCGGTCTCGCTCATAAACTTGATGAGGGCGTTGTTCTTCGGCCAGGCACGATAGGCGCGATAAAGGGCTGTGGCGCCCTCGTCGCGTATGGCCTTGTCGTCGTTGAGCACTTTCTTCTTGGCCTCGTTGAGTAGGGAGTTGAAGAGCGTCTTCTGAGCGTCGACCAGTTTCTCTACGCGCGGGCGAAACTCCATGTAAAGTTCCTCGTCGCTATACTCGGAGGTGCGCGGTGTGGGTCCGGAGATGATGAGCGGCGTACGGGCGTCGTCAATCAAGACGGAGTCGACCTCATCGACGATGGCGTAATTGTGTTCGCGCTGCACGAGGTCTTCGGGCCGTGTGGCCATATTGTCGCGTAGGTAGTCGAAGCCGAACTCGTTGTTCGTGCCGAACGTAATGTCGCAGTTATAGGCCTGCCGGCGTTCGTCGCTGTTGGGCTCGTGGCGGTCGATGCAGTCGACGGTGAGACCATGGAACTGGTAGAGGGGGCCCATCCACTCGCAGTCTCGCTTGGCAAGGTAGTCATTGACAGTGACGACGTGCACGCCGTTGTGCGTCATGGCGTTGAGGAAAACTGGCAGCGTGGCAACGAGGGTCTTGCCTTCACCCGTAGCCATCTCGGCAATCTTGCCCTGGTGCAGGACGACGCCGCCGAAGAGCTGCACGTCGTAGTGTACCATGTCCCAGCGGACGGGGTTGCCTCCGGCGTTCCAGGTGGTGGCATAAACGGCCTGGTCGCCCTCGATGGTCACGAAGTCGGTGGTCGCAGCCAGGTCACGATCCATCTGGGTGGCTGTGACGGTCACAATCTCGCTGTTGGCAAAGCGGTAGGCGGTCTGCTTGACGATGGCGAAGACCTCGGGGAGGATGGCTTCGAGCTGCTCGTCGAAGGTCTTCTGCACCTTCTTCTTCAGTTCGTCGATTTCGTGCCACACGGCTTCGCGCTTGCTTACCTCGAGGGTCTCGACTTGGTCTTTGAGCTCCTGTATCTTCTTGCGGTCGTCGGCCACCTTGTCCTGCATTTCCTGCATGAGGGCTTGGCTTCTGGCTCGCAGTTGGTCGTTGGTCAGTTCTTTGGTGGCTTCGTAGGCAGCCTTGATTTTGTCGACCCAGGGCTGTATTTCCTTAGCGTCCCTTTGCGACTTGTTGCCAAACAACTTGGTCAAAAATGCGTTGAAATTCATATCTTGCTGTGCGTTATTGTTTTACTTTTGTTTGTGTTGGGTGAGTGTTGTAATCGGGAGGGCGGAAGTTGCCCGCAATCTCTCTCTTTGCTCTTTAAGGTCCACCTTGTGGTCTTCGCCCTTAAGAACTGGTCTATGGTCTTCGCCTTTAAGTATTACCCTGTGGTCTTTGCCTTTTAAGGTTCACCTTGCGGTGCGGAGAGGAGCAGCCCTGCATCCCGACGGGGCACGGATTTTGATGCACGCCGCAATGGTGGGGGCAATGACGGTGGCGTCGACGGGAACAGAAATGCGCTCGGGCGTAATGTAAGGCGCCATCAGAATGGCAGGACCCGGAGCGACGTCGTAGCGCATTTGGGGCGTTTCGTCCGAGTCGTCGTCATAGCGCGATGTCCATCCGGGCAAGAGGGAGAGGATGAGGTCTCCGCCGTGCGTGCGGTTGTAGGCGCGGCGCATGCGGTTGGTGGACTGGCTCACGTCCTGGTGCAGGATGCGGTATTGCGTAGTGACGTCGTTGACGCCGCTGAACATCATGACAAACTCGGCCGCTGTCTGCTGCACGTCGGCTATTCTCAGCCCTTTTTGCTCGATGACGCGGTGATCAAGGTAGATTTGTCCGTCGGCATAATCGATGACATATTGCGCCTGGCCATAGACCGAGACGAGATAACTGTTGAGCAGCGAGGTGCAGCGACGTGCCGTAAACACGCCCTGTTTCGTGCCGTCTATCTCGGTGACTTTGGCTCCCGTTTCGCCCGTCCCGACAAGGTAGACGAGGGTGTTGTGCAGACCGACGCTTTGCTGCACGGCTTTGAGCAGTTCCTCGATGCTGCGGTCTAGGCGGAGGTAGGCGTCCTGCAGTTCGAGGGCGTAGCGTTCGGGCCGCTCGTTCATCCACGGGCCGCAGTAGAGGGTGAGCTGCAGCATGTCGGTCGCCTCGTGCTGGCCGAGGCTGCCCGTCTTGAGCAGCACCTTCGAGAGCTCGACGATGGCGTCGTTGACCAACGGACTGGTCTTGTACCACTGGTAGTTGGGCTGGCCATACTGCATGAAGTTGTGGCTGAACCGGTCCGTCTCGTAGTGGTAAGGCATGATGACGAGCTTCTCGCCCTCATGTAGCGGTTCCCAAACGGCAGTGCCGACCGATTCCGATAGGGGGTTGGTCTTGTTGCGTCGCTCGATGTAGTTGGGGAAATTCCTATAGTAGGTGGTCGAGGCCCACTTGCCCTCTTTCTCGTCAATCCAGAAGGCACAGTTGGCCGTATGTCCGGCACCGATGATGGCGCTCTCGGCGTCGGGGGCAATGCTGTAAACCCGACATTCGCCCGACGAAGCTGCCTTGAGTTCGTCGCCCAGCGTTGTGCTGTTGAGGCTGCGGGGTGAGTAGTTGCGGGCGGTGAAATTGCCCAGATAGTCCTTGTCGTAGAAGACCGACTCACGACGCAGCAACTGCGCGTTGTAGATTTCTTTGGCCGAAACGCCGTTGCTGAAAGCGTATGAACCGGTGGCAAGCACGGCCATGGCTGCCGTCGCATCGCTGCCATCGACATCCAACACGACCTGGTCGTACACCAACCCTTTGTGGAGCAGCATTTTCAGTCCGCCGTCCGACATCCGGCTCTCCAGCGCGTAGAGATAGTCGCTCCGCAGCTGGTCGACGGTAATGCCGATGATGAGTTTGGGCGTCTCGGACTTTTCCTTCTCGACCTCGGCGGCGGTGGCTTTGACTGCTACCAGCAGTAGCAGGGTCGTGGTAACAATGTATGTCGTGTTGAGCTTCTTCACTCTCTTCATTGGACGGGACGGATCATTTCAGCAGACTGAGCGATTTGTCAGATGCCAACCACTGCGCACCAGTATGGCGGCAATGAAAACGACAAATGCCGGATGGCAATATTGCGCGACAAAAAGCTGTGCAATCACAAATGCTATTGCGGACGCAAAAATAATAAAAAAATAGATATGCCGAATTTTTTGCGCTTTTTTTATCCAAATAAAGACGATAAAAAACAGATTTGTCGGCAAAAGCCACATGCAGTTGATATTATGGTCGACTGCGGGATGGATGGAGAAGAAGTTGAGATACCAGATTGTGATGCCCGCTGTGCCTGAGGCGAGAAGCCACAGGGAGTCGAAAAGTCGGGCCGACAGGGATATTGTGTAACTCGCTTGCATTGCACTGCGCCGTTTCGTCTCTACGGCTGTCAACAAGACGGCGATGAGCAGCACGTAAAAAGCGGAGTTGGTAGGACTTAGTGCAAAAATGCCGTTGTCGGCAATGCTGTTTTTGATGTCGTCGCGGTAATTGGTTATTGTCTCTTTGCCTTTGACAAAAGGATGCTCGTCCACATTGGCGTGATCGAAGGCAACTGACAAGACATCGGGCAGGAACAGCTGCTCGCGAAGCGAAGCCTGGCGATCTGCCCGTCCGGCGATGGCCAGCGAAATGCCGAAGTCAAGCCAGTTGTTCTCGCCGGTCTTTTCTTTCAGCAAATCGCGAAGCGTCTTGGGTTGCACCCAGGCTGTGTCGTATTGTATTGGGCCGGCCGATGCATTGATGAGGTCAAAGGGCCGGGTGGCGCAGTTGTCGAAGAAAAAGTTGTACTGGTAGTTGCGGTTTTCGGGCCGGTAGTTTTCGGCCAAGGCACGGGCTAGGCGTTGCGACTGGTCGGGGGAGAGGTCGAAGGTCTGTTCGGTGAGTTGCAGACCGCGCCGTCGGTAGCCCGCCACGAAACTGTCTGTGTAAGCAGCTCCCATCTTGTAGTGGCAGATGCCCTGTATGAAATGGAGTACGAAATGAGGCTCGGTGTAGTTGTAGACGCCATAGTGAAACACGATGTCTGAGTCCCACTTCAAGTCGTGAACGCGCAGGCCCGTGTGCCCAAACCGTTCGAAGACTCTTGCGCCGGGCGAGGCAGTCAGCAACGAAATCTGCAGCGAGTCGCTGAAAGCCATCTGTGCCTTGATGTTCAGGACGGAGAGAGCGGTAAGGAGCAGGACAATCCATTTCTTCATGATATTCCGTTTGTGTTGTTAGGATATTCCGTGTTAATATGTCAGCATTTGCACCGTTATGACATTCCGTGTTGTGCTGTTATGTCATTGCGTTTGCATCGTTATGTCTTTCCGGTTGTGCTGTAAAGACATTCTGTTATGTGTCGTTTTTGAACAATAAGAAACGCGGGTTTTATCGGAGGTTCATCAGCGTGGTGTGAGTCTATAAAAGCAAAAAAGAAGCATCCTGTGTTTTTCATGGATGCTTCCTTTGTAGATTAAAAAGGTAGAAATCAAGCCTTGGCAGCTGCGTTGGAAGCAGCACGGAACTCCTTCATGAGCTTGCTGATTTCGAGAGCCTCTTTACGGGCACGAAGACCGGCAGCCTTGTTTCCCTTTGCAACTTGAGCTTCTGCATCTTTAGCGAAGGCAGCTGTCAGCTCGTTGATTTTCTTTACCAATTCTTCCATAGTTGTAAGTGTTTTTGGTTAATGTGTTTGTACTAGTACATATTTTGTACGCTGCAAATATATGGACTTTTTCGGAAAGCATCAAAAAAAACTGTAAAAAATGCATTTTGACGCCTAAAAATAGGCTTTTGCCCTCGTAAAAACGTGAAAACACGGGCGAAAAGATGTGAAAACGCCTAAAAAACGGAGTAAATACGACAGGTCACGAAAAAAAGCATTATCTTTGCGCGTGGAAATATAGATATGAATTATGCCATCATTGCTGCAGGCAAGGGTTCGCGTCTATCCGCTGAAGGAATAGTGCAGCCAAAGCCCTTGGTGCAGCTTCATCAGAGGCCCTTGATAGGCCGTCTCCTGGACTTGATGAGAGACACGTATGCCGAGAGCATAAGTGTGGTGGTCAATCCAGCCAATCCCGATGTGGTGCAGTACCTGCAGAGATGGCAGGCAGCCCATCAGGAGGTGCGCCTTCAGGTATGTGTCAGGGATACTGAAAGCTCGATGCATAGTCTGGCGGTGCTGAGCGAGGCTATTCCTTCGGGCCGGTACATACTGACGACGGTCGACACCGTCTTCAGAGCCGATGAATTCCGAAGGTATGTCGACGACTTCCGCCAATCGGCTGACGATGGGCTGTTTGCGGTCACTCCGTTTGTCGATGACGAGAAGCCACTGTGGATTTCGACGGACGAAGACGGATACATCACACGCTTTGCCGATGATAGTGGAACATACGTTAGCGGCGGAGTCTATGGCTTGAACACTGAGACATCGTTCCCGATACTGCGGGCATGTGTCGAGGCCGGACAGTCGAGGATGCGCAACTATCAGCGAGCGCTTCTCACGGCAGGTTTGCGCATCAAGGCCTATTCTTTCGTCAAAATCATAGACATAGATCACGCGGACGACATACGCAAGGCCGAGCGGTTTCTCGCCACGGGGGCAGAGAATGCTACGGAAGCAGAGAATGCCACGGAGGCTGAGTGCGCGTCTTTCCAACCGACAGTCCGCTATCTGCTCGTCGGTCGTGATCCGGCCTTTTCACCCAACAGCGTGGACAAGGATGCGGCCATACTGCAGGCTGTCGGTCGCAGGCTCTCTGCTCGGGGTTGGCAAGTGCGCTACATCGGTGAGGGGGCTTTGACCAAAACCGATATCTGCACCGCTGACGTCGTGCTGAGCATGGCCCGACGATGGAAGACCCTGATGCTGCTGGGACAAGCCAATGTTCGGGTCGTCAATGCGCCGCAAGCCGTGATGAACGTGGCCCAAAGTCGGTCGACGACAATGGAACTCTTGCAGGCTGCAGGGGTCAATGTGGCAGACTTCTGGAGTTATGAGCCTTCGGAAGACACTATGTTCCAGTGCGAACCGGCACTGCAACGACTATTGCCGGGATGGGTCAAAGGAATGCATCTGGATGGGGTGGAAGCCGGCGATGTGACTTATGTCACCACGCCGCTCGAGGCTGATACGGCAGTGCTTACACTTAGCGCCCGGCACTGCACTGACATCATCGTGGCGCGGCATTGCCTGGGTACTGTG
The DNA here is from genome assembly GCA_963624265.1 of bacterium. GTDB lineage: Bacteria > Bacteroidota > Bacteroidia > Bacteroidales > UBA3663 > Liminaster. The sequence goes on along the minus strand of CAVFPF010000082.1, from coordinate 30,889 downwards.
GTCAAAGTGTACTGCATCGCTTTGCCCGGTGACAGCCAGGGGATGTGGCTCCGGTGGTTCATGCCGCAAGAGGATGGCTACACCAAGTTCGGCGACGAGGTCCATAATAGCCCTGCCGATACGGCCCGGCCAGTGGACGAAGACCGACTGCGTGAAGTGGCCGCTCGAGTGTCGGAAGCCCTGCATCTGCAGCTGTTCGGCTACGATGCCATTTTAGGCGAAGACGGTACTTTGATCGTGATAGACGTCAACGACTGGCCGAGCTACTCACGGTTCTGCAAAGAGGCGGCAGAGCGCATCGCTACGGAGTGGATATAATTCGCAGAGAAGGTAGAAAGGGCAAGCACCGGGATTCCGGTCGGGAAGATTAAAAAGTTATGACAGAAGCCAACAAACAAAGATATGCAAGCACGCTCAAGCATCCGGACACGGAGGAGACGATAGACCTGCTGTTCTACAGACCGGTGGGTTATAGGGTCGCACTGCTAGGAGAGAAGCTGGGTTGGACACCCAACATGATTTCGGTGGCGAGCATCCTGTTCGGTGTCGCGTGCGGACTGCTGTGCTATCCGTCGCAATGGCAATGGAATCTGCTGGGCATTTGCTTACTGGTCCTGGCCGACATCTGCGATTCGGCGGACGGACAACTGGCCAGGATGACGCACCAATACTCGCGGTTCGGACGCATCTTGGACGGCGTCTCGGGCGACCTTTGGTTTATAGCCATCTACGCATCTATCTGTTGCCGGCTCTACCCGCAGTGGGGAGTGTGGATTTGGGTGCTTGCAGCCGCTGCCGGCTTTTGCCATAGCAAACAGGCTCAACTGTCTGACTACTACCGCAACATACACCTCTTTTTCGCCAAAGGAAAGAACGGAAGCGAGTGGGACGATGCCTGTTGCATAGGCCAGAACTATCGTTCCATACGGTTCGGCGTGGCTCCTTTGTACAAAATCTTCATGTGGTTCTACCGCAATTATGTGAAGGGACAGGAGATGATGACGCCCAAGTGCCAAAAGCTGCGGGCTCTGCTGCAGCAGCGCTATCAGGAGACCCCGGCGGCCGGGAACGGCGATGGGAGCGCGGCCGAGAACAATCTTCGCCAAAGATTCTGCGCCGGAAGCAAACCGCTGATGAAGTACACCAATATGCTGACGTTCAACTGCCGGGCCATCGTTCTGTGCCTGACGTTGCTGGCGGGAATGCCTTGGCTCTACTTCGTCGTCGAACTCACGGTCGGCAATGTACTCTTCTGCTACATGTGGCTAAAGCACGAGCGCCTGTGTTCGGTGACCTGTGACTGGATAGTAAAAGACAAAGATGGCCAAGGTTAACCAAGGCCGAGGATATAAATCGAAAAGACAAGAGCAAGTAAAGTCAAAGCGAATCGAATAGCAAAGACAAGCGAATCGGAAGCATAATAAGTACACACTATTTTGAAATGAAACGACGCCTACTGAAAATAACACTCTTCGCATGCGGTCTTGCTGTCCTGCTATGGATGGTAAGAGCTGCAGGACCGGAGTTGCTGTGGGAGAACCTGCAGCAGATGCAATGGGCCTTGCTCGGGTGTGTGCTGATATGGGCTGCGTGCTACTGGCTCAATGCCGTTTCGTTCAGAAGCATTATCGGCATTTACCCGTTGCAGCGCCATATGTCGCGACTGGAGATGCTCTGGGTTACGATAAGCGGTTACGCCATCAACTACATCACGCCGTTCGGTCTGCTCGGAGGCGAACCGTACAGGATATTGGTCCTCAAGAAATACATCGGACTTGAAGCGGCCGCTAGCGGCGTGCTGCTTTATGCTATGATGCACATCTGCAGCCATTTCGTATTTTGGCTGGTCGGTTGTGTGCTGGCGGCCTTGTTGTTGTCGCATACTACGCTTTGGCTTTCGGTGCTGCTGATAGCCATTGTGTGCGTATGTGCAGTGGCCATCCTGTTGTTCTTTATCGGTTATCGAAGCGGTATGGTAGTCAGCTTGACGCACGCATTGGCCTGCCTGCCATTTGTGGGCCGGGCCGTCGGTCGCTGGAGTGACCGACATGCTGCTCGGTTGGATGAGATTGACCGGGGTATCGTCTGCCTGCTCAAGGAGCATCCGCGTAGGTTTTGCTTTTCGTTGGGCGTAGAGTTCCTGTCGCGTATGTGCAGCGTCCTAGAAATCTGGCTGATAGTATGGCAACTCGGTTGGCATCTTTCGTACAGAGAGGCTTACCTGATTGTGGCATTCAGTTCGCTGTTCGCGAACCTGCTCTTTTTCAGTCCTTTGCAGATGGGTACACGCGAGGGAGGTATCTGCCTTGTGATGCAACAACTCGTTTCTTTGGACGGGCATGCCGCTTTAATGCCGCTTGCCGTGAGCGTGAGCCTCGCCACCCGCATCCGCGAAACTGTTTGGATTTTCATCGGACTGGTCCTCGTTATGGTGAACGGACAGAGACGGGAGATGCAGGTGCAGAAAGCATAAGTCGAACCGACTGGAACTATGCGATAATGCAGATGATAAAAACGATAATAGTTAGTTACGACAAAACAGTAAAAACAGACACTACACGATATGAAAACAGAAAGTGAGAGGAGAGGAGTAATCCTCGATTATGGAGCTACCATCGACAGTAATGGAAAGCATTGGGCTGACGTCTTGTGGGACGCATTCTGCTCGGCATCGCTTCCACTGACCAAAGAGCAGTTCAGGGAGGCTTATATCTATGGCGAGCGGTATTTGTCGATGGTCAACATCATCAATCCTAACCAGAACTTCTTCGAGTTGATGCAAGTTCGCATCGGCATAGAGATGGATTTTTTGATTGAGCAAAACGTACTCAGTGAACAAATATTGGAGACGACGCTCAAGGTCACATCGGAAGGCGAGACACCTATTATCGAAAAGAGTAAACTGACGCAACACTTCGTCGACTACCTGGCCGGATATTGCTATGACTATGCACGCCGCTGCACGCTCGATGCCGGACCGATAGTTGAGTATTTGTCAGAGAAATACGAACTGGCTATGGTCAGCAATTTCTATGGCAACCTGAGCGCCGTGCTGCAGGATTTCGGCTTGCTCCGGTGCTTCAAGACCGTGGTCGATTCGACCGAAGTCGGTGTGCGTAAGCCCGATCCGGCCATTTTCCAGATAGCCATAGACAGACTGCAGTTGCCGGCAAAAGACATCGTTGTGATAGGAGATTCGTACGACAAGGACATCAGTCCCGCCATTTCTCTGGGTTGCCAGGCTATCTGGTTCAAGGGCTCAGGTTGGGACCCCGAGGCGGACAAGAAAATAGACTTCGAGCCTTCTATCAGCAATCTGCTGCAAATCTACGACATACTTTAACCTCTGAAATCACAGCCATGAACGTCGCGTTTATATCCTATTCACACCATGATGCCAAGATTGCCAAGTGGCTGCAGAGCTCACTCGAGCATTACCGCATCTCCCATACCGGAGGATGTCACAATCCGGCTGACCCCTCCAAGTATACGCTCAGTCCGATATTTCGCGACCGTACTGACCTGTCCGGCGGTATTTTGGCCGACGTTATTTTTCGCAATCTTGAGGACTCGCTTTTCCTTATCGTCATCTGCTCGCGCAGGGCAGCCCGGTCGGAGTGGGTCAACAAGGAGGTCCAGTACTTTATCGACCATGGCCGGCAGGATATGATCATCCCTGTGGTGATAGATGGTGTGCCCTATTGCGAGACTTCGCGCGAATGCCTGCCGAAAGCCCTTCTCCAATATACCAAAGAGCATCCCGAGAACGAACTGCTCTGTATAGACTATACTGCCGAAGGCCCTTACCGTACGCAGTATGCCGTCGTGGCACGTATACTGGGTGTGCCGTTTGACATGATATTCAACCGGCAGAACCGGCGCCGTCGCAACAAATTGATTACAGCGGCCTTGATTTGTATCCTGATGGTGTGCGGACTCTTGTATCTGCTGACGCCTATCGATACGCAAATCATCTTGCGCGACCCCCATAGTAATCTGCCGTTGGCAGAAGATGCCGAGGTGGTTGTCAACGACATCCACTATGTGCTCTCCGGATACGAAAACACCATCGATATGCCGGATATGCCGGGATATATGCGAGGCCACGCCATTGATGTGCTTTTTTACGGCACGTTCTATGACACCCTCTGCACGCGTATAAGGTTAGGTATGGGATTCTCCACTACGACCGAACTCGAACTGACTCGCGATGATACTTTCGCTTTCTTCGCGGGAACTGTGGTCGATGCGGAAGGCTATCCGATTGAAGGCGCCACGATTACGGTGGCCGGCGAACATGTGCAGACCGATAGTTTGGGCACCTTTAGCGTGCATTTGCCTATTGAGGTGCAAGCCGAGGAACAAACCGTCTTTATCATGAAGGACGGCTATAAGGAGGTGTACCGTGAGGACGAATGTCCTTCGAAGGACTTGATTTACATCATGTATTCTGCCACCGAATAGAGACCACAGGACATTCACGCATCGTTTTGGCTTGTTTACATCATGCATTCTTCCACCGAATAGGGAGTGGGAGAAAACTGTATTTCTTTCGTTGCAAGTCGTAGGTTTAGCGAAATGAAAATACAGCTTTCCGGTTAGTGAAAGGGAACCTTGTTTTCTCGGGTTAGTAAAAGGAAATTCTGGTTTACCAGTTAGCGAAAGGAAACCATATCCCAGCAGTTTTATACTAGCAGAACTGGAATATGGTTTCTCATATTATGACTCACTCCATAGGGGCGTTACTATGCTGATTGAAGCAACACGGACTCGCGCCATCGCATTACAATGTATGGTAGCGCGCGCGTGAGGAGTTCATCGTAGACGATGCTTGGGGCGTCGTACTCCTCGAGATCCTTGAACGAGCAAATGTCCAGGTGCGCCATTTCCCAACCGTGTTGCAGGTCGGCTTTTAGCTGTTTGATTTTGGAGTAGGGTGCCTTGTCGGCAATGAGCCGTTCGAAACGCTGTATTTCCTCTTGGGTTAAAGGCCTGAAGCCTGTAAGCAATTTCTCAGTGTTCCATCTGTTGTGCTCTACAGAGATCAGCATATCCATCTTGTCGCTTTCGTTGAGACTGCGCTCGATTTCCTCGATAGGCGAACTCTCAAAATCGAGTCCGAGGTATCTCAACTTGGTCGGAATGCTGTTGGCGTTGTAGTTGGAACTCCATTGCTCGGCAACAGAGCACTGCTGCCAGAATTTTTCCTGGATAGTGAGTCCCGTTTCGGGGTCGATGTCGTTGATGTGTTCTAGCCTGGTGTCGTCCGTGTTGTGGTACACATAGTTGACAAGTTTGGCAAGACGATAGTCTACGATAGAGTCTTTTGGGAAGATGTCAGTATGCATGCCGAAAGGTCGGATGATGTTGTAGCGCATATTTTCTATTTGTTCTTTCGCCTTGCCGATGCCTGCCAGGTTGGCGACGAGTTCGGACGAGTGCTTTTGGAGCACAAGTACCTGAATGGCGTGGCGGAATACCTCGCGCGGCATATATACGGCAGCTGCCGTGGCTTGCTGCGTGTAGCTGAAGCAAACGGCTACCGTGGTGATGGCATTCGGTTCGGTGACTGCGTGGCGCAGGTAAGTCGCCATATTGGGGTTCTCAATGCGGCCCTTCACAAATTCGAATTCGATGTCCAGAAACGACCCGTATCTAGTGTCGGCCAGGTGTTTGTACGGACCGTCGAGCATCGGGTCTGTCCAAGGCGTGTCGAGGAAGTTTGGTTGGCTTGAGTCCAAATACCGATGGCGCACCAGCTTGAAAATCTCCTGGTGACTGCCCTCAAAGAAAATTATTTCCTGCTCGGCATTCTGGTCGATGAAAGTGACTTGTGTACGCTTGCCCTTTGTGTCGAAGTTGGGATAGTGGCAGATGCGACAAGCCTCTTCGGCCATAGCGATTCCTGCCTTGCTCATTCCGACAATGATGAGGTGGATGAACTGCTCGCTCTCGGGCGTAATGCGGTTTGTGCCTTCCAATGGCAGGTAGGTGAGCCGGTTGGCGGCCTTGTTGCGGTATTCCACCAGCACGTTTTGGGCCCATAGTTGGTGAATGTTGAGCGGAATGAATTCTATCTGCTGCCGGACCACATCGTTGAGGTCGCTGTACTGGAATGAGACCATCGTGGTCTGGTATTCAAACAGCGTAAAGCACTTCATGCGCTCCTTGCGGCGTTTGTTCTGAAGCGTAGTGGCGATGTTGCGCAGACACAGCATGTTGAGTGCATCGTGGTCACCCTCCGATTCCCGTCCGGCACTTTCGCCGAGCAGATACACTTCGCTGGCCCGCTCGAGATGAAGTTGCTCCATGTCGGTCAGACTGTTACGTCCGCCGCAGTAGAGGATGGTGTGCCATTCTTCCTTTTCGGTGAGTTCGCGTTGCAGTTCCTCGCGGTAGTAGAAGACATTGTTGGTCGTCTGAACTATGACATATTTCAGCGGGTTCTTCTTGCGCGCGAGTAGTTGCTTGACCAAAGCAGGCACTGCTTCGTGCCCGCCTAATATGACGGCGTATTTGGACCGTTGGATATTGTAGCGGGCTTCGCCCCATTGCCAGTCATCGCTTCGCTTGCGCGTGATGCTGAGCACGGACGGAATCAGCAGGCCCGAGAAGAGGAGTGTGCCGATGATGCCAATCCAGATGGCCCACACACGGCCTCGCGGAGTGCCTGCTGCATATTGTGCACCGATGCCGCGGAAGTGGAAAAACACAGTGCCCAGCAGCGATGGGTCTTCGGCCTGCTCAACGATGTAGCGTTGGATCTCGGCACGGTATTCGACCTTCGACTCCAGGTCATTGCCTCCCGAGCCGTAGAGATTATTGTAGAAGAGTATGTCGTAGGGATGGACGTCGTTGAAATAGGCTACTGTCGTGATGGAGAACGGCAGTAGGGCAATTAGCAGGAAGATGACCAGGATGTACCAATACTTGGAACGGGACAGGATGCGGTCTACTACAATCTGTTTGAAAAATATGCAGAAGATGGCGTATCCCCAGATTACGATGCCCAAGATACCTATTATGATGACGAAGTAATCGTTCATATGATGGCCAGGAGTTTAGAACATAGAACTTAGTACCTAATGCCTAGTAGTTAGAACTTGGTCTTTGGAACTTTGAGTTCGGTATTCAGTATTTAGATTAGAACTTATGGGGTTGACTTGAGGTCAGAAGCCGATTGGCATAGTGTCAAAAGGTGATTGACTTGGAGTCAATAGTGCAAAGGTAGTGTGAAAAAATGACCCTTCCAAGAAAATGAAGAGAAAAACACGACAAAAGGGCAAAAAAAGTTTGTCGTTGCAAAATTGACAACTCATTATTTGCCACAAATGTTCAAATTGTAAAATTTTATTTTTTTTTTAGAGAAATGTTTTGCTGGGAGACATATTTGTGTTAACTTTGCCCGCAATGAACAGATAATTTGTCATTGTCCGAAGTCAGAAAATGCTTTCGGGTAATGGGAAAATCTTGAATGTGACAAAATCCTTGGAGAGAAAGACCTGGAGAGTAGTAGCTAGAATTGTAGACCGAAATTATTTAGACCTCTTTATAACATGTTTGTTGTAATTGTATTGGATTTGATACTGCTTAACGCGTTGTACATCGCGTTCGGGGAGTTTTCTTATGTGCCTATGGCAGATCATGGCTTCTTCTTGTGGAATGTAAGTTACCTCGTCAGTATCCTGGCGATTCCGCCTTTGGCACACACACGTTATGCCCGCGTAGAAAACATCCTTTCGCGTGTTTTCAAGTCCGCCGTCCTTTTGATTATCGTATTCTCCCTATATTTGTATGTTGACAGTTATTCGCGCTACAGATTTTGGCCGGCGCTTGCATTGGCCGGTAGTCTTTTCGTAGTGCTTTGCTTGAGCCGTATGCTGAGCCACTCCATTCTCAAGAGCTATCGGAGTGATGCCAAGCGTGCCAATACGGTCGTCTTTGTCGGTGCAGGCCACAACCTTGCCTACTTGTATCAGTGCATGGTCGGTGATTTAAGCAAAGGCTACCGCTTCCTTGGGTATTTTGACGACCATGTGTCGGTCAATCTTCCCGGGAAGGCAAATCGCATCGGTATGGTGGACGAGTGTATTGCCTGGCTGGAAAAGGCCGACCCGAAGCCGCAGATGCTCTTCTGTAACTTGCCGTCGGCACGCAGCGAGGAGATTGTAGACATTATCAACTATTGCGACAGCCACTTCATCCGGTTTTATTCTGTCCCCAATGTACGCAACTATGTGCACCGCGCTATGGAAGTGGAGATGATTAACGGCATGCCGGTTCTCTCCCTGCGCAAGGAACCTCTGCGTAAAACCTACAATAAGGCTATTAAGCGGGCTTTCGACATCTTCGTATCCGGCGTTTTCCTCGTGACCTGCTTCTGGTGGATTTATCTCATCGTAGCCCTCATCACCAAGATTACCATGCCCGGTCCTGTCTTCTTCCGTCAGAAGCGCAATGGCTTGTTGGGCGAGGAGTTCTATTGCCTGAAGTTCCGCAGTATGAAGGTCAACAAAGAAGCCGATCGGCTGCAGGCCACCAAAAACGACCCGCGCAAGACCAAGTGGGGTAATCTGATGCGTCATTACAGTATTGACGAGTTGCCGCAGTTTATCAACGTCTTTATGGGCAGTATGTCGGTGGTCGGTCCGCGTCCACACATGGTACGCCACACCGAGGAATACTCGGCCCTCATCGATAAGTATATGGTACGTCATTTCGTCAAGCCAGGCATTACGGGCTGGGCTCAGGTGAGCGGTGCTCGAGGCGAGACCGAGTATCTCTGGCAGATGGAAGACCGCATCAAGAAGGATATCTGGTACATTGAGAACTGGTCTCTGTGGCTCGATATCAAGATCATGTACTACACGGTGAGGAATGCCGTCTTCGGTGACGGACAGGCATATTGATGCATGAATGAACCCGAATAGACTCGGTAATCAGCTCCGGACTGGTATATGAAAACCGGATAAACAGAATTAGAAACCGAATAAAACAGAAATTAAAACATTACAGACATGAACATTCTTCTGACTGGTGGTGCAGGTTTCATCGGAAGCCATACTATCATAGAACTCATGAAAGCCGGCCATAGCGTCGTAGTCGTCGACAACTTCGCAAACTCCAACCCCGAAGCCCTCAAGCGCGTGGGTGAGTTGGTCAATAGCGAGATTAAATATTATGTAGCCGACATCCTCGACAAAGAGGCTCTGAACAAAGTCTTCGATGAGAACAGGTTTGATGCAGTCATTCACTTCGCAGGTCTGAAGGCAGTGGGCGAGAGTGTAGCCAAGCCGTTGGAGTATTATCACAACAATATGACAGGCACATTTACCCTCATGGACGTCATGCGTAACCATGGATGCAAGAACATCATCTTCTCAAGTTCGGCTACCGTTTATGGCGACCCGGCTATCGTTCCAATTACCGAAGAGTGTCCCAAAGGTCACTGCACCAATCCTTATGGTCAGACCAAGTCCATGCTCGAGCAAGTCATGATGGATGTGCAGAAGGCAGACACTGAGTGGAACGTCGTGCTTCTCCGCTATTTCAACCCCATTGGAGCACATCCGAGCGGACGTATCGGTGAGAATCCTAATGGAATCCCCAACAACCTCATGCCTTACATCACACAGGTAGCTGTGGGAAAGCGAAAAGAGCTGGGCGTATTCGGCAACGACTATCCCACACCCGACGGAACCGGTGTGCGCGACTATATCCATGTCGTAGACCTGGCCTCCGGACATGTGGCAGCCCTGCAGGCCATAGAGCGTAAGTGCGGTCTGGCTATCTACAATCTGGGTACGGGTCACGGCTACAGTGTGCTAGATGTGGTCAAAGCCTTCATTAAGGTCAATGGCGTAGATGTGCCTTATGTTATCAAGCCCCGTCGCGCCGGTGATATCGCCACGTGCTATTGCAATCCGGCAAAGGCCAAAGCCGAACTCGGTTGGGAGGCAAAGCACGGCATCGAGGATATGTGCCGTGACTCGTGGAACTGGCAGAAGAACAATCCAGACGGATACGTAACAAAGTGAGGCCAAGATGGAGACAACAGACAAAAGCCTTTATCCGTTGCTCTTCCGGCCCAACTTGCACACGGTCATCTGGGGCGGTTCTCGCCTGTCAGAGTGGAAAGGACTTGGCCCGAAAGACAAGGTAGGAGAGAGTTGGGAGGTCTCGGCAGTGCCCGGTTCTTCGTCCGTCGTCGACAATGGCGTTTGGGCGGGTATGATGCTTCCCGATGTCATAGCCCGCATGCCGGAAGCCTTCTTGGGTAAGCGAGTGGCAGAACAGTACAACAACAAGTTACCCTTACTCGTCAAGTTCATTGACGCAGAACAGAACCTCTCCATACAAGTGCACCCCAACGACGAGATGGCACAGAGAGAGCATGGTAAGTTCGGTAAGACCGAGATGTGGTATGTCATCGATGCCAAGCCCGGAGCATGCTTGTACGTAGGATTCCGCAAACGTATTTCGCACGAGGAATTTAAGCAACGTGTGGCCGACGGCACCATCTGCGATGTCTTGGCTAAGCACGAAGTGCATACAGGCGACGTCTTCTATATTCCCGCGGGGCGCATCCATGCCATCTGCGGAGGCATCCTTTTGGCCGAAGTGCAGCAGTCGTCAGATGTGACTTATCGTGTCTTCGACTACAACCGTTTGGGTATGGACGGCAAGCCGCGTCAGTTGCACGTAGACTTAGCGGAGCAGGCTGTCAACTTTGAGGTCGAGAAAGAATACCGCACCGTCTACGAGGCCGACGAGAGCCGCGCAGTACCCGTCATAGAGTCTCCATTCTTCAGTGTGCGGGTTACAGATGTGACGACATCCTTCCACCGCAATCTGATCAAGTATGACAGTTTTATTATCTCGGTGTGCCTGAAGGGAAGTTGCAAGATCAAGATACGCAGCACCCAGTGCGAAGTAGAGCTTAAAGCCGGGTGTAGCTGCCTAATACCTGCAGCTATTGCAGACTACGATATTATTCCGACGCAAGGCACGGCTCGTGTTTTGGATGCGTTTATCGACAAGAAGGACAATAACTTGTACAGCAAGTTGACTCGCTTCTTGCATATTACCGAGAAATAATTGACTAATCCTCTAACTGCCCGTCACTGTCGATGAAAAGAACACGGACTTCTGTAGCAGCTCGCTTCTTTCTCGCATGCGTGCCTGGTGGTTGGAGGATTGGTGTCTCTTTTTGTCTCCTTTCGTTTCTTTCTTCTGTTTCCGTTTTTGCCCTAGACTCAATTCTTTTTGACCAAGATACGGCCTGTCTCTCCAGTGATTTTGAAAGCTTGCGCTACACCTCAATTCGTTTTGGACAAGATACGGTCTGTTCCTCCCAGAACGCTATTCTTTGCTCGCAAGCCTCCCCTTTTGAGGGTAAAGATTCTACACGAGAATGCGCCTTTCTTCCTCAGAAGGCAACTTTCGGGAATCAGAACGCAAGTTTCGGGATCTTACCGCAGGCTCGTCGTTTTGCATCATCCAAGGTCTATAGTATGATCGCTGTCGGCGTTCCGCTGATAGTGAGCGGCTTGGTTTTCAAGGCTGAAGACTTGCATATAAGTCGGTTGCGCAACGACTTTATGCCGGGATTTTCGACCTGTGTAGATGAGTACACACAGTATGCGCCCGCTTTAGTCATGCTCGGCTTAAAAGCTTGCGGAGTAGATAGCAGAAGTTCGTGGAGCAGGATGATAGTGTCCGATGCCTTCAGTACAGCCATCATGTGCGGCGCTGTGCTTGGTGTCAAAGAAACCTGTCCGAGGTGGCGTCCCGATGGATCAGAACGAAACTCTACACCATCCGGTCATACGGCCAAGGCCTTTATGACGGCTACGATGTTGGCCAAAGAATATGGCGAAGATTATCCTTGGCTAGCCGTTGGCGGTTATGTGGTGGCCACGGGTACTGGCTTGCTACGTGTCGCCAATGACAAGCACTGGATGAGTGACATCTTGATGGGCGCCGGCATAGGTGTACTTTCCACAGAACTGGGCTATTATTTGGCTGATTTAATATATAAGGACAAAGGCATCCGCAGCCAATCTGGTTGGACATGGCGCGAAAGGTATTTCCGTCCTTCGTTCGTCTCGACTTACATCGGGTGTCAGATACCCCTCGGCCATAGCGAGTTCAAGTCTGGGTTGGCTTCGCATCGGGTTTCGGCCGGAGCCGTGTCGGGTGTAGAGGGAGCTTACTTTTGGAGTCCCTATGTAGGCATAGGCGGGCGCTTTACCATTGGCAACGTGCGTGTGGAGTGTGAACCATATCGGATGGTCAAAGGCAGTGCCGGACCTTACTTCTCCTATCCGCTTTCGGCCTATTGGCAAGTGGGAGGGAAGGTGAGTGTCGGCTATATGCATTACGACCGCACAATGATGTTCGAAACCGAGGTGCCGAGTCAGGATTGCTTCGGGTGCGGGGCCGGAATCAACCTTACGTTTATGGCCAAAGAACGGGTCGGATTCAGAGCATTTGCAGACTACGACTACTATTCCGCTTCGTGCTTCAGTACGAACCATGCCAATATGCTCTCCGTAGGCGGAAGCTGCGTGTTGGGATTATAGAATGTGTCGGAAATTATATGTGTTGAAAATTAAATGTGTCGGGAAAATAAAAGAAATATAAGAAAAAAGACTCTTCTTATATTAAAGTAAATAAACAGACGGTATGAAAAAAACTATTTGCCTCTTGCTTTCGGTTCTGACGTGGCTGGGTTTCACTCGGGCTCAAGATACTTCGGATGTTTCGAGTCAAACCACTTCGGCCCCAAAAGGTCAGGTTTCTTCTGGTAAAACGAGCCATGCTGTAGAGTACAATAACATCCTTGACAACTGGTATGTTCAGGTGGGTTTGGACATGTCGCTGCAGAACCCTTACGGACATAACTTCGCCCATGTCTTTCCCAATGGAAAAACATTCGGTGTCGACGTGGCGGGAGGCCGGTGGTTTACGCCTGAGTTGGGTCTGCGGGGCAAAGTGAACTGGGAGAACGGCATCCGGTTGTTTGAGAACGGTCACGCCAATTGGTTGGCGCCCTTCTATCAGCCTGGCAAGAATATGGACAGAGGCGGCTATCTTTCATTGGTTGGCGACATCCAGCTTGACGTACACAACCTTGTGTTGGGTTATGATGCCGAGCGCAAGTGGAATCTACAGATTTTCCCGCGTGCGGGCGTTATCTATAACTTCGGCGTGTCAAAAGGTTCGCCGTTAATCGGCATCGGTGTCGGCAATACTTACCGGCTCAACGACCGGTATTGTCTCTATCTTGATGTAGCCTACAATGGGTTGTCCAGTGGTTTTGTGGGTGTAGAGAAGAGCACGGGCATCGGTTCCAATTTCAACGGCTTTTTTGACATCGACTTCGGTGTGCAGTTCGATTTGGGCAAAAGCGGCTTCCGACGGGTTTGCTCCGGAGACAAGAGCCGTTGTGCATCCAATCTTTCATCATCCGTTGGAGGCAAAAACATTCATGTTTCCAATCCTGCTGACGGCAGCAATCTGCTCTTGTGTGAGTCCATTTGGAAAGGCTGGTTTGTGCAGGCCGGTTTGGACATGAGTCTGCAGAACCCTTATGGGTCCAATTTCTCGCATGTCTTTCCCAAGGGTAAGACCTTTGGCCTCGATGTGGCGCTCGGCCGGTGGTTCTCGCCCGATGTTGCCCTGCGTGTCCGGGTCAATTGGGAGAACGGTTTTCCGCTTTTCGAGAATGGGCACCTTGAGTGGGTGGCCTCCAACGACGGCAACAATATGGACGATGGCGGCTATGTGGCAACCTATATGGACGTACTGCTCAATATGACCAATATGCTCGCTGGCTACGATGCCACGCGGAAATGGAGCGTGCTGATATTCCCTCGTGCGGGTTTGGCCAGCAACAGGTCTACCAAGTCTGGTTCGCCGATGGTCGGCTTTGGTGTAGGTTGTAGCCGCCGATTGACCGACCGTTGGAGCATCTATGCCGATATGGCTTATCAGATGATTACGAGCGAGTTCTTCTCTGGTGTATCAGGAACTGGTATGAGCGTGAGCACGGGTCACAACGGTTTCTTCGACTTCCAGGTCGGAGCACAGTTTGATTTGGGCAAATAATCTGTATTTTGATAATCGCGGAATTGTTATCGCGAATGAAGAGAATAGAATTATTGGCACCCGCGCGCGATGCGGAGATAGGTATAGAGGCATTCCGACATGGCGCAGATGCCGTGTACATAGGTGCGGGGCGGTTCAGCGCAAGGGCTGCTGCGGGTAATGCCGTAGCCGACATTGAGCGGCTTGCAGCCTTCGGTCATCAGTATGGCGCAAAGACCTACGTAGCGCTCAACACCATTCTGCGCGACGACGAGTTGACCGAAGCCGAACGTCTTGCGTGGCAACTTTACAATGCTGGTGTCGATGCGCTCATAGTGCAGGATTACGGCCTCCTTGGCTTGCATCTTCCACCCTTGGCCCTGCACGCCTCCACACAGATGGACAACCGCACCGTCGAGCGGGCCAGGCTCATGCGCCAGTTGGGATTCACACGCCTCGTGGTGGCCCGCGAATTGTCCGTTGACGAGATACGGCAGATACACCAAGCTGTACCTGATATTGAGATAGAATGTTTTGTGCACGGAGCACTTTGTGTCTGCATCAGCGGGCAGTGCTATCTGAGTGCTTGTCTCACGGGTCGGAGTGCTAACCGTGGCGAATGTGCCCAGCCTTGTCGTTTGCCGATGGACCTGCTCGACGGTGATGGCCACGTTCTCGTGCGGCAGAAACATTTGCTCTCCTTGCGCGACATGAACCGTAGCAGCTACCTGAAGCAGCTTATAGAGGCGGGAGTCGACAGTCTCAAGATAGAGGGTCGGCTCAAGGATATGGGCTACGTCAAGAATGTGGTGGCCTACTATCGGCGACAGTTGGACGAGATATTTGAGAATGGGGATTTTGGGCAAAGCCTTTCTTCCGGCGAAGTCCAATTTTCCACAAATGATTCGTTTCCTGACAAAGACTTTTCTTCTGATGGAGAAGGTTTTTCTAAGAAAAACCTTTCTTCCGATAAGGAGAATCGGCAGCTTTATGCTCCTTTGTCCGAGGGCCGATGTACCTACACCTTTGAGCCCGATGTGACCAAATCGTTCAATAGAGGTTTTACATCATATATGGCCGATGGCAAACGGGAAGAGGTTATGTGGAATCACGAGAGTCCGAAGTCTCAGGGCGAGTATATCGGTCGTGTGGGCAATGTCGGCCCCGGTTGGTTTACGTTGGCAGAGCGCGTCAGTCTCAGTAACGGGGATGGGCTTCTCGTGGGCGGATGCATTGGTTTTAGAGTCAATCGCTATGACATCGACACCCGACGCATCTATCCGCTCGATGGGGCGGAGGTGTGTTGTCAGTTGCGGCGCGGTATGGAGGTATGGCGCAATCTTGACTACACTTTCAGCCAGCAGTTGCTGAAGAAGACCGCTGAGCGTCGCATAGACCTCGATATGCATTTCTTCGCTACGGCCGACCGGTTGACGCTTGAGCTTACAGTGCCCCATTCAGTCATCTCGTCTTCGGTGGCGAGCGTTATGGTCGAGGGCGCTTTTGAGCTCGCAAAGAAAGACCAAACCGACTTCATAGTCCGGCAACTCTCCAAGTTAGGCGACACTGTCTACACGCCCGGTCATATCACCGTAGACGGCGGTGGACGCTTTGTGCCCTCTGTAGTTCTCAATCAGCTGAGGCGCGACGGCATTGCAGCACTCGACCATAAGCGTCAGGAGGTTCTCGCCCGGGAACGGGCCTCGTATGTCCAGCCAGACTACGTGAGTCGTGCTGGTCAAATAGATGCCAAGTCAATCCTTCCCTCAGACTATCGGGCTAATGTGCTCAATGACAAGGCCCGCGAGATGCTGTGCCGGATGGGCATTGCCGATGTCCGGCCAGCCTATGAACTACACCCCGAGCGGGGAGTGGCTGTGATGCAGATCAAATACTGTCTGCGTCAGGCATTGGGACTTTGCCCCAAGTATCCGATTGTTGGCCAAAATAAGGGTTCTATTGACGAGTCAACAAGGGGAGCTTCCGAGGTGCAAGGCAAGAACTTTTTCGAGAAACAAAGTCAAATTCTTTTCGAGAATCAAGGCAATAGCCTTTTTGATAACGGACATACATCTTCGCATGACAAAAGTCGACAAAAGGGCGTTAAGATGCACATTTGCACCGACAAAATGACCTTGAAAATAGGTTCAGATAAATTTTTGATAAAATTAGGATGCAATAATGCGTGTGTTTCGGAAATTATTTGTATATTTGCGCCTGAAAAATAGACGGTAGAAATCCCTGGCTATAGAGCCCTTTCGGCACATGGAGTGACTATCACATGGAGTGACTATGGAGAATAAAGAGGCTTCATCAGACGGAAAGGCTTTGGCTAAAGACTGACTCTGTCCAGATTTGCGATACTCGCAGTAGAGTTTTTTACAGGCGATATTCGAAGCAGAGTTTTCTTACAAATAGAAAGACTTTGGCAAAACAGAACAAACAAAGACAAAACGATAACAGAATTTCAACAACCTCACACAATGGATCAAAAGAAAATAAAGACAGCCCTCGTGTCAGTATTTCATAAGGATGGCTTGGATCAGATTATCAAGAAGCTCAATGCCGAAGGCGTGACTCTTCTCTCAACCGGTGGCACACAGCATTTCATAGAGAGTATCGGTGTGCCGTGTCAAGCGGTCGAAGACCTGACTACCTATCCTAGCATCCTGGGCGGCAGAGTCAAGACCTTGCACCCCAAGGTATTCGGTGGCATTTTGGGTCGTCGTGACAATGAAGGCGACCGTGCACAAATGGAGCAGTATGCCATCCCCGAGATAGACCTCGTCATCGTTGACCTGTATCCCTTTGAGCAGACCGTAGCTGATGGTGCCGACTTCCAGAGCATCATCGAGAAGATTGATATCGGCGGCATTTCGTTGATTCGTGCTGCGGCCAAGAATTTCAAGGACGTAGTCATCGTAGCCAGCAAGGCCCAGTATCAGCAGCTCTCAGACATGCTGGATAAGAAAGGTGCCGTTAGCGACTATGAGGACCGTTTGTCGTTTGCTGAGCAGGCCTTTGGCGTCTCTTCGCACTACGATACGGCCATTCACGCTTGGTTTGCCGAGCAGAAGTGATAGTTTCTCATTTTTTATAAGCCAATAGAAGATTAACATGAGTTTTTTAAGACTAACACAAGATGTGGCCATTGACTTGGGAACAGCCAATACGGTCATCATCCATGGAGGAAAGATAGTACTCAACGCCCCTTCTATCGTAGCCTTGGAAAGTCGTGACGGCAAGCTTATGGCCGTTGGACACAAGGCACAGCAGATGGAGGGCAAAACCCCTGAAGGCATTCGCACGGTGCGTCCGTTGCGTGATGGTGTCATTGCCGACTTCTATGCCGCAGAGCAGATGATGCGCGGCATGATCAAGATGGCCTTTGGCGGACATCACCTCTTTTCGCCCCAGCTCCGTATGGTTGTCGGTATTCCTTCGGGTTCGACTGAAGTCGAGATTCGTGCCGTGCGTGACTCGAGCGAGCATGCAGGAGGTCGCGATGTCTATATGCTTTACGAACCAATGGCTGCTGCTATCGGTATTGGTATCGATGTATTGGCCCCTGAGGGCAACATGGTTGTCGACATCGGAGGCGGTTCTTCCGAGATTGCAGTCATCTCGCTGGGCGGACTTGTGACTAACAACTCCATTCGCGTAGCTGGCAACGACCTCACGCAGGACATTATGGATTATATGCGTCGTCAGCACAATATCCGAGTCGGACTGCCTACGGCTGAGCAAATCAAAATCAACGTAGGTTCGGCGCTTACCATGCTCGACAATCCGCCCGAAGACTATATCGTACGTGGCCCTAACCAGATGACAGCGCTGCCTATGGAGGTTCCCGTCAGCTATCAGGAGATTGCCCACTGCATCGAGAAGTCTATTTCAAAGATTGAGGCAGCCGTGCTGAAGGGCTTGGAGGAAACACCTCCGGAACTCTATGCCGATATCGTACGCAATGGTATCTGGCTCACCGGTGGCGGCGCCTTGTTGCGAGGTTTGGACAAGCGTCTGCAGGACAAGATTGGCATTCAGTTCCATGTGGCTGACGACCCGCTCCTGTCAGTTGCCAAAGGTACAGGCCTTGCCCTCAAGAACGTCGATAACTATCCGTTCCTCTTGAGATAATCTGCTTCGGCTTTTCCGTTAACTGAAATCAGATGCAGAATCTATTGCGATTTTTCACCCGAAACGGGCCATTTTTTACATGGCTCGTTTTGGCGATTCTAAGCCTTATCCTCCTCTTCCAGCGCAATCCCTATCAGCGGAGTGTGTGGTTGGGGAGTGCTAATCGTGTGAGTGGTGAGATTTATACGGCAACGAGTGCGGTGACCGGTTACTTCGGTTTGAGAAGCATCAACGAGGAACTTCTGTCCCGCATCGGACAGCTGGAGGAAGAGAATCTCTATCTGCGCAATGCGGTACGTGACTTCGGAGAACTGTCTGCTATGGCAGCCGATACCTGTTGCCCGTACTCCTATACCATCGCTCATGTGGTCAACAACAGCGTTACCCAGGCCGAGAACTATCTTACCCTTGACCGTGGTGAGGCCGACAGCGTACGTGTTGGTATGGCGGTAGCCGACCAAAATGGCGTAGTCGGCATTATCTCGCAGGTGAGCGACCACTTCTCGCTGGCCATCAGCGTGCTCAATCCCAAGTTGCGTCTCAGTGTTTGCCTCAAAGGATCTGAGTCGTCCGGCACTCTCGTCTGGGACGGCATTGACCCTTGTTATGCACTTCTCGTCGATGTGCCGCGCAATGTGCGTTACAACTTGGGTGACACTGTGATTACTACCGGCTACGGAGATTCCTTCCCACGTGGCGTGCAGGTCGGTTACCTTAGGGAGACGGCTGCGTCGGACGACAACAACTTCTTGAGTTTCAAGGTCGAGCTGTCCACACGATTCGACCGTGTCAACAATGTTCACTTGATAAGAAACAACGAGCCATGCCCATTCTGATATTGTTTTTTTGGATTGTCGTTGGTTTGGCTGCCCAAGTTCTGGTGTTCAATCACCTGACGTTGGCGGGTGGCATTGTGCTGCTTTATCTCTACGTGGCAGTCAAAATGCCGGTCGAGGTCTATCGTCCGCTGCAGATTCTGACCGGATTCCTGATTGGACTCATCATCGATGTTTTCTGTTGCACGCCGGGTCTGCATGCCTTTGCCCTCACCACTACGATGGCATTGCGTCTGCCCATCTTGCACCTCTACGTTCTCTCTGAAGATATGAAGACGGGTCTGCCCGACATCGACAAGCTGGGGTGGGCGGCTTTTCTCCGTTTTATAGTCACCGTAGTGCTGTTGCATTGCGTTGTGCTCTATATCGTAGAAGCCTTTACCTTGTTTGACCCGCTTATGTTGGTCATCAAAATCTTTATGTCCTCCCTAATGACGCTGATTTTCATCATTGTCCTCGAGACAATCTTCAGACGTAAGTGAGGCCTGCGTAACGTACTTATCCTAAACCCATTCCCGCCCAATGCAGCACGACTTAAAACAGGAACGGCGACGCCTTGTCATTGCGGCAATGGTCGTAGTTACCATACTCATATACATCGTCCGGCTTTTCAATCTTCAGATACTCGACAAGGAATATAAGCAGAAAGCCATCGAGAATGCGCTTCTCACCCGTACGCTTTATCCTTCGCGAGGCATCATTTACGACCGCAACGGGCGCGAGCTCGTCTACAACCAACCTGCCTACGACCTGCTCGTCACCATGCACGACGTCAAGCACCTCGACACGCTCGACTTTTGCCGCACGCTCGACATCACCAAAGAGCAGTTTATACAGCGCATCAAAGAAATCAAGGACCGCAGGCGCAATCCCGGTTACAGCAAGTACACGCCCCAGACCTTTGCCACCCAGCTCTCGGGTCAAGACTGTGCGCGCGTGCAGGAGGCATTGTACCGCTTTGAGGGCTTCGAGACGCGTAAGCGTACCATCCGTCAATACCGTTATCCCATTGCTCCCCATATCCTTGGCAATATCCGTGAGGTTTCGGCCAAAGAGATAGAGCGCGACCCCTACTACACTCGCGGAGACTTTACGGGCGACCTCGGTGTAGAGCGCAGTTACGAGAAGTATCTGCGTGGCGAGAAAGGTCATCAGATACTCTACCGCAATCCGCAAG
This sequence comes from bacterium, assembly GCA_963624265.1. Classification (GTDB taxonomy): domain Bacteria; phylum Bacteroidota; class Bacteroidia; order Bacteroidales; family UBA3663; genus Liminaster. The sequence continues at coordinate 10,648 of CAVFPF010000082.1, read as the reverse complement.
GCATTATCATGGGTGCGTATGAAGGCGGTAAGCACGACAAAGCACCGGTGGCGGGCAGTGACATTCACATCACCATCGATGCCGAACTGCAGCAGTATGCCGAGAGTTTGATGAACAACAAGGTCGGTGCGCTTGTTGCCATCGAACCAGCCACGGGTCAGATTCTCGCCATGGTGTCAAGTCCGACATTCGACCCCCGTCAGCTCGCAGGCCGTCAGCGCGGCAAGAACTATCTGGCGCTCTCCAAAGACCCCTATCGTCCGCTTTTCGACCGTGCCATCTCAGCCTCCTATCCTCCCGGTTCGACGTTCAAGCCCACACAGGGTCTGATTGCACTGCAGGACGGAGCCATCACGCCCGAGACGCAGTTGCCTTGCCATGGCGGTTTCGTTATGGGCAACTTTCGCATGGGCTGTCACGACGGCAATGCCTCGTGGTCCATTGTGCCGGCCGTAGCAACTTCGTGCAACGGTTATTTCGGATGGTGCCTGGTACGGATACTCGAGAACAAAAAGTACAAGTCAGTGCAGGAAGCCTTCGACCACTGGAAAGACTATATGGTCTCTATGGGCTACGGCTACAGGTTGGGTATCGACATCCCGGGCGAGACGCGCGGCTTGATACCCAATACCAAGTACTACAACAAGGCCTTCTCCACCGACAAGTGGAAGCCCCTCAACATCATCTCCATTTCCATTGGCCAGGGAGAGATTCTCGCCACGCCGTTGCAGATAGCCAATTTGGCCGCTACCATAGCCAACCGCGGGTACTACTACATTCCCCATGTCATCAAGGACATTCAGGGCTACGAACAGATACCCGACACCTTCTTGCAGCGTCATTACACGTTGGTAGACAAGAAGAACTACGACATCATCGCCGAGGGCATGCGCCAGGCAGCCATCATAGGTACGGTGCGCCATATGGGCAATCTTGACCCCGAGGGCATAGCTTTGTGCGGCAAGACAGGCACAGCACAGAATCCGCACGGGCGCGACCACTCCGTCTTTATGGGGTTTGCACCCAAAGACAACCCCAAGATTGCCGTTTGCTGCTTTGTGGAGAACGGTGGTTTCGGAGCTACCTTTGGTGTTCCCATCGGTTCGCTGGTCATCGAGAAATATCTCAACGATTCCATTTCTCCGCGGCGCAAGTTTATCGAAGAGCACATGCTTGAGACTTCGACCATGATGTATATGGATTCGTACAAAAAGTAGAAACTGTGAGCTCGCCAAAGCATAGTGCCGGAGAATGTATAACTCACTTAGAAGCACGGAATGTCCAAGCATAACTCACTTAGAAGTGCAGAATGTCCAAGCATAACTCACTTAGAAGTGTAGATGGTCAAAGCATAACTCACTTAGAAGTGCAGAAGGTCAAAGCATAACTCACTTAGAGGTATAGAATGTCCAAGCAAAACTTGCTTAGAAGCACAGACTGACAAAATATAAGTTAAGTGCGTAATTGGTCAAAGGCATAATCTGGCAGAGCTTTGGGGCAAAGAAAGAAACACGAGGCAAGAAACAAAAAAATAACACGAGGCAAGAATGTTCAAGTCATTGGATTGGTTTACCGTCATACTCTACATAATATTGGTCGGCACAGGTTTGTTGGCCATCAATGCTGCCACCTACAGCTTTGAGGATGAGAGCATATTTGATTTCAATCGTCAGTCCGGTCGCCAGCTTATCTGGATTGGATTGTGCGTTCTTCTGATTTTCGTGCTCCTCTTTATCGATGCCAAGACCTATATGGCGTGGGCGCCTGTCATCTATATTATGATCATGTGCGTACTGGTGGCGACCATCTTCCTGGGTACGACCAGAAACGGCTCGCGCTCATGGTTTCAGTTGGGTCCAATTGCCATCCAGCCTGCCGAGTTCGGCAAGTTCAGTACCGCGTTGATGCTGGCATGGGTCTTTAACCAGTATGGCTTCAAGCTCGATAGCCTTGCCCATTATCTCAAGGCGAGCATCGTCATTCTGATACCCGTGCTCTTGATTCTTCTCGAGAACGAGACAGGTTCTGCCTTGGTTTACTTCTCTTTCATCTTGCTTTTCTATCGGGAGGGAATGCCTGGCATAGTGCTGTGGGTAGGATTGTGTATGGTGCTGATATTCGTGTTGGGGCTCATCTTCGGCGAGCCTTTGATTCTCTTGCTGATACCGATTTTCCTAGCTGCCATGTTTGCCGTCTATGCCCGTGACACACACGCTGCCGTGCGCATATTGGCGGTCACCTTTGTCGCGAGTCTGGTGTATTGGATAGTCCGTACGTTCGTGCCCGTACCCGAAGAATATCTGGGTTTCGTGCGTTATCGGTATGTAGGTCTGGCCGTTTGCGGTTGGATAGTGCTTTACATCTTCATCCGGTGGGTCAAGAGGCGTATGTCGCAGTATGCGCTTATTCTGCTGTGTGCATTAGGTTTTGTAGCCTTCCAATACAGCACCGATTACGCTTTCCACCACATTCTGCAAGACCATCAGCGCAGCCGTATTGAGGTTTTGCTCGGACTTAAGGAAGACCTCAGCGGCGCCGGCTACAACGTCAACCAGGCCAAGATAGCCATCGGTTCCGGCGGTTGGTTTGGCAAAGGCTATCTGCAGGGCACGCAGACCAAGTTGTCGTACGTTCCTGAGCAGGAGACTGACTTCATCTTCACCACCATCGGCGAGGAGCAGGGATTTGTGGGCACGGTTTTGGTTCTCGTCCTCTATGCCGTTTTGATACTCCGCATTATCGTGATAGCCGAACGGCAGCGCACAATCTTTGCGCAGGTCTATGCCTATTGTGTGGCGTGCATTCTGTTCTTCCACGTTGCGGTCAATGTCGGTATGGTCATCGGTCTGATGCCCGTCATCGGCATTCCGTTGCCCTTCTTGAGCTTTGGCGGTTCGAGTCTGATATCCTTCACGGTGTTGCTCTTCATCCTGCTCAAGCTCGACGCGACCCGCGTGCCCGATTCCCGCTATTAAGTCACACTCATCTTATTGACCGGCAAAGAATGACCTGCTACTGTAAAGTGGCAGGTCTGTTATTTATAGCCGAAGCAATTTGGGTTATTAGCCGAAGCAATTTAGATTTACAGCCGAAGCAACTCGAAGAGCTTATGACCGAAGCAACTCGAAGAGCTTATGACCGAAGCAACTCGAAGAGCTTATGACCGAAGCAACTCGAAGAGCTTATGACCGAAGCAACTCGAAGAGCTTATGACCGAAGCAACTCGAAGAGCTTATGACCGAAGCAAACCGGAGGTTTACAACCGAAGCAAACCGGATTGTTTATAGCCAAAGCAGCTCAGACGAGTCGCGGCCTACGCGCATCTTGCTTGGGTTGATATCTTCAAGGAAGAGGGTGTTGGGTGCCTCGTAGAAGCGGATAAAGTCATCGCGGGTCGGGAGGTCGGGTGCCGGGCCGAAGTGCTCGTGCCGAGCATTGCGCCAAGGCAGGATATAGCTGATGGGGAACGGGTCGATGACGGGCTTGAGCACGCGAGTCCACCAGGTAGAGTCGGGCGAGTTTTTGTAGCCGCACTCCGTGAGCGCGATAACCTTGCGGTGCTGCGTTGCCAGGCTGTCGATAAACGTAAGGTCGGCAGTAAGGTCACGCACGAAGCTTTTCTCCGTTCCCCACTGGTAGGCATCGCATCCAATCATCCATACGCGGTCGTCGCCGGGATAGCGTTCCATAAAGTGGGCTTCCGTCCAGTTGCCTTGCAGGTTGGGCGAGTAGCACCACACAATGCTTCTTGGAAAAGCCTTGTTGACACGGTCTTGAAAGAGGCACCACAGCGCACGGTACTGCTCGTCCGTGCAGCACTTCTCGCCCCACCAGAACCACGAACCGTTGCACTCGTGCCAAGGCCGCAGCAGGATGGGTATACGGCGACCTTCACGCGTCTGAATCGTTCGCAGGAAGTCGATGACGCGTTTGGTCCACACCTCAAACTTGCCCGCCTCTGCGCCACCCGGCAGGATGCTGCTCACCGTGGCCGTGTCGCTCACATCCCATGCCGTGCCGCCCGTCAGCGGATTGCGCGGGTGCCAGCTGAAGGTGATGATGCCGCCCCGGCAGTAGTGCGCGATGGCTTCCTCGCGGATGCGTTTGAAGGGAACAGAGTCGAGGTTTTTGTCGTCGCCCATCTCGATGCCGCCCAGGTCAAAGCCCATGACGGCAGGCCAGTCGCCGGTCACGAGACGCGTGTCGCTTTTGCCGGTTTCCCATTCCCACGTAGTGCCGTAGAAGGGGTCGTCCTGGTGGCCGAACATATAGCCGTGGCGGCGCAGCGTGTCGAGCCGCTGTTCCAGTCGCTGGGCAGGCGTGAGGACGCTGAGGCCGTTGTTGTTGCTGGGCTGGCGGTGGCAACCCGTCATTACGAGGAGAACTGTGAGGTATAAAAGAAATGTCTGCTTCATGTTTTTGTGCGAAGAGTCGTTAATTTTCTGAGCGAAA
>CAVFPF010000082.1:0-6008 GCA_963624265.1 bacterium | reverse complement strand
AATACCCGGTCATTGGACAGCGGCGTCAAGCCAGCCGGCAAAGGCGGCGAGAGAAGCGTTCCAGTTGATGGCAATTTCGTTGGAGGCGTACGAGTCGGTGATGTCGACATACGATTCGTCGGGCATATCCGACGGATATTGGCAAGTGTCTTGCTGCATCGGGTTGGGTCCGCCCACAAGGAAACCTGGCAGCGGGGCGTCGATGCTGTCGGAGGCGCTGACACGCTGGTGCGGGTGGAGCGGAGACTTTTGGCCGAAGCCCGTCACATAGCAGTAGCCCGTTGCATTGCGTCCCAACAGGTAGTCGGCACACTCGATGGCGGCGGTGAGATAGCGGGCTTCACCCGTCATCCGATATGCCATCAGCATCGTGATTCCGCGCACACAGCAGCCTTCGCTCAGGCAGCCCCAGCCGAAGTCGTGGGGTTCGTTGCCGAAAGGCGCATGGTAGCATGAAGCAGGCACTTGGTCCAGGTATCGGTTGCAGTAGTCGGTGACCAGACGCAGGGCCTGGCGGTAGAGCGCAGCCGTCTCGTCGGTGTAGCTGTAGAAAGTGCCCTGTATGAGCCAGCCCATGATGCCCAGGCCGTAGACATTGCCCCACGAAGGCAGCTGGAAGGTGTAGTCGCGCGAGGGAGCGTAGTTGGTGGCGTTATACAGATAAGCCTTGCGGCCTGTGGTGAAATACAGTTCGCTGGCAGCCCAGAAGAACTCGTCGTCAAAGCGCCAGTCGCCGTACGTGCCCGTAGAAACCTGCGGCTCGTGTTCGCTGTTCATCTTTTCCTGGTCATAGACCACGTTTGGGTGACGTTGTGCCCATCGCCAAGCGCGTTCGGCAGCCTGGAGAGCCCGGCGTGCGAAGTCCTCGCCGGCGGGATAAGCCTTATACACCCTGGCGGCCTGGGCCATAGCGGCGGCAAAGTCGAGTGTGGCGGCAGTGCCTTTCTGCACGACATAGCGCGTCTGATGGCATTCGGTTGGCATCACGAAGTCTTCGAATCCCGGTGTGGTGAGTTTGTGGTAGACGCCGCCGTCAGTATCCTGCATGGTCAGCATCCATTCCAGGTTGACCTTTATCTCATCGAGGTAGTCGGGCAGTGCGTTGCCGCTTTCCGGTATGTTGAGGGTATAAGAGGCATAGTGGTCGGCATTCAGCTGAAAAGAAGTCAGCATTATTCCGGTCGAGTAGCCCGAGTTGACGATATACTTGTTGTAGTCGCCGGCATCGTACCAACCGCCGGGCGAAGAGATGACGGTTCCGGCAGGGCGGCCGGCGCTGGCGGCACTGCTATGTACGAGGACGCAAGTGTCGGGGTGGGCGGCAGGACGGTGCCAGATGCCTGCATATTGTTCTTCAATCGGAGTGCCGCTGCGCTGGTAGTAGAAAGCTTTGGCGGCGCCGATGGCGAGGCTGCGGAAGGGGTGATTTGCCACCGTCAACGTCTTTCGGTACGGACCGGCCTGCAGTTCGTATGAGCCCGTCTGTCGTAAGTCGCTGAAGTCTATGACCTGTCTCACCTTGCCGCTCCATGGGCTTGTGGCGCTATATTTGGCTGCGCCCTGCCATACCGTCTCGCCGGTTTCGCTCGAGGTGATGACGTAGTTGTCGGCCCAGCCTTCGCTCTCGATGGCGGCGCACTTTTCCTGATTGGGGCTGTAGCCCAGTTGGTTGATGCGGATGGGGTCGCCTGGAAGGGGTTCGGGTTGCGTCTTTGGCTGGCCCGTGCATGCGGCAAGCAGTAGCGGCATGGCAATCAGATGGAGGTAATGTTTCATAGCGTTTTACGTTTTATGTTTTACGTTTTACGTTTTATGTTTTACGTTTTATGTTTTACGTTTTATGTTATCTGTTACGGACCAAGAAACATTTTACGTTGCCTTGCGGTGCGTATTTCTTCTCCCACAGAATTCGCTCACAGATTTTTTTTCGGGCAATTCGTGTTTGAAAAAATACAAGTTCCTATTGCCCATACGTGACTTCGACCCAGTGGAAATAATCTTCGAAGGTGCGGCCTGCCAGGAGGGCGCGGAAGTTCGGTTCGCTGATGTCAATCTGGGTAATGCCCTCAGGCAGCGAGAGTGACGGCGAAACGTCCATGCGGTCGTGGTAGTCGATGAGCGCGTTGAGGTCGTCGAAGCCTCGGATGACGAGGACCGAGATGCCTCCGCCCGTGTCGATAAATTCGAGGTCGAAGTCACGCACCAGATAGTTTTCGAAGTTGAATTTGGCGATTTCGAACAGCAGGTCGTTGCGGTTGAGGCTATCCGTCTTGAATGCCAGCAGAAGCAGATGCGGTGCCGTATCGTCGTCGACGAAGAGCTGGGTCGTGTCGAGGGCGGTGCTGTCGTTGGCCTGGCGCAGAGAGGAAGCCCACATCATGCCGCGCACGCTGCCCGACTGCACGTCACGGCCTTCGTGTATGCCTTTGACCATCAGACTGGCCAGCGGCGATACGTCGCTTTCCGGCCACGTAGCGGTGAGTTGCTCGAGTGCTTCGAGGAAACTCTGCTTGTCGTTTTCCTGCACAAAGCTCAGGGCGTGGAGGAAGAGGAACTTCGGCATCAGATTAGAGAGCGGCCATTTGTCGTGGACGAAGTAGTACGTGTCGTGCACCTGCTGAGTCTGTCCGTCCAGATAGGCGGCATAGGTGTCGATGTAGAGCGAGTCCTGGCCGCGCGCCATCTCCTTGAGATTGTCGATATAGTTGGGGTCGGCGACTGCGATGCCGTAGGCCGATTCGGGGAAGGTAGCGATGAGTTTTTGCCGATATTCCTCCGCGTGAGCCGTGTCGCCCATCCGCATATACATCAGGTAGATGGCGTAGTAGGTCTCAAGCCTGTAGACCGACTCCGGATAGCGCGCTTCCATGTCGAGGAAAGTCCGTATGGCGAGCGGGAAGTTTTCGAGCTTCTCGTTGATGATCTTGCCCTCATTGTAGAGCGCTTCCTCGATCAGCCGATGGGCATTGTCCTGTTCCTCGGCCGTGCGGGGTATCTGCGCCAGGTAGTAGGCACGTGAGTGCGGGTCGCTCAGTTCGTCCTCGCTGTAGGCAGGCACAGAGTCGGTAGTGGCGGCAGCGTCGGTGGTGGCGGCAGCGTTGTCGCCGTTGTCGGTGGCGGTGCTGTCCGATGCCGTTTCCGTGTCAGCACCTTCCTCCTGGGCAGCGTCCGTTTCGGTGTCGAAGCTGAGCGTGCCCGTCTTGTTCTTGCGTCGCCAGTCGTCTTCGGGCTTGCGGGCGCCCCACAGGCGCTGGAATTCGCTTTTTCCCCGGCTGATAGAGCCCGGGTTGTAGAAGTACCACGACTTGTCCTGCACGCCTACGGTAGGCTGCGTAGCCGTCTTTTGGGCGAGGGGGTCGACCTGTTGCGACTTTCGGTTTTCGTATTCCGACAAAGCTTCGGCTTCGGCTGCTTCCTTTTCCTTCTCATAGAGGTCGTCGATGATTTTGTCGACGACGCGGTTCAGTTCCTCCTCGTCCAGGGTGGAGAGGTGGAGCAGGCTGTCTTGCAGTTCGACGGTTTCGGCATGCGTCTGCAGTTCGTCGAGTACGGCCGACAGCCGTGCTATTTCGTCATAGCCCTCATAGTCTTCCTTGATGATTCCCATGGCGGTCGAGTAGGCCTTCTGTGCGCGCACATAGTCGCCTTGGCCGAAGGTGAGGCTGCCCAGGCTGAGGGCGGCTGCGGCCTTGTCCATACCGCCGCGGGTGCTTTCCTCGATGGCGAGTTCATATTGTTCGATGGCGCGTGCCGTGTCGCGCTTCATCAGAGCCACTTCGGCCAGGGCGGTGTGGATTTGGTCCAGGTAGTCGCCGTTGCGGGCCTGGCGGCGCATGCGGTTAAGGCGGCGCTCGATTTTGTGCAGGCTTTTGGCCGAAGCGTTGACATTGCCGGCGCGCGCTTCTTTCGCCTGCACGCGCACCTGCGCCAGGCGGGCGTTGAATTGCGTCTTGTAGTCGCGGGCGCGGCCAATGATGCGGCCGTAGCTGCGGTAAGCCCGGTCGTAGACGCCCTCCTTCTCATAGATTTGGGCGATGTAGAAATCCGTGCGAATCTTCTGCACTTTGGTCAAAAAACCCGCGCGGGCCTTCTGCAGGTAGGGCAGGGCCAAAGCCTGGCTGTCGGGTTGTTGCAGCAGGATTTCCGCCTGGGCGAGGCTGAAGAGGCGCTGCAGGCGGCGGGGCAGGTTGTGGTAGTAAGTCAGCCGTTCGAGGTCAGCCTGGCTGCTGTATTGTTTGCGTGGAATGACGAGGCCCAGTTCGGCTTCAGCGGCAAAGCGTCCGTCCTGCAGGGCGTTGATGCGTGCCAGCCAGATATGGCTTTCGTCGACGGCCGACGGCTTCCACCAGAAGTGCCGTATGATGTAGTGGAACGTGGCCTGTGCGGCATCGAGGTCGGCGTTGTAGAACTGCGCGCGGCCCGACAGAAGCCAGGCGTTGTGCATGTAGGGATTATACTCCCCGCGCGAGAGCCACAGCTTGTATTCCGGCGAACTCTTGGCCTTTCGTTTGGGCTTTTGGCTGATGCTTTTGGTCTGAATGCATTTCTTGCACTTGTCGATAGCCGCATCGAACTGCGAGGTCGGTTCTTCGCCTATCTGATGGTAGATGGGGTGCAGCGCCAGTTGTCGCGAGTAGTCGTCTTTGTCGGTGTTTTCCTCCAGGCTCTTCAGGCTTTCCTTGTAAGCCTCCTGGCCGTTGAAGTGTATGTTGTATTTTGTCGTCAGCCCCGCCATTCCGCGGTTGAGCTTGGTGTTCGACTTGCACGCAGCGAGCAGCCCTACCGTCAGCAGGGTAATCAGTATCGAGTATGCAAGTCGCCGCGTCAAGATGTTTTACGTTTTATGTTTTATGTTTTGCGTTTTGTCTATTTCGTCTGCCGGGCGGGACGGACCTTGTCGTTGCTGTGGTCGCCGCCGGCGCTGACACTTTCGAAGCGCCGTTCGCGCACGACGAGGAGCACTTCGTCCTTGATGCCGTCGGGCAGTTCGATGCCGCGCAGTTGGAGCGAGCGGCACCAGCCAGCCACTTCGATTTCCTTCAGGTCGTAGAAGACCTCGGCAAACTGCTCCGTCTGCTCGTCTGTATATTGGTCGGAGGCGATGCCGCGATAGGCGTCGAGTTCCTCGTCGTCGTAGTAGACGATTTCCTTCGACACGGCAGCCAGCAGCGAATCGCGTTCGCAAGTGGCATGCTGTCCGCAGCATTCTGCCGGCACGTCGTTGGTAACCTCGAGAGGCGACGTTTCGTCGGGCCGAGCCGTGCCTTCCTCGACGCGCTTGCGGTAGCGCCGGTGGCCGATGAGGGAAAGTCCGAAGGTCAGCAGTGCCAAGCCGCCTATCAGCACAGACAAATATAGCAGTATAATCATATCTCTTAGTAGTTTCGTTTCACTTCGCAGACCGCGGAAGTTTACTTACCGGAATTTCACTTACCGGAATTTCACTTACCGGAATTTCACTCACTAATAATTTCCCTCGCCGGCAGTCATGTTCACTTCGCAGACCGACAGCCCAATCTGCCGCAGGTGGTTCCAGTAGGCGGGGTACGACTTGCTGACCACGCCCGGGTCGTCGACATAGAGGGGGGTGTGGTTCAGACAGAGCGACATGGGGGCGAAAGCCAAAGCCATGCGGTGGTCGCGGTAGGTAGCAATCACGGCGGGACTTTGCTGCTCGCAGCGCTCGCCGTTCCAGCACATCACATCGTCGCCTTCGGCCCGGACGACAAAGCCCAGGCGGCGCAGTTCGGTCTGCAGTGCCGTGATGCGGTCGGTCTCCTTGATGCGGAGGGTGTGCAGGCCGCTGATGCGGAAGCGTACGCCCAGGGCGCAGCAGGTCACGACGAGCGTCTGGGCCAGGTCGGGCTGACTTGCCAGGCACCAGTCGACTTTCTGAGGCAGCGTTTGGCCGGTGGCCGAAAGAACGGCGCCGCGGTCCGTGAAGCGTGTTCCGACGCCCAGCTCTGCGAAATACTCGCTCACGCGGCTGTCGCCTTGCAGGCTGTCCT
>CAVFPF010000081.1:35677-40503 GCA_963624265.1 bacterium | reverse complement strand
GTTATGGTCAGCAATGCCAACGCAAAACGCATAACGTAAAACGGCAACTTACGGCGTGGCGAGAATCTTCTTGCCTCTCGTTACTACCAGCCCGGCGTAGTGGTCACCGACGGGAATGCCGCAAAGGTTGTAGCACGGCCTTTCGGGCAGGCGCGCCTCCGTCAACACCTTGTCACTGATGCTAGTGACAGAAGGCGTGATGACCACCCCCGACACAGGGCTGACCGATTCGATGAAGGCGTCTTGGCCTTCCTCCACGCTGGTCAAGTCGAACGCATACTGCTGGTCGGCGGTCTCGACAAGCAGCCACTGACTGCCCTTATCGGCCTGCGTGTAAGAGCTGACCTCGGTGTGCTTCACTCCGCCATAGGCATTGAGGTAATTGTAGATATTGGTGGAGTTCGGCACGCCTTTAATGGTGTAGGCATTGGCGGTGGTAGTGCTGGCTTCCAGCTCTGCCAGCGCATAGGCGCAAGTGGCCGACGTTGACCAAAAAGAACTGCTGTTGCCCTCCTTCGGCACGAGGAAGCACTTCTGCGACACGTTGTAGAGATACACACGGCCGTGTTCGGCATCGTTGACCAAAGTGAACACACACGCAGCATCGGCACTCTTCTGGCGCACGATGCTGCCAGAAGCGTTGACACTCATGTAGATGTAGCCCGAAGAATAGTTGGCGGTCCGGAAGTAGTAGTTGCAGCAGGTGACGTTGACCACGCCGGGATTGGCCTCACGGAAGTCGACCACAGCCTTCTGCAGCCGCTGGGTGGCTGCAAGCAAGTCGGGCTTGTAGTAGCTCGTAAGAAGGCTTTGCGTCTCGTCCAACACTGTCTTCACGGCTTCGCGCCCGTTTTCGAACTGGCTGTTGGCGTAAAGTTGCTTTGCCTCTGTGTAGGCTGCCGAGAGCCTGGCCTGCGCAGCGTTGATGCTGTCGAGCTGCAGCTTGTGGCTGTCGGTCTGGGTGTCGCCGTCGTAGAACGCCACGAGGAGTGTGGTCTGTCGGGAGGGTATGGCCTTAACAGATGTCAGACTGACCTCTTCGGCAGCATAGGGTTCAAGAGCCTTCACCGAGCCCGTGGCTAAAACATCGCCGCCGGCGGTAAGCACTTTCACGATCTTGCCTTCGGCTGATGCGGTGAGGCCGAAGTTCTCCACCTTCACCTTCGTCAGTTGGCTGCCTTCGCCTATCTCGGGCAGTACGGGCGAGAGGTAAGCAGGGCTGTAGTTGTAGTAGGGAAGCCGGGCGTAGCCGTAGCAGAACGATGGTTTCAGCTGCGTGCCGGCAAGGGTGTTCAGCTCGTAGCCGTCGGCATAACGGCCCAAGAGTTTGGGTGCAAACTCGTCGGCAGCAATGCCGGTGTCTGCGCCACTGAAAGTGAGTATCAGATTGCCGTCGGCATCCTGTTCGCTCTTGGTTACCGAAGCGCCTCCGCCCTTGTTCACCGTGCCGTAAGCGCCGAAGCGCAGGCTCGACAGGTCGAGTTGGGTGGCAGGGTCGAAGCCTTCTTCCTTCATCACCTTCACCCTTATCTCGGCGGTCGAGGTGCTTATGGGCGTGTCGTTGAGCACCTCAAGCAGCAGTCCGGGGTTCAAGGGCATGGCTATGTTCTTGCTCGAATGGTTGTCGCCGGCCAAGTCCTGGGCTTTGATGGTGTCGATCACAGCCATGTTAAGCTGTATGGCCCGCCCGTGCTCGTCCTGGAACACTCTGGGGCGCTCGTACTTGTACCACTGCTCGCGGGTTCCGTCGGGGTGCACCGACACTGAGGTGTCGTAGCCCAATCCGTCTTCGGCCACCCAGTGGAAGCCGTCGGCCGAACGCGAGTAGTAGGCCTTCTGCGCTTTCCAGTCGTTGACAATCATGTGATACTGAAACTCGTCTTTCCAAACCACGGGGTCTTCGAATGTGCCGCCACCTCCGTTGGGGTAGCACGACGTGCCATAGACCTGCACGAACTCCGACAGCCCGTCTTGGCTCACCCACACGGCACCGCCACGGTCCATACAGTACTGCGAACCGTCGGGCCGGCGCGCAAAGGTCCAGTTGCTGAACGTGGTGGTCGAACCGGTCGACATGGCACGGTCGCGCAGGTCGTAAGGCATGGCCTCGAAAGTCCACGGGCCGGCCAACGTGGCCGACGTGAGACGGTAGCAGGCCTTGTTGCCGATGAGCGAATAGACCACATAGGTGCCGTCTTTGGCTTGGAATATCTCAGGATTGTGGCCTCGACCTATGTCTACGGGATTGGTGAACGGCCCGTAGGGTGTGTTGGCCGTGAAGTGGTAGATGTGCGAATTTGACCAATAGGAGAAGGCGCGCGTGGTGCCGTCCCATCCGGCCACGAACTGATGATAGAGGCCATTGCTGTCGCGATAGACGTTGCCACCCCAGATGTTCATGTCGTCGGCCTCGACGCCGTTGTCGACGTAGCGGTTCTGCACGCCCGTTGCGCCCCATATCTTGGCCGAAGGGTTTTCGGCCTTCAGGGTCTCGAGCGTCACACTGCCCTGCATAGGCTGTATGCGGTCCATAAACTGCGCGCCCGTGACGAGCGTTTGGGCCGACAGGAAACATGGTGCTGACAAGGCCACACCGAAGAGAAGTTTTTTCAGATTGTCCATAAACTTTGTTTTTCCTTTTTTTGATTGTATTAGCGGTTAGCATGTTGCATTAGCGATTAGCATGCATTTGCCGCTGCAAAGTTAGCCCAAAGCCAATGGCCGGACTTTAACAATCTTCCCAAACTCTTGAAATATTTTCCCAAACGCCCGGATTTTATTCCCAGACTCTTTCACTTTTTTCCCGCCAGGATGCCGTCCTCCTTCCTCCACGTTGTTTTTGCACAGCCTTAAAGTCCTGTTTATCTGTGGTATTCCGACGGATTTACGCCAAACATCTCCTTGAAGCGCTTGTTGAAGTAGCTTGGCGACGAGAAACCGCACTGATAGGCTATTTCCGACATGCTCAGTCTGCCCTCGCGTATCAGTTCGGTGGCACGTTTAAGCCTGATGGAACGTATGAATTCGGTGGGTTTCTGACCGGTGATGCCGGCAAACTTGCGGTATAGGCCCGACTTGCTCAGCCCCATGCCGAGGCAAAGCGCATCGATATCGAAGTCGGCATCGGCAATGTTCTGCTCTATCAAAGCCACCGCCCGGTCGATGAAGTCGCGGTCGGCCTTGTTGTCGGTAATCTGCTCGGCCACCATATCAAGCTTGGCTTCGTCTTTCCTCAAGAACCTTTCAAGGCGCGCCTGCAGTTCTGCCACCTTTCTTTGGGTGTTGCGGTAGGTCTCGACCGCGTGGCCTATGGTGAGTATGGCCGCTGCCAAAAGGAGCAGATAGGCGGTGTAGGCCCACCACGTTTCCCACCACGCAGGCAATCGCTCCACGCCGAGCTGCATCGTGGCCACGCGACCGTCAAGTCCGTTGGTGGCCTTGACCTCCACACGGTAGATGCCTTTGGCCAACGCCGAGAGCGTGATGGCGTTGCTGCCGATGGGCAATTCTATCCACCGCCCCCCGTCGAGCCGATAAGACATGGCTATGTCGCTTGCATCGGGATGGTCGAACGTGGAGAAGTGCAGTTCCACCGAAGTCACTTCGGCGCCGACCGTCACCGAGGTGCAGTGTTGCGGCGTGTAGACCTTTTGTCCATCCACCACCATGTCGGTCAGGGCAAGATTTTCCTGCGCCGGGGTGTTCTGACAACCGACAATCAGACAACCGTCCGAGCCGGCTACGGCCATCGACCGGCCCTGCGGCACGGCTGAGAGGAGCTGCGTGATTCTGATGTGCCGGCTGCTGCCCGGCAATGTCCTGTACTGGCAGGTCTGCGGGTCATAGACCTTGATGTATTTGTCGGCCACAATCCACAGATGTCCGTTCCAGTCGACGGCAAGAGCGTTGACGGGGTCGCTGTTGGCCGTGCTGGCCTGTTCGTCGAGCACCAATGTCGAGGCAGTCGGGTCGTATCGCCACACCTGCCCCTGCCATCCGCCTATCCACACGGTGCCGTCGGGCGACACACATAGATTCTTGCTCTCTCCGCCGCTCACCAATGTGGTGGGCTCGGCGGCTTCGGAGCAATAACCCAGCGCTGCACGCGCCGAGATGAAGTAGGCACCGCCTTGCGGAGCGGCCACTATCTGCCGGATGTTGCTCAGACCCGACACGTATTTCCGGCCCACCCGAATGCCGTCACTGTCGCCGGTGAAGAGGGTGCCGCTCTGGCTTGTGCAGCTGTGCAGGTCCTGCACCCCCGTCGTGCCGTCGGGCTCTTTCCGCTCTATGAGCAACGTGTCGCGACACATTGTGATGTAGGGTTGGGCATCGTCTATCTCCCAAAGATTGCCTTTCCGGTCGACAAACGAGCCATAGAGCGCTTGGGCTGAGTCGGTAATCTGCTGTTCGGTGAGCGACGTTACGGCAGTGGACAGTCGGCGGTAGTCTCTGTCGTAAGTCACTTCGCCGCTGCCCGTCAAGGCCACCAGACCGCCACTGGGCGTGCGTCGGACAATGCGTACCTTGCCTTTGTTCACCTGCGGGTCGAGCGGCGCTATCGAGTAGTCGCTCTTGCGCAGCAGGTAGATGTTCTCGCGCGTGCCGAAACAGATGTCGCCCCGGCTCGTCTCGCACAGGCTCAGCACCCCATTGCTGTGGCCCAGCAGTTGCGTTTGCCGCCTGTTGTTGCGGAAAATCTCCACCTGATAACCATTGTCACGACACAGTCCGCCTTCGGTCGAGGCATACCACACATAGCCCTCCGAGTCTTGCATCATGGCCGTTATGCCCACAAGCGGAAGCTGACCGATGTTGGGCGCCGG
>CAVFPF010000081.1:0-35647 GCA_963624265.1 bacterium | reverse complement strand
TTCGACCTGCTCGCGAGCCACCGCCGCC
This sequence comes from bacterium, assembly GCA_963624265.1. GTDB lineage: Bacteria > Bacteroidota > Bacteroidia > Bacteroidales > UBA3663 > Liminaster. Next base: position 35,619 of record CAVFPF010000081.1, on the reverse strand, counting down.
GTGACCGTCATGGCCAGGGCGCAGACTGTGATTGTTGCTTTTATAATAATGTTGTGTGGCATAGTTTCTTGTTGCCGGGCTCTTCTTTAGGTCGGGTTGTACACGACGCTGCTCGCTGATACTATGAATTTGCTTCGCGACAAACCGAGTCGGGCAACCCGCTCGCTGCAGTGCACCAGCTCTTCTCACGCTAGGCCAAATTGCTCCGCTCGCGCTAAATCAGCTCGAGAAGTAGCAGCCAAAAGCGCGTGACGCTCTCCACGCTGACCGACTCTGCTGGGCTGTGCGGATGACGGATGGTGGGGCCGAAGCTCACGATTTCCATGTCGGGATAAAGGTCGTGAAGGAGACCGCACTCCAGTCCGCAGTGCACCGAGCTGATCTGCATATCGACACCGAACTGCGTGCGGTAGGCGCGGCACACCTCCTGAACGAGCGGCGACGCAATGGGCTGTTCCCAGCCGGGATAGGCAGCCGAATAGCTGACATGAGCACCGCCCAGCGTGAAGCAGCTCTGCAAGCGCGACACGAGGGCGCGCTTCATCTCTTCGTTCTGACTGCGCACCATGACCGTGACGATGCACGTGCCCGAATCGTCGGTGTGCGACATCTCGACGGAAGCCAGGTTGCTCGACGTCTCGACCTCGCCCGGCAGGTCGGGCATCATGCGGAACACGCCGTCGGGCGCAGCCTCGAGCGAATTGAGAATATCGTCCTGCACCTCTTCGGGCAACATATACTCAGGACTGTCGGTGAGCGAGGCCGTGAGCGTGATGCCAGTCTCGATGCCGCGATACTCGTAGCGGTAAAGGTCGCCATAGTAGGCCACTTCGTCCATCAGGTCGTCGACCACCTCGGCGGGCACGGTCAGAAGGGCGGAAGCTTCGCGCGGAATGGCGTTGCGCACACCATCGGCCTGGATGTACGCCAGGCGCGCTTCGTAGTTGACGACGGCGTGCTTGAGCAGGCGCACCATCAGCTTGCAGGCATTGCCGCGACCTAGGTGAATGTCCATGCCGGAATGTCCGCCTTGCAAGCCTTGCAGCTGCACCAACACTGCCACGTCGCCTTCAGGCATGCCTGGTTCGAGCTTGTAGCGGTAGGTGGCGGTGATGTCGACGGCACCGGCGCAGCCCACCATGAGCACACCCTCGCGCTCGGTGTCGAGGTTGAACATGCGCGACGACTGCAGCCAGCCCGGCTTCATGCCGCGCACGCCGCCCATGCCGAGTTCTTCGTCGACAGTGAAGAGCAACTCAAGCGGGCCGTGCTCCACGTGGCCGCGGTCAGTGAGTATGGCCAGCATAGCCGCCACACCGATGCCATTGTCGGCGCCGAGACTCGTGCCCTGTGCCGTCACCGTATCGCCCTCCCTGAGCATGCGTATGGGCTCTATGGCGGCATCGTGCTGCCCGCCGGCGTCGGCCTGAAACACCATGTCCATGTGCGCCTGAAGCAGCGTCACCGCACTGGTGTCACGCCCCTGGTTGCGCGCTTTGTCCAACCACCCCTCGGTGGCAGGCAACAAGACACGGACGTTGCCGGCACTGTCTACGTCGGCCTCCAGTCCGGCCTCCCTGACACAATCTAATATGTACGCGCGAAGACCGTCCAAATGCCCCGACGGATGCGGAATGGCACATATCTGCTCAAACTGCTGCCATAATGTGGATGCTTGCCTCATAATGTTTCTGGGTTACGATTACAGGTTGTTGGTTTTTAATTTTGGTTTTCTTTGGCTCTTGCTGCTGCCGATATAGGCCATAGCGTAGAGGCCGAGAAGGAGGACGAAGCCCTGCTCGATGGACCACGACGTCCAGATGAAGGCCTGAACCTGCGGGTCGGTGAGGCTGTCGCCGATGCCGTAACAGAGGAGGGAGGTGCCGACAGCATAATGCCACGGACCAAGGCCACCCTGTACGGGCAAGACGAGCGAGAGGCTGCCCATCACGAAGATGGAGAGGCCGGCCCAGGCGTCGAGGTGCTCGGTGAAGCCGAAGAAGAAGCAGCACGTGTAGCTGTTGAGGTAGTAGCAAAGCCACAGCAGAACGCTCCACAGCAGGTACTCGCACGGCCGCGCCACGTCTTTGAGCCCAACAATGCCGGCCCACACGTTGCGCACCATGCCCACCACGCCAACGACGGCCTGCGTGTGGCGAAAGCGCCGCGCCACGATTATGAGAGCCAGCACCACGGCTGCCGTCACACACCACAGCCAGGGCGAGGCCATCAGATGAAGCACGCGCTGACCAAAGTCGCTGCCCGACATGAAGGCGGCAAAGTGCTCGCGCTCGTGCACGAAGGCGGCCAACGTCATACTGCCGGCCACGAGCATGTCGACCATGCGCTCGCTCACCATGGTGCCGAGTGTGGTGGTGAAAGGCACGCGGTAGCGGTGTGCGATGTAACTGCAGCGCCACACTTCGCCCACACGGGGCAAGGCCAGGTTAAGGCCGTAGTTGCCGAACACGGCCACCGACATGTCGTGCACCGACGGATTGATGCCCAACGTACGCAACTGCAGGCGCCACCTGATGCCGCGCACGATGTGGCTCAGCAAGGCCAGCACGACGCTGATGGCTACCCAATGCCACGCTATGCCGCGCCCGAGCACGTCGAGCACCACGGGCCACTCGACCTGGCGGGTCAAGCTCCACACCATCAGCACGCCCAGAAGCAAGGGCAACACTATCTTCAGCACTTTGCTGAGCCGGCTCACGGTCCGACCGTGTAACGATATTCTCTTCATTTACTCTTGTCTTTTCGCTTTCTCTTTTTATCTTTTTATTTCCCTGTTTCCTCCTTACTCTTTCCTTTTCCTTACTTTTTTCCTATTATCTGCTCTTTATTCTTTTCCTTACTCATCTTGTTTTGCTCCTATTGTCTCCTTATCTTTCTCGCGCAGATTTCTTTATCTTTCTCGCGCAGATTTCTTTATCTTTCTCGCGCAGATTTCTTTATCTTTCTCGCGCAGATTTCTTTATCTTTCTCGCGCAGATTTCTTTATCTTTCTCGCGCAGATTTCTTTATCTTTCTATTTCTCCCACAGATTTCACTCCACAGATTCTTTATCCGTGATTTTTTCGTCCCGCCGGTTTTTTAATCCGCAGAATTCAGACGGAATAAAACAGGAATCATTCAAGGGTAGTATTGCATCCGGTTTATCCGAATAATATTCTAGTTTCTTTATTGATTCACAACGAAATACCCACTTGTCCGTGTTCGATTTTAAAAATACTCAGAGGTTTTACCCTAAATTCTACTCCCTCTTCGCTAAAGTGCAGAACAACTCGTAGGTATCGAGCACGTTCTCGACATAGTCGAGCGTGACATCGGCATTGAACTTGCCCGAATGGACGCACGGCAGGTCGTAGTACTCGGGATTGACCTTGAGCGAGAGCGCATAACCCACGTTACCCTCCCAGCGCGCCGGGTTGTAGTGAAACGTGTCGGCCAGGGCAATGGCATCGAAGACGTGGCCCAGTCCGGCGTTGTACGAAGCCAAGGTGAAGCGGATGAGGTCGGCTTCGACGGCAGCGCGTGTGGTGCTGTCGGCCTCGGCATAACTGCTGATGTCGGGGCAAAGCGTCTGCGAGATGCGGCTGCGCAGCGAGGCTTCGAGCGAGGCTATGAGGCGCGTGCCGGCCTGGATGTTCGACTCGGGATTGATGAGCATAGCCTCGGGGCAACCGAAACGCTCGCCCGTAGGCGGCATGAGCTGCATCAAGCCGCGCGCGCCTTTGTGCGACACGACGAGCGGGTCGAAGCGGCTCTCGGTGTAGGCCACGGCAGCCAGCAGGCGCCAGTCCCACCCGATGTGGCGCGAGTAGTTCTTGAAGAGCTGGTCGTAGACCGACAGCCGGCCACCGCCCAAGATGTACTGTATCTTGACCTGCCGACCCTGGCTTTGCTCGAAATAACGCTTGACGATGGGCGGATAGCGCGGCGCCGACACCTGATAGTGGCACACAGAGTCGATTTTGGCCGCCAGCGTGTCGGAAAGCGAGGTGACGACCCAACCGACCGAATCTTCGCTCTCAATCATGGGCGTACCAATCTCAAGGTTCTGGTGGAAGGTGCGCAACAGCTGAGCCATGTTGGTGGCAACGAGGGTGGCATCGTAGCGCCCTTCGCTCACCTGCGCGACGAGCTGCTCGGCATTGGCCGAATCGGCAGAAACGACTTCCACACGATAGGGCGCGAGGTCGAAGTAGCTGAGCACGGCACTGTCTTGAAGCGCAAGCCACGGCCTGCTGCCTTCGGTCACGGCAAGTGTGTAATGGGCCGTGTCAGAGAGCTGCGGTGCCTCGCCACGACGGGCCACGGGCACTAGGCCGACCTCGTAGCGATAGCCGCAAGGCCGCAAGTCGCCTTCGGCCGCAGCAACACTATAATAAGTTGGCCAAGCCGCCAGGTCGGCCTGCCCGGTGTAGAGGCTGTCGAGCATGGCTCGCTCGCTGGGCGCCAACTCGACACGCAGCTCAAGGCCCAACGCACCGGCCACCTGTCGCGCCGTCTCGTACTCATGACCGCGCCACTGGCCTTTGTAGACGAACATGCTGACCGACGACGGTACGGTCACGACACGCAGCGTGTCGCTCTGCTCAATCTCGCTCCAAGAGCGGCTCTGAACAGTCCGCTCGGAAAGCGCCTCGTAGGTGAATATTCCGGCTATGGCTACACCAACTGCGCCGCCGGCTATAGCTGCATACAGATATCGCGATTTCATCAGTGCGTTGTGTGGATTTGTGTCTTTGGTCGGGAATAGGCTCTTCCCATATATCGGTGCAAAAATAGACATTTTTTGCCAAACACGGGCCTTTTTACACCGAAATTACGCCATTGCCCTTTCCTTTTCTTGCTTTTTCGACCGGAAATACCTATTTTTGCACTGCTAAAGCGGTCAAAATGGACTTTGTCTCTAAAAACACTATCAAGCAAATCAGGAGTCTTTCGCTCCGGAAATTCAGACTCCAGGCCGGCGAATTTGTGGCCGAGGGCAACAAACTCGTCACTGACAATCTGCAGGCCATGTCGTGCCACCGGCTGGTGGCGGTGCCCGAATGGTGGGAGCAACACCCGGAAGCACGCGCGGCTGCCGATGAGTGTTGGCTCACCACGCGCGAGGATATGGAGCGGCTCAGCCTGATGCAGTCGCCACAGGATGTGTTGGGCACGTTCCGCATCCCCAACCACCCCTTCGGCAACAACGAACAGCGCGCCCTGGCCGACCGACTGGTCGTGGCGCTCGATGAGGTGCAAGACCCGGGCAACTTGGGCACCATTATCCGCCTCTGCGACTGGTTCGGCATACGCGACCTGGTCTGCTCGCCCGACACGGCCGACTGCTACGCGCCCAAGGTGGTGCAGGCTACGATGGGCGCCATCGCCCGCGTGAGGGTGCACTACACCGACCTACCCGCCTTCATACGCATGCTCAAGCCGCTGGGCGTGCCCGTCTACGGCACTTTCCTTGACGGCACCGACATCTACAGCAGCACGCTCTCGCCACGAGGCATCGTCGTTATGGGCAACGAAGGCCGTGGCATCTCCGCCACCGTGGCCGACTTGGTCACCGACAGGCTGTTCATCCCGCCTTTCCCCAAAGACAGCGTGACCAGCGAGTCGCTCAACGTGGGCATCGCCACCGCCATCACGGTTGCGGAATTCAGGAGAAGAGGTTAGTGTTTTGAGCAAGGAGCTTTGACAAAAGAATGAAAATGAAAGTCTCTGTAATCATTCTCAATTGGAACGGTGTGGAACACGGATTTCTGCGCCGCTATCTGCCGTCGGTGGTGCGGCATTCGGTTCTGGAAGGCACGGAGGTCGTGGTGGCCGACAACGGCTCGACCGACAGCTCACTCGACGTGATTCGTGAGGAATTTCCCTCGGTGCGCGTCATCGCCCTCGACCAAAACTACGGCTTTGCAGAAGGCTACAACCGCGCCATCGCCCAAACGGAAAGCCAGTATGTGGTGCTGCTCAATGACGACGTGGAGGTGACGCCGGGCTGGCTCGAACCGCTCATCGCCCACATGGAAAGCCACCCGAAGACAGCCGCCCTGCAACCCAAGATTCTGGCGGATGCCGACCACACAAGATTCGAATATGCCGGCGCGGCTGGCGGCTACCTGGACCGGCACGGCTACCCGTACTGCCGCGGCCGCATCTTCGACACTGTCGAGGCTGACCATGGCCAATACGACACTGCCTGCCCCGTGATGTGGGCTTCGGGCGCCTGCCTCTTCGTGCGCCGCGACCTCTACCTGCTGGCCGGCGGACTGGACGCGCGTTTCTTTGCCCATATGGAGGAAATTGACCTCTGCTGGCGGCTGCGACGTATGGGCATGGAACTCTACTGCATCCCCACGTCGGTGGTCTACCATTTGGGCGGAGGCAGTCTGCCGCAAGGCAACCCCAAGAAGACGCGCCTCAACTTCCGCAACTCGCTCTTGATGCTCTACAAGAACCTACCGCCCAGGCACCGCTGCCGTATGCTTTTCGTGCGCCGTTGCCTCGACGCCGTCGCCGCCCTCAACTATATCGCCCACGGCCAACTTGACCAGGCCCGCGCCATACGCGACGCCCACCACGAAGCCAGCCAGATGATTCGCGACTTCTACCGACCGGAAGAACAGAAACAAGCTGCCGGAATACAAGGCATTGCAGACGGAATGCAGCCGCTTTCTGCTGAAGCACAAGGCGAAACTGCTTCTGAAACGCAGAGCAAGACTGCTAATGTGCAGCCCCTCTTCGGCGAAGCAAAGCCCTGCGCGGAAGAGCGGCACAACATTCTCGTGGCCTACTATCTGAGGGGCAAAAAGAAATACTCTGATCTAAAATAAGAGCCTTGAACTGCAATAAGTGAGAGTTTTGAACTGTGATAAAAACTTTAACCAAGAAGAATTGCTTTTTTCTTTAAAAGGTATAAAGGTCTTTAGCAAGAAGCTTTGACCAAAAGGCTTGGACCAAAAAACTTTGACCGAATATGTCGTCAGAAACCGTACTGCTTATCATTGCACTTTATTTTGCCGTCATCTTCCTGGTGACATGGCAGACCACCCGCAACAAGAAGGAAAACAACAATCAGGCTTTCTTTACCGGTGCACGCAAGTCGCCATGGTGGGTGGTGGCCATTTCGATGATCGGCACCAGCATATCGGGCGTCACGTTCATCTCCGTGCCGGGCATGGTGGCAGCCACGCAGTTCAGTTACCTGCAGATGGTGCTGGGCTTTGTGGCCGGTTATTTCGCCATTGCCTACGTGCTGCTACCGCTTTATTATAGGCTAAATCTCAACAGTATCTACGGCTACCTCGACCAACGTTTCGGGCCGAGAGCCTACCGCACAGGCGCCTTGTTTTTCCTGTTGAGCAAATTTCTGGGCTGCGGCGTGCGCATGTATCTGACCGCCCTCGTGCTGCAGGTCATCCTCTTCGACAGCCTCGGCATTCCCTTTGCCCTCAACGCCGCCGTCACGATGCTCATAGTGTATCTCTACACCTTCAAGGGCGGCGTGAAAACGCTCGTCTGGACGGACATGCTGCAGACGCTCTCGCTGATTGCGGCCGTCGTGCTCTGCATCTACTACCTCTGCCAGGCCATGCACCTCGACCACACGGGACTGTGGCGCACTGTAATGGACAGCGAGATGAGCCGCACGTGGTTCTTCGACGACGCCCTCGACAAACGCTACTTTTGGAAGCAGTTCCTGGCCGGCGCCTTCACCACCGTCGCCATGACGGGCCTTGACCAGGATATGATGCAGAAAAACCTGTCGTGCCGCAACCTGAATGACGCGCGCAAGAATGTCATCAGCTACGGCTTCGGCTTCCTACCCGTCAACCTGCTGTTTCTCACACTGGGCATTCTACTCTATACCTACGCCGATCGACTCGGCATCAGTGTGAGCAAACCCGACGAACTTTTTCCGGTCATCGCCACGGGTTCGGGTGCCGACGGCATTCCATATCTGCCCATCACGGTGGGCGTGCTGTTCGTGCTCGGCCTGATTGCAGCGGCTTTCTCAAGCGCCGGCTCGGCCGTCACGGCTTTGACCACCTCGGTAACCATCGACATCATGCAGGCCGACAAACACCAGAACGAACAGCAACTGAAGCGGACGAGGACATGCGTGCACATCGTGAACTGCATCGTGATGGGCCTGCTCATCTGGCTCTTCGGCGTTATCGGTTCGGGGTCGGTCATCAATGCCGTCTATGTCATCGCCAGCTATACCTACGGACCGCTGCTGGGCATGTACCTCTTCGGCCTATATACGAAGAAGTCCTGTCGTGACAGCTGGATTCCCTACATCTGTGTGGCTTCGCCCCTGCTCTGCTTCGTCCTTGCACAAAACAGCGAGGCGTGGTTCGGCGGCTACCAAATCGGCTTCGAACTTCTGCTCTACAACGCCGCCCTCACGGCTTTCGGCCTTTGGCTGAGCTGTGTTTCAAAGAAATAGGAGAGTCTATTTCTGTAAGCCAAATGAGCCGGATTAAGCTCAGCCCAAGTTTTGCCATGGTGAGAAAATGAGCATGAAGTGTACATTTCCGTAAGCCAGATGAGCCGGATTAAGCTCACCCCAAGTTTTGCCATGGTGAGAAATGAGCATGAAGTGAATTTAGAGTAGAGAGTGACCAGAAATAAGGATTTTGAATTTAGTGAATAGAATTATTGAATAGAAAAAGAAGGGGGAAATACCGATTCGGTAATTCCCCCTCTTCTTTGCTTATGATTAAATACTTTAAGTGCTCTATTATTAATAAGTGCTCTTGAGTTCGGCTAACGGTAAAACGCAACACGTCACTTACCCTTGCTTTGGCGTTTGGTTTCCGTTTCCGCTGCGACGACGACCTCCGCGGTGTGTGCGGCGCTTGGGTGCAGGGGTGGAAATCAGAGCCATGTCTTCGGGCGTGAACGACGGAAGTGTGGCGACCGAATCTGCATTCTGAGCCTCTGTGTCCGGCTGATTCTGACCCTCAGCATTCTGTGACTGCGGTTCTGCGGGCTGCATTTCGGCCGTCGGCTGTTGTGACTCAACTTGCTTTGACTCAACTTGCATTGACTCTGCCTGCAACGGCTGTACCGATGGCTGCTCGACCGACATAGCTTCTGCCGGCGCACCGACTGCCGTTACCTCCTGCGGGGCGGCATCTGACTGTGCGGGCTTTGAATTCTGGGCTGACTGGGCAATTGGGGCTGACTGGGCGGTGCCTTCCTGTTGGGCAGGTTTCTCGTTCTTGGCCCTGCGCTGGCGGTTGTTGAGGTCCTGACGCTGCTGCTCGAGCTTCTGCTGGTCTTGCTTGAGCTGCTGGCGCTGCTGCTCGAGCTTCTGCTGGTCTTGCTTAAGTTGCTGGCGCTGCTGCTCGAACTGCTCTTTGGCCTGACGCTGCTGCTCTTTCTGCTGCTCCTGGCGAATGCGGTCTTCCTTGTCAGTGCGGCGCTCGCGCTTGTCGCCCGGACGGAAGGCATTCTCGTCAATCTTGAGTTGGGCACCGGCCTCGCGCGGCGACTGCATGGCCATATCTTGCATCCATCCCGCACCGGCGGCCTGCTGCAGGAAGTGATACTGGCGGGTGTAGTTGTCGAGTTGCTTGAGATCATCCATCGTAATGGCCATCGGCCGGATGGGCGCATACTGAGCATCCCAAGTGGTATCGTCGATGTTGTTAATACGCTGCAGGTCGTCGCACATGCCCATGCTGCGGATGGCTACAGAAGCATCGTTGGTGATGACCAGCACTTTCTTGCCGCTTGCGAATAGCTCTACCACACGGCGTATGATGGCCGGGTCGGCGAACGAACCGTGGTGCGACTCGCACGTAATGCCCTCAATGCGCAGACGGTTTTCGCGCTGTTGGCTCAGGATGAGACGCTTGGCCAAACGAGCCGACACGTTGCGGCAGAGAGCCGGGTCTTCCCAATCGGCGTTCTGATAGTTGGTGGGTTCCTGCGCACTGGCGAAGCGGTCTATCTCTTCGTAGGTCTCGCTCATGATGATGAAACGACCTCCTTTCTTCTTCATCATCCTGGAGATGAATTCCAGCTGGCGCTCGAACATTAGCCGGGCGTTGACCTTCGGATCGCTGTGATTGGAAGTGTGGCCTACCAACAGTTCGAGCCAGATGTTGGTGTCGCTCAGCACGATATCATAGTCGAGCACCTGCACCAATATGGCTTCGAAGAGAAGATGCCTCTCCTGCGCTTCCTGCAAGGTCAGCATCTGTATCTGCTGGTCGTTGAGCAACGGGATGCGCGCATTCCATAAGTCGACGATGTCACGCACCACGAGGTTGCGCGGCATAGGGGGAATGGTGATGTTTTTTACTACTGTTTTCCTAGTCTCGGGTTCGGTCTTGGGGGCCTCTGCTGCGGGCGCCTCCTTAGCTGACTTGGTTTCTTCAGCTGGGGCTGCTACTTCGCCGGCCTCTTCCACGACCACTTCTTCTGCCTTGGCGGCAACCTTCTTGCGCGAACGGGAAGGGCGTTTTACCTCCTTCTCTTCTGCAACAGGAGTCTCTACAAGGCTTGCTGTTGTGGTTTTTTTCATACTTATTTATTAAATCCAGGGCACAAAGTTAGGGTTTTTCGTGCATATCTGCAAATATTTGAACGTGAAAATGCCCGTTTCGGCCAAAATAGCTAAATTTGCGTCTCGTTTATCATGACCCACACGGGTTGTCAGGACCTCTACACAAGGTTATCAAGACCCAACACTGATAATCGCGAGCACGGAGATTAAAGACCTAAACGGAACCATTCGTCAAGACTTCTTTAAATATGTCTACAGAAAACGCAACGCAGCCCAATAGCACAAACCCAACGGGACGGTTCGCCCCGAGCCCGACGGGACGGATGCACCTCGGCAACGTGTTCAGCGCCTTGATGTCGTGGCTCTCGGTCAAGAGTCGGGGCGGACAATGGATACTGCGCATCGAGGACCTTGACCCTCAGCGCTCGAAACCGGAATACGCACGGCAGATTGAAGACGACCTGCTATGGCTCGGCCTTACGTGGGACGCCGGAGGAACGGCTTCGGGCGAATATGTACAGAGCAACCGCGGCGCGTACTACCAACGGGAATTTGACAAACTCCAGGACTTAGGCCTGCTCTACCCCTGCTACTGCAGCCGCACCGACATCATGGCCACACAAGCTCCGCACGAGAGCGATGGAAGGGTCATCTACCGCGGCACTTGCCGACCCAACGGAAGTGAGGAACAGGAAATCTGGCTCAGGCAGCGTGCCGCAGCCTGCCCGCATGCGCCGTCGGTGAGAATCTGCGTGCCCAACGAAACCGTCTCTTTCACCGACGGGCACTACGGCCTGCAGAGCACCAACCTGGCACGGCAGTGCGGTGACTTCATTATACGCCGTGCCGATGGGGCTTGGGCCTACCAGCTGGCCGTTGTCACCGACGATGCGCTGATGCACGTCACCGAGGTGGTGAGAGGGCGTGACCTGCTCTTGTCTGTAGCGCAACAGCTTTTCCTCTACAAGACACTGGGCTACCCGGTGCCGCACTTCTGCCACCTGCCTCTGCTCTGCAACGAAAGCGGCCAGCGACTGAGCAAAAGGGACGCGTCGATGCATATGGGCGTACTGAGAGAAAAGTACACGGCCCCGCAACTCATCGGCCTCCTGGCCCACTGCGCCGGCCTCATCGACCAACCCGCACCGATTTCGGCAGAAGACCTTCTCCCCTACTTTGACTGGAACAAAATCCCCACCAACGACATCACAATAAAAAAATCAGCAGTAGACTTTTAGAAGAATACTGCTGACTAAGTTCTTTATCCCTGCCGGTTGATGTGCTTGAGCTTTTGTGGATCAAGCACCTTAATCCGCCGGCCGTCAACCTCAACCACACCCTCATCGGCGAAGGCTGCCAAAGTGCGTATGGCGTTGCTGGTCGTCATGTTTGACAACGAAGCCAAATCTTCACGCGAGAGCTGGATGGCCAATGTGCTGCCGTCAACCTCAAACCCGTATTTGTCAGCCAGGAAGATGAGACTGTCGGCAAGTCGGGCGCGGATGTGCTTCTGTGTCAAATCGACGGTACGCTGGTCGGATGTGCCAAGGTCAATCGACAAGTCTCGCACGAAGTACATAGCTAAAGCCGGATTGACATTGCAAATGCGTTCGATAAGGTTCATGGGTATGCACGCCAGAACCGAAGGTTCGATGGCCACAGCCTCGGTGGTGTGTTCCTGACGAGCAAAGTAACTGCGGTAACCGAAGATGTCGCCCGGCTGAAAAAGCCGCACAATCTGACCGCGGTCGCCGATGCCCTGTTTCTCCAACTTGGCACTGCCACGTACCATACAGTAGAGGTAAACAGACTCTTCCTGGTCTTTGTAAATGTAGTCATTTCTGTCACAGTTCAGGATAACCACGTCGGTAAGCACGGCGCGCTGCTGAGGTTCGGTCAGAAGGTCCCATATACTCTTCAACCATTTGGTCAAGTCTACTTCGTTCATCTTGTTGCTTTGTATATTTCGTTTGAATAATATTATTCGACTGACATTACCATACGAACGACATGCCGAAGGTCAGTGTCTCCTTCATCTGTACCTTGTCGTCGACGCTATCGTCAAAGCGCGGATATAGGTAAAGCTTGGAGGTGCAGTAACGTCCGAGTTTGATGTTGAATGTATTCTCGAATTCTACCAGCACGCTGTGGTAGCTAGTGAAATAATAAGCCCGGCTGCTCCAGCTCAAGAGGGGGGAAATGGTCCACTCAAGACGGCTCGTCACCGATGCACCAAACTGGTTGCGCGAACGGTTGCCAGCCTCGATACCATAAGAGGTTACCGAAACCCGGTGGTCGTGTACATACTTCAAGTTGTATGAGACGGGCGCCAGGAACAGCGAGTACGAGCAGGTCTTCTTATTGTTCAGCTTCAGGTCCATACCGACACTGAGATTGAATTCAAGCGGAGAGAGGAATGTGCTCTTCACCACCTTGCTGTTTGCATTATAATACTCGAAAAGCGGAGTCTTGAGATAAGCCGATGTGCTGTAATACCAGTTTTTCCAAGCCTTGTAGCCATAGCTCACATCGGCACGGAACGTGTTGTCGTTGACGCGTATGGGGTGGATGGTGTCTGACTGAGTGTAGTAGCCCGACAAACGCAACTCGAGGGAAATATCGAGCGAAGTCTTCATGCTTTCATCGTAACGGCTGAACACCAGCTTGTCGTAGGTCGAAAGCGTCATGTTGTTCTCGCCGCCTTTATACCAATTGTCGCTGAGCGAAGTCTGGCTAAGCTGTAGGTCGGTGACGCCCTTGCGATGCCACTTGTCGGCATGGAACACTACCTGCTCGATATTCAAATCGGAATCGTCCAACTGGATTCCGCCTTCGGCATCGACACGCTCTTGCCTATATAGTTCGCGGCGCTCAATACGGTCTTGACGGAAGACATCGAAATCGTCGCTTCTGTACCATGCCACTTCGTTGAGATGGCTGGAGGCATAACGGTGCACGGCAGCATGGCGCATGGCACCGAATGCAAGCTGCCTGCTGTACGGATTGTCTACGTCGACCTTGGCTGCAAGCTGCTCATAGGCATCTTGCGGCAAGGCGGGCAGGTCGGCAACGAGCGGTGCAGAATGCAAATCGGGAATATCGCCGTCGATGACTACCGGCATACGGAAATCGGCCTGAGCATAGACTAGGCTCGAATCGAAAGCCAATGTACCGACCTTACGGTACAGGTCGCTGTAAGATGTGTCGGCTATAGCCGACTGAAGAAGGCTGTCGCTGATGGCATTAAGCGAAAAGCTCTGTACCCAACTCTGCATCAGTGCCTGCCGGCCAGCCTCGACTGACTTGATACTGTCGGCCGTATAGGCGGCTGCAAAAGCAAAAGGGGCTAAAGAGGTAGAATCTGAAGTAACTATGTTTACAGAATCCGAAAGTTTTACCTCTTGTGCGGCTTCGTCTATAATAGAAGAAGCAAGAGCGGCAGAATCTGCAGAAGGAAGTTCGAGATCAAGAATCGGCAGCGTTTGATACGCAGAGTCTACTCCCTGACCCTTTGCAGGAATCAGAGAAACGAACAATGCAAATATCAAAAGCGTTCTTTTATCCATCTTGATTTCTTTTCCTTACTCCATTTTCTTTCTGATTCTCTTTCCGTTTCCAAACCTCTTTCCGTTTCTCACCTCAGAGCACTACGGAAGGCGGAATGGGGCGGCAGTTGTAGTGAGAGGCCATAATCTGACCGTAAGCACCCGCACTACGCAAGGCTATCAAATCGCCACGCTGGGCGCAAGGCAGGCACTCGTCAACACCAAAGCAGTCGGACGTTTCGCATATCGGCCCAACTACATCGTATATATCTGTGCCTGCATCTAGGCTGGCGGAGATATTCTCTATCTTGTGATGAGCCTGATAGAGCGCCGGACGAATCAAGTCGCTCATGCCAGCATCGAGTATCATAAACTTCTTGCCCAGCCCTTGCTTGATATAAAGCACCCGGCTAATCAGGCTGCCACACTGACACACGACAGCGCGACCCAGTTCGAAGTGGACCTGCTGGCCGGGACGAAGCTTGAGATGCGCAGCATAATTGGCGAAATAAGCGGCAAAGTCCGGTATCGGGTTTTCGTCGGGATGCTCGTAATCGCAACCCAAACCGCCGCCCACATTGATGGTCGCAAACCGAATGCCCATTGATTCAAAGTGGTCTTGCAGCTGGTTGACACGTTCGCAAAGCAAGGTGTAGGGCGCAAGGTCAAGCAGCTGGCTGCCGATATGGAAATGCAGACCTTGCAGCGAGACGTTGTGCAATGACGGAATCACGGCGACAACTTCATCGAGCATCTCAATCGGAATGCCGAACTTGCTCTCGGGCAGACCGGTCGTGATGTTCTTGTGCGTGTGCGCATCGACATTTGGGTTGACACGTATGGCAACCTGCGCTACCTTGCCGTACTCGCGTGCCAAGCTATCAATAACTTCCAGTTCGGGAACAGACTCGACATTAAAACAGGCAATGCCGGATTCCAGCGCCAGGCGGATTTCCCAATCGGCCTTACCGACGCCTGCATAGACTATCTTCGATGGGTCAAAGCCGGCTTGCAGACAAGTACGGATTTCGCCTCCGCTCACACAGTCGCACCCTAATCCGCTGTCTTTGACCAGGCCCAACAAAGTCAAGTCGACATTGGCCTTGACCGCATAATGCACACGGAAATCCGGATACTTGGACAGTTCCGTATTGATGCTGTCAAGCGTGCGCTGCAACAGGGCTTTGTCATAGAAGTAAAAAGGAGTCTGAATCTGCTGGAATTTCTCTACCGGAAACGACATCGTGCTGTGTTGGTTTTATAGGGCTATATCCCGTTTAGATTATTGACTGTAATCCGTTAGAACAAATGCTTGCTGAGACTCTGAAGGGCCTTGACCTTGTCTTCCTTCTTGACAAGCATAGAGATGTTGTAATTCGAACCGCCGTAGGAAATCATCCGTACCGGCACATCGGCCATAGCATCGACAACACGGCTCTCAAAGCCGAGATTATCCCACTTCATGTCGCCTACGACTGCGATGATGACCATATCAGAATCGACCTGCACGGAACCGAATTTCTTCAGTTCGGTCACGATTTCGTCCAGTTTCTTGTCGTTGTCGATGGTCAGAGAAACGCCTACCTCGCTGGTTGTCACGAGGTCGACAGAAGTCTTGTAACGGTCGAAGACCTCGAACACCTGGCTCATGAAGCCATAAGCCAAAAGCATTCGGCTCGACTTGATGCGGATGGAGGTAATGCCGTCTTTAGCGGCTACAGCCTTAATCTTGCCCGACTCGGTCTGGTTGCTGATTAAAGTGCCGGGGGCCTTCGGATCCATGGTATTGAGCAAACGCACCGGAATGTTATACATACGGGCAGGCGTAATGCAGGTCGGGTGCAGAATCTTCGCACCGAAGTAAGCCAACTCGGCAGCCTCGTCAAAGTTGAGCTGACGCACTGGCTTAGTTCCCTCTATGTAGCGCGGGTCGTTGTTGTGCATGCCATCGATGTCGGTCCAAATCTGGATTTCTTCAGCTCGGATGGCAGCACCAATGATGGAAGCGCTATAGTCGGAACCGCCTCGCTGCAAGTTGTCGATTTCGCCATAGGCATTGCGGCAAATGAAGCCCTGAGTAACGTAAATCAACTGGTTGGCATTGGCAGTCAGCTGATCTTTAAGATGCTCTTCTATATACTTGAAGTCGGGCTCGGCATTCTTGTCGATGCGCATGTACTCGAGAGCCGGCAGGAAAGCTACATTCACGCCTTTCTCCTGCAAATACAGGTTCATTAGGTTGGTGCTCATCAGCTCGCCCTGCGCTACGATGCAACGCTCTTCGAATATGGTAAAGGGATGATTGGCGAAGGAACGGATATAGTCGAAGATGCCACGTATGATGTCAGAAGCCTTCTGCTTGCACTCGGCAGTGCTATAGAGTTGCTCGATGACATCGGTATACTTCTGCTCCAACTTGTTAATGACATCGGCAGCGCCCATTGCATTCTGCAACCGGTAATAACCGGAAATCTCAAGCAAAGAATTGGTAGTGCCGGACATAGCTGACAATACAACGACCTTGGGCTGACCGTCCTCGACAATCAGTTCGGCTACACTCTTGATACGCTCCACATTACCTACGGACGTACCGCCGAATTTCATCACTTTCATATTTCGACCTTTTTTATTTGATTACCTTAACTTAGTACCTTAATTGCCTTAACTTTAGTGTCACAACCACTGAAAGGAAAATTTGGTGTGCAAAAGTAGTCCAATAATTTCAATCTGCCAAACATTTTCGCCAAAAAATATGTTTTTCAGCATATTTTCGGGATTATTCCAGCATATCGTCACTCGGATTGACCAGATAAACCATCTCTGTAGCACGAGTGAAGGCTGTATAGAGCCACCTGTAGAAATCGACCCCCAAATGCTCGGGATTGATGTAGCCGACGTCGAGATAGACGTCTTTCCATTGGCCGCCCTGACTCTTGTGGCAAGTTACACAATACCCGAACTTGACCTGCAGCGCATTGAAATAAGGGCTCTCCTTGATGACTTTGGCCAAATCGCGCTGATTACGAATCTCAGGATAGTCCTGCGCAATTTCACTATACAGCGCCTGCATCCTCTCTTGCGGCAGGTTCGGTCCTTCGACGGTGAGCGTATCCAACAGGACGGTCACCTCCAGTTCGATGTCGTAGTCGGTCAACCGTATCTCGGCATCGGCGAAACGCAATCCGTAAAGTTGCCGCTCATTGCGCACCCGAAGCACCTCGATGATGTCACCGTTGGCAATAAACGGGAGGTTGTCGAGGTCTCGGCCCCAGTAGTAGTTGTTGCGTACCACCAGCAGCCTCTCGCCTGCCGACAGCTCCTCCTCACGGCCCAATATCTGATTGCGGACGCCGGCATTAAACTGATTGGCACGTACATTCGAGCGGGTTATGATAACGGTTTCGTCCAGACCCTTCTGACTATACGACCGCTCCAGATCTTCGAGAAACTCCATGCCCTGCACTGGACGAACGTCCTTATACCTCTTATATTTAATACGCGGCATAGCATCGACCTTACCTTCGCTCAAATGCTGGCGCAACAATGTGGCATTGAGCAAGATGCCGGAATCCAACTGCTGGCGCGCCACTTCCGTCAACTGACACTCCAAGACCTGAAGGCCGTATCCGCCCAACCGGTTGCGGTCAAGCGCCGGACTTCTGACTTGACCGACCGGTGGCAACTGGGCATCATCGCCCACCAGCAACAAGCGGCAACCGTCGGCACTGTAGACAAACTCTATCAAGTCGTCGAGCAGATTCCCCGTACCAAACGGTGAACCTTCGCTGAAGGTCGAAATCATCGAAGCCTCGTCGCAGATGAACAGTGTACCAGGATTTTTGTTCTCGAGCAAATCGAAGTCCTCCATGCCAACGCTGAACCGGTGCTGACGGTAGATGCTACGGTGAATGGTAAAGGCTGCCTTGTCGGCCATCGAAGCAAAGACCTTGGCCGCCCGTCCTGTCGGCGCCATAAGGAAGGTCTTCCGTCCAGACTCTTTCATCGTCTTCTCAAGCGCGCCGACGAGCGAGGTCTTGCCGGTACCCGCATACCCCCGAAGAACAAACACCTGACCGCTGCCCTCTTCCGACAGTACGAACTCAGCCAACTGCGCGAGGGCGAACTGCTGTCCTTTGTTGGCTACAAAGGGCAGTTTAGCGGCTATTTCTTGTGCAAAATCGAGAAATATCGACATATTTTTCAAAAATTTCGGTACAAAGATATTCATTTTGTGGAAAAGTGCGTATATTTGCGCACAAGAAAATTAATAAAACACATAAAATCGAATACTGCAATCATGAAAATGGTATTGAATCTCATCCTCGTCGCTGTAGCCTGTGTGCTTTCGTGGATGTGCTATGAGAGCGTTCAGGCCCCTATCAAGTTCAAGGCTAGTGTAGAAAGACGCGACGCCGTTGTCATTCAACGTCTGAAGGATATCCGTACCCTCCAGGAACAACACCGCGACCTTCATCAGTCTTACTGCGGAAGCTGGACCGAGCTCATCAACTTTGCAAAGACTGACAGCGTGAAAATCTGTCAGAAAGTCGGTTCACTAAGCGACGAACAGCTGATGAACGGCTTGACCGAGAAGAAAGCTTGGGAGTACTTGTGCAACCCCAAGAAGTATGCAAGCGAAATCACCAAGTTCGGACTTAACAAAGAAACGTTCAGCCGTGACACTGTCAAGGTCAACATTCTGGACAACGACTCTTCGCTCGTCGCCCGCAACGTATGGCAGTGGATTGACAGCATCCAGTATGTGCCGTTTGCCCAAAACCCGACCGACACCTTCGAACTGGTGCTCGGTACCATCACTACGGCTTCCGGCTACCAGATGAGCCTCTTTGAGGCAAAGGTTGCCTACGACGTCTATCTGCAGGGACTTGACGACAACGAACTGGAGAACAAGATTCAGGAGCGCAAGGACATGAACAAATATCCCGGTCTTAAAGTCGGTGATGCCGAACAGGCCAACAACAATGCCGGCAACTGGGAGTAATCTGACCGTTCATGACCCAACAAGATGTCAAACAGATATCCATCCGGCTTCTACCGGATGGATTTTCTTATTCTGACCGGTTTTTCCCCATTTCTCCGGGGCCGGACTTTGGCCGGCATCTTGAGGAAGGACTTCTCAACACCCGGATTGCCGAACTCGAGTGCAGCGTGCACTGTTCGGTCGAGACGAAACGCTTCTCGTTCTCTCCTGCCGACATCGACGAGCCGACGGCCGAACAAATGTACCGGCTAACAATGCCGGAGTCAAAGACTGACGAAAAGTTGATTTCGGAAACGGACAGCAAGACGGGTATCAGAATCACATACGGCATAGACCGAAGCCTCTATTTCTTCCTCCTGCGCAACATGCCAGAGGTGTCGTTTTCACACCCACTGATGGACTTGCACCGAAAGTGGAGCCAAAAGGATGAGGTAAAGGAAAACTGCATGATAGCGGAGACCGGCAGCGACACGCTCAACATACTTGTGTACATCGATGGAAAACTCCATTTCGCCAACAGGTTTGAAGCCTCAAGCGCCGGTGACCGCACCTACCACATCATGAACGTGTGGAACATCTGCAACCTGAATGTGCTCGACCACAAGATTTACCTACGCACTACGTCAGATGAACTGAAGGATAGTGTCAGCCACTATATAAAGCAATGCGAATCATAAGCGGACAATACGGAGGACGGAGATTTTCTCCGCCTCACAACCTGGAAGCACGTCCCACTACCGACATTGCCAGAGAGGGACTGTTCAACATCCTCCAAAATAGGATGGACATAGAGGGAATGCGCACATTGGACCTCTTCGGGGGAACGGGCAGCATCAGCTTCGAACTGCTGAGCCGGGGTGCGGCTCATGCCACTTGCGTGGAGATGGGGAAGCTTCAACAACAGTTCATCCAAAAGGTGGCCCAAGAACTGCGGATTGGCCGCGAACTGACTTTGATCAAAGGCGACGTATTCCGGTATGTCAAGCAACAGTCTGCGCCCGAAGGCGGAATCTTCGACTTCATCTTCGCTGACCCCCCATACGCGCTGCCAGAATTGGACACTCTTCCGCAACTCGTCATGGGCAGCAACCTGCTCAAACCTGGTTGCCTCTTTGTCCTGGAACACGGCAAAGACCGAGACTTTTCCAGCCGGGCAGACTTCGAAGAGATGCGCACATACGGCGCCGTACACTTCTCCTTCTTCCGAAGACCCGCACTTTAGCAACCCACTCGTCAGACGACTAAAAGGAGGCGCTTTGGACGAGGAAGGCAGAATGAACGAAAAAAGACAAAACAGGATAAAAATAAAATACACATATTATATATATAATAGATAGAATGAGAAAATCCTTTCCCCTCATAGCCGCCAGCATCCTGCTACTGGCAGGGTGTTCGAAAGACGCAAAGAACTTGCTGCCCGAATCGACGGGCACGCCTTACGACGTGTATCTTATTCTTTCCGACAGTCTGAAGGAAACACCGCTCAACGACTCACTACACGCCATCTACGAACACCCGATGGAATGCACACCCAACGGTGACGATTACTTCTATGTCAGCACCATCAGCCCTGAGCATTTCATCCGCTCCATCCGGACGATAGGCAATCTGGTGACAGTCAATATCAGTGACCAGAACGCAGCCGAGCCGTTCGTCATACTGGAGCGCGACAAATACGCTCGCAGCCAGGTGATTGCCAAGATGTACGCCCGCGACGCACAGAGTCTGGCAGACTACATCATGCAACTACAGGAAGGCCTGCGCGACGTTTTTGTCAAAGCTGAAATCAACCGTGCCATGAAGCGAATGGAGAAAGAGAACTCCATGAAACAAGGTGACCGGCTAATGAAGCTGCAGAATGTCTCGATGCTGATTCCGTTCTCCATCCAGAAATCGGGAGTCGGAGCTGCCGATTCTACGTTCTTTTGGACCACCGACGACTTTGCCAACAAACAAAGCCACCTGGTCGTCTATAGCGTTCCCTACACGAATGCCGACATTTTCTCTCTCGAAGGGGCGGTTGCCACACGAGACTCTGTTATGAAGGCCAATATCAAAGGCGGACCAGAGGGCAGCTACATGACAACCAACAAGCGCATTATCCTCCCTGAATACAAAGCCCTGAACGTAGGCGGAAAGTATGTCGGCGAATTGAGAGGTGTATGGCGCATGGAAAACGGACTGATGGCCGGACCTTTCGTCTGCCACATGCGCCTCGATGAACTCAACAAACGCGTGGTCTTTGCCGAAGGGTTCTGCTATGCGCCGGAGGACGGCAAGCGCAGACTTATCAGAAACTTGGAAGCTTCGCTCTACACGCTCCGTCTTCCTTCCGACAACATGATGAGCGAGATTGAAATAACCCTCGACTAAAGGAGTCCCACTTCCTCGTCTAGGGCTTCTCTCTTTTGCCACACCTCGCTCAGACGTACGTTCCATTCAAACACTCAACACACCAACACACAATGAAATCATTGCGCATAGGCATAACTCACGGCGACATCAACGGCATCGGACTCGAACTGATAGTCAAGTCCTTGTCTGACCCTCTGATATTGGACCTGTTCACACCCATCGTCTTCAGCGATGCAGGCTGTATCACAGAGACAGTAAAAAGCTTCGGGCAACGACAAGACCAGCAACATGACCAACAACAAAGCCTGCAGCAAGAAGAATATCCGTCGCTTCAGCTGGAACATGTCAGCTCGGCAAGAGAAGCCCAGGACGGCAAAATCAACCTCGTGAATGTATGCCGGCAGAGTCCGCACATTGCATGGGGGCAGCAAACAGAAGAAGCTCTGCAAGCCGAAGCCGACTCGCTCAATGCCGCCCTCGAGGCTTACCGAGCCGGCGACATCGACCTGATGGTCTGTGCGCCAGGCAAATTGGACAACGACATAGACAGCCACTCACTGAGCGATTTTATACAGCAGGCGCTGGGCGTTCAGAATACAGATTCCGATTGGATTGTCAACGGTCATCGGCGAATCCTGAAACTTTCCCCTATCCGTTTCTCCACCGAACTGGGCGAAGGTATTGCCATCGAGACATTCTGCAATAATCTGAAGGCCATCTACAACCAGTTCCGCCAGGATATCGGTGATATTCGGCCCCGCATTGCGCTCGTGTCTGCCAACAGCAGTCTGTCGCAACACATTCACGACCTCCAGGAACAGGGCATCACGGTGTTCGGGCCATTCAATGCCCAGACTTTCATCGAAGGAGGGCTGCAGGAACACTACGACGGCGTGCTTTTCCTTGACGAAGAGGACGCCCGCCACCTATTGATTTCCGGCCTCGATGCAAGCCAAACCTTCGGCTATGTAGCCGGTCTTCCCTTGATACTCACCTATCCGCTGATAGGCGTTTCCTATCAGACAGCCGGCCAGGGACAGGCCGACGCCACCTCAATGAGGAACGCTTTGTATGCTGCTATCGACACTTACCGCAACCGCACGGCCTACGACATAGCAACACGCAAGCCGCTCGAAAGACAATGGAATCCGAAGGGTAAAGACGACTACAAACTAGACCTCACCAAGGACGAATAAACCCGTTTCACGCACCCGTATTACCTCACCCCACACACCTATGCCAAGTTTTCAGATAGAAGGCGGACACCGCCTATGTGGTGAAATCACGCCACAAGGAGCAAAGAACGAAGCTCTCGAGGTCATCTGCGCTACACTGCTGACCACCGAAATCGTGACCATAAGCAATGTACCGGAGATTCTGGACGTAATCAATCTTGTTGAACTCCTGCGCAAGATGGGTGTGACGGTAGGCCATCCTGCCAAAGGCACTTTCTCGTTCTGCGCCAAGAACATCGACCGGGACTATATGTTCAGTGCCGAGTACCAACAGCGTTCATCAGCCCTACGCGGCTCGGTGATGATGCTGGGCCCGCTGCTCTCGCGTTTCGGACGGGCCATGCTGCCCCAACCGGGCGGCGACAAGATTGGTCGCCGCAGACTGGACACACACTTCATAGGCTTGCAGCGGCTAGGCGCAAACTTCACATACGACGGCGACCGCCACATCTACCAGGCTGAAGTGTGCAAAAACGGACTGACCGGCTGCTATATGCTGCTTGACGAAGCCTCCGTCACGGGCACTGCCAACATCGTGATGGCAGCCGTTATGGCCAAAGGCGAAACCACTATCTACAATGCGGCTTGCGAGCCCTACCTCCAACAGCTGTGTAAGATGCTGGTGCGCATGGGTGCAAAAATCGACGGCATCGGGTCCAATCTGCTGCACATCACGGGCGTAAACGAACTGCGGGGTACGACTCACCGGTTACTGCCCGACATGATTGAAGTGGGCAGTTTCATCGGAATGGCCGCCATGACCGCCAGCGACATCACAATCAAGGACGTTTCTATCCCCGACCTGGGCATTATCCCAGACGCCTTCCGCCGTTTGGGCATCACCATCGAACAACGTGGCGACGACCTCCATGTGCCTGCTCAGGAACATTACACAATCGAGTCCTTCATCGACGGCTCCATCATGAACATCTCCGATGCCCCCTGGCCTGGACTTACACCCGACTTGCTGAGTGTTCTGCTCGTCACCGCTACCCAAGCCAAAGGCGCCGTCCTGATACACCAAAAGATGTTTGAAAGCCGACTCTTCTTCGTTGACAAACTCATCAACATGGGTGCACAAATTATCCTTTGCGACCCGCACCGCGCCACCGTCATCGGCCTTGACAACCAGTATAAACTGAAAAAGGCCAAACTGACCTCGCCCGACATCCGCGCAGGCATTGCACTGCTCATCGCCGCAATGAGCGCCGAAGGAACAAGCGTCATCGACAACATCGGGCAGATAGACCGCGGATACGAGAATATCGACGGACGGCTTAACGCTCTCGGAGCAAAGATAACGCGTATCGACGATTAAGAAAAACCAGCGAGATGATAAAAGAAAGTCAACTGATAGAGATCGGGAATGTGCAGAAGACTCACGGACTGAAGGGCGAAATGAGTGTCACCGTGCGCGACAGTGTCTTTGACGATGTCGACAAGTGTCCGTACCTCGTCTGCCAGATGGACGGCATCTACGTTCCCTTTTTCATAGAAAGCTACCGCTGGAACGGCAATGCCTCCATCCATCTGAAACTGGAAGATGTCGACACCGTAGAGAAGGCCAGCACCTTCTGCGGACAAAAGCTCTACTTCGACCGACGCTGCTTCACCCCAGAAGAGGCGGAAGACTACGACGCCTGCCGTGAGGAAGAAGAAGGGCTCGTCGGATATGTGATTGAAGACCTCACATACGGTACGCTCGGTCCGGTAACGGACATCGATGACCAGACCGCCAACGTCTTGTTCGTAGTCGACTACCATGGCAGCGAACTGCTCGTTCCAGCCGCCGACGAACTCATTAGGAGCATCGACGACGAGAAGAAAATTATCAGCATGGATTTGCCAGCCGGACTTGTTAATATAGACGAGGCGGAAGACGAAAATACGCCGTTTCTGAAAATTTAACACACAAAAAGGCAACGATATCTGGAAAACGTCTATCTTTGCCAACGTAAAACGTAGTTTTTCACGTGGCGCAGTTATGCTTTCCCAATCACAAAACGGCGTTTTCTTTATGGTCATGTAACGTTAGCCCGACTTGCTTGATTTACTCGGTAGTCGGTGTCCATACGGGGGTGCGGTCAAGTTGCCGCACGCGTTGAGTATGGGGTGCGGACGTTTATATGGCTTTTTTGTTTTTCTGATAATCAACAAACTAAAAACATATACGACTATGCCAAAGACAGAAAAGGAGTACACAGTACCCGAAAAACTCGCCAATCTCTACAAGTTGCAGCTTCTCGTAAGCGAAATCGACCGCATCAAGAACCTTCGCGGCGAACTTCCTGAGGAAGTGGCAGAAATGGAAGCCGAACTCGAGGGCGAGAACACCCGCATCGAAAACTACAAGGCAAGCATCGCCGAGGCTGAAGCGAAAATCAAGAACCTGCAAAGCAAGATTGAAGAAGCCGAAAACCTCATCGCTCAGTACACCGAGCAGCAGAACGACATCCAGAACAACAAGCAGTACGAGTTCCTGTCGAAGGAAATCGAGTACGAATCACTCGAAATCGAACTCAGCAACAAGCGTATCCGCGAGAATCTGGAGACTATCGACGACCTCAAGGGTCGTATCGAAACCACCTCTGCCGAGATGGACGAGCACCGCAATGACCTGGACGTCAAGCGCGGCGAACTTGACGAGATTATCGCCGAAACACGCAGTGAGGAAGAAACACTGCGCGAAAAGGCCAAGAAGATTGAAAACACCATCGAACCCCGTCTGCTCAGTACCTTTAAGCGCATTCACAAGAAGACGCACAACGGACTGGCGATCGTTCCCATCGAGCGCGAAGCTTGCGGCGGCTGCTTCAATAAGATTACGCCCCAGCGTCAGATTGATGTCAAGATGCGCAAGAAGATTATCGTGTGCGAATACTGCGGCCGCATTTTGATTGACGAGGATCTCGCCAACGAGAACGAGATGCGCCGTCGCCGCAAGGGCATTCTCGCCAACGTCTGATCCTGGCTGCTGGACACTGACGTACTACGGCTCTTGACTATCACAACACAGATCAACCATGCCTTCTGCACAAAACAATCCCACCAACAGGAGAGTGCCGAGACAGCAACTCGCTGCCCCGGCCTCCGTTGACGGGAAACTCCAACCACAAGCCCTCAAGGTCGAAGAGGCCGTACTGGGAGCCTTGATGCTCGAAAAGGATGCTTACTCGCAAGTCAGCGAGATACTCAATGCCGACATCTTCTACGACTACAAGCACCAGCTAATTTTCACTGCCATCCAGGAATTGGCTTTGAAGCAAGAACCCATCGACATCCTGACAGTAACCAATCAGTTGGCTACCGACGGAGTCCTCGAACAAGTGGGCGGGCCTTACTACATCTCGACATTGACCGAAAACATCGGCTCAGCGGCCCACGTGGAGTATCATGCCAAAATCATCGCTCAGAAGGCATTGGCACGCCAGTTGATTCAATATGCCGGCAAGATTAGTTCCGGCGCTTACGAAGAAACAACCGACATCCCGACTCTGATGCAGACTGCCGAGGCAGAACTCTTCCAGCTGTCGCAAAACAACATCAAGAAGGATACTCAGCAGATAGACCCCATCATAGACGAGGCCCTCAAAAAAATTCAGGAGGCGGCTAACCGTGACGAAGGCATCTCCGGACTGCCCTCGGGATTTACCGAACTTGACAACATCACATCCGGTTGGCAGAACACCGACCTTATCATCATTGCCGCACGTCCTGCCATGGGTAAGACGGCCTTTGTCCTCTCGATGGTCAAAAACATGGCTGTCAACTACAAAATCCCGGTGGGTATGTTCAGCCTCGAAATGAGCAACCTGCAACTTGTCAACCGCCTACTGCAGAACACCTGCGAGATAGTCGGTGACAAAATCAAGAGCGGACGACTCAGCGACGAAGAGTGGACGCAACTCACGACACGCATCAAAGACCTGCAGGGTGCGCCCATCTTTGTCGACGACACGCCGTCTCTGTCGGTCTTCGAACTCCGCACCAAAGCACGCCGCCTGGTCAAGGAGCATGGTGTCAGAATCATCATGATCGACTACCTGCAGCTCATGAATGCCTCAGGTATGCAGTTCGGCAGCCGAGAGCAAGAGGTGTCCAACATCTCACGCTCACTGAAAGGACTTGCCAAGGAACTGAACATCCCTATCATCGCCCTGTCACAGCTCAACCGTAGTGTAGAGAATCGTCAAAACGGCTCTCGCCCACAGCTCTCTGACCTCCGCGAATCCGGTGCCATCGAGCAGGATGCCGATATGGTTTGCTTCATCCACCGCCCGGAGTACTACAAGGTATACGAAGACGAAAAGGGCAATGACGTGCGCGGCTTGGCCGAAATCATCATCGCCAAACACCGTAATGGTAAGGTTGGTGACATCAAGTTGCGATTCCGCGGAGAGTTTGTTCGCTTCCAGAATCTAGACGAAGACTCCAGCATCGACTCTACTATGACAGAATATTCTCAGCCTACTACATTGGGCTCGAAGATGAACGGTGCGGGCAATGAGTTCGGCAGCCCTAACGGATTTGACACCGCTAATGGCTATACCGGCTATGACGCCAACTTCGGTGCAGCAGATGCCGGTGCTGCACAAGCTTTTCTATCTAGCTCCGATACTGGAGAACCCCCATATTGACAAAGACTTCAATAGAGACTACTATGCAAACGACAAAAACCACCATACTGACTCTGCTCTTGCTGATAGCCGCGTCTGTCGGCCTCAAGGCACAGGAGACTGAAGCCCCGAACTATCAGGCCATTCGCCTTTCTATCACCAATAGCAAAAGCCCAAGTTTCTACCCAAAACTTATGGAGCGTTATGTCCAAAGCGACTCGACCCTTTCGCTCGAAGACTACCGTAACCTCTACTACGGGTTTGCTCTGCGCGAGGATTTTGTGCCGTATCAGATGGAGAAGCAGCAATTGTTTGATATCCGACGCAAACTGGCCGAAAGCAACGGCGATCCTACCCTTTGCCCAGAGGCTATCCGGGTGGCAAAAACCATGTTGGATGACAATCCGTTCGATATTCCTGCTTTGGCCGTTATCTCCATCGCCTACTACCAGACAGGAGACAGTGTCAACTATCGACTGTGGGACATGAAGCAACAAGGTCTGCTTGATGCCATCTCTTCGTCAGGCGACGGCGAGTCGCCGAAATCCGCCTTCCACGTCATCAGCGTCGAGCATGAGTATGAAATCCTCAACCGCTTGGGCCTCGAGCTTGCCAAAGATTCTCTCATAAGCAACGACATCGAGTACCTGCGGGTCAAAGAAAACTCAGAGAATATCGAAGGCCTCTATTTCAACTTTGAAGCAGCAGCCAAAGAGTACCGCAAGAAGTACGAATAAGATGGTTACTTATAGGAGATGTGCAGGTCGAGACAAATGGGCAAGTGATCGCTGAAGCCTCCCTCATATTTGTATCCATAGTAACTGCGCCAAGGCCGATGCCCCATATGCGTAGCATCTTCCTTGAGCATAAAGGGGAAACAGACCGACCGGACGGAATCTACCCAGACGCGTACTGTTCCATGGGATGTAAGGTTTGATGGTCGGTCTGACAGTATGTCGGCTGACATCGGACGCTTCAGTCCTTCATTGATCCAAAACTGATCCAGGAAATCCCACTCACCGCGATACTTGTAGGTTCCGTAGACCAGTCGCCCTTGTCGCAGTTGTTGCTGCAGCGGTTGCATCAGATTGGTCAGACCTTCGCCAAAGCGCATGTTCCGGCATAGAGACCTCGTGTCGGGTGCATCGTTCATATCACCCATCACCAACAGGTGAGGATGACTACGCACGACCTGCAGACTATCTGCAAGACGGCGAATACAGCGATGTGCGGCCGCTCGGACCGGAGCGCTCATACGCAATCCGCCGCGACGGCTCGGCAAGTGACACACGACCACATCAAGCGTATCTCCGCCCACCAATCGTCCCCAAGCATGCAGCAAATCCCTCGTCGGTTTTGAGCCGGCCGGCACATGCACCTTCACCCCTGTCCAACCTAACAAGCGAAAGTTGAGCGGTTGATAGAGCAAGGCCACATTTATGCCCCTCACATCAGCCGACTGCGTGATAACATATTCATACCGCCAGTGCCATAGGGGCGTGCGATGGAGCAGAGCCTCTAATACACTGTCATTCTCGACTTCGGCCAAACCGATCAAACACGGCGGACCTCCTTCTCCTACTTTAGCCACAACCTGTGCGATGCTGATAAGCTTACGATACTGTCTGTCGAATGTCCAATGGCGAACACCCTGAGGTGTATATTCATCATCCTTCGTCTGTGGGTCGTCAGATGGATCGAAGAGATTCTCGCAGTTGTAG
Organism: bacterium; assembly: GCA_963624265.1. GTDB lineage: Bacteria > Bacteroidota > Bacteroidia > Bacteroidales > UBA3663 > Liminaster. The sequence goes on along the minus strand of CAVFPF010000081.1, from coordinate 6,611 downwards.
AAAAGCACACGCTGTGTCTGCAGGTATTCTTGCGCACATACCGAGAAGGCGAAAAGCAAACTTGCCACACAGATTGCAGCAATTCTCCGGGCAAAGGCAGAAATACTCATACAGATAAAGGCAAAATAGCGAACAAAGAATCTCGGCATAGTGTGGATTGCGTTGATATTAGAGACACAGGCAAGATTATAAGAGATATGTGCAATAGCGGAAAAGTATAATAAGACTGAATCCAAGAAGGCAAAGAAGACAAGGAAATAGGGCAACCGGGAAGAAAAGGCTACCAAGAAAAGAAAAAGAAGGGGACACACAATGGCTGCGTATCCCCTTTTTTCTTACGTCAAACTCCAATTTGGAGTCTAGTTTCTTCGTTTTAAGCCTCGGCAGGAGCTTCCTCAGCGGGAGTCTCAGCGGTAGCGCCTTCTGCATTCTCAGCAGCAGCGGCAGCCTCTTCGGCAGCCTTGGCAGCAGCTTCCTCTGCAGCCTTGGCAGCAGCGGCAGCCTTCTTGGCAGCAACAACCTCAGCCTTAGCCTTATTGGCAGCAACTTCAGCCTCAGCGGCAGCAGCAGCGTTCTTCTTGGCTGCATCAGCCAGACCTGACTTCTTGGCATCAATCTTAGCATCACGCTTAGCCTTCCAAGCATCAAACTGAGCCTTAGCCTGTTCCTCTGTGAGAGCGCCCTTCCTAACACCTACGTTGAGGTGCTTCATCAGCATAACACCCTCGTGAGAGAGAATGCTGCGTACGGTATCAGAAGGCTGTGCGCCAACCTCTACCCAATAGAGAGCACGCTCGAAATTGATTTCGACAGTAGCAGGATCAGTGTTTGGATTGTAAGTACCGATTTTCTCAATATACCTACCATCACGTGGCGCTCTGCTATCTGCCGCTACGATTGCATAAAAAGCATAGTCTTTGTGACCATGTCTTGCAAGACGGATTTTTGTAGCCATTTCGCAAATTGATTTTAATGGGTTAATACTTGCTTCTCCCAAACAGGAAAATCCTGCTTATACGGAAATGCGGGTGCAAAGTTACTTATTTTAATTTTACTTGACAAACATTCGCAGCGAAAAATTTCAGCAAACTGATTTTTTCTCAGTTTTCCCTTAAACCTTTTTGATTTTGTCACGTCACAATGACAAATGGAGCGACAAAAGCACTTCATCCACACGCGCTTTTACTTTCCCGCAATATGGAAATAAAGCCTCCGAACACATACGAAAGTATAAACAAAAAATAAAAAACAATTCAACACTCTAACAACAATTTACACTATGAAGAAGAGTCTAATTTTGACAAGTATCTGTCTTGTGGCTGCTATGAGTCTGTCTGCACAGAATGCCGGCGGACAGCGCCAAGGTCGTCAACCCCGTCGTATGACCGATGCCGTAGTTGACACTACCATCATCAACCACATGGGTATTGATGCTGCCGTCCTACAGCAGGTATATGCGCTGCAAGAGTCCAAGAAAACCGAACAGCAGGAGCTCCTCAAGAACAGCCGGCCTGAGAAGGGCACCCGTATGACCGATGAGCAGCGCAAAGAGATGCAGGAGAAGCGTGAAGCATTCACTGCACAGTACCGCAAGCAACTCCGCGCCCTAATAGGCGACGAGACCTACATCCTCTACCTGGAGAAACAAGTCGACCGCCAGGGTATGATGCGTCCTGGCATGCCTCCACGCGGAAATATGCAAGGACAACGTCAAGGCGGAGGACAACGTCAGGGCGGTTTCGGCGGCAATAACAACTTCGGCGGTGGTTCAGACTTCTGACCTTTTGACCAAATGCTCTGATTCTCGGCTCAAAGTTCAGATCTTTTGTCTCTGACCTAAGGCCTTTCCAATAATCAGTAGTACCACTACACCACACAAGGGGCAGACTCCATTCAGTCAGGAGTCTGTCCCTTGTTCTATTTGAACAAAAATATCGAGGCGGCTTCTTTTTACGAAGTACGTCCTTGGTAAAATCTTCGTCCCCGCCCTCATAACTGAAACGACTTGGGCAGAGGCAGTTCGAAGCGGAGATTCTCGTGCGTCACAGGGTGATAGAACTGCAGCAGATAGTTGTGTAGCATCATTCGACCCGTCGGGTTGGTCTTCGCGCCGTACTTGGCATCACCGGCTATCGGGCATCCCAGGTCACTCATATGCACTCGGATTTGGTTTTTGCGGCCCGTCAGCAACTGTATGTCGACCATACTGTAAGAACCATTATCCTTGAGCACTTCGTAGCGGGTCACAGAGAGTTTACCCTTCTGCGGGTCCTTGGTGCTGTAGACCTGCATAGCGCTGTTTTCGGTCAAATAGCTCCGCACCTCCCCCTTCCGTTCCGCCGGGACAGACTCGCAGATGGCCATATAGCGACGCTCCACGATATACGAAGTCCAAGCCTCACGCAGCAGTTGCTGCACATGGCTGTTTTTGGCAAAAATCAAGATACCCGAGGTATATTGGTCCAAACGGTGGCACACGTAGGCGTGACTGTGTCCGTCAGAAGCATAAAGATAATCGTCCACAATCTGTTGTGCGGTACGCTCGCGTCGGTTGCCGGCCGGCACGGTAAGCAACCCCGACTTCTTCTCCACCACGACAAGGTCGGGGTCTTCGTAGAGAAGATGCACCATGCGGTCATTAAGCGTGAGGAAAGGCCGTGTAAAGTTGATGAGCACCTCGTCGCCGGGCTGTAGGGGTGTATCGAACTGAGTGGTAGCAGTACCGTTCACCTTCACGTGACTGTGTGAGAGGAGAGATTTGATCTCCGTACGCGAACGTGGAGTCAGCACTTCCAGCATAAACGGGAGCAATGCAGTTTCCCCTTTAGGATGGAATGTTTCGATATAGTCAGCCTTGCGGACATAACGGTGTCGATTATTCGATTTCATAGACTTATTTAATAATACAGGACAATCAATAATGGGCAATTTGTCCGCGAAGGTACACATTTTTTCGAAAATATTTGGTCGATACGATATTTTTTTTTACATTTGCACAATAAACAACCCCATTTTTGAACGATGAAGGCGAAAAAGATGCACAAAGAAGGCACTGCTACTCTCCTGACATACGGAGCTCTGCTAGTCATTGTCGCCATTATACTATATATCGCAGACGTCCCGTTTTGGGTCTGTCTCACGGTGATGATTCCACTGCTTATAGTCTACGGTGTCGTCGTCAATTTCTTCCGCTATCCGGCCCGCACTTTCGTGGGCGATACAGTGCATGATGTAATTGCTCCAAGCGACGGGACGATAGTGACTATTGAAGATGTATACGAGCCCGACTACTTCAATGACCGACGGCTGCAGATTTCCATCTTTATGGGTGTCACCAATGTTCATGCGCAGTGGTGTCCGCTCAACGGAGATGTGCTCAAAGTGTCACATGAGGACGGCCGCTTCAAAAAAGCCTATTTGCCCAAATCCAGCAACGAAAACGAACGTTCGACCATCGTCATCCGCAGCGATGCCGGTCCTGTCATCATGATGCGTCAGGTGGCGGGGGCCGTAGCGCGTCGCATCGTGACTTACATCGAGGCGGGCGACCGTTCGGAAATCAATGGCGAACTCGGCTTTATCAAGTTCGGCTCACGCATCGACCTCTTCCTCCCGATTGGTACCGAAGTGACGGTCAAAATCGGAGACAAGGTCAAGGGCAACATCTCGACCATTGCCAAACTCTGAGACTTGGCTCGCGAGGATTAAGTCAAGTCTATATAGGTTAGTATCTTAATAGGCACAACAAAAGTGAAACTCATCAATCTTCCCAATATCATCACCTGCTGCAACCTGTTGTGCGGGTGTTTGGCCATACATTCCGGCCTGTTTGGCGACGTTACCGCCGCTAGTCTCTATATCGTACTGGGTGCCGTATTTGACTTCTTCGACGGCATGACGGCACGCATGCTCCATATCTCCGGTCCTATCGGCAAGGAGATGGACTCTCTGGCCGACGTAGTGACTTTTGGCGTTGCACCTTCTGTCCTCTGCTACCGGATTCTGGAGTCGTACTCGCCCACATCGAGCTGGATTGCACTTCTGGCCTTTGTCATGGCAGCCTTCTCAGCACTGCGTTTGGCCAAGTTCAACTGCGACGAACGGCAGAGTCTTTCCTTCATCGGACTTCCCACTCCAGCCAACGCGCTCTTGTGGATTGGTCTCGCACACCTCAACATGTACGATGGTATCCACTCATCGCTCTCCATCTGGTTGTATCTTGGCGCGATGTTGGTGTGCTCCTGTCTTCTAATCTGCGAACTTCCTATGTTCTCGCTCAAAGTCAAGCCTGGCCATATGGGCTTTGGCGACAATGTAGTACGCTATCTCTTTGTTACAACTGCTGCAGTCATACTTGTCATCACTGCCATACAGGGGCTTCAGACGCTTATGTCCAGTCCTGCAGCCATCATACTGCTTTACATTCTCTTCAGTTTGTGTCCCAGTAAAAATAAGTAACGCGCGCGTATGAGTGTTCTCGGGTGTCTTCCCATTTTCCTTATTATTTTGGCCTCCTTAGTGCCGAGCCTACTGTTGGGTTTGGTGCGACTGCTCATAAACACACTGGAAGATATTGTCTATGGCATTCGTTCGGCATTTAGGAATCTCTTAGACAAACTTTTCCTTCCTTCCCCGCTGGAGTCCGAAATTGAGGACCCCGACTACTACACCAAGACCAAAGAGCGGCCCAAGCGGTACAGCAAGAAGGATGGAGAATACACGTCGTACAAGTGGATTAAATAAAACGGCCAGTACTGTGTCATGAATATCGCTGCTATTTCTTCGCCCCACGGCCCCGGAGGCATCGCGGTGATTCGCGTCAGCGGACCGGATGCCATAGCCCACACCGACCTGCATTTCAAGCCCCACAATCCCGCGCACACGCTTTCGGGACGATCCACACACACCTTGACATTCGGGCAGTTTGTCACTCCCGACGGAGAGACACTCGACGAGGTCGTCTGTGCCCTCTACCGGGCTCCTCACAGCTTCACGGGCGAAGATGTCGTTGAGATCTCGTGCCACGGCTCCGTCTACATCCAGCAACAAATACTCGACACACTGCTCCATCCCAGTGCAGAGTGCAGCCTACCGGCTATACGGCTCGCAGAACCGGGCGAATACACACGTCGTGCCTTCGCTCACGGCAAGATGGACTTGACGCAAGCTGAAGCCGTTGCCGACCTGATTGCCTCGCGCAATGCGGCGCAGCACCGCATCGCCATCTCGCAGATGAAGGGTTCTATATCCCGGAGGCTTGAGACCCTGCACGACAAACTTCTCAAACTCACCTCGCTCCTCGAGCTCGAACTGGACTTCAGCGAAGAGGATGTCATCTTTGCCGACCGTCAGGAGTTGCTCGAACTGGCGCAGTCTATCGACACCGAGGTAGTACGGCTGTCCGAGTCCTTCCGTGCTGGCAATGCCATCAAGAACGGCATTCCCGTAGCCATAGTCGGAGCACCCAATGTCGGCAAATCAACGCTTCTCAACGCTTTGCTCCGTGACGACCGCGCCATCGTCAGCGACATACAAGGCACGACGCGTGACCTCATCGAAGACACCATGACCCTGGGCGGCTATCTCTTCCGCTTCATCGACACCGCAGGCATCCGTCACACCGACAATCCCATCGAACAAATGGGCATCGAACGTTCGGTCAGCGCTGCCCAAAAAGCACAGATTGTTCTTTTGCTCAACGAGCCCGGTGTCGACTTCCCCGATGTGCCCAGCCGCGAGGGGCAGACCATCATCCGCATTACCAACAAGACAGAAGACTTCCGTGCCATAGACGGCACTGGTCTCCCCGCATTGGAGCAGCAACTCATCGGCATTGCCCAAAGCACCCAGGAAGCCGATGGCGGGCTCATTATCACACACCTGCGGCACAAGGAAGCCCTTGACCAGGCTCATCACGACATCCAGAGCGTCATCCAAGGCTTAGAAATGCACCTCACAGGAGACCTCATCGCCGAAGACCTTCATGCCGTAATTGCCTCTCTCAACTCCATTTTGGGCCGGACCATCACAAGTCAGGATACGCTCAATGCCATATTCAGCCACTTTTGTATTGGCAAATAATCGGCTCTAAACAACCGTTAGCAACCACAAATGACTATAATAAAAGCTCCTGATTATCAGGGGCTTTTTCTTTTTTAACACTTCCAAGTCACTTTTTGGTACTACCAGTTATTCGCAGTAATTTTGGCTTGAAATTCTACCGCGGAGGCTTTCTTATGGCCTTTCTGACAAGTGGCAATCGTAATGTTAGGCACGGCACGAGACGCGCTGCGACAAGCTCAAAACGCAAGTTCAACATTGAAGTGCAATCCGGTACCAGGTGTGGAAAAATGGCTGAAGAGTTTAAACTTGTAAACGAGAGGAATTAACAAGCAATATGTAAATAGCCGGCTCACGATGAATGAGTCGGCTATTCTATTTTAATCCTTCTTCAGAATTTCGTCTATTTGAGGGTAAATCTCATCTTCCGTTTCGTATGGGCGGATGTCGAAATACGAGTTGCCATTTAGCATGGCTGAGATGTTCGACTTCCCCTTGTCATAGAATATGTGTACGGGGATGTTGTGTGCTTCAGCATAAGCCAGCTCATA
>CAVFPF010000080.1:0-9352 GCA_963624265.1 bacterium | reverse complement strand
ACTTTGCCTTCAAGACTCAAATCTTTTATCAAGACCTGACTCTTGTTATCTTGACCTGACTCTAACGCTCCTTATTAAGAAAAGCCGCAATTCTTGTTTGAAAATCGTTCTTATTAAGAATTCAAGAATCGTTCTTACTAAAACAACTTCTTATTAAGAACAGCCGAAATGTCTTCGGTTCTCATCTAAGGAGCGCGCATTTCTCATTCTCCTTCCGTTTCCATACGGGCCAGGAGGGTCGGAATCTCGTCGGGAGTTTCGGCAAAGTGCTTGGCGCCCTGCGTCAGAAGGAAAGCCTTTTCGCGATAGCCCCAAAGCACCGAGATGCAAGGCAGACCAGCGTTGCGGGCCGTCATGACGTCCACCTCCGAATCGCCCACATAGACCGCACCCTCGCGCTCCACGCCCATCCGGGTCAAGGCCTCATAGACCATGTCGGGTTCGGGTTTGCGTCTCATGGCGGGACTGTCGCCAACGGCTATTGCTATGGTGTCGGCAAACCATGTCCGGTAGAGTTCGTCGACGCCGGCCTGCAGCTTGTTGCTGACCAAAGCCATCTTGTAGCCCGCGTCCTTGAGCCTGTGCAACGTCTCCTCTATGCCGGCGTAGGGCCGTGTGTGGTCTTCGCAATGCGCCACATAGTAAGTCTTGAAAGCAGCGAAAGCCTCTTCGAAGCGCGGGTTTGCTTCGCCGTCGGGCACGGAGAGCACCATCAGCCGGCGCACGCCATTGCCCACGCTCTGCTTGGTCTCCGCCATGGTGCGCAAGGGCATGTTGCAGGCCGCAAGTCCGTGGTTGACGGCGTCGTGCAGGTCCTGCAGCGAGTCCATCAATGTCCCGTCCAAGTCCCAGACGATGGTGGTGTATTTCTTTGCTTTGTCCATAATCTTGTCTTTATTAACGAATGTTTTCAGCCAAGTTCAAAAGGCCTTTAGCCAAACACACAGAAGAATTTTGGCCAAAACTTGCGAATGCTTCGCTATTTCGAGGCTTCGTCCTTCCATCTTCGAGGCTTCGTCCTTCCATCTTCGAGGCTTCGCCTTCTTTCTTCGAGACTTAGCCTTCTTTCTTCGAGGCTTCGCCTTCTTTCTTCGAAGCTTAGCCTTCTTTCTTCGAAACTTCACCCTTTCATCTTCGAGGCTTCGCCTTCTTTCTTCGAGGCGCTTCGGTCCAACTCCCTAAACGCACTCCAGGCGATGGGCAGGGCGAGCGCGAAACTGCACACGTCGGCACAAGCCTGGCTCATCTCGACCCCCATCAGACCCAAGACACGCGGGAGCAAAACGATGAGCGGGATGAAAAAAAGGCCGCTGCGTGCCGCCGCCACGAGGTTGGCCCGCCAGGGTTTGCGGAGCGTCTGCATGAGCATATTGGTGAGCACAATGGTCGAAATCAAAGGGAAGGAAATGACTTGCCAACGCAGGGCCGCCGTGCCCACAAGGATGACCTCGGGGTCTCTGCGAAACTGCTCGACGATGGGTTCGGCAAAGACAAAACCCACGACGCCGCAAACGAGCAGAAACAACGTGCCCAACTTGACGCAATAGAAGAATGCCTCCTTGACGCGACGATAAAGTCCGGCGCCGTAGCAGAAGCCGCAGAGCGGCTGAAAACCCTGGCCCAGGCCGATGACGATGGCGTAGGTGAAGAAGCTGATGCGCGTCACGATCGTCATGCCTGCAATGGCCGCATCGCCATAGGCACCGGCAGCGACATTGAGCATCAAAGCCGAAATGCTGCCCAACCCCTGACGCGAAAGCGACGGAGTGCCGCAGGCGAAAATCTCACGCGCAAAGGCCCGCGACGGCGTAAAGAGACTGGGCTGTATGGCGATGTTCTGCCCCTTTCGGCTCATGCGCCACAACACAAAGCATCCGAAGCACTGGCTGACCAGGGTGGCGATGGCGGCTCCCGTGATGCCCAGGCAGAAGTAGATGATGAGCAGCGGGGCGAGCACGAGGTTAAGCAACACGCCCGAGAGAATGCCACGCATGGCATAGGCCGCATTGCCCTGAAAGCGCATCTGGTTGTTGAGCGTGAGCGAAGTCGTCATGAAAGGCGCACCCAGCAGGATGATGCCCAGATAACGCTCGGTGTAGGGCAAGATGGTGGGCGTCGAACCCAGGAAAAGACACAACGGAGTGAGGAAAAGGTGTCCCAGCACGGCGATGAGGAGACCGGTCAGAAAACTGAGCACCACGCCCGTAGCAGCCATACGCCGCGCACTCTCCACGTCGCGTGCACCCAAACGGCGTGCGATGTAGTTGCCCGACCCGTGGCCGAAGAAGAATCCGACTGCCTGGATGATGCACATCATCGAGAAGGAAACGCCCACGGCCGCCGTCGACTGCGTGTTGATAAAACCTACGAAATAGGTGTCGGCCAGATTGTACATGCTCGTGGAGAGCATGCTGACGATGGTGGGCAGCGCCATGGTGAGGATGACGCGGTGCACAGGCGCATGCGTGAGGAACTCGAAGTTGTCCCGGGTTTGTTTCATAAAAGAGAATAACGCGTCTCGCGTCACTTTATCACCCTGAGGTTCATGCGGACGTCCTTACGCGGACGGTCGGCGGTGTTGGTTTCGAGTTCGGCTATCTTGTCGATGACCTCGAGACCCTCCACCACCTCGCCGTAGATGGTGTAGTCCATATAGAGGTGGTAGGCGCCGCCCACGGTGCTGTAGGCTTCGATTTCCTCGTCAGAGAAGAACCGCGTGCCCGGAGTGGCGCGTGCGATGCTGTCTATCTGATGGTTGACTTTGCGCACGTAGGCATTGTAGCGCTCACGTTCGGAGTTGGGGGCAAAGTCGCCGGGCTTGAGGGCGGCAAGGCTGTCCTTGACCGCCTGCGTCATCACCTTGCGCTTGGCCGCCTTGCGGGCTGCCTCGTTGTTGACCTTCTCCCAGCCCTTCCAGTACTCACGGCTTTGCACATAGCCCTGCACGATGAAGAACATCGACATGTCGGAGTTCTTGATGTGCTCGCGGTGCGGAGCGGCCAGCGCGCCCTTCTTGGGGATGTGGTTGGGTCGGATTTCGCCCGGAATCTCCTCGTCGATGTCACCATAGCCGAGGCTCCACCCCGGACCGGCATTGCGCGAGTCGGGAGCGCCACCCTGTATCATAAAACTCTGTATGACGCGCCCGAAGAGCGTGCCGTCGTAGTATCCCTCGCGCACTTTCTTGAGGAAAGTGGACGTGGTGAGAGGCGTGTCATCGTAGAGCATGACCTTCATGTTGCCCATGTTGGTCTCGATCATCACATAGTGTGTCTGACCGTACACTGCCGCCCCACAGAGGAGCAGCAGTGCAAGTATAAGGGTTCTTTTGTACAAAGTCAAAGCAGTCATTGAAATAACTATCAAAACGGCATTGCGCCATCACATAATCCGCCTTCAAGGCTTCGTCACTCGCCATGCGAGTAATTGAAGCCTTCATCGCCTTCAAGGCCTCGTCACTCGCCGCGCGAGTAATTGGGGGCCTCCTTGGTGATGGTCACGTCGTGCGGATGGCTCTCGAGGATACCGGCATTGGTGATGCGGGTGAACTTGGAGGTCTCGTGCAGCGTAGGGATATCCTTGGCGCCGCAGTAACCCATACCCGAACGCACACCGCCCACCATTTGGTAGATGACCTCGTTGAGCGAGCCCTTGAAAGGCACACGGCTCACGATGCCCTCCGGCACGAGCTTCTTGACGTCCGACTCGCCGCTCTGGAAGTAGCGGTCCTTCGAACCGGCCTGCATGGCGTCGAGCGAACCCATGCCGCGATAGGCCTTGAACTTGCGTCCGTTGAAGAGGATGGTCTCGCCCGGCGACTCCTCCACACCCGCCAGCAGTCCGCCCAGCATGACGCAGTAGCCACCGGCGGCGAGGGCCTTGACGATGTCGCCCGAGTAGCGGATACCGCCGTCGGCGATGAGCGGGATGTCTGTGTCGCGCAGCGCTTTGGCCACATCATACACGGCCGAAAGCTGCGGCACGCCGATGCCGGCCACGATGCGGGTCGTGCAGATAGAACCTGGGCCGATGCCAACCTTGACGGCGTCGGCACCTGCGTCGGCCAGATACTTGGCAGCCTCGCCCGTGGCGATATTTCCGACCACGACATCAATGCAGTCGTAGGTCGACTTGATGCGCTCGAGCACGCTGACTACACCCTTCGAGTGTCCGTGTGCAGTGTCGACAACGACGGCGTCGACATCGGCCTCGACGAGGGCGGCAACACGGTCCATCACATCGCCTGTCACGCCCACACCGGCAGCGACACGCAGACGGCCCATCTTGTCCTTGCAGGCATAGGGCTTGTCCTTGGCCTTGGTGATGTCCTTGTAGGTGATGAGGCCCACGAGGCGGCCTTCACTGTCCACGACGGGCAACTTCTCAATCTTGTGCTCCTGCAGGATGTCGGCAGCGGTCACGAGGTCCGTACCCACATGTGCGGTCACGAGGTCGGTCGTGGTCATCACCTCGCTGATCTGGCGGTTCATGTCCTTCTGGAAGCGCAGGTCGCGGTTGGTCACGATGCCCACGAGCTTGTGGTCGGCGCCCACCACTACCGGCACGCCGCCGATGTGGTACTCCGACATGATAGACAGCACGTCACGCACGGTAGCGTTGGGCGTGGTGCATACGGGCTGATAGATCATGCCGTTTTCGGCACGCTTGACCTGGCTCACCTGATGGGCCTGGGCCTCGATGCTCATATTCTTGTGGATGACGCCGATGCCGCCTTCACGGGCCATGGCGATGGCCATAGGCGACTCAGTGACGGTGTCCATAGCGGCAGAGACGATGGGCACGTTGAGCGTGATATTGCGAGAGAACCTGGTCGTCAGGTCTACCGTGCGCGGCAGAACCTCCGAATACTGTGGGACGAGCAGGACATCGTCAAAGGTCAAGCCGTCCATCACAACTTTGTCTGTACTGAAGCTGTTGTTCATACTCTGAGTGTGTATTGTCGTTTATTACTATAATGTAGTCTTATGCAGTGGGCGCCCTGTGGGGCAAGGTTGCCCGGGGGGGCAGGTCGCGTCAGATGAGGAACTGCGGCGAGATGGGCTCGTTGTTCATCACGCGGCGTATGGTCTCGGCAAAGAGGTCGGCGATGGTGATGGTCTTGACCTTGCTGCTGCTGCCGCGGTACGGGATGGAGTCGGTGAAGACAATCTCCTTGAGGGCCGAGTTGTCGATGCGCTCGTTGGCCGGGCCGCTCATGACACAGTGCGAAGCCACGGCACGCACGCTGCGGGCTCCCCTCGACATGATGAGGTCGGCCGCCTTGGTGATGGTGCCTGCCGTATCGACCATATCGTCGACGAGCACGACGTCCTTGTTCTCCACCTCACCGATCAGGAACATGTCGCCAATCGAGTTGGGCTTGTCGCGGTGCTTGTCGCACATGACCATAGGCACATTGAAGTACTTGGCATAGGCAAAGGCACGCTTCGAACCGCCGGCATCGGGCGAGGCCATGACGAGGTTCTCCAGTCCGACGTGCTCGGCAATGTAGGGAGCCAGGACGTTGGAGGCCCGCAAGTGGTCGATGGGCACATCGAAGAAGCCCTGTATCTGGTCGGCATGGAGGTCCATGGTGATGAGCCGGTTGATGCCGGCCTTGCTGAGCATGTCGGCCACGAGCTTGGCGCCGATAGCGACACGCGGCTTGTCCTTGCGGTCCTGACGAGCCCAGCCGAAATAAGGGATGACGGCGATAATCTGCTCGGCCGAAGCACGCTTGGCAGCATCTATCATCAGGAGCAGCTCCATGAGGTTGTCGGCACAGGGGAATGTGCTCTGCACCAGGAAGACATGCTTGCCACGGATGGTCTCCTCAAACGAAACGCCGAACTCTCCGTCGGCAAACGTAGTGATGTTGAGATTGCCGAGCGAATAGCCCATGCGGGCTACTATCTTTTCGGCCAGATAACGCGTTGCGCGCCCTGATACGATGATAAAATTATTATTCATTATTATAATAATAAGATAAACATTTTTTTCTTTCTGCCTATACCGGAATCGCCAGCTTTCCACCGGAACATCCACGTCACCCACCGGAACTGCCAGCTTTCCGCCAGCTTTCCACCGGAACCGCCAGGTCACCGCTGGAACCGCCACACGGCAGCATCGTAGCCCTTGACCCGTATGCTGAATGGTCGGGTGGTGTCGAGGTCGACGGTGTGACGCTTGCCCGTGAGCAGGTCCTGCACGCTGCGCCGGCGGCTGGTGACCCCGACATAGGCCCAGGCTTCGGCCGGGATGTTGAGCTCCAGCTCCTTGTCGTCGGCGTCGAAGTTGGCGACCACAATCACGACCTCCTGCCCGTAGTTGCGCAGGAAGGCGAACTGCCTGTGCACATCGTAGTGCGGATTGCCGTAGTTGCAGTAGGTCAGGTCGTAGAACGAGCCCTGCTGCAGCGCCTTGCAGCTGTTGGCCAGGGTCAGAAGGCGCACGTACCAATCGCGCAGCGCCTGCTCGCCGTCGGTAAGGCGCGCCACGTCGAAGTCGCCCTGCTTGCCCACAAAGCGGCTCATGCCGTCGAGCGACCAGTAGTCGAAAATCGTGGTACGGCCGTCCAGGCCGCTGAAGCCCTCCTGGTCCATGCCGCGCTCGCCGAGTTCCTGGCCGAAGTAGAGCATGTAGGGGTTGGTGTTCATGAGGCAGGAGACCGCTGCGGCCGGCTTGCCCTTGCGCGCATCGCCAGCGAAGAAACTGCTTGCCACGCGCTGCTCGTCGTGGTTCTCGAGGAAGTTGAGCATGCGCTCCTGTATGTCGCCCACGCTCTGCCAGCAGCGGGTGATGTCGCTGGCGCTGCCCTTGCACTCGACCACGCGGCGCAAGGTGTCGTAGAGACCGACTTTGTCGTAGAGATAGTCAAAGCCGCCGTGATTGATATAGCTGCGGTAGAGCGACGGGTCGTAGATTTCAGCGATGAAGATGACGTGCGGATACTGCTCCTTGACGCGGGCTATGGCCCAATGCCAGAAGTCGACGGGCACCATAAAGGCCATGTCGCACCTGAATCCGTCCACACCGCGAGCTGCCCAATAGAGCAGGATGCCGAGCATCTTGTGCCAGGTGCTGGGGATTGGGTCGAAGCAGTTTCTGCCGCCTCCGCAATAGTCCACGCCATAATTGAGCTTCACGGTCTCGTACCAGTCGTCGCGGCCGGGCCATGGCGAGAAGACGTCGTTGCCCGACACCTTGGCCGGCACTTCCATATAGTCGCCTTCAATGCCGACACGGTCCAGGTGAAGCGACTCGCGGCAGTAGTAGAAGTTGTTGTTGGGGTCGAAGGTCAGCGATGTGCGGTCGGAAGCGCCGAGGTCTTCCACGCCCTCCGGCTTGGTGACCGACCGGTATTGGCGCGCCACATGGTTGGGCACGAAGTCGATAATCATCTTGAGGCCTGCCCGATGCGTCCGGCTCACGAGGGCGTCAAACTCGTCCATCCTCCGGACGGGGTCATCGGCCAGGTCGCAGCTCACGGAGTAGTAGTCGGTGATGGCGTAGGGCGAACCGGCCTTGCCCTTGAGCACCTGGGGGTTCTGTGTCGGAATGCCATAGGCCGAATAGTCGGTGGCCGAAGCCTGCTGCAGCAACCCCGTGTACCACACGCAATTGCAGCCGAGCCCGCGAATCATGCGCAAAGCCTCGTCGCTGAAGGCACTCATTTTTCCGCACCCGTTGTCGGCCACCGTTCCGTTAGGTTTCCGCGTTGCGTTGGTGTTGCCGAAGAGCCGGACCAACACCTGATAGATGACCAGTTTCTCGTTGGGAGCAGACATTGCTTGTAGTAATCGAAGACTTTTTACCTGAAAAATTTTCGCAAAGATACGAAAAATATTACCACGACTGACGGATTAGGGGTGAAAAAATACCGAAAATCGCCTTTTTTTTCATTTTTTCCCTCCAATGTATTCCGTTTGTGACAAAATATCTCTATCTTTGCACTCGCTTGAGGCGGTCAAGGCGCTCCGTTTGCCCCCCGCCGCAAGACACTGTCGCCCTGATGGTGGAATGGTAGACACGAGGGACTTAAAATCCCTTGACCATTGCGGTTGTGCGGGTTCGAGTCCCGCTTGGGGCACAGCACAATCCCCGCTACGGACAATCCGCGGCGGGGATTGGTGTTATATGGCCTTCACCTGCGTCAGCAGACTCCAGCCTGGAGCCGCCCTGTAGGCTTCGACCAGGTCGGCAGGAACGGCCAACGTGCAGCCCTCGGGGCAGGCGCCGTCGAACGCATTGCCGGGACAGACAGGCACCGAGCGCGCCAGGCAGACGACCTCCGACAGGTGACTGCACTCGCTGAAGGCCGAGTCGCCAATGCCGGTCAAGGTCTCGGGCAGGGTGATGGAAGCCAAGCGCAGACAACCGCAGAAGGCACCGAAACCGATACGCGTCACGCAATCGGGAATGTCGACCTTAGTCAACTGACGGCAACCGCAAAAGGCATCGTTGCCGATGTGGGTGACGCTCTGTGGGATGCTCACCGAAGTCAGATGGCTGCAATCGGCAAATACACACCAACTCAACTCCGTCACTCCCTCGGGCACCGTGGCCGAGACCAGGCTGGTGCAGCCGTAGAAGGCATGGTCGCCGATTTCGGCAAGGCTCGCGGGCAGGCTCACCGTGGTCAGCCGGTTGCACATCTCGAAGGCGCTGCCCCCTATGCTGACGACACCCTCGGGCAGACTCACCGTGGTCAAGGCGCAACACCCGCAGAAGGCGCTGCCCCCTATGCGTGTCACGGTGGCGGGCAGGAGTATCAGCCCCAGTGCCGAACACCGTCTGAAGGCGTTGTCACCGATGTCGGTAATACCCTCGGGCAAGTCGACCGACAAGAGACGGGTGCATCCACAGAAGGCAAACGAGCCGATAGCCGTGGTGCGGTAAGTCCGTCCGCCTGTCTCCACCTCGGCTGCAACAGACAGACTCACGGCGGTCTTGTCTGCCCGCTGCACCGTGGCCATGCCTGTCGCGGTGTCACATGCATAAGTGACACCGCCGACACTCGCCTCAATGGCTCCTTGCCCTACTTTGGAGCAGGATGAATCACAAAAGGGATTAGAAAAAGCGTTTTCCATACGCACTAATGATTATATTGTTATTTTGTTAATGTCTGTTAATGAACTTCATTCCGTTAACGGTTGCCTTTGTCCGACCTCGCGTCTTCCCGAAGAGGACTAAATGCAACTGAACTGCAAATGTAGTGCAAATATGGAGTAAAAAAAGACTTATAGTTTCACCCCCCCCCATTTTATATTTGTTTAACATTTGTGCAACTCTTTTTCACTTATTTATCACCTCCAAGTTGCACTAAGACATCAAAACTTGGATGTCAGAGTTT
>CAVFPF010000079.1:0-3603 GCA_963624265.1 bacterium | reverse complement strand
GAAGGCTTCAAGATGAAGGACTGGTTGCTCTACACCTCCACCGATATGGTAAACTGGCAGGATCATGGCGCTGTAGCATCGCTAAAGGACTTCAAATGGTACGATGGCGACAACGGAGCATGGGCAGAACAAGTGGTGGAGCGTGATGGTAAGTGGTATATGTACTGCCCCATACATGGTCACGGCATCGGCGTGCTGGTGGCCGATTCGCCTTACGGGCCATTCAAGGACCCCCTCGGCAAGCCCCTCGTCTGGAACAAGGACAACTGGTACGACATAGACCCCACGGTGTTTGTCGACGACGACGGACAAGCATATATGTACTGGGGCAACCCTAATACATATATGGTAAAGCTGAACAGGGACATGGTATCCTGCTCTGGCGAAATCGTACAGCTGCCAAAGATAAAGGATTACCAAGAGGGACCATGGTTCTGGGGCAGAAAGAATGCACGCGGAGAGAAGAAGTATTATCTCGCTTTCGCATCGACCTGCTGCCCTGAAGGCATAGGTTATGCCATGAGCGACAGCCCTACCGGACCATGGGAGTATAAGGGCAACATTATGAACCATACACCACAGACACGTGGTAACCACCCGGGCATCATTGACTTCAAAGGCAAGTCGTATTGCTTCGGACTCAACTACGACATCTTCCGCCTCGAGACCAGTCGCCATGCGGAGCGTCGTTCCGTTTCTGTGGCGGAGATGACCTACAACGCGGACGGCATCATACAGGAACTGCCGTATTTCACTGACTGCACGCTTGATCAGATTGAAGCCTTCAATCCCTACCGCCGTGTAGAAGCGGAGACTATGGCATGGGGCTATGGTCTGAAGACAACGCGCCAGAATCCTTCAGGCCCCTGGAACCCTACGCTGTTCGTCACCGACATTGACGACGGCGAATACATACAGCTGAAGGGCGTGGATTTCGGCAAGGGTGCCTCGAAGTTCACGGCTTCCTGTTCCTCCCAACTCTACGGAGGCAGTATTGAGGTGCACCTTGATGAGCCTGACGGACCGCTTTGCGGCAATGTGACGATACCTTACACCGGCTTCAAGTATGAGGAATTTTCTGCTTCTCTGAAGAAGTGTAACGGAATGCACGACCTCTTCCTCGTGTTCAAGGGTACCCCAAGGCAGAAGAGGAACCTCTTTAATTTTGACTGGTGGGAGATGAAGTGACACTTGAATATACAAACATATAAAGACATACCGACATGAACATTACACACAAGACAATCGCAGCCCTCGTGCTGACGGTATTCTCCACCCTGGCCGTGAGGGCACAGAAGATCGAGTTTTTTACACCCTCCATCGTGCGTGTGGTGAAGACTGCCGACGGGAAAGAGGTGGAGAAGAAAAGCCTCACGGTCACGGCGACACCGGAGAAGGTGGCGGTGACAGTGCGGAAAGCTGACGGGAAGACCGTGTATCGTACCAAGGCTCTGACCGTAACCGTAACCGATGCTACGCGCAAAGTGGAGTTCTCCACTCCCGACGATACCCTGCTCATGGCCGAAGGCGACTGCCGCTTTACGCCAATCACCGAGGGCATAGACAAGGGCAGCTACAAGGTGCGGCAGGACTTCGCCCTCGACAAGGACGAACCCATCTACGGATTGGGCATGATGCAGAACCAAAAGATGAACCTGCGCGGCGAGCACCGCAAGATGCAACAGTCGAACCTTGAGGATTTCACGCATTTCTTCCAGAGCGTGAAGGGTTATGGCATCTTTTGGGACAATTATTCTCCTACCACAATCGACGACAACGCCACGCTGGAACTGGAGAGCCAGGTCGGACAGATGGTCGACTACTACTTCATGTACGGCCAGGATGCCGATGGCGTCATCCGTGCAATGCGCCACCTTAGCGGACAAGTGCCGATGCTGCCGCTGTGGACCTACGGTTTTCACCAGAGCCGTGAGAGGTATAAAAGCAGCGGAGAACTGCTGGAGGTGGTGCACCGATACCGCGACATGAAGATTCCTTTCGACGGCATCATACAGGACTGGCAGTACTGGGGCAGCAACTATACGTGGAACGCAATGGAGTTTATCAACCCCGAATTCGACAATGCCCAACAGATGATTGACGAGGTGCACAGGCAGAACGCCCACATCTCCATCTCCGTCTGGTCCTCGTTCGGCCCGCATACCAAACCCTATAAGGAACTGGACGAGAAGGGACTGCTGTTCCATTTCAAGACGTGGCCGGAGTCGGGACTGTCGCAGTGGCCCCCACGCCAGGACTATCCTTCGGGTGTGAGGGTCTATGACTGCTATTCTCCCGTGGCGCGCGACATCTACTGGAACAATCTCTCCCGTCTGCACAAGATGGGTATAGACGGTTGGTGGATGGATTCTACCGACCCTGACCATACGCAGTATAAAGAGACGGACCTCGACGAGCGGTGTTCGATGGGAAGTTGGCGCTCTGTGCGCAATGCCTACGCGCTTATGGCGGTGGGCGGTGTAGACCAGCATCAGCGTGAGGTGGATACCCAGAAGCGTCCGTTCATACTTACGCGCTCGTTCTTCGCCGGCCAGCAGCGGTATGGCGCCAACACCTGGAGCGGCGATGTGGGCAGTTCGTGGCAGTCACTACGCAACCAGGTGCCACTGTGCCTGAACCACACCCTCTGCGCCAATCCGAATGTGAATACCGACATCGGGGGCTTCTTCGCCAACGCATACAACCGCCGTTATCTTGACAACAGTGCGACGAAGAACCCGCAGTACCAGGAGCTCTATGTGCGGTGGATGCAGTTCGGCCTCTTCTGCCCGATGATGCGCAGCCATGGTACGGAAGTTTGTCGCGAACTTTACTATTACGGCAAGCCCGGAGAACCGGTGTATGATGCCCTGCTTGCGGCCGTTAAGATGCGCTATCGCCTTCTGCCCTACATCTACAGCCAGAGTTGGCAGGTGTCGAAGAACGGTGATTCGTTCATGCGCGCACTGGTGATGGACTTCCGCAATGACAGGAATGTATGGAACAACGGCAAGGAGTTTATGTTCGGGCACAGTCTGCTGGTTTGCCCCGTGGTCGACCCTCTGTTTACGCAGGAGAAAATTGTGAAGACCGACGAACAGACTGGGTGGGACAAAAAGGATAACCATGAGTATAATGACGGCTGGCCTGTAGTTGACTGGAGTCAGAAAAAGGAGTATGACATCTACCTGCCCGAGGGCGCAGACTGGTATGACTACTGGACAGGCAGTCTGCTGAGGGGAGGACAGACTGTCAAGGCGGACGCTCCGTTGGCGCACTCTCCGCTCTATGTCAAGGCGGGAAGCATATTGCCCGTAGGTGAGGATGTACAGTATGCCGGCGAGAAGGCATGGGACAACCTCACGCTCTGCATATATCCCGGCGCTGATGCCACGTTCACACTCTACGAGGATGAGGGTGATGGCTTCAACTACCAGAACGGTGAATACACCGAGATACCCATGACCTGGAACGACAAGGCGCAGACACTCACCATAGGCGCACGTCACGGAGTTTACAAAGGCATGCTATCCGAACGCACTTTCATTGTCAAGACTCTGGACGGAACGACAAAGACCGTCAGCTATAATGGCAAGAAAGTCA
>CAVFPF010000078.1:0-60072 GCA_963624265.1 bacterium | reverse complement strand
CTCTTGTGATACCGTTCCTTATTTCCCGTGCAGCAGCGCGTCGAGGAGAGTGAGGGTCTGGTTGGGGAGCTTTGCCCCTAATGCCCAATGGAGGGTGTCGATGCTGTGCAGGTCGGTGCCGACGTAGTCGTAGAGCCCTTCCTTGAGGAGGTACTGCGCGTTCTGCTCGACGTGCTCGCCATACTGCCCGAGAAGGGAGAAGAGGTTGAGCTGGAAACTGACGTGCATGTCCTTGAGCTTGCGGTACTCGGCATGGTCCATGTAGAGATACCGCTCGGGATGCGCCAGGACGGGGAAGTAGCCCTGCGAGGCAATGCGGCTGAGCGTGGTGTGGAACTCTGACGGCGGATTGAAGAACGACGTCTCGACCAGCACCTTGTCGCCCTTGTCGCCCCACGGGAGCAGCTGGCCATCGCCCAGACGCTGCTGGAAGAGCGTGTCGAGCATGTGCTCGGCTGAGAGATGCAGCCGGATGGGACCGCTATAGGCTTCCGTGAGCGTGGCGAAGCGCTCGCGCAAATTGTCGGGCGTGTTGGGGATGTCTTCCATCACATGGGGCGTGAGCCACACCTCGCTGACACCCAACTCGCGGTAGAGGTCGAGGATGGCAAGCGACTCGTCGAGGGTCTCCACACCGTCGTCTACACCAGGCAGGATATGACAATGGCGCTCGACGAATCCGTCGAACACGCCACTGTCGGCCAGTTTCTTCTTCCGGTTAAAAAGAAAGCCCATCCGTCTATTTTATGACTTCTGTTTGTTCTCTTCGGGGAAAGTCTTTGACCTTAATCACTTGACTTCGCGCCACTTATTCTGCCCCCCCCATTTTCGGAAGAGTCGGAACTCTTGTGGTGGTGCTTGCCATGCTTGCCGCCGTAGTGGTAGCCATAGCCGTAACCGTAGCCGTAGCCATAGCGGTAGCCGTACTTGTGGCCATAGCGGCCGCCTGAACTCTCGGTGCCGTTGAGGATGATGGCGAGGTTCTTGTGCGTCTTTTCGTTGTAGAGCTTCTGGAGCTCCTTGAGCATGGAGCGCTCGAGGAGACCGGCACGGACTACGAAGATGGCACGGTCAGCATACTGCTCGAGGATGCGGGCATCGGCTACAATCTCGACCGGCGGACAGTCGATGAAGATGTAGTCGTACTGTGTGCGCAGCTTCTCGAACATCGCACCGAGGCGGTCGCTGTAGAGCAACTCGGTCGGGTTGGGCGGCATCGGGCCGATAGGCAGCACGGACAAGCCGGGTGCGTTCTCGCGCGTCACGATGAGCGGTTCGACGCTGTCGGCACGGCCGCTGAGGTAGTCGGTGAGACCCTTGTCGGGCTGGCCCACGTAGTCGGATGACGAACCGCGGCGGAGGTCACCGTCGATGACGAGCACCTTCTTGCCTCGGATGGCAAACGACTTGGCGATATTGACGGTCAGGAACGACTTGCCGCTGCCGGGGTTGAACGACGTGATCATAATGACATTGGCCGTGCCCGCATTGGCATTAGAGACGAACTCGATGTTGGTGCGCAGCACACGGAAGGCCTCGTTGATGACGTCACGCTTGCCTGCCTGCACCATGATGGTGCGTGGTGTGGCACTGTGGCGCTTGCGCTCCCACCAGTGCGGCTTGTGCCCGCAGAACGGTATCTCGCCCAGGAACGGGATGTCGAGACCCTCAAGGTCCTTGCGGCCACGTACCTTGGTGTCCATGCTCTCGATGGCGAAGATGAGTCCGACGGGGATGGCCAGTCCGAGCATGAAGGCGATGAGCAGTATCTTGTTGCCCGACGGGGCGATAGGAGCCAGGGTGCCGGTCGGCGGGGTGACCAGACGTGTGTTGTAGGCCATGAAGGCCTGTGAGAGCTCGTTCTCCTCGCGCTTCTGCAGGAGGAAGAGGTAGAGGGCCTCCTTGACCTTCTGCTGACGGCCTACCGACTGGAGGTACTTGGCCTGGTCGGGGCTGGTGGCTATCTGCGAGATGGTGCGGTTCTCCTCCTGCTGCAAGTGGCTGATCTGCGTGTCGATGCTCACGATGAGGTTGTCGATGCTGGAGAGGATGGCCTCGCGCATGGCTGCCAGGCTCTGGTCGAGGTCAAGCACGAGGGGGTTGGTCTCGCTCGAGTTGGCAACCAGACTGTTGCGCTGCAGCAGGTTGGTGTTGTATTCGTCGATCTGCTTCTCGACGCTGGCGGCATCGATGCCGGTATTGGCGGGCAGAAGCTGGTTCTTCTTGTTGCTGTCGGAGAGGCAGCCCTTCATATAGTTTGCTATGGCACGGCGCGTGCTGAGCTCGAGAATCTGGCTGTTGGTCTCCTTGGCCTGCTCCATGTAGATCTGCGAGGCAGCCTCGACATCGGGCAGGAGGTGCGAACTCTTGTAGGTGGAGATGTCCTGGTCGACGTCACCCAGTTCGCGCTCTATCACGCCCAAGCGGTTGGTGATAAAGTCGGAGGTGGCGGTGGTGATGAGGTTCTTGTCGTTGATCCAGCTCTCTTTGTAGACGGCAATCATCGTGTTGATGACATCCTCGGTACGGCTTGGGAGGACATCCTTGTACGAGATGTCGATGAGCGTGGCGTTCTTGTCGACCAAGGTTACCTCCAGGTTGGACTGGAGGCGGGTGGTCATCGCATAGAGGTCGCTGCGGGAGATGAAGATGGGGTCGCCGCTCTCGACAAAGGCATCGAAACCGGCAGCGGGCGCTACGGTCAGCTTGCCGACAGGTGTGGCGGCATGCTCATTCAGCTTGCCCGTCACGAGGGTGTCGGGCAGGTCCTTGCCGGCCTCGCCCGAGAGCTTGAAGTCGGAGGCCGTGTAGGTGCCGTCGTTGTTCAGACGGAGCGTGAGGGCAGCGCTCTGCTCGGGCTGCAGGTCGTGGAAGATGACCTGGACGGGCAGTGTCGGACCGTAGAGCACGTTCTTGTGGAAGGTGCCCTGCTCCTTGTACTCGATGTCGTAGTTGAGGCGCTTGCCCGTCTCAAGCAGGATGGCGGGCGACTGGATGGCGTTGAGCTCGTTGTAGACGTTGTTCTGACCGGCTGCCAGACCCATGTCGGAGAACATCGAGGCAACGTCGCTGCCGATGGACTTGCTCTTGCTGTCGTCCTTGATCATCAGCGTTGCGGTGCGCTGATAGGTGGGCGCCGTGGTGAGCAGATACATAACGGCCAGACCGAGACATACGACCAGCGATATTACGAACCATTGCCATTTGGCCAAACAGAGATAGACCAAGTCACGGATTTCGAGTGTCGACTCTTCCTGCTGGGCTTCTTTATCTTGTAGCGGTGTAGTGCTCATAATGTAGAGTGTAGTGTTGTGGGTTGCTTATAATTAAAGTGGTACACGCGCGTGACTTGCCGTGCTGACACGCTGTGAATATGGACGGCAACGCCGCGGGGAAGTCTAATTGGGAAAAAATTACCTGAATACGAGTACGGCCACAGAGGTGGCAAGAGAAGCCAGACTCAGCCAGAACGAGGTGGAACGGACGTTGTTGCCGTTGACGGTGGCCTGGCGCTTGCGCGTGTCGTTGGGCTCGACATAGACCACATCGTTCTGCTGCAGGTAGTAGGCCGGCGATTCGGCAAGCTCCTGCCCGTTGTTGAGGTTGACGCGGTAGACATGCTGCCCGTCTTCGGCCTGGCGCATCACCATCACGTTGTCGCGGCGGCCGTAGATGGTCAGGTCTTTGGCCTGGCTCAGGGCATCGAGCAACGTCACCTTGTCGCGGCTGATGGTGTAGAGTCCGGGGCTGGTCACTTCGCCCATGATAGAGTAGTGCAAGTCCTCAAACTCGACCGTCACAACGGGGTCTTTGACCAGGTTCTCGTCGGTGAGGCGCTGCTTGATGAGCGCAGCCACCTCTTCGCGGGTCAGACCCGTCACTTGTATGCGGCCCAGCACCGGAAAGTCCACGCAGCCGTCAGTGCCTACATTGAAGCAGGAGATCTGCTGGTTGTAGCCCGACTGCGTCACAGAACCTACACGATAGGAGGTGACGGACAGGTTGAAGAGCTCTGACAAAAGCGGGTCCTTGCTCTTGGTGATGATTGAAATCTTGTCGCCAGGCTGAATCTTGATGACCTGCACGTCGGGAGTCAGCACATTGCCGCCCTCGAGGTCCTGAAAGTAGGTGATGTCTTTGGGTGTGGCACACGACATGACGGTCAAGGCCATGACCAGTGCTGCTCCCCATCCCGTTAACGCTTTCCTGATGTTCATTGTGTTGGATTTATTTCAGTTTCATTATTTGGGTCAACGATTGTATTTCGGGCAAAGGTAATACAAAAGTGTCAGACGACAAAAACTTTTGAAAGAAAAAAGTGTAATTGTGCAAGTTTTCGGCCAAAGGGCGAGG
Source organism: bacterium (assembly GCA_963624265.1). GTDB lineage: Bacteria > Bacteroidota > Bacteroidia > Bacteroidales > UBA3663 > Liminaster. The sequence continues at coordinate 55,719 of CAVFPF010000078.1, read as the reverse complement.
GTTTGATATAAAAAGTTTGCAATAAACGGGGTGCTTTGACCTTGACGGCTCCCTCCCTTCAACTCTTTGCTCTCACCCTTCAACTCTTTGCACTCAACATTTTATTCAACTCTCAACTATAACCCCTTCAGCTTGAACAACCCCTTCAGCCGGCGGAGAAAAGTCTTCTTGCGCTCGAAGCGGTCAAGGCGGTGCAGCACGTGGGCCACGCAAGCCGACTCGTCCCACTGGCGTTGGCGGGCATAGGCGCTGACAAGGGCCGTGAGCAGCGGACGCACGTGGGTGAGGCGGAACAGGTTGTCGAGACACTGGCGGCGTGTGGGCTCGCCCGACGTGAAGCGCGACCGGTTGATGTCGATGACGGCAAAGCGATAGGTGCCGTCGGTCTGCCGCCGGTAGAGGAAGTTGGAGAGGTTGGTGTCGCCGTGCAGGAAGCCCCTGCCATGAAGCGTGACGAGGTAGGCGGCCAGGGCTTCGGTCAGTGCCTCGCGGTCGGGGAAGTCGGGGTCTTCGCGCAGACAACTGCAGTCGGGCCAGCGGTTCTCTGCGGTGGCGAGATAGTACTGCACGACCCCTCCGAAGCGACCCCGCAAGGTCACGGCACCGATGGGCCGGGGCGTGTCGATGCCGAGTTCAAGCAGCCGGAGGGCGTAACGGTAGGCCTTGACGGCTTTGTTGGGCCAAAAGGTGCTGTAGGCCAACCGCTGCAAGCCCTTGGGCCGACGGAACCGCTTGACAATGACCACGGTGTCGCCCACCTCGAAGCGCTTCACCTGGTTGCGGCGGTCGCAGAGGATTTGGCCCCTGCCGGAGTGGAATGTCGCGGGCAGGAGGCGGAGCCAGGGAAGGAACTGGTGGTCTGTGCAGAGGATGTCTGCGCGAGAGGCCGACGAGGTGGCGGAGTCGGAGGAGGAAGAGGGGTCTTGTGCCATAGGTGTGAGTGTGTCTTGCAAATCAGCGTGTGCGCTTTCCAGATTAGTGTGTCTGTATTAAACAATCTGTCCGTAACTTATTCAACGCACCTTCAGCGCACCCGCAGCGAGAGGGTCTGTGTGCGCAGTCCGGGACCGCTTACGGTGAGCCGCAGTGTGCCTGTCTTGTGCCCAGAGCGGATGACGCAGACGGCACGGCCCTGCCAGGCGTGACAGGTGGTGCTGTTGACCGAAGGGTCGGCGGGCGTTTCCGACGCAGCCAGATGGCCGGCATAGGAGTCCATACTGGTCATGTCGGCACTGCCGGCTGCCAGCAACGTGCCCCTGCCGCTGAGACGGAACGTGAGCTGTGTGTCGGCGTTGGGGACGGGACGGCCCTGGCTGTCGGTAATCTCGACCTCGACGAACGACACGTCCTGGGCATCGGCCGTGAGGGCGGTGCGGTCGGCGGTCAGACGGATGCGGCTGGCTGGTCCGGCAGTCTCCAGAACTTGTGCCCCGCTCTCGTCGGCAGTGCCGTCAGGGCGTATGCCTACGGCACGCAAGCGTCCGGCCCTGTAGGGCAGCGTGAACACAGCCTTGAACTCCTCGGCGCGGGTTGTGGCCTTCTCGCCTATGAGCGTGCCGTCGAGGTAGAGGCGCACCCGGGGATAGCGGGAGTAGACCTCGACATCGACGGGACGGCCCTCGTGTCCGGGCCAGTTCCATGACGGCCAGGTGGGCCATACGCTCCAGTGGGTGCAGGTGATGCTGTCGCGGTAGCCATTGGGTTCGCGGACGGCCATATAGAGCCGTGTGCTGTCTTCGTCCCAAAGGATGTCGCGGTAGTGGGAGATGGGCTTGCGCCAGCCCGTGATGTCGATATCGCCGCAGTAGGCACCGTGCCAGGGCCACTTGAGCCCCTGCCAGTGCTCGCCGGCATCGGCAGGGTCGGAGGCATAGTAGGAACGCCCGATGCCCGACTCGCCGAGGTAGTCGAGGGCGGTCCAGACGAAGTCGCCGATGACGTAGCTGTGGTCGTGGACGGCTGCCCAGTTGCGGAACGCTTCGGCAGGATAGCTCTCGGTCTGCCACATCACGCGGTCGGGGACGCGCTCATGGTCGCTCTCGGCATAATGGATGAGGTAGTTGTAGCCCATGATGTCGAGAGTCTCGGCCAGGGGGTCGTAGATGTCCCAGTCTTTGTCCCAGCCGCAAAGGGCCTGAGTGACGCCACGGGTGGGGTCCTGCTGCCGCATGCGGCCAGCCAGACGGCGTGAGGTGGTGACGACCTCCAGCTTCTTGCGCTCGTAGACTTCGTTGCCGTTGCTCCAGCAGAGAACGGACGGATGGTTGCGGTCGCGCAGCACGAGGGCGTCGACATCCTCCTGCCACCAACGGTCGATGTACTTGTGGTAGTCGTGGTCGTTCTTCTTGGCACGCAGTCCGTCGAAGGCCTCGTCGATGACGAGCAGCCCAAGGTGGTCGCACGCCCGCAGAAACTCCTCGGCAGGCGGGTTGTGCGACGTGCGGGCTGCATTGAAGCCTGCCTCTTTCATCAGACGGGCCTTGCGCCACTCGGCAGCATCGAAGGCAGCGGCACCGATGACGCCGTTGTCGTGATGCAGGCAGCCGCCGTTGAGCACGTAGGGACGGCCGTTGAGGCGCAGTCCGTCAGCGGCGGAATAGGATAGGGTGCGGAAGCCGTGCTCGACGGTGAGGTCTCCCCAACGGAGCGTGTAGAGCGAGGGGTGCTCAGGGCTCCACAGCGACACGTCGCGATAGGTGCGCGTCTCGGTCGAGTCGCCGTAGGTGAGGATGACCGTGGCGGAGTCGGCACGCGTGCCGTCGGCCGAGATGCCGTAGACCTGGCCCGTGCGGACAAAGAGCCGCCAGGGGTCGTCGATGCCACTGTCGGACATGCCGTAGAGCCACACGTGGCGGTAGATGCCCGAGCCCGTGTACCAACGGCAGTTCTTCTGCGCGGAGTTGTCGACACGCACGGCCACGACATTGGCACTGTCGGGGCGGAGCAGTCCGGTTGCGTCGACCCAGAAACTGGCATAGCCGTAGGGATGACCTCCGGCCAACCTGCCGTTGATGTAGACGCTGCTGTTCATATAGACACCCTCGAAGTAGAGCTTCTGACGGTCGTAGCTGCATACGGGTACGCGCTCGCCGCTTTGCCCGGAGGTGACCTGAAGGTCGTCGGGTGAGAGCGTCAGACGGTACCAGGCCACACCGGCAGGCAGGTAGCCGCCGTCGTTGCCCATGGGGTTGCCTTTGTCGAAGGTGCCCTCGATGCTCCAGTCGTGCGGGAGGTCGAGCCGGCGCCACTGGCTGTCGTCGAGTTCGGGACGGGAGAAGGCGCTGTCATCGCCTAGGCGGAAACGCCATCCGTCGTCGATGCGGAGACGATTCTGGGCTGTCAGTGCGGTGACGCAGACGTATGCGGAGAGCATCAGGAGCAGGAACTTGTTCATATCTTCGGAGCTTAGAGCTTGGAATTTCGATCAGTGACTTGTGCTTAGAAACGCCTCCATGACGGCGGCGACAGTGTGCAAAGATAGGTATAATAATCGGGAATAGTGTTAACATAGTGCAAAAAAATGGGAAATGTTTGCAACTTTCGGCAGAAAAGGCTAACTTTGTCGCCAATCAATATTGAAACACGTGTACTACAATCTCAGCCAAATATCGGAAATACTGGCCTGCCCGCTCAGGGGCAGCCGCCTGGCCAGCGCCACTACGCAACCGCAAGTCAGGATACTGCTGACGGACAGCCGCAGCCTGACTTTTGCCGACCAGACGCTCTTCTTTGCTCTCGTTACCGCCAAGGGTGACGGTCACCGCTATGTGCCCGACCTCTACCGCAAGGGCGTAAGGGCTTTTGTCGTGAGCCGTCCTGCCGAGGACTTCCGCAACACATGTCCGGAGGCGTGGTTCCTCACCGTGCCCGACACGCTCGACGCCTTGCAGCAACTGGCCGCCTGGCACCGCCGGCAGTTTACGCTGCCTGTGGTGGGCATTACGGGCTCGAACGGCAAGACCATCGTCAAGGAGTGGATCTACCAACTGCTGCACGATGTGCGCAATGTGGTGCGCTCGCCACGCAGCTACAACAGCCAGACGGGTGTGCCGCTGAGCGTGTGGCAGCTGGGCAAGGAACACGATCTGGCGCTCTTTGAGGCAGGAATCAGCCAGCCCGACGAAATGGAACGGCTGGAGCGCATCATCCGGCCCACTATAGGCATCCTGACCAATATCGGTACGGCCCACGCCTCGGGATTCGAGAGCCAGAGCCGCAAACTGGTCGAGAAGCTGCGCCTGTTCCGCAACGCCGACGTCATCGTCTACAACGCCGACATACCGGGCATAGGCGACGCCCTCGAAATGGCAGGAACAGGGGCAAGGAGCATGGCCTGGACGCAACAGCGCAACGAGGCGCAGGTCATGGTGCACAAGGTGGAAAGGACGGCCACGGAGACGCACGTCAAGTACTCGATGCTGACCTTCGACGGGGAGTTTACGATACCGATGACGGATGACGCCTCGCTCGAGAACGCCATGAGCTGCCTGTGCCTGCTGCTCTACCTCGGCTTCGCCCCTGACGACATTGCAGCGCGTATGCGGCGCCTCGTGCCGCTGGCCATGCGACTGGAGGTGGTAGAGGGCAAACGCGGATGCCTGCTCATCAACGATGCCTACTGCAACGACCTCACTTCGCTCGAGATGGCGCTGGAGTTCCAGAAACGGCGCTCTTCGGCCACCCTCAAGAACACGCTCATCGTGTCGGACATGCTGCAGCAGAACGATATGGACGAGCCTCAGCGCTTCCGCCAGCTGGCACGCCTCTGCCAGGTCTACAAACTGGACAAGCTGCACTGCATAGGCGAGGCATCGGTGCGCAACCGGCAGCTGCTGACCGACGAACTGCACCGGCTGGGAATGGCGGATGTCGAGGCGGACTTCTTCGCCACGACTGAAGAACTGCTGGACAGCCCGCAACTGGCCCGCACCGAAGGCGAACTCGTGCTGCTGAAGGGCGCACGTGCCTTCCAGTTCGAGCGCATCAGCGAAGCCTTGCAACTGCGCCGCCACGAAACCATCATGGAGGTCAACCTCGATGCCGTGGTGCACAACCTGAACCGATACCGCAGCAAGCTCAAGCCGGAGACGAAACTCGTGTGCATGGTCAAGGCTTTCGGCTACGGAACGGGCAGCTTCGAACTGGCCAAGACGCTGCAGGACCAGAATGTGGACTATCTGGCTGTGGCCGTGGCCGACGAGGGCGCTGACCTGCGCCGCCAGGGCATAAGGGTGCCCATCATCGTGATGAACCCCGAGATGTCGGCCTTCCGCACCATAGTCGAAAACCGGCTTGAGCCCGAGATATACTCGTTCCGACTGCTCGACGCCTTTGTGCACGAGACACAGACGATGGGCGTGACCCACTACCCCGTGCACATCAAAATCGACTCGGGTATGCACCGCCTCGGATTCCAACAGCCGGAAATCGCCGAACTGATAGACCGGCTGAAACGGCAGGATGCCGTCGAGGTGCGCAGCGTGTTCAGCCACTTCGCCACCGCCGACGACCCGAAGCAGGAGGACTTTGTGCATGAACAGAAACGCCGCTTCGACGCCTGTGCCGACCCCATCGTGGCGGCATTCCCCGACCACCCCGTGCTGCGCCATATCTGCAACTCGGCCGGCATAGAGAAGTACGCGCAGTATCAGATGGAGATGTGCCGCCTGGGTATCGGACTGTATGGGTTCAAGGCCTCGGAAGTGCCTATGGACCTCGAAACCGTGGCTACGCTCAAGACCACCATTCTGCAGATCAAGAACATCCCGGCTGCGGAGACGGTGGGCTATATGCGCAACGGACGTCTGACGCGCGACTCGCGTATCGCCATGGTGCCGATAGGATATGCCGACGGCTATGACCGGCGGCTGGGTAACGGCCACTCGACAATGCTGCTGCACGGCAAACGGGTGCCTACGGTGGGCAATGTCTGTATGGACGTGACTTTCCTCGACGTGACGGAATGCCCCGACGCCCGGGAGGGCGACGAGGTCGAAATCTTCGGCCGTAACCTGCCGCTCACCGAAATCAGCGACACGCTGGGCACTATCTGCTATGAGGTGCTCTCGACCGTGTCGTCGCGCACGAAACGCGTGTATTACAAAGAATGAGCGGCAAGCCGGCTGCACCAACCCTTTAGACGATGAAAAAGACTCTGACCGCTGCCCTGCTGCTCTCCTTACTGCTCTCCCTGCTCACGGCACTGCCGCTACGGGCAGGCGATGCGGTGCGCTTCTATCAAAGCGGCACGGAGAAGTTTGCGGCGCTGCTCGGCGACATGCTGTCGGCCCGCCACCACATCCACTGCGAGTACTTTATCTTTGCCGACGACAGCATTGGCCACCGCATGATTGAAGTGATGCGGCAGAAGGCCGCCGAAGGCGTCGAGGTGCGCCTCGTGATTGACGGCTATTACGACGTGTGCCGCGGCTACCACTACGGAAAGCGTCTGGAACAACTGCGCGCCGACGGCATTGACATCCGCATCTATGCGCCCTATGTCTTCCCTTACGTGCACCGCGTGCTGCGCGACCACCGCAAGATTGTGGTGATAGACGGACGGGTGGGATATACGGGCGGATTCAATGTGGCCGACTACAATATCCAGGGCAAGCCGGGTGTGTACGGCGGGTATGTCGATACGCACGTGCGCGTGGAGGGTACGGCCGTCGACGGACTGCAGCGCCTCTTTGCCGAACATTTCGTCAAGGCCGGCGGACGGGACTTCGGCCACGGCGCTGACTACTACCCGCACGAGGCTTTGACCGCAACAGACAGCACGCTGGCCATCACGGTGGTGGAAAGAGGCAGGCAGTCGTGGACCAAGAAGGCCGAGATGCGCCGGGCGGTAGTGAGGTTTATTGACCGGGCTACGGACAGCCTGCACATTCAGTCGCCCTACCTGCTGCCCACCTACAGGATACGCCGTGCGCTGCGCAAGGCCCAGGAGCGAGGGGTCAAGGTGGAGGTGCTCTACTCGGAGACGGGCGACACCCCGCTCTTTGACGCCGGCAACGTGCACTACTCGCGCAAACTGCAAAGGCGAGGGGCACGGGTGTGGCTGTATGCCGACGCTTTCCAGCACAGTAAGGTGCTGACGGCCGACGGCGAGAGGTGTCTGGTCGGTTCGGCCAACCTCGACTACCGGGCCATGCGCTGGAACGAAGAGGTGGCTCTCGTGATGGATAACCGCGAGGCTGTACAATGGCTTGATTCAGCGTTCGTTGCAAGCAAAGAAAATGCGCGGCCCATGGACGGGAAATATTACCGGAATTTGCCATTCAAGCATCGCCTTAAAGGAGCTTTGGCAGACATTTTCCTGTCCTGGTGTCTATAAAAGGGTGCAAAATTTGGCGATTTGACAGAAATAAACTATATTTGCGCCAGATTATTCCTATAACTAACCCGGGTTTCCCCTGGGAAACACACACAACACACAGATTGATATGAAAAAGAACTCAACACCCGCATGGCTGACTACCTTCCTGCTCCGTGTGGCAGGCGGTATCCAATACAGCAAGCTTGTCAAGGCAAGCAAAGACCCCAAGACGGCAGGGGAGAAGACGCTGCGCGCTATTCTCGAATATGGCAAGGACACGGAGTACGGACGCGCCCACCGCTTCGACTACATCCTTAATGCCGCTGACGGTGATGAACTCTACAAACGCTACACGGAGCAGATTGCCCCGGGCGACTATGAGGACTTCCGCGCCCTGATAGACCGCCACAAGAACGGCGAGGCCGATGTGCTCGTGCCGGGCAAGCCTGTCATGTATGCCACCACCTCGGGTACAACCAAGGAACCGAAGTGGATTCCCATCACGGATGTCTATATGAAGAACATCTACGGCAAGATGACCAAGGTCTGGCTGTATAACTACATCATGAACCGACCCAAGGCCTTCTACGGGAAGCTGGTCACGATTGTCGGCAAGGATGTGGAGGGTTATGCCCCCGACGGCACTGTGGCAGGTTCGGTGTCGGGTGTGACACGCCGCGATGCGCCTTCGTTTGTCAAGGAACTCTATGCTGTGCCGGGCAGTGTGTACGGCATCAAGGACTACAACGCTCGCTACTACACCATCATGCGCCTCGGCATCGAGACGGATGCTACCATCTTCATCACGGCCAACCCCTCTACACTCGTCGAGGTGCAGAAGAATGTCGACAAGTACTACGACGCCTACTGCGATGACATCGAGAAGGGTACGCTGAGCAAGGATTTCGATATCCCCGAGCAAATACGCAAGGATGTGGAGGCTCAGATCAGCCCCAACCCGAAGCGTGCCGCCGAACTCCGCGCCCTGAAGCAGAAGTACGGACGTGTGCTGCCTAAGCACTACTGGCCTCACATGCAGATTCTCAACACCTGGAAGTGCGGCAATACCAAGGTCTATCTGGACAAGATCGAGGGCTTCTTCCCCGACTGCTGCCTGCACCAGGAGTTCGGATACTTCTCGTCGGAATGCCGCTTCGGTATCGTCATGGACGACACCAACTTCTCGACGCTATTCCCGCACTATCACTTCTATGAGTTTATGGCTGAGGAGGATGTCGACAAGCTGTCTGACCCGGAGGCCCTGAAGACGGCCAAGTTCTACCAGCTGCACGAACTCGAGCAGGGCAAGCGCTACTGCCCGTTTGTGACCACTTTCTCCGGCCTGTACCGTTACAACATGAATGACCTGGTGGAGGTCGCTACACCATACTTCAACACACCGCGTGTCTTTATGGTGCAGAAGGTGAACGGCATCGTGACGATGACTGGCGAGAAACTGCACGAGCGCCAGTTTATCGAGGCCGTGAAGAATGCCTCGGCTGAATCGAAGATGGAGGTCAAGTTCTTCGTGGGCTTTGCCGACCTGTCGGTTTCGGCCTACCACTTCTACTATGAGTTTGCTGACCCCAATACGAGCCAAGAGCAGTGCGACAACTTCACCAAGCTGGTGGACAAGTATCTGCGGGAGGAGAACGTGGAGTATGTGGCCAAGCGCGACTCGTTCCGTGTGCACGATCCTATCGGACACATTCTCGTGGAGAACAGCTTCGAGAAGTACAAGGCTGCCTGCATAGCCGAAGGCGCACGTGACGGACAGTTCAAGATGAACCTGCTGATGCAGGACGACAAGCGCCACGAGAAGTTCAAGAAGCTGGTGAAGGAATAATTCTCCTTCCCAATGCCCTTCCGACAAGTGAAACAAAACAGTCTCTATTGATGCAGATAGAACCTGACAAATACCGTGCCGTCGTCTTTGATCTCGACGGCACGCTTTATGACAACAAGGGCCTCCCGATGAGGCTCATCCTCTCCGATATCCCCAATATGTTTGTGCTCGGTGCTGAGCGCAAGGCCCGCCGTATGCTCAGCGGTAAGGACTACGGCGATGCGGCCGGCGTGTATGACACGCTGTTTGCCACAATGGCTGCCGTCAAGTCGCGGCTTACCGTCGAGAAGGCCCGCCGGTGGTATCAGGACAAGTATATGCCTATGCAGGTCACGCTGCTCTACATGTACTACGAACCCCGCCCATTGGCCGCAGAACTGCTGCAGGCTATCAAGGCCCGTGGTCTGAAGTGCTACCTCTACAGCGACTACGGTCATGAGGTGGAGAAGATTACGGCCCTCGGACTGGACAAGGACCTCTTCGACGGCATCGTATCGGCAGCCAAAATGGGCGGACTGAAACCGTCCCGTCAGTCGATGGAAAGGATGCAGCAACTCTTCGGCCTCGATGCGGAGACTACGCTCTATGTCGGCGACCGAGAGGATACTGACGGCGAGAGCGCCCGTGCTGTGGGCATGCCCTTCGTCAATGTCAAGGCCAGCCCTGAGGCATGGGACGAACTTCTGAAAGCTTTCCTCTGAAAGAGGGGAGGCTGTTAAAACCGAGGTTGTCTGTTAAAACCGAGGTTGTCTGTTAAAATAGACGTATCGCTTAAGCAGACGTGTCGTTAAAAGCAGAGTCGTCTCTTGTTCCGACGTGTTCCTCTTAATACAGAGGTGTCAGCGTAGAGATGTTTCTATGGAAAAGGCAAGCCCTCATGTAGAAAGTGCAAGTTGGCCTGCTGATTGGCCAAAAGAGACACCAAAAGGTAAGAAATTGGGGCGCGAGTTTGCCAATTTGTACTCCAAATTGCGCAAACAGTGAGAAAAAAGTTATTTCAACTTTCAAAAATATGGAAAATATTTTGAAAGTTGAAATTTTCGTTTTATATTTGCACCGCTTTTTCGGCTAAGAAAAAGCATTTTGCACATAAACACGCATATATACACATATATAATATAGACACAGACAAAATGAGTCAGCTGATAATACCCAAGAAATATCACGCAGCATTGAACCTGAAGCAGACTGAGCAGGCTATCAAGCGGATTAAGGACTTCTTCCTGTCCGGACTTTCGACCGAACTCCGTCTGCGGCGTGTCACAGCGCCGCTGTTCGTGCTCCGTGGGTTGGGAATGAACGATGACCTGAACGGTGTGGAACGTGCCGTCAACTTTCCGATCAAGGATATGGACGAGGCCCGAGCCGAGGTCGTGCACTCGCTGGCAAAATGGAAGCGTGTGACCCTGGCCGAGTATCAGATCGGCAAGGGATTTGGTATCATCACTGACATGAATGCCATCCGCGCAGACGAGGAACTCGACAACCTGCACTCGCTCTATGTCGACCAATGGGACTGGGAGCGCGTGATCCGCGAGGAGGACCGCAACATCAAGTTCCTGAAGAAAATCGTGGAGAAAATCTACAGCGCCATTCTCCGTACGGAGTTCATGATCTGCGAGACTTATCCGTCTATCAAGCCGTTCCTGCCGGAGGATGTCTTCTTCATCCACAGCGAGCAGTTGCGCCAACTCTATCCGGACCTTACGCCCAAGGAGCGCGAGGACGCCATCTGCCGTGAGCACGGAGCCGTGTTTATCATGGGCATCGGCGCCAAACTGGGCGACGGCAAGGAACATGACCTCCGGGCTCCGGACTATGACGACTGGACCACGGTCAATGAAGACGGGTTCCAGGGCCTGAACGGCGACCTGCTGGTATGGTATCCTATCCTCAACCGTAGCATCGAACTGTCGTCGATGGGCATACGTGTGGACCGCGAGGCGCTGCTGCGCCAACTTAAGATGACGGGCAAGGAGGAGCGCGCGCAGCTCTACTTCCACAAGCGTCTGCTCGAGGGTTCGCTGCCTCTCTCCATCGGCGGCGGTATCGGCCAGTCGCGCCTTTGCCTGGTGCTGCTCCACAAGGCGCATATCGGCGAGACCCAGTCGAGCATCTGGCCTGAGGACATGCGCAGGCAGTGCAAGGATGCCGGCATCACCTTGATTTGAGCAATAAGCGCCTAGAAGCTGTTTATCTTTTTAATATTAAAAATGTAAGGACACTTTCCTCTGTGGAAAGTGTCCTTTTTCAGCGGCGATGTTTGCCTATATCGGAAAGTGTCCTTTTTTGTCAAGCTGTTTGCATCTATGGAGAAGTCTCTTTATGGGGCTTCTTGGTCTTGCCGTAAAGTGTCCTTTTTTTGTCAAGCTGTTTGCCCGTCAAAGAGAAGTGAGCCCGTTACTCGAAGACGGTGCAGAGGGCATCGGGGTTGACCGAGATGGTATGGCTGCCATCCGTGCGGATGAGGTCGAGCAGGATGTTGTCGCGCTTACCGTTGGCAATGACCACGGGGATGCCGCAACCGGCGATGTGGCGGGCTGTCTTGTGCTTGGAGATCATGCCGCCACGGCCAGCACCGCTCTTGGTGGGCTGGATGTAGGCAGATACGTCAGTGTCGGCCTTGATGACGCGTATCAGCCGCGAACCGGGACTGTTGGGGTCGCCCGTGTAGACACCGTCGATATTGCTGAGCAGTACCAAGAGGTCTACTCCCATAAGCGTTGACATGAGGCCGGAGAGTTCGTCGTTGTCGGTAAACATCAACTCGGTGATGGAGGTGGTGTCGTTCTCGTTGACGATGGGGATGACGCCCTGTTCGAGCATCGCCTCCATACACCTGCGCTGGTTCTCGCACTGGTCGGGGGTGCTGAGCTCTACTTTGGTCGTCAGTACCTGTCCGCACATGATGCCCCACTCGCGGAAGAACTCGTAGTATTTGTCGATCAGCTTGGTCTGACCCACTGCACTGAAGAGCTGGCGCTGCTGCACCTCGTCAATCTGAGAGATGTCGGTATGCCCCTTCAGCAGGCTGCGGCCAAAGGCTACGGCACCGCTAGAGACGAGCACTATCTGGATGCCCTGCCGGTAGAGTGTGGCTATTTGGTCGACCAGGGCCGACATGCGTGTGAGGTCGGGCGATCCGTCCCGCCGGGTCAGTACGTTGCTGCCTATTTTTACAGTGATTCGCATAGGAATGGGCCGTTATTCGTTGTGAAAAGTGGCGTTTTGTGGTGTGTAAAACTATGTTTTTAGGACTGCAAAATTACGTTTTTTTTTGCTAAGTGCAAAGAAAAAAACGCCAATAATGCCAAAAAGGTCACTACAAGAGCGAAAAAGGAAGCAAAATTTGGCACTTTCGCGAATAATCCTTATTTTTGCGGTTAAATATAAAACGATAACCCGGCATTCGCAAGGCGGTCGACTTTGCGCTTTGCCAAACAAATAAAGGTAAAATGACGGTAAACCCGAGACAATCATTCCGTCTGAAACTGTGTCTGTGGATATTCATAGTTTCCGTCTTCGTGTTCACGACCGTGTTTGGTGCTACCCTGTTCTATGTGGGGCGCGAGACAAGGCGGAATATCAACATGATAGTCGATGCCAAATTCGACTTCGTCACCCATGCTCTGGAGCGAAATCTCAGCGATGCGGAGGTGTCGGCCAACAATCTGATGTCCATAGGGCAGTCTCCGCTCCTCAAAAGCCCGCGCGACTCTATCTACTCTCTGTGCAAATACTTCCTCAAATACAACCCGAAGATTCAGGGCGTGGCCATCGGTTACAGTCCGAGTGCAACCCCAGACCAGGAAAAGGGATACGCTCCCTATGTGGTCAACTCGGGCGGAGAGTTCAAGACACTGGACATGGCACAGTTCAGGGATTACAGGGAGGTGGACTGGTACAAGAAGACCATGGAGACCGGACTGCCCAATTGGTCCGCTCCGTTCCACAATCTGGACGGCAAGGTGACGGTATGCTACAACATGCCGATACGCGACAAGAACGGGAATGTCTATGCTGTGCAGTCGGTCGACATGAGCCTGGAGGACCTCGACGACTCCATACAGTCGCTGGCGCCCTATCCGCACTCTATCATCACCGTCATTGACGAAAACGGAACGTATGTGGCCCATCCCAACAAGGCATATATTGTCAACGAAAGCATGCAGTCGATAGCCGCCAAGCTAGGTCTGCCCCGGAATGAGGAGATTGCCGCAGGCATTCTCAGCCGCCAGCGCGGATACGGCAAGTTCTATAACGGCGAGGAGGATGTGTATGTCTACTATGCGCCGGTCAAGAAGAGCAACTGGACGGTGACGCTGGAGGTGCCCTACAGCGACCTTGCCGGCGGTTATAGCCGAATGTTCAAGACGATGCTGATACACAGCATACTCGGTGTGGTCATGCTGCTCATCGTGTGCGTGGTAATCGTCAGGAAGCTCACCAAGCCGCTCGAGCAATTCTCCCTTGCGGCCAGAAAGATATCGCACGGCGAATTCCATGTAGAGTTGCCCGTCATCAAAGACCACAACGAACTTTACGATCTGCGCCAGGCCCTCGCCGCTATGGAAATCTCGCTCGACAGCTACATCGATGACCTCAAGAAGACGACCGAGAGCAAGGCCATCATAGAGAGCGAACTGAAAACGGCCAGCCACATCCAGATGTCGATGGTGCCCAAGATATTCCCGCCCTACCCGGAGAGAAACGACATCGATGTCTTTGCCTCGCTGATTCCGGCCAAGGCTGTGGGCGGTGACCTCTACGACTTCCTGCTCGACGGCGATGTCCTCTACTTCTGTATCGGCGATGTGTCGGGCAAAGGCATTCCGGCATCTCTGTTTATGGCCATCACCCGTTCGCTGTTCCGCAACATTTGCAGTCAGGCTACGTCGCCGGCCAAGATAGCCAACACCCTTAACCGCGCCATCACCGAGGGCAACGAGGAGAATATGTTTGTCACGATGTTTATCGGCAGATGCAACCTCAAGACGGGCGCATTCACCTGCTGCAACTGCGGACACAATGCGCCTGTGACCAACGGGGTCCTTTCCGATGCCAAGAGCCTGACCGTGTCGCCCGGCCCGACGCCTTCGTTCATGAACGCTCTGCCGACCAACCTGCCTATAGGCGTGATCGCCGACTTCGACTATAAGGAAGTGAGCATGACCATCGAAAAGGGGGTCAAGATATTCCTCTATACCGACGGCGTCACCGAGGCGGAGAACAAGGAGATGAATCTGTTCGGCGACAACCGACTGCTCGAAGCCCTCGTCTCTACAGGCGCAGCAAGTTCGGCACAGGACTATGTGGAGCATGTTCGGGCTGAGGTACATAACTTTGCCTGCGGAGCGGAACAAAGCGACGACCTCACCATGCTGTGCTTCAACTACCTCGGACCAACAGAGACCAAATAAAACCGTGTAACTATGAAATACAGGCTTGTTATCAACAACCGCGTGGAGGAAATGGCGCAACTGGAGCCTTTCATAGAAGAGGTGAGCGAACACTTCGGCATTGCCCCGGAAACGGTGTTCCAGCTCAACCTCGCTCTTGATGAGGCTTTGGCCAACTCGGTTAACTACGCCTATACCAACGGGGAGGAGGGGGAGATAATACTCGAAGCCTCGAAGGAAAACCAGGACATCGTCTTCCGGCTCATCGACGAGGGGACGCCTTTCGACCCTACCCAGGAAGGCAACGCACCTGATGTGTGTTCCGCTGCCGAAGACCGGCCCGTGGGCGGGTTGGGCATCTTCCTCATCAAGCAGATGATGGACGAAATAAGCTACGAACGTAAGGACGGACAGAACATCCTGAAGATGATAAAGAGAATATGACGCAAAAGACAGAAAGTGAATATAAACGCTAAAACAACCATATTATGACTATAGACATCAAGACAGAAGGCAACACGGTGACCGGTATCCTCGAAGGACGCCTCGACACGGCTGCCGCAGTACAGTTTGCCCGCGACATGGAACCGCTGATGGACAATGCCGACAAAGACATCGTCCTCGACTGCAACAAGCTGGCCTTTATCTCTTCCAGCGGTCTGCGGCTGTTTCTTTCTCTCCGCAAGGCTACCATTGCCAAGGGAGGCAAGGTGACCATCACTGGCGTCAGCCCGGACATCAAGCAGGTGTTCACTATAACGGGGTTCTATTCGCTCTTCGAATTTGCCTGATACGGCTTGCTAAATGGAAGTATTCGGATTACACATACTCGACTGGCTGACTATCGGACTGGTGATTGGCAAGGTGGTTCTTATGGTGAAGACCAAATTGCCCTCCGACATCATCGGTCTGGGTATCGTCTTCATCCTGCTCATCGCCGGAGCTTTGCCTACTGAAGTGGCCCTCGGTTGCTTCAGTTCGACGTCGGTCGTGCTCGTGGGTGTGCTCTTCGTCCTGGCTGCCGCACTGGTCCACTCAGGGGTGGTGCAGTGGATCATCCGCCACATCCTGGGCAAGCCGAGGAACCTGACCGACGCCTTGCTCGGCATTATGATTCCGGCGGCAGGCCTCAGCGCCTTTATCAGCAGCACACCGGTGGTGGCTCTGATGATTCAGTCTATCAAGATATGGGCAAAGAAAATCAAGACGGCACCATCCAAGCTGTTGTTGCCGTTGAGCTATGCCGCAACGATGGGAGGCGTCTGCACCCTTATCGGTACTACGCCCAACCTCGTAATCTCCGATTTCTACACCTCGCACACGGGCGAGATGATGAGCTTCTCGTCGACCACGATACCCGGCATCTTCTGCCTGATTGTCGGCATCATCACCATAGTCATCCTACAGAGATACCTGCCTGTGAGGAAATCGCCGGAGGAGTCGTTCGAG
Source organism: bacterium (assembly GCA_963624265.1). GTDB lineage: Bacteria > Bacteroidota > Bacteroidia > Bacteroidales > UBA3663 > Liminaster. The sequence goes on along the minus strand of CAVFPF010000078.1, from coordinate 39,707 downwards.
AGCAGTGCTGACTATACGGTCGAACTCATTGTGCCGGCCACGTCAGAGCATATCGGACAAACGGTCGAGGAAGCTCATCTCGACCAAGTGAACGGCGGTCACCTCATCGAAATAGTTCGTTTCGACAGCGAGGTGATTTCGCCTGTGCCGAAAGACGAATTCATACTCGGCAACGACCATCTGGTATATTCTGGCCAAATCGAAAGCATCCTCGAACTGCGCCACACCCACGGACTGGTGAATGCCAACCATCTGGTCTTTGACATCAAGGACATCGACCAGCGCAAACGCAAGCTGCAGATGGCTACGGTCGATATTGCCAGCCCGCTGGTCGGCAAGAAGATGAGCGACATCAACTTCGAGAACCGCCACAATGTGGTGCTCGTAGCTGTGGCCCGCGAGGGAAAGTGCATCCAGGCCATACCGAGAGACATAGAGCTGCATCCCGGCGATACGCTCCTGCTGGAAGGCGCCAAGCTTCTGCCCGAGAATTTTGCCGGAATGCTCAACTTCTTCGACAGCGTGGTGTTGCCCAAGGAGGGGTCGAAGACTCTCATCTCTTCGCTCATCATGCTCGGAATGGTCGCGCTGGCTGCTCTGCGCATCCTTCCGCTCCTCAACAGCTGCCTTATTGCAGCCATGGCCATGCTGTTGCTCCGTTGCCTGTCTATCGAGCAACTGCAGAATGCAATCAACTGGAAACTGCTGCTGGTGTTCGGCGGTTCTGTCTGCCTGGGCAAGGCGATGACCTATACCGGTGTGTCGCAACTCATATCGGACCTCCTGACTTATGTGTCAGGGACGAATGCGCTGGTGGCCCTTGTCATCCTCTGCATCCTGGCGACTTTCACTACGGAGTTTATTTCGAGCGTAGCCGCTGCGGCCATCTATGCCCCTATTGCCCTGGTCCTCGCCGAGACACTGCAGGCCAATCCGATGACTTTCTGCGTGGCGCTGATGATCAGTATCAGCAGCAGCTTCGTCACTCCAATCGGTTCGGAGACCAACACTATGGTGTTCGGTCCGGCGGGATACAAGTTCGCTGACTATCTGAAGCTGGGATTGCCGCTTACCGTGGTCATACTTATCGCCAATATATTCATTACAACATTAGTATTCCCTTTATAATTAAAACATAATTTCTTTAGCTATGATGAAGAGATTTTTCTACATGTCGGTTTGCCTTCTTATGGCTGCAACAACAGGTCTGTTTACCTCTTGCACGGGTGAGGAGGAGGAAGAAGTGATTGACGATCAGACAATCGCACAGTATGAAAAAGATATAGTAGGCACCTGGCTGATGGACGGCTCGCAGGAGTATTGGCGCTTTGATGCCCAAGGCGGCGGCAGCATCGGCTACGGCGAAAACTGGGACCAGGCCGAAGATGTCAATGAGGGCGAAGGCAACGACTTCGAGTGGTTTTTCAAATCCAACGGACTGATGGTCATCTATGCCATAGGCGGTGACTATAATGACCCCGAACCGGATGCGCCGTACTCTATCAAGAGCATCACGTCGACCAAGATGACCTGGGTGACCTCTGGGGGCTATACGCAGACGTTTACCCGCAAGAAGTGACGCGCCTGAAGACCTTGGAAGCGGTTTTGCATTATTGATTAACGAAGGTTTTGCATCATCAATTATGAAGGTCTTGCAACATTGAACAAAGGTCTTGCACTAATAAAGGTTTTGCATCATCAATTAACGTAGGTTTTGCATCATCAAATGGAGGTTTTGCACTATGAAGAAACCTGTTAAGATTACACTGACCGTACTGGGCTCATTGCTGGCCCTGGTCATTGTCGCACTCGTTGTCGTGAGCCAGTTCGTCTTCGACAAAGACCGGCTCACTCCCATTGTGAAGGACTTTGCCCACGAATACGTCACCTGCCAGACAGAGGTGGGGGACGTGGACCTGGCTTTTTTCAGCACATTCCCAAAAGTCTCGCTGCAACTCAACTCGGTGGCCGTTATCAACCCGATGGAAGGCGCACAGAGCGACACCCTGCTGGGTGTGGACCGCCTCTTTGCCGAAATCGACGTGATGGACTATCTGCTCAACAGCCGTGTCACCATCACGGGATTCCGACTGGAGGGCGCCCAGGCCAATCTCTATGTCAGCGAGGACACAGTTGCCAATTACGATGTCTTTGCCCTTGGCACGGATTCGACCGAGACCAGCTCGGCTGACACTACTTCGGCTTCTGCCTCGGCCCTCGACCGCATGTCGCTTCACAATATTAGCGTCGAAGGTCTCTCGGCCACCTTGCTCGACCGCACGACACAGATGGAAGCACGCTGCAGGGGCGTCAACCTGTCGCTCGATACCGATGCCTCACTGCAGAGTCTGTCGGGTGGAGGTGACGTGGCTCTTGAAATTGGCGAACTCTTCTATAGCGATACGCTCAACTATGCCTCGGTGACCAATCTGCAGGTGAAGAAATGCCATCTCTACTACGATGGTCAGAACGCCGAGGTGAACTTGCCCTCTCTCTCGGCCGAAACTCAGGAGTATCTGCTGAGTGGCGACATAGCCCTGCTGGCACGGTTGTGGAACACTCGGCTGGAGGATATCGACCTCAAGTGGGAGGACGGACATCCGACGCTGGTCGGCACTACGAGCCTTGATTCGGCCAGTGTCACTCTCGGCTCTGACGATATGATCTATGTCAATACGGAAGCCGCCTACTTCGATATGCCTGTCACGAGCACACCCGAGGTGTGGACGGCCCAGGTCGATGCCGGTATCGACAAACTGACTTTCGCCATGGACAGCGAGGGTACTCTGGTCGACCGTATGGACCTGCGCACGCAGTTTACGGCATCGACGGACTCTGCCTTTACTGACTTTACGGTACGGGACCTGTCGGCCAAGGCCGGCAGCCAGAAGCTGGAGGGTGATGTCCATGTCAATATGGCGGATACGTCCGTCATCAAGGCCGATGTCGATGTGACGCTCGCCAAGACGACTCTCAGCGAACTCCTGGCCCTGGTGCCTGCCGCCTATCGCGATGCACTGAAGGGCATGGATCTCAAGGCCCGTCTGGACGACACACATGTCAAGACAGCCTGCGAGGTGCGCGGCAGTGCCCTCCAGCTCGGCAAGACGGAAGTCAACTCCCGTCTGCGAGACTTCGGCTACAGCGACAATACGGGCCTTTCTGCCACCTTCGACGACCTGACGCTCGGCGTCTCCTACCCGGCGGGAACCAAAGGCCGTCAGATAGAACTCAGCACCGAACTGTCGGACCTGCAGGTGGCTTTGACCGATACGGCATCTGACATACAGGCCGCCCTGCCGCAAGCTACGCTCCTGGCTCTCGTCCAGGATGATATCATCAATGGCAAGGACCCGCGACTGAACGTCAAGTTTGTGGCTGAAGCCCTCAATGCTTCGCTCGACGACACGATAAGTGTCTCGGCCAAAGACCTGCGGGGTAGCGCCGATGTGGATATGCGTGCCGTCAAGGGCTGCATCAAGGTCGACACGAAGGCCAATCTGGGCAGTCTGACCGCTGCTGTGGGCAAGACCCTGGACGGCGGTACGGGCGCCGTGGGCCTCGACCTCAACGTCGTGTACGATAGCCTGCAAACCGATGTACTGGATATGCTTTCACCTGTGGCCAACTTCGTGCTCGACAATGGCGAATTCCGTGTGGAGGGCCTGCCATACCATGTGCAGATGCCTCATGTCTCGGCTTCGTTCGACAAGAACCAGGCAATGCTGCAGGACTGCCAGTTGCAGCTGGGCGCCAGCGACCTCGGACTGAAGGGTACGGTCTCCAATATCAGCGCCTATCTGAAGAACCAGGCTTTGCTCACTGCCGAACTGGACCTCAATAGCAAGAAGATCGATGCAGGCCAGCTGATGGACCTCGTCAGCGGATTCGGAGCCGACAGTACTGACCTCGCTGAGGACGCTGAGACGACGGCTGCGGCCGAATCGGCAGCCACTGCTACGACAGGCGATGCATCGCTGGCTGTAGTGGCAGATACCGTGAACGCCGACCCATTTATGGTGCCGAAGGATGTCAACGTCGTGGTCAACACCAACGTGCAGACCGTGGCTGTGGGCGACAATACTTTCGACAACGTCAAGGGCCGCCTCACTTGCGACGACGGCACGCTGGTGCTCGAGCAGATGGGCTTCACGAGCAAGGCTGCCGACATGCAGCTCACTGCCCTCTACAAGTCTCCGCGCCGCAACCACCTCTTTGTCGGCTGGAACTTCCATTTGCTCAATATCGACATCTCGGAGATGATACGTCTCGTGCCTGAAATTGACTCTATCGCTCCGATGCTGAAGAGCTTCGAGGGCAAGGCCGAGTTCCATTTGGCAGGCGAGACCGGACTCTTTGCCGACTACTCGCCCAAGATGTCGTCGCTCAAAGCCGTGGCTGCCATCGAGGGCAAGGATCTGAAGGTACTTGACAGCGAGACGTTCCAGACCATCAAGAACTACCTCTTCAAGGAGAGTACTACCAACAAGATCGACACCCTGTCGGTCGAACTCGCCGTGGCCCGCAAGAAGATGACGCTCTATCCGATGCTCATCGGCTGGGACAAGTACGAGGCCATCATCGCCGGCACTCATACCGTGGTAGGCAGCATGCCGTTCAACTACAACATCTCCATCACCAAGTGCCCGCTCGTGGGCGGACATCTGGGCCTCGACATCACCGGCAATCTGGATGACGTGAACAACATCTCGTTCAAGGTGGGCGGCTGCAAGTATGCCAACCTCTACAAGCCCGAGAAACGCAACGTCACCCAAAGCCAGACCCTCGAGCTGAAGAAACTCATCAACTCTTCGCTCAAACGGACGGTCAAGACGATGGGGAACGAGGAGTCCGGGGTGTCGTCAAGCGAGAGTGCTTCGACCCAGAGCGATGGGTCTGTGACAGAATAAACACACTATTAATTAACTATAAAAACAGTCTTACTTTGTATGAAACGTGATTCACTAGTATTTGGCTACATCGCGGAAGAGCGCGCACGCCAGATGAAGGGTATTGAGCTTATCGCGTCCGAGAACATTGTCAGCGAGCAGGTGCTCGAGGCGATGGGTTCGGTCTTGACCAACAAATACGCCGAAGGCTATCCTGGCAAACGCTACTATGGCGGATGCGAGGTGGTCGACAAGGTGGAACAGCTGGCTATCGACCGCCTGAAGGAAATCTTCGGCGCTTGCTGGGCCAATGTCCAGCCTCATTCGGGTGCACAAGCCAACCAGGCAGTCCTGGCTGCCGTGCTCAATCCGGGCGATACCTTTATGGGCCTCAATCTGGCCCACGGTGGTCACCTTTCACACGGTTCTGCTGTCAACAGCTCGGGCTTGCTGTATCATCCGGTTGCCTACAACCTCAACGAGAAGACGGGACGTGTAGACTATGACGAGATGGAGCGTCTGGCCAAGGAGAACAAACCGAAGCTCATCATCGGCGGTGGTTCGGCTTACAGCCGCGAGTGGGACTATGCCCGCATGCGCCGCATCGCTGACGAGGTCGGTGCTATCCTGATGATAGATATGGCCCATCCTGCCGGTCTGATTGCCGCCGGTCTGCTCGACAACCCTGTCAAGTATGCCCACATCGTTACCACGACGACTCACAAGAGCTTGCGCGGTCCTCGCGGCGGTGCTATCATGATGGGAGTCGACTTCCCGAACCCCAAGGGTCTGAAGACGCCCAAGGGTGAGGTCAAGATGATGTCTGCCTGTCTCGATTCGAGTGTGTTCCCCGGCACGCAGGGCGGTCCGTTGGAGCATGTCATCGCTGCCAAGGCCGTAGCCTTCGGCGAGGTGCTGCAGCCCGAATGGAAGGAGTATGCCGCTCAGGTCAAGAAGAACGCCGCCGTGCTGGCCGACGAACTGTCGAAGCGTGGCTTTGAGATCATCTCAGGCGGCACGGACAACCACTCTATGCTTGTCGACCTCCGCAGCAAGTATCCGGATCTGACGGGCAAGGTGGCAGAGAAGGCTTTGGTTGCTGCCGACATCACCGCCAACAAGAATATGGTGCCGTTTGACAGCCGCTCGGCTTTCCAGACTTCCGGTATCCGTCTCGGTACGCCCGCCATCACCACCCGTGGTGCCAAGGAGGACCTTATGGTCAAGATTGCCGCCTGGATTGAGGAAGTGCTCAACGACCCCGAGAACGAAGCCGTCATTGCCAAGGTGCGCGGTGAGGTCAACGACACAATGGCCAACTACCCAATGTTCGCCTATTGATACTGCTGCGCACGAGCGCATCATCTAAACAAAACAGCCAAATGACTTGTAAAATAAAACAAGTCATTTGGCTGTTTTTTATATTGGGGAGGGGAAACTATAGGCATTTTTGCGGTTCTGTCAAAATATATGTGCGAAAGATGACAAAAAGTCCGTGTGCTATCCGCCTCACGACGACATTTTCGTGAAATTTGAGTAAGTTTTGTTGGGGAAGGGAAGAGTCTATTCTAATGGTTTTCCACTGAGTATACAGTTTTCCACTGAGTCCAAGTTTTCTGCTGAGTCGGGACGCGCAATGTGAAGGGTAGGAGCGGATACGAAAAAAGCCTTGCAACTGCAAGGCTTTCCGCGGAGAGGACGAGATTCGAACTCGTGGAACCCTAATCAGGTTCGTCGGTTTAGCAAACCGGTGGTTTCAGCCACTCACCCACCTCTCCTAAAGGTGGTAGCGCCTACGGGACTCGAACCCGTGTACCCGGCGTGAGAGGCCGGTATCCTAACCGCTAGATGAAAGCGCCATGTTTGTCAAACTTTATATATCCGTCAAGAACCGTCTGACTCGTCCTTGATTTCGCGAACTGCCGTCCTCCTTTTACCTCTGGTGGTAAGGGTTGGAACGCTCGTCCGTTCTTGGGTGGCGGGTGGGGCTCGAACCCACGACATTCAGAACCACAATCTGACGCTCTAACCAACTGAACTACAGCCACCATTTAGGCAATTCGGGTGGAATTGCGGGTGCAAAGATAGGGGATATTTTTCAACCGTCCAAATTTTTTGCCTTCTTTTTTGCGATTTTCCTTCATTTTTATCGAAAAAGAGGCTTTTGGGACCATATTTGCGGTCTTTTGGGGCTTGTTTTGTCTGTCTGATGCACGCTGCCGTCTATGGACGTTCCCGGACGGGGATGTCCAGATAATATGGTTGGGGCAGTCCTTCGACGGTGACTTTCACCCGGATTGTGCCTGTTTCGTGCGTGGATTGTATGCGCAGCAAGGCAGAACCGAAGTACGACTTGATGCTTTGACCTGTAAATCCGTCACGGCGGAAGTCGCCGGTCTCGATGCCCAGCAAAGTGCCCTGACCCTCGACCTCGGCTGTGATGAGACGTGGGTCCATCTGTTGGCGGTAGCCGTCTTTGTCGACCAGTGTGAGGCGGACGTGCGCCACATTCTGCTGGCTTCCTCCTGCAGCAGAGAGCTCGTGGGGTAGAGTAACCAGCGACTGCCGGTCACACTCCATCTTGAGGCCTGCCACTTTGCCGCGGTTCACCAGACTGTCGCGCAGTATGGGCTGACCGTCCTTGTAGCCCACAGCCAGCACTTTGCCGTGCCGTGCGGGCAATTGCAGGGTGATGGTGTGGTCCGGATAGTCGGCTGTCACGCGTGGCTTGAGCGGCAACTGCGGGTTGCTCCACATGGGGAAGTAGAACTGCACGCTGTCGCATGTCGTGTAGCAGCGGATCTGGACAGTGCGCCCGTCGCTGAACGGCAAGTCCCATGTGTCGGCCATAATCGGATACTGCCAGTGGTCTGTGCCGACGGCCTGGTCGAAGCAGTTGTCGCGTACCACGAGCTTCAGATAGGGCTCTTCGGGTTTCCATGCCGGGTGATAATAGGCTGCCTGCGGCCGCTCCTCGAGCGTCATGTCAAACGGACAGGAGCACCAGCCCTTGGCCGGCCAAGGCGAAGATTCGCCGTGGTAGTCCACGCCGGCCCATAGGAACGACCCTGCCACAAAGTCGTTGTCCTCTACAAAATACCAGGGGTTGCGTTCCACCCAGTCGCGCACGATGTTTTCGCGCATTCCGCTGTAGTAGACAAAGGCTTCGGTGACCAACAGCTTGCGGTTGGGGTGACGCTTGTGGTCCGCCACCATACGCGGTTCGAGGTAGTTGTAGCCGACCAAGTCGGTGACTTCGCCGAACTTGTTCTGGAATCCCTGCTGGCAAGCCACCAGCGTGGGACGTGTCGGGTCTAGCCCGTGCACGAGGTCATTGAACATCCGGGCGCGCTCCACACCGACTTCGTCTTCGTTCCAGGCTTCCTGCACTTCGTTGCCGATGCTCCAGATGATGATAGAGGGGTGGTTGCGGTGAGAGACGACCATGTCGGTGATGTCCTGCACCGCATTGTCGTCAAAGAAGGGCGCATAGAAACCGGATTTCCATTTGTCGAAGGCTTCGTCGAGGACGAGCAAGCCCAGGGTGTCGCAGATGTTCAGAAACTCTTCGGAAGCCGGGTTGTGCGACGAGCGTATGGCATTGCAGCCGAAGTCTTTCAAGGTCTTCAGACGACGCTCGATGACACGGTCAGGGACGGCTACGCCCAAAGTGCCGACATCCTGGTGCAGGCACATGCCCTTCAGCTTCATGGGCTGGCCGTTGAGTTCGAAGCCACGGTCGGCATCGAACGAGAAACTGCGCACACCGAAGCGTGTGTCTGTCTGGTCGACGAGCCGACCTCGCGCGTCGCGCACGTATGTGCGTAATACATATTGGTATGGGTCGTCGAGCGTCCAGAGCCGCGGATTGTCCATCACGGCAGTTCCGCTGAATGTCTTGATGCGCACTTTGCCTTGTGCGTCGAGTATCTGATGAGAGACCTTGCAGCCCTCGCCGTTGGTGAGTTCGACTTCGGGGGCAATCGTCCACTGCCCATCCGTGTGAGTCACTTTTGCATAGACACCCCATGTCTTGATGTGCTGACGGCCCGTGACGTGCAGATACGCGTGACGGTAGATGCCGGCACCCGTATACCAGCGGGACTTCTCTTCCGTGTTCAGGTGAACGACGAGGCGGTTCTGTCCCTTGCGGTTCAGGTAGGGCGTCATATCCATTTCGAACCCCGTGTATCCGTACATGTGGTAGCCCAGTTTGTGCCCGTTGAGCCATACCGTAGCCCGATGATAGGCGGCGCCGAAGTAGACTGCCACCTGGTCGCCTGACTTGATGCTGGATGGGAGTGTAAAGTCCTTGATGTAGATGCCTTGTCCGCCTGGCAGGTATCCGGCCGAACCGCCCTGTTTGGGGTCGATGGGCAGGGCGATGCTCCAGTCGTGGGGGAGCTGGACGTCAGTGAAGGCAGCAAAGGCGTTGTTCTCCCTTCTGCCGTTTGCAGATCGGTCAGGAGCGCCTATGCCTACTGCAGCCTCCGTCTGTGCGGTCTGTATTTCCGGTTCGGTTTCTCCGACGGTTGCTCCACCCTTGGGTGCGGGTGTGTCTGTGCCGAAGTGAGGCATGTCTGTGATGCCCAACTGCTGGAGCACACTGACCACCTCCGTCGTATCCTGACAGAGATGGAACTTCCAGCCATAGTCGAAGACGAGCTGTTGGCGTAGCGGTGTAGCGGCTGAAGCCTCGAGGTTTGGAGCACAGAGAAGGAACAGCAAGAAGAGTGTGCGTCCCATCGATTTGAGAGATAATGTTGCTTTGCGTGCGGATATCATGTTGCGAATGTGTTTATATTGCGAGTGAATCGTTATATCTATGCAAAATGTATTATGCGTGTGCATGGTACCATTGCGTGCCGTATGGCCTTGTTTCATCATCTTGCCGGCCGTGTATCCATTTTGCGATAACGGAGACAAAGGTACGCAGTTTATTTCAGAACGGAAACCTTTTCGTGCGCTTTCTCGTAACATTTATCGAAATCAAAAGGATATGTTTCATAAATGTAAGTATGTATATGGGATAAGTCCTACCTTTGCACCGCAAACCGAAAACGGACCGGAATTCGGACGTGACCATTCGCCAGGGTAATGCCTAGGGACCGGATTCGGAAAAGACACAAACACAACAGCAAATCAATAGCAATCCAGCACAATGAAAGTCACGAAGGGTATAAAGCGAATTTTGCTTTCCGTCTGCCTGTCGGTATCGACGGCAGCCGCTGTGTGTGCCATGCCGGCACACGAAGAGGGCGACGGAGTTTCAGCCATGCGCCGTCCGGTGGATAATGCGCACCCGATGTGGCTGGTGCACATCGACTGTTGGAACTACGCCGACCCGCAGAAAATCATCGACCTGATGCCAGAGGACGTGCGTCCGTGGTGCGTTTTCAACTTGTCTCTCTCCGCGAGCCACAGCACGTCGACGGGTGAGTTTACCGTTTCGCCTAACGGCATCGAGCTCGTCCGCAGTTGGGGTCGCGTGTGTGCAGAGAATCGGGTGTGGTTTACGGTGCAGCCTTCCAGCGGCGGCTACAACCATTTTCCAGACAACGGAGACTACACGGAGTATGAGCGTTTCTATAAGGAGTTCCCTAATTTCATAGGTTTCAACTTCGCCGAGCAGTTTTGGGGTTACGAAGCCGAATTGGGCCCGTCTGCCAAGTCGGCTTCGTTCAGCCAGCGCATGACGACCTTTGCCGGCTTGATGAAACTCGCCCATAAGTACGGCGGTTATCTGATTACCTCATGGTGCGGCGTTTTCTGGGGTGCTTCGCTCAACCCGATATCCTATCAGCGCAACTATGCAGCTTTTGCCAACGAGTGCAAGGCCTGTCCGGAGCATTTTATCCTGTGTGAGAAGTACACCACATTCTACGGGTATTTGGACATTGAGTCGACGTGCCTGGGTACATGGCTCTCGGGTTTTGCCGGTCACTATGGCCAGCGCTTTGACCAGTGCTGTTGGGATAGTCAGAACGACGGTTCGGAGTATCCGTTTGCTGCAGGCTGTGCACCCATGCTAAGCCATCAGATGCTGACGGGTCAGGATGTGTTCGACGGCCCGGAACTGATATGGAAACACTGCTTCAAGGAAGTGTCGCAGACCAAGACCACCGACGGCTTCACGCACCGCAATTGGGCCCGTTTCCTGCAGTTTGACAACATCCCGCTCGACATCTACCGCAAGATAGTCGACGGCACGCTGCGGATTCTCTCCCGTAAGGAAGTGATCGACCGCACAAAGGTCATTGTCCTCAACAACCTGACTGTTGGCAACGACCGACAGAAGTACTTGTCGCACCCGACCCTCTTCCAGGGACTCTATCAGATGGAGACCAGCAACTCCACCGACACGGCGTGGTTTGCCAACAAGAGCTGGACCAAGAGCACAGGCCGCTATCCGGCCATTCCGACCACCTATCAACTGTATGACTCTCTGGCCAACACCTTCCAGGTAAAGGTCAAGCGCACGGCTTACACAACACGTTGGTCATCGCTGACCGCCAAGCGCAACGAGTTCAACAAGCTCTTCCCCAAGCAGTACACCGGAACGGCCTTCGCCGACCGTGTCGACAACGTGTGGTGCATCTACAATCCCTACATCAACAAGCCGGGCCGCGCCTGGGCCGACATTCCGCTGCAGTACAATACAGCCACGTCGGTGCGGTTGGTGCTCAATCAATACTCCACCGTACAGATGCGCGAGGAGAGCGATGCTTTGCATCTCTATCTGAACAACTACGAACCGACACGCAGCACGTTGCTGACCGACACCATTGCCATAAGCGGCGTAGCCTCGTCGGCCAGTCTCAGCTATTCCGACAGAGGCACATCGCAGTCGGCTTCCCTGGTCAAAGGCACGTGGAATGCTGCCGACAGCAGCTATACGGTGGTCATTAGCCACAACGGCCCCCTCGACATAACTGTCAGCTGTCAGGGTCGGAACACAGACCGCGCTGCGGTAGAGAACCAGCCCGTTGCTTTGACCGCTCCGGCTGCACCGCCTGTCTATCTCGACACCCTGCAGACAGAAGCCGAGGTGATGGACTACAAAAACGTAGCCGCCTATATCTCTAATGGTGTCGGACGCGGCATTTCGGGTTATGTGGGCCAGGGTTACGTCAACTTCGGCAAGACAGCCGGCGCTTACCTGCGCGACACTATCGATGTGCCTGCACCCGGCAAGTACTATATGCTGGTACGCTATATGGCCCCCGATTCGAAGGTCAACAATGTCTATGGCGGATACGGTTTGTCGAAGAAGGCCCTTTCGCTCAAGCAGAGCAAGACCTGGTCTATCGCCCAAATCACATTCCCGTCGCTCAAGGCAGGCCGGCAGTGTTTCTCAATCCAGTCGCCCGGCGGAGCAACCAACAACCTCTATATAGACTGCATTATGTTGGTGCCCGATTCGTCGACTATAGCGACCGGTCTGCCTGAGGTGCTCGACGAAATGCCCTCTGCAGAAGTCGTGACAACCTATTTTGACCTTTCCGGTCGGGTTGTGGACAATCCGAAGAAGGGCGAGATATATGTCAGGCGCACAGTGTCAGACAATGGCAAAACGAAGATGACGAAGGTGATTTTATGAGATTTTATAAAAGACGAAGGCGATCTTATAAAAAATGAATCATAAAAGTATCTTTTTTGATAAAAAAGTCAGTTTTAGACATTCTTGTTACAGAAATACTTGCGGGATTCGGTTTTTTGCCCTATCTTTGCAAAAGTAAAATACGGTTCATTACCTTAAAGATAATATTGTTTAAGTTTATTTATTCGGTTAGTTGTTACACCCTATTAAAAGTTAGTAATTAGTTAAGTTAATACGAAGATGGTGAAAGAAGTCTTTTTATAAAGACCGACCGGTGCCAGTTCCTTGTTTGAAAGGAGCTGGCATTGCCCGTTATTAGGGGCTGATATGTTCGGTAAAGTCAATATTCGTGTGGACTGGCATTGCCTTATGTGAGGCCGACAACGCTCAGTATAGGCCGGACAACGATTCGTATGGCATCGGACAATAGTTCGCATCGGGGAAGACAAACGTTCGTATAGGCTCAGACAATTGTTCGTATAGGCCCGGACAAATGTTCGTGCGGAGCTATACAAAGCATTGTGTAGGGCAAAACCAATCGTAGTTTTGGACCGTAAAATCTTAGTTTTATGAAGTAAGATCCTTAGTTTTTGACATGATAAAGCTTAGTTTTTAGACCGGGTAAACCTTAGTTTTTAGATTGGGTAAACCTTAGTTTTTAGATTGGGTAAACCTTAGTTTTAGGAATGATAAACCTTAGTTTTAGATTACGAAAACCTTAGTTTTTGTGCCTGCCTGACCTTATCTTTTGACGAGCCGCCCCCTTATCGTTAGACGAATCGGCACCTAACCTAAGGCCACACTTTTGACCTGGTAGGGTCCCTTTGTTCGGGAAAAATATTAAAAAGCGGTTACATCTGTGCGGAATTTCGACAAGGAAATTGCTTTTGTCCGAAAAAGCGTTTATATTTGCGGCATCAAACTTGAGAAACATGGCAAAATCTTCGTCGACAAAGCTGTTGGAACAAATCGTAGATTGGTTCAATAGGCATCCCAACAATTCGTACAACTATCTTCAGATCTCGCAGGAACTCGGCATCTTCGGCCGAAGCAACCGTGCGGATGTGTATGACATCCTGCTCTTGCTGCAGGAGCAGGGCCTTCTGAAAGAGGTCTCCTCCGGGCGTTTTTCCTTGCGCCAGAACCAGATGAAAGGGGAGGAACTCGAGGGCGTCTTTGACCGTCGCCACAACGGTATGCACCAGGTGACGGTGGAGGGCTACGAACTGCCTTTTACGGTCTATGACGGCGACGATATGCAGGCCTTGAGCGGCGACCGCGTGCGTCTGCAGAAAGTGGCTGGCAAAAGAAACACACACTACTCGCGTGGTGTGGCAGGGCCGCAAGCCCGTGTGGTCGAGGTGCTGGAGCGTGTGCCCCACCGCTATGTGGGTGTTCTGCAAAAAAATAACAAGTACGCTTTCGTCATTCCCGACAACCGCGCTTTGGACAAGGATATCTACGTCCCCAACGAACTGCTGGGCAAGGCCAAGGACGGCGATAAGGTCGTGGTGGACTTCCAGCGCTGGCCGGCCTTCTCCAAGAATCCTATCGGCAAGGTCGTCGATGTGCTGGGCCGGAAGGGCGAGAACAACGCCGAGATGCATTCCATCCTGGCTGAATACGGACTGCCATATAAGTATCCGCAGAACGTGGTCAAAGCTGCCGACCGCATTGCCGACGGCTGCACGCCCGACGAGATTGCCCGTCGTCTGGACTACCGCAACGTGACGACATTCACCATCGACCCGGCCGATGCCAAGGACTTTGACGACGCCCTTTCGCTGCGCAAGTTGGACAACGGACATTGGGAGGCCGGCGTCCACATTGCCGATGTGACGTATTATGTGCATCCGGAGTCTGTGCTCGACAAAGAGGCTTATAGCCGTGCCACGTCGGTCTATCTCGTGGACCGGACCATACCGATGTTGCCAGAGCGTCTTTGCAACCAGTTGTGCTCGCTGCGTCAGGACGAAGACAAACTGGCCTACAGTGTGCTGTTCGAGATGGACGATGATGCCAATATCATCAAGCACCAAATTGTGCGCACCGCCATCAGGAGCAACCGGCGGTTTACGTACGAGGAGGCCCAAAGCATCATCGAGACGGGCCAGGGCGACTATGCCGCCGAGATACTGCAGCTCGACCGCTTGGCCAAGCAGTTGCGTGCCCGCCGCTTCGCCGAGGGCGCCATCGCTTTCGACAGGGCAGAAGTCAAGTTCGTGCTCGATGACAAGGGCGCGCCTACCGATGTCTATTTCAAGGTCTCCAAAGACGCCAACAAACTGGTTGAGGAGTTCATGCTCTTGGCCAACCGGACGGTGGCCGAAGCCATAGGCGGCACGGGAGAGGGAAATGCCAAGGCCAAAGGCAAGAGCAACCGGAAGGCCAAGACCTTCGTGTACCGTGTGCATGACCAGCCTATGCCCGAGAAACTCGAGAACCTGGCCAGTCTTGCCTCGCGCTTCGGACACAAGATGCCGGCCACGGGCAGCAACAAGGCCATCAGTCAGGGCATCAACCACCTGATGACAGAAATACAGGGCCGCCCTGAGGAGAACATGCTCTCCATGCTCGCTATCCGGTCGATGGCCAAAGCCGTCTATACGACCGAAAACATCGGGCACTACGGACTGTCGTTCAAGTACTATACGCACTTCACTTCGCCTATCCGCCGCTATCCGGACTGTATGGTACACCGCCTGCTCAACCGTTACCTTAACGAGAACGGACGCAGTGTGCCGCGCGAGCAGTATGAGGATTACTGCAAGCACTGCTCGGAGATGGAGCAGGTGGCTGCCTCTGCCGAACGTGCATCCATCAAGTACAAGCAGGCCGAGTATCTGGGCGCCAGGATGGGGCAGGAATTTACGGGCACCGTGAGCGGCGTATCCGATTGGGGTATCTACGTCGAGCTTGACGAAAGCAAGTGCGAGGGACTTGTCCCTGTGCGCGACCTGAAGGACGACCACTATGTGTTTGACGAGAAGAACTTCTGCCTGATAGGCCGCCGCACGCACAAGCGCTACACGCTGGGCGACAGCCTCAAGGTCGTGGTGGCAGCTGTCAATATGGAACGGCGTACAATTGATTTCGCATTGGCCGAAGACGTGATTCCGACCAAGAAGCGCAGGCCGTGATGTTACATATTTGATGTGTGTCGTGCCATGATTTTCGCAAATGTAACATTTTCGTCATGATTTTCCTCAAAAGGGCGAAAGGTGGACATTTTCCGCCTTTTTGGGGAAAATCGTTCTAATTTTGGGTGAATATTGTCTCAGTGGAAATTTTTCAGAAGAATGTTGGTTGAAGAAGTCATGCGAAATGCCTATCTTTGCCACGCTTTTTTGGTCAGCCTGCGATAGTTGACGCTGACAGAAGCCTTAATGCTGATTTTATATCACAACTTTGTCTTATTCCGCCAAAAACAAAATCAAATAATTCATGAAAAAGATGCTTAGTAAAAGCAACCTGTTTTGCTGTGTGCTGGCTATGGTTTCCTTCGTGGGCCTCAATTCGTCGTGTCAAGACGAGATGAAGGACTACTACGAGGAGCCGAGTTCGATTAAAGGCAGTGTCTATGAGATTCTGAAGGAGTCGGGCAATTACTCCGTATTCCTGCAGGGAGTCGAGACCTGTGGATGGACTTCACTTCTTAAGGGCCGAGCCATCTTGACGGTCATGGCACCTGACGATGCTTCGATGAACGCTTATCTGCAGGCCAACTACGGAACGACCGACATCACGCAACTTCCCGCTACGGAGGTGAAGAAGCTGATCGGTTTCCACCTGTTGTACTATTCGTTCAACAAGGAGAAGATGCTCAACTTCCGTCCTGAGGAGGGCGATGGCGCGACTGACGAGGAGAAGCAAGTCTACGCCGGTCTGTACTATAAGTTCAGAACGCGCAGCCAGGATGCTCCCGATACGGTAACGGTCGACCACATGCTTGACGCCCAGGGCAATGTCGTCGACACCTTTGGCATTACAGCCAATGTGTACCACATGGAGCGCTTCGTTCCCGTGTTCTCCAAGGAGATGTTCAATACCTATGTGATTGACGGCAAGAAGAACTACGAGTACTTCTACCCCGAGACGGAGTACACGGCCGAGGATGCCGACAATTTGGGCTTCCAGGTTTCCAATGCCTCGGTGACCAACAACGACGAGGTGATAGCCAAAAACGGATATATATATTATGTAGACCGCGTGGTGCGTCCGCTGGAGACCATCCAGAAGGAGCTCTCTTCAAGGTCAGGATTCTCCCAATTCCTCAAACTGTATGAACAGTATGGTTATTATGAGGTCAACCAGAACTTGACAGACCTCTATGGCGGCGGCACGACGACCTACTACACGAGGAACTATAAGAGCAGTTATAAGTTGCCGAACATTTGGCTGGAGTGGCCTACGACCAGCTATTCCATGTTCTCCGTATTGTCTTCAGCCGATTACAGTTACTCGATATTCGCTCCCACTGACGAGGCTTTCACCGAGTTCTACAAGGAGTACTGGGGCGATGAGGGTACCGGCTATCCGAGCGAGGTTTGCTATGACAGCATCTCGAACGATGCCATCGGATACCTGTTGTCCAACTCCGTCTACACGGGATTGGCATTCCCCGAGGAGATTGAGAAAGGCAACATCGAGAATAACTACACCGGCACGGTTATCAAGTTCGATGTCTTCGACGAGACAGCGGTGCCTGTCGAGAACCGTGTGATGTGTGTCAACGGTATGCTCTATGGTCAGAACATCCTGACTCCTCCGGCTGTGTTTGGTTCCGTGTCCGGTCCGGCTTATAAATATAAGAAATATAGTGTCTTCCTGCAGATGCTCAACAAGAGCGATATGTTGGGGGAACTCTACAGCGACCAGGTCAGCTATATCCTGCTCTATCCGAGCAACAACCAGTTTGCCAGCCAGGAGATTTGGTACGACGCTACGACGGGTAAGGTCATGAACTACAACGACACCAAGAAGGAAGTCGAGCTCAATGCCGGTGTGCAGAAGCAGTATGCCAAGGCCCATATGATCAACCTGTATGGCGAGTCGAAGGAACTGGAGAACCCAGCTTCGGGCGTCAACGTCTACCGCACCTATGCCGACGAACCCGTCTACATCTACGTCAAGGACGGCAAGATTACCAACAGCTATTTGTACAACAATCTCATCGACTATGCCGGCAACCCATTGACCGACAAGGCTTCAATATGGTCTGACTTCAAGGAGATTACCTTCCGCGACGGCAGTTGGAGCAACGGTCACTGCTATGAGTACGACACCACCAACGACTCGCTGCTGCTGATCGGCAACCTCAACAATGCGCTCTATGCCAAGTTCATGCCGATGATCTATACGCACCGCAACGACCAGGGCACCTTGTTCGAGGGCTTCATCCAGATGCTTGTCCTCGCCGACATGATGGATACGGAGTCGCAGAGCATGGCTTATATGAGCGATGAGGACACCTATCTGATGCTGGTTCCCACCACCGATGCCATCAAGAAGGCCATCCTGGCCGGCGAGTTCCCGCATGTTACCACAACGGCTACCAGTGCCGACGACGAGCAGTTCTGGGCGCTCACTTCAGTCAAGGAGGGCGACACCGAACTGGCTGACCTGCAGCACTATCTGATGCAGTACTTCCTGCCAGTCAGCACCTCTCCGGCCAACCAGTATCCTTACCTGGGCTGGGGTCAGGACGTGTCTGACACCGGAATTCCGAGCATCATCGACGAGAGTGTCGTACCTGCCGCATGCGTGTACATCGACATCACTGACACGGGCTCGGCTCTCGTGGCCAAACCTGTTGCCGGCACGAAGGCAGTGCCGTTCTATTCAGGCTATGACTACTTGCCGTTTACCTTCAGCGACGGCTGCGTACAGTTCCTTGACGGTATTTTCGAGGACGTATGGCCCAAGTGATGGTTGTAAGTAAAAGTTGAAAGTTAAAAAAATCTATATGAAGAATATACTGAACAAACTTGGACTTGTGCTTGTGATGTCGCTCGTATGCGCTACAGCATGGGGCCAGCAGATAATCAGTGGTGTCGTCTACGAACGGTTCGGGGCCTCCAAGGAGCCTTGTATGGGCGTCAACGTGGCCGTTGTCAATGACCAGAACCGTACCCTCACCGGTACTACCACCGATATGGACGGCAACTATTCCATCAAGATGCCTATGGGGCAGAACCTGACACTGGTCTTCTCATTCATCGGTATGGCCCCCCAGCGTGTGGCCTACACCGGACAGAAGCGATTGGACGTCACGATGGAAGAGGACAGCAAGACGCTGCAGGAGGTCGTCGTAGCTACGGGCCGTACGGTCAAATCCGAACTCGGTCTGACGGCCAAGCAGTTTACGGGTGCATCGCAGAGCATCAAGATGGAAGAGGTCTTCGAGGCTTTGCCGGTCAACTCTGTCGAAGAGGTCCTGCAGGGCCAACTCGGCGGTGTCGACATTCTGACGGGCGGTGACCCGGGTGCCAAAGGTTCTATCCGTATTCGCGGTACTGCTACCCTCAACTCCAGTGCAGACCCGCTCATCGTCATCAATGGCGTGCCTTACAATACGGACATCGCCGACGACTTCGACTTCTCAACGGCCAACACCGAAGACTTTGCCGATATGCTTTCGCTCAACCCGAACGATATCGAGGGCATCGAGGTACTCAAGGATGCTGCTTCTACCGCTATGTACGGCACCAAGGGCGCCAACGGTGTGCTCTTGATTACGACCAAGAAAGGTGTGCGCGGCAAGCCGAAGTTCACCTTCTCGCACAAGTCGTCGCTCAAGGTCGAGCCGGATGCCATCCCGATGCTCAACGGCGACGAGTATACGGCCTACATGCAGGATGCCATCTGGAACACGGCCAATGCCAAGGGCCTGTCTTCCTCACTGAGTCTGATTCAGATGCTGTTCCCGTCAGAGCCTACCGACAACGGTTATGCCATCGGCTACGAACCGAGTTGGAGCTACTTCGACGAGTACAATGTCAATACCAACTGGCTTGACGAGGTGCGCAAGAACGCCTATACCACCGACAACAACTTCTCTATGTCGGGTGGTGGCGACAAGGCTACCTACCGTTTCTCTTTGGGCTGGACGTCGGAAGACGGTACCACCAAGGCAACCGACATGACGCGTCTGACGTCTTCGCTCAACATAGGCTACAACTTCTCCGACCGCTTCAAGGTGTCGGCCGAGTTTACCTATTCCGACACTAAGAATACCTCTGCCTACTTCACGAGCGACCAGACCCGTACGGAGGCACAGCGCAAGATGCCTAACAAGTCGCCCTATTACATCGACGACGAGACCAAGGAGCCTACCGACATCTACTTCACCTACCAGGATGCCAACGAGTTCCAGGGTGCTTTCACAGGCAGTGCCAACTTCCATCCCATCGCTGCTATCAACGATTCGTGGAAGAGCACCAACACCAAGGAGGAGAAGATGAACATCAGTCCGAGGTTTGTCATCATCCGCGACGAAAACAAAACCCCGATTCTCCAGTATCAGGGCTACGTCTCGATGAAGTTCAAGACGACCAAGGACAACCGCTACCTTCCGCAGGAGGTAACCGGCGTGGACATCAACTCTACGAACTGCAATTTCGCTTACGACGCTTCGACCAACAACTTCTCCCTGCAGACAGAGACCAAGTTGCTGTACAACCAGAGCTTCAAGGACAACCTGCACAACATCGTGGCCACCCTCTTGTGGCGTACCACACAGTCGAGCAGCTCAAGCTACACCTCGCAGGTGTATGGCGTGGCCAACGGACAGATGGCCGATCCTACCACCGGCGGTACGCTGTATAGCAGTTCGATCAACTCCGGTTCGTCTGAGGCCAGGACCCTTTCCGGTATCGCCAACCTGAACTATACCTTCATGCGCTTCCTGACGGTCAATGCCACCTGGAACTACGAGGGCAACTCCGCTCTTGCCAAAACCAACCGGTGGGGTCTCTTCCAGTCTTATGGCGGCGCCCTGAACCTGCAGGACTTCGAGCCTCTGAAAGAGAAGACCGAAGACTGGCTCAGCCTGGCCAAGTTCCGTTACAGCTGGGGTCAGTCAGGCAAGTCGCCTTCGGGCACTTCGCCCTATGTCGGCACATACTCGGCTCTAAGCTACAAGTATGGCACCATGACACCTATCGTGCCTAACTCCATGCAGCTCAACAAACTGAAATGGGAGACATCCACCGAATGGGACTTGGGTGTAGATTTGGGCTTCTGGGACAACAAATTGACCATGACGTTCGACTACTACGACAAGACCACCAAGGACCTGTTGCAGAAGGGTGTGACCGTGACATCGACCTCGGCGTTCTCCAGCTTGTCTTACACCAACTCCGGTTCGCTGGAAAACAAAGGCTGGGAGTACCGTATCGACTACGAAATCTTCAAGAACAAGGACTGGCAGATTAAGGCCGACTTCAACGTCAACCGTAACCGCAACGAAATCATCGAGTTGCCGAGCAACCTGGCCGAAGAGACCTATTCGCTCAAGAACGGCCAGTATGCCCAGAAGCTCGTGACGGGCACCCCGACCGGTTCGTTCTTCGGCTACCGCTATAAGGGTGTATACCAGAATCTGGAAGATACCTACGCCCGCGATGCCGAGGGCAACATAATGCGTGACCTCGAGGGCAATGCCATCGTCATGAAGAACAGCACCTACACCTGCTATCCCGGCGATGCCAAGTACGAGGACATCAACCACGACGGCAAGATTGACGAGAACGACATCGTGTATATCGGCAACTGCAACCCTGTGGTCCATGGCGGTGCCGGTGTGTCAGTGCGCTACAAGGACTGGACACTCTCTACACGTTTCCACTACCGTCTCGGTCAGAAGGTCATCAACTCTGCCCGTATGAACAACGAGGCCATGTACAACAAGGACAACCAGTCGAAGGCCGTCTTGCGCCGCTGGCGTTCGGAGGGCGACGAGACCGACATCCCACGCGCCCTGTATGGCTACGGCTACAACTACTTGGGTTCGGACCGCTTCGTCGAGGACTGCTCGTACATCCGTCTGCAGACCATCTCGCTGACCTACCGCGTGCCGAAGCGTTTTGTCCAGAAGTTGCATGCTGCCAACATGAGTTGCTTCATCACAGGCTACGACCTGTTTACATGGACCAACTACAAGGGCCAGGATCCGGAAGTTTCACTGCCTTCGAAGATTACAGACCTCTCGAAGGATAACTCCACCACGCCCCGCAGTCGGCGGTTCTCATTCGGTGTAACGCTCGGCTTTTAATTGAGATTTGTATGACGAATGAAGAATTAAAGGTTAGAAAGGATATAACAATGAAGAAAATCAAAGATATATGTGCTTCCGTACTGCTCGGTTCCTTCCTTTTGGCAGGCAATAGCTGCGGCGATTATCTCGACATCATGCCAGAGAACTCGCAGGTGTCAGACACGTATTGGAAGAGCGCCGATGACGTGGAGAACTTCCTGATGGGCGGTTACTACTATCTGCGCAGCAATGTGGAGAGTTACATCATCCCCTGGGGTGAATTGCGTGCCAGTGTCGTCTACAAGTGGAGCGGTGCGCCGAAACTGCAGTCCTGGCAGATGACTTCGGCCGACAGCTACTGCAAGTGGGACTCCTGGTACAAGATCATCAATATCGCCAATACCGTCCTGGAGCGTGCCGACGAAGCCTGTCAGAACAGCGACACGTACACCGAGGCCGCCCGCAACAGCCATTACACCGAGGCTGCCTTCCTGCGTGCCATTTCCTACTTCTATCTGGTGCGCAACTTCCGCGACGTGCCGATGCCGCTCAAGGCATACAGCGACGACAAGGTGATCATCAACATCCCGAAAGTCTCGGAAGACACGGTGGTCAACCAAATCAAGGCTGACCTGAAGACCGCCATTGCCACAGGTGCTGCCAAAGAGAGTTTCGAGACGACCTGGGAGACCAAGGGCCGTGCTACCAAGTGGGCCCTGTATGCCCTGATGGCCGATGTCTGTCTGTGGCATGAGGACTATGAGGAGTGCATTACCTATTGCGATGCCCTGCTCAATGCCAGCGGCAGCAAGGTGCCGGCATTTATGGCCACACCGACCCGTTCGAACTATATGTCGATGTACAATCCCGGCAACTCCAACGAGAGCATCTTCGAGCTCCAGTACAACTACGAGGAGGACCAGACCAACAACCTGCCGGTGCTTTTCGACGATCAGATTTCCGGTGCCTGCTATGCCATCTCGGCCGAGGCCTGCAATGACTTTGTAGACGAATACACGGCCATAGTCGGCGACAACGAGGGTGCCATCAGCAATGGCAAGGAGTCGGCCCGTACCTACCACTCTGCCTTCCATCCCGGTTCCAATGTCTCTATGGCTCCGGGTCTGCAGAGGGGCTATGTATGGAAGTACATCGGCTCGACCACCGAAGACAAGAAGCGTACGTCTACCTACTACGATCCCAACTTCATCATCTACCGTATGGCAGACATCATCCTGATGCGTGCCGAGGCCTACCTCCGTTTGGACGGTGACAATCCGACCAAAGAGCACAAGCTCGAGGCTGTCAGGATGATCAACAAGATACGTGAGCGTGCAGGTTATGCCGATGAGAACAATATCGCAGGAGTCGAACTCAGCAGCAACGATTTGGAGGAGGCCTATTCCGTAGTCGACCAGTACACACAGGAGCAACTGCTTGAGAAGGTCCTCGACGAGCGCAAGCTTGAGTTTGTCGGCGAAGGCAAGATTTGGTATGACATGCTCCGTATGGGCCGTGCCAACAACAACAAGTACAAGACACAGTTCCTCGTCGAGCAGGTCATCCGTTACAACACGTCGGCTTCGGAGTCCTGGTTGCGTTCGGTGCTCAATTCGGACAATGCCCTCTTCCTGCCTATCTATGCTTCGGAAATAGAGAGCAATGACAAACTTGTGCAGAATCCATACTACAAATAAAACCATTGACAAATCAACGTTATGAAAGCATATAAATATATAATGTTCGCGTGTGTCGGTTCATTGGCCCTGTCGGCTTGCGATGATCCGTTCGAGGGGGATACCTTTGTCACGCCTACCGACGTCGAGAACGAGATGACTTGCACCACCCTGATGGAGAAGCGCTCGGACGATTTCTCAATGTGGATTGACTTGCTCAAGTATGCCGACTATTACAACGGACTCAAGGATGCCTCGGCCACGGCCACCGTTTTCGCCCCGACCAACAAGGCTATCCAGGAGTTTCTCGAGTGGCGTGGCGTGACGTCTATCCAGGAGTTGGACAAAACCTATGCGCGTGAGGTCGTACAGAACCACATTGTCAGCGGTATCAAGATAACCAACGAGACCTTTATCAATGCGGCTGCCGACAACCAGGCGCTAACTTCGCAGAGTCTCTTCTTGTCGTATCTGAAACCTTCGTTCGGACACGTCGTCCTGGATGTCGACGATGCCGAACGTACCGGCGATACGCTCAACATCGAGTCTGTCTACATCAACAACCAGGCCATCGTGCAGCCGAGGGATTCCGGAGGTATCAACAGCATTGAGGCGTCCAACGCCATCATCTATTATATGGACGATGTCATCCATCCGTTGTCGGAGCCTATGGTCTCCAAGCTGGAGTCGGAGGGCCAGTACACAATCTTCGCTGCTGCGTGCCGTGAGTCCGGTTACGACAAGGTGGTCGAGCAGCTGCGCGACACCGTCTATATCCGCGGCGGCGGCTTCTCGGTAACGACCTATCAGTTTACTTGCTTTGCTCCAAGCGACGATGCCATGAAGGCTGCCGGTATCAACAGTGTGGACGACCTCAAGCAGATGGTCGGTACGGCCGACAGCGCGCTCTACAAGTATTGCGCCTACCACTTCCTGAACTCCAAGCTCAGCAAGTCGGAATTCCTGAAGTACGACACCGACGACCAGGTGCTCATCTACGACACCAACAATAAGGGCAATGTCATCACGGCACAACATCAGATGAATGCCGACTCTACCTTCGTCACTGACAGCAAGGGCGAGATGATTACCCTCATCAACGAGAAGGCCAAAATTGTCCGTTCGGACATCGAGGCCCGCAACGGCATGATACACAAGATAGACTATGTGATGCCCGTGTGGGTACCCAAGCCGGTGACCATCAAGTGGGACTTCTGCAACACCGACCAGATTATCCGGTTCGTCAACGCCTATGGAGCAAGCAAGAATCTCGGCAACCTCTACACTACGGCCATGACCAACAAGGAGTATCAGATAGACTTGACCCAGACCTACCGCGAAGGCCAGTTCGGAGAGATTGACTCTACGACCTTCACCTATCAGGCCAACAGCACCAAGGCCAGCTACGGCCAATATCGTGCCATCGGTTTCTTCAAGAACAAATACTACTCTTCGAAGCAGAAGAACATCAACCACTATCGTTCTTATCTGAACAACCTGCTCTTCGTCAACTTGGGCTATGCCGGTTGGGTGCAGTTCAAGACCCCGACCATCATCAAGGGCAAGTATAAGGTCTCGCTGCACTATGCCTCCAACGCGACCATGAGCAAGTACCATGCTGCCGGTTCTTTGACCAAGTTCCAGATCGACCCCGAAGCCAACAAGTCGGAGTGGAGCAAGAATGCGTATGTATTCAAGGGTCTGCCGGACAAAAAGGCAGTTGAATTCCCGAATTACTGGTCATCCGAGGTCTGCAAGCTTGACCTGTGGGTGGGCGCCAACGCCATCGAGTTCACGGAGTCAGGTTCTCACAAACTGAAGGTAACGATGCTCGACATCAATGCGAAGACGGGCAACACCTACCACCAGATGTGGGATTACATCCTGTTCGAACCGATAACTGAATAATATTAATGAGATAAAAGAAAAATTGTATGAAAAAGACAATTTGGTATTATATACTTGGAGTCTCTGCCTTGACTTTCGCTGCTTGCGACGACGAGTGGAACAACCACTTCGACGAAGCGGGCTCGGAGGCTACTTCCGGTGTGGAAGTCTATAAGGGCAATGCAGCATCGTTCGTGCAGGGCGAGTCCGGACTCAAGCAGTTTGCCTCGCTTTATGAGCAGGCCGGTCTGATGGAAGTCATCGGCCGGGATGACAGCTACTGCACTTTGATTGTGTGCAAAGATGAAGACATCCACCCCGCTACAGACTCGGAAGCCATGGCCAACGAGAAGTTCGTGACCAATACGGTCTCTGACCTTTCTATCGCGCCGGTTACGCTCGTCGACGGTTTCGGCATCTATACCCGCTGTGGCAAGAACATTTGGGTTACCCTCGATGCTGACGGCAACAAGCTGCTCAACGGCAAGAAGATTACCCGTATGGTCCAGACCGACAACGGCTACGTCTATTTTGTGGACGGCATCATCTCCGCTGCGCCTTCGCTCTACGAGTACATCCAGAGTCTGGGCGACGACTACTCTATGTTCAAGTCGTTCGTGGCCGAGTTCGAGGAGCAGTATTTCGATGCCGATGCTTCTACGCCCGATGGTGTCGACGTGATGGGCAACACTACCTACAGCGATTCGGTCATCTCGACCAAGAACACCCTGATGGACCGTTACAACGAGAACGGTCTGCCTGTATGGGATATGCGCAGCGAGTCGTACCTGTCTACGCTCTTCGTGCCCAACAACGAACTGCTGGAACACGCCTACACCGCTGCCCTCGACAGCGTCAAGCTGTTCCTGCGCCGTTCGGTCACTTCGGCCGACTCCCTCAAGTTCCGCAAGTGGATTGTTGAGAGTTGCTTCGTGGACCGCAAGCTCAGTCCTGAGGAGGTGGCTCCTACGGCCAGCCAGTTCGAGTGCGTCGGCGGCTATGTCCAGGAGATTGACGAGACATCCGATACTGAGACTTACGAGTCTATCGATGCCGCCCAGTGGAATCCCGCCATCCAGCATGTTGACTACGAGAACCCCGTGAACCTGTCCAACGGTTATGCCTACCTGCTGACCGACTACTACAAGATTCCGAACCATATCGTCATCTGGCGTGTCAAGGCACGTTTCTATCAGATATGGTCGGCTCTCAATGCCACGCAGCAGGGTTGGGACGCTACCAATCTGGTGGCTACCGGTGGCGGCTACTTCCGCTGGAACCACTGGATCAAGCCTTTGGTTGTCAACGAAGCCCAGGGCTCGTTCGAGTTGTCGGCCACACTGCCTACCATCTACTATCACGTGCTGACAGCCGAACCTGACCAGGAGTCACAGGCCGACAGCCTGACGGTCAGTGTGGACTACGACGGTCTGCTCTACAATGCCGACGAGAAGCAGTACGGTCTCCAGGAGGTCTATCTGCCTGCTGGCGAGTATAACCTCCGCATGGGCTTCAAGCACTCGCTCGACTACTCTTTGTCTATCTATTTCTGCGGTGCTGACGAGGAGTTCAGCGAGGCCAATTGTCTGGTCAAGAATATGGGTATGAAGGCTACCGGATCGAACTTCCACTTCGACCGTGCCGGTGCTTCCGAGGGTCTCGAGCTCTATGGCGACGATGCTTCCGGCTATCCGGAGTATTTCGACTGGCGCTGGTGGTACGATCAGGATCCTTCCCTTTACCAGAAGGCTTCTGCCTACGACACCGACGGCTATCAGATAGCAAGGGTTGTCCTCCGCAAACCGGGCAACTTCAAGATCAAGATAGAATCGAACGACAACGCCATCTTCTACAAGAACGGTGCCATGAATCGCTCCAAGTCCGACATTCAGCAGCTGATGATGTATCACTGGTGTCTCCGTCCAACCACGAATAACTATTGATTATGAAAAACAAGATAATTCTTTCACTTACAGTTGCAGCCTTTTCTGCTGCGGCCTTTGCGCAGGAGCAGACCTTCAAGGGTACTGTGGTCGGCACTGACGGCAAACCGCTGGAGGGTGTCATTCTCTCCGTCCCGGGTGCCAACGGTTCGGCGTTGACCGACGAGAACGGTGAGTTCAACCTCACCACATCGGCTACCGACGGAACGCTGAAGGTTGTCTTCCAGGACTACTATACCCATCTCTATCCGCTCAAGTCGAATGTCATCCCGAAGGTCATCGTGATGGTACCGATGTCGGAAAGCCGTTTCAGCGGCCAGACCTATATGCCCGACGGAACCACCCTCTCGCGCGACCAGTCGAGTGCCTTGCTCGGCACTCACTATAAGAAGGACTTCTCCGACTCTCCTTCCGCCGACCTCTCATGGCAGGGACTTGACCCGGCACTGAACATCGTCAAGAAAAGCGGTATGCCTGGCGAAGGCGGCTATTTCAATATCCGCGGCATCAACTCGTTCAATGCCGAGAACACGCCCCTTATCGTCATCAACGGTGTGCCCTATTTGGCCAACATGTCTGTCAGCGACGTCATCAACGCCTATAGCCGCGATGCCCTGTTCGGCTACAATGCCCACGACATCCGCTCCATCACGGTGCTGAAGGGCGCAGAGGCTGCCATGTACGGTTCGCTGGGTTCGAATGGCGTGATTGCCATCCAGACGGAACAGGCCGTCAGCGACAACCTCGACACGAAGGTTTCCTTCCAGGGTTCGTATGGAATGGCGGTGGCCAAGGATGCGCTGCCGACCCTCAATCCCACTCAGTACAAAAACTATCTGATGGGTATCGGCCAAACCCGTTACAGCTCGCTTTCAGCCCTTCAGGCCGACTATCCGTTCCTGTCCAACGATGCTAACTACTATTCGTACCTGTTCAACAACAATACGGATTGGAATGACGAGATCTACCGCAACGGATTTGTCACCGACAACATCCTGCGCGTAGAGGGCGGTGACGAAATCGCCAAGTACAACATTTCGTTCGGATATACGCACAACAACGGTGTGCTGCAAGGCACCAGTTCAGGCCGTTACTCCACTTCGCTGAACACCAACATCATGGTGAGCCGTCAGTTCGATGTATTCGCAGGCGTCAACCTGGCCTACATCAACAGCGAGTTGAACAACACCGGCATGAGCGAGGAGACCAATCCTATCCTGGCTGCCTACCACATGATGCCCAACCTGAACGTGCACCAACAGCTCGACGACGGTTCGGTCATGAACAACCTCTACCTGAAGTATAAAGGCTGGAACACCAACAGCAATCCGACCTATGCCTACGACAATGTGTCCAACCCTTCTGCCATCGTCAACACTGTCGACGGCACGGACAAGATCTATGATGCCAATATCAACCTCGGACTCAACTACCGCCCGAACCAGAATTGGACCATCACCGGGCAAGTCAACCTCTACTACGACTACACAGAGGAGTATATCTTCACGCCTGGCGTGACGGATCAGGCCATTATCCCACAGCTCTACGGCACGGGCGAGAACTTCGTCTCGATGGGTGTCATCCGGCAGTCGTCTTACTACTACAACCTCAATGCCGCTTACCAGAACACCTGGAACGAGAAGCACAGTCTCTCGGCCTATGCCGGAGCGCGTCTTCTGACCAAGGACTTCGAGTACGATGCATCGAGCGGCTACAATACCGCCAACGACTACTACAAGACCCTTTCGGTGACTACCGACGAATGGAATATCTTCGGCAACAACGACGAGTGGAAGTGGCTCTCGTTCTACTTGCACGGCGACTACACCTACAACAACCTCCTCAAGGCCAGTGTAGGCGTGACGGCCGATGGAACTTCTGCTTCCGGTGTCAATGCCAACCGCTTCGGATGGTTCCCGTCTGCCAGCTTGACTTGGTTCACAGCTAACCACGGCACACTGCCCGATGCCTTCGACCTGCTGAATGTCACCGCCGAGGTTTCGATGTCCGGCAACAGCCGCTTCTCGAGCAACTATGCCAAGAACTACTACGTCTCGAACAACCTCTTCAATCTCGGTACTATCGTGCGCAATGGCGTGCCCAACACCAACCTGGAGTGGGAGAAGAAACTGCAGTATGATCTGGGTGTAGACCTGTCGATGTTCGGCAACAAGTTCAATGCCCGCGTCAATGCCTTCTATGCCGACCATTTCGACCTTCTGCTCGACGCTTCCCTGTCGGCTGCCTATGGTTCCAATGGCGTGTACTACGACAACGACGCCGCCATTGCCGACCGTGGCGTAGAGGTCAGCCTCCGTTACAACCCAATCCACAACAAGGACTGGGAGTGGATCATCAATGCCGGCGGCAGTTATATCAGCACCGAAGTGACCGACTTGGGCGGACAGTCTGAACTGATTACGAGCTATACCTCTTACAACAACGACGATGCTCAGACCCGCCTGAAGAAAGGCCGCTCGCCGTATGAGTTCTATGGCTTCGAGACCAAGGGCGTCTATGCCACTACAGCCGAGGCCCTGACCCCCGATGCCAACGGCAATGTGCTGAAGAACAGCTATGGTGCCAACTACCAGGGCGGTGACGTCATCTTCGTCGACCAGAACGGCGACGGCATCATCAACGACCAGGACCGTGTCGGCCTGGGTACGGCTGCTCCCGACTTCTTCGGCTCGTTCGGCACCTCTCTTCGCTGGAAGAACTTCACGTTGAGCGCCGACTTCTCGTTCTCTGTTGGCAACAAGGCCTACAATGCCGTACGCCGTCAGACCGAGTCGATGGATTCGTTCTTCAACCAGTCGACGGCTGTCCTCAACCGTTGGCAGAAGGAGGGCGATAAGACCGGTATGCCGCGTGCAGCTTATGGCGACCCCTCAGGCAACAACTTCTTCAGCGACCGCTGGATTGAGGATGCCGACTATCTCAAGCTGCGCAACCTCCAGCTCTCTTACGCTTTCTCAAAGGAGCAGCTGAAGATAGCCAGCGGCAACATCTGGATTTCGGCAGAGAACCTCGTCACCTTTACCAAGTACCTGGGCTCAGACCCGGAGTTCTCCTACAGCTATACCGAGGCGCTCCGCGGATTCGACTATGCCAAGGTGGCCAACCCAATGACCTTCAAGGTAGGTGTTAATCTCAATTTCTAAAATTACAGAAATATGAAAAATATAATCTCGTTACTTATAGGCTCTGTCTTTGTATCGGGTTCCCTGTTCTTGACCACTTCGTGCGATGATTTCTTCGAGACCAATCCGGCGAACATCATGAACGACGATGAGTATATGGGCAAGGAGTCTGACATCTACCGCGGCTATCTGGGCATACAGACCCGTATGCAGGAAGTCGGTGACCAGGCTATGATTCTGACCGACACGCGGTGCCAGTACCTGGAGACGACAGGCAATGCGCCCGTCGCCCTGCAGAACATCAACAACTACGAGCCGACCGACGGCAATACCTATGCCGACCCGACCGGATACTATGCCGTAGTGGTGGCCTGCAACGACTTCCTGACCAAGATCGATGATTTCTATACCGAAGTGAACGGTGTCGTTTCCGACTCGGCCAAAGTGCGCATCCCGCGTCTGGTGTCCGGCGCACTCCGCTACAAAGTTTGGGCCTATCTGATGCTGGGCCGTATCTACGGCGAGGCTTACTGGTATGAAACAAGCAACACCGAGCTCGTTCCGCTGAGCGACACGAAGACCTTCGAGCATCTCGACATGAAGGGCATCTGCGACAAGTGCATCGACCTGCTCGACAACGGCATTACCCTGTGTGGCCAGCAGATTCCGGCCGACTTGACCATGGACTGGACCCGTTGGGTCGAGCCGCTGGTGGGCGATGCCAACTACGACTATTGGAAGTACATGTCACCCGATTGGCTCTGCCTGCGTGCCGAACTGACCACATGGCGTACCAATTACGAGGATGCCGCTGCCGCCAAGGCCGACTGGCAGTGGGTGCGTGACCATGTGCTGCAGTTCCTCAATGAGCAAATGAACGTCAATTGGTATCGGTATGCGACTTGTATGACCCTGACGCTCTACTATGCGCAGATGTTCTATGGCGAGGGTGCTGTGGAAGACAACATCTACACGGGCTCGGGCGACGGACACCAGCAGACGTTGAGCGCCATCTACTACGACTACGACAACCATCAGCGCAATCGCATCGTGCAGTATCTCTGCCCCGAGTATCCTGGCGACGGCTACTACCTGCGACCTTCTGAATATGCCATGTCACAGTACAACAGTTCGGACCTGCGCGGCGAGACACAGAAGTTGATGGTGACCCAGTACAAC
This sequence comes from bacterium, assembly GCA_963624265.1. GTDB lineage: Bacteria > Bacteroidota > Bacteroidia > Bacteroidales > UBA3663 > Liminaster. The sequence continues at coordinate 8,134 of CAVFPF010000078.1, read as the reverse complement.
GAAGGTTTGGCTTTGACCAAGTTCTACTACACCCGCTACAATTCACGCGGCTATCTGCGTACCAAGATATTCGAGATCGAGCCGCAGATATACCTCTACCGTGGTCATGAGTTGCACTACTGGTTGGCCGAAGCCGAGAACCACCTCGGTCACTGGCAGGTGTGCGATGCTCTGCTCAACGACGGTGTGCTCAACTACTTCCCTGGTGGTGTCAATACCATGCCGAAAGACTCCATCGACGGCGACCGCATGTGGGACGAGCGTTACTCATCCTTCTTTGCCGCTGCGGGCGGTTATGGCGACTTGGGTTTGACCGGTACGGTGAAGGGTACACTGCATGACTTGAGTCAGTTGCCTGACGGCGGTGACACGCTGGCCTTTGCTTTCGACGAGGACCGTATCAAGGAGTATGACCTCGCTTTGGCCGATGAGTTCCTCAAAGAGTTTACGGGCGAAGGCAAGTCGTACAGCTACCTCTGCAAGATGGCCGAGCGCTATGGCAAGGACTATACGGTCATCTACGACCGCATCAAGGGTAAGTACGAAAATACCGGCAACCAGCAGAAGGTGCAGTCATCGCTGCAGCAGAAATACTTCATCGACTGGAATCTCTAAAAATCAGCAAGTCGTGCAGTCTCCCTCTCAGGGGGGCTGTGCGACTTGACGAAATTATACCTAAGGCGGAGCAACGCTCTTGTCTGGAGTGATGCACAGCTTTTGACCTATATGGCCCCGAAAAGGTAAAAAAAGTCGCAAATAGGGGTAAAAAAAGTTTAAGGAAGACAAGAAAAGACATTTCATCTTTGCTCGTTTCCTATAAAAATGCTAATTTTGCATCGCATAAGTACCCGTTTGCCCTTTTGCATCGGGATATACTTATAGAAAAAAGGAAAAGGAAAAACCGAACGATTCCGAACCAAGAAAAACAAACTTGTATCAGAGAATCCCGTTTGTAATTCCTGTCGAATATTAAATATTAGAAGTTTATTAACCCATTATTAAATCCTAAATTACAGACACTATGAAAAAGATTTTTACACTTTTCATGTCGGGTGTGGTTGCTGTTTCGGCTATGGCACAGACCATAGACAATCCGACCAGCGATGCCAACACCATTAAGAATGCCTTCTGGAGCGGACAGACACAGACTGTCTATATCAAGGCTCCAGCCAACGGCAAACAAATTGCACTCAAGAACTTTACGCCTAACAGCACTGGCAGTCTGCACCTTGTCGGTGTGCCTGACGAAAACGGTCTTCTGCCGGAGATTTCCTTCGAGATAACCATTCCGCAGAGCACAGAGGACAGCCGTTTCTCCTGGACTTTCGAGAATCTTCGCCTCAGCTCGCGCTACACCACCAATTGGAGTGCCGGCCAATCCAAGTATCACTTCTCATACAAGGACTCGGCTTCACACTATATGGACACCTTGGCTTTCGTCAACTGTGAGTTCAACAACATTATCCGTGGTTTCTGGCGTGCACAGAACCTTTCGACCAAGACAGGTAACGACGGTGCTGGCGGATATGTGGACGGCGGTTCCATCAACGTCATCCGTGTGGAGGGCTGTACTTTCCACAACGCTCCGCAGAACAACTTGTTCACCCTCTTCCTTATGGGTCAGCGTGTAAGCGAGATGACTTTCCGCAACAACACGTTCTACGACATCCCGCAGTTGAATGGTCTCGTATCGTTCAACTATATGGATTCAGAAGCCCTTCGTGAGGACTTGAACTTCACCTTCGAGAACAATACGCTCGCAGTAGGTTCAAAGAGCATTCTTTTCAACTTCGGCAGCAATATCGGCCAGATGTCTGAGTTCCACATTAACAACAACTTCTTCCTCTATCCGGACTTCTACAACGAATGGTCGCAGTCTATGGGTGTGGATTCCACTGTTGTCAATGCCAATTTCGGCAACTACGGCATCCTGAAAGCTGCCACTCTCAACACCATTGAGGTGAAGAAAAATGTCTTCTACGGTTATGCTCCCAAGGTTCAAGACAGTTACAATGCAGAGGCCGGAGAAGAGCCCACTTGGAGTGGCGATTCGACCGCTCTGACTTTGGATTCTCTGTACATGAAGGATGTCGATATGACATGGAGCACCTTCACCGATGCTCCCAACGGTCTCTTCTACATCTACAACAAGGAGAAGGTTTATACGGCAGGTGTGGACGGCCAGCCTATCGGCAGCCTTCTGAACTATACCACCACGGAGTACAAGGTTGTGACTCTCGAACTGAAGGCCGAAGGCTCCAACTCCGCTATATTGAGCGCTAACCCCGAGGCCAAGTCTTATCTGGCAGGCGACGTAGTGCGCGTCAGCTACAACACCCGTGGTCTGTCAGACTTCCTGGGCTGGACCGTCAATGGCAAGGATGCCGGTATGGACAACCCAATTGAGTTGACTCTGAATGAGAACACCACCTTGGTCGGCAAGTTCCAGGAGCATGATTATCTCGCAGTCTTCGATTTCACCAACCGTGGTAAAGACACGAAGGACGCTCCTTACTACTCTGAGGTCTACAAGACCGATTCTGCTCTCACCATCAACTATCGCACGTGGGATGACGTTACTTCGGCTTATGTCGACACTGTGACCAACGCTGTTTACTCACGCAGCGACAAGTTCTCCAAGCCCTGTATCGTAGTACGCACACAGAACCTGTACAACAACCAGCATCCTGATTACCTCTACATCACCGCGCCTGCTCTTGAGGCTGGCGCCAAGATTACATCAGGAGTGGGTACCGACAACTTTATCTACTCAAAGACCAACATCGACGTTCGCGAGATTGGTGCTTCCGACTGGACCAACATCGGCTCCGTAACACTCAATCCTGACACTGTCAAGTACGAGATTACTTCGTTCCATGTCAACAACCCGGATCTCTTCTCAGACGCTGAAGACAATCCTTATGAGGCAACGAAATACTTCGAGTCGAACACCTGGCATCCCGTAACGGCCGACATCCCGGCTCAGTTTGCCGGCAAGGCTATCGAAATCCGTTTCATTGGCGATCCTACTTCTGCTCCGTTCATGGCCGCTGACCAGTACGGCAACATGAAGGTACAGCACGCCAACGGTGTTTATGACAGCGAGGATCCTTACACCGCCAAGAAGATTGAAGATGGCTCTGCCTACTTCGCTGGCAAGGAATATCTGTACTTGTCGGCCATCGAAATTGACGGTACTCTTGCCAAGGTTGCTGCCATCTCTGAGATTGCTGCCGATGGTCAGAACAGCGGACGCATGTATGACCTCTTGGGCCGTCAGGTCAATGGCGCCAAGGCCGGTCTCTTCATCCAGAACGGTAAGGTCGTTATGGTACGATAACACTCTCCCTGTCATAGGCCGGGTTTCTGCCCGTCCTGTGGCAGCAGACGATAAAACCCTATAAAACAAGCGGGGCAAGGATTCGGTTCCTTGCCCCGCTTTGTCATCATGTCGGCCTATAGCTCGGCATCATACTTGACCTATACGTCTCATACTTTGCGTCAGTGATCAGACTGTGCGGCTACTGGCCTACTTCTCAGTCTTGCGTGAGATAAGCGATAATGCGCGCTACGGCGTCGGCGATATTGTGACTGGCCAGTGAGAGATTCTTCTTAAACTCCTCGTAGGTCTCCGCTCCGCTGTCGCACAGGTCGGTGACAGACTTGACGAGCAGGATGGGGATGCCGTACAGCGAGCAGACGAAGGCGACGGCAGCTCCCTCCATATCCTTGAGTTCTCCGTTGTTTTCTTCGATGATGCGGGCGTCGCAGGGCTGCAGGTCCAGCGACGAGCCTGTGGTCACTTTGCCCATCTTGTAGCCCAGGGCAGAGGAGATTTCGCCCGAGCGGTCGCTGACGGCATAGTTGCCGATAGACTGTGTGCCCCAGGCATCGTCGCCGCTCACCCTCCGATCGTGGAACATTGCCCCGTTGGCCACGTAGACATCGCCGATATGGGCTCCGTTCTTCTGCCAGGCGCCGCAAGTGCCGGAGTTGATGACGAGGTCAGGATGCAGGGCCTGTATGGCGGCCATGGTAGCTACTGTGGCAGCCTCGCAGCCTATCAGGTCCGAGCCGTGCTGCTGACCGTTCAGTACGATGTCGAGTTCATGTCCGTTGACGACGGTATGGTAGAGACGACAGGGCAGAGGAGCGAAGAAACCTTCCTCCTCTGTCACGCCGTATCGGTCGATGAAAGGCTGGGCCTCAGCCTGCATGGCGATGATAAAGCAAATCTTCATGACGTTCCTTATTGCTGTGCAGACGGGGTTTGGCCAAGAGCGGTCAGAATGGCCTTTTCTATATCCTCGCCTCTGAGATTGCGGTTGAGGATGGTGCCGTCGGGGGCAATCAGCATGATGTGGGGGATGCCGAGTATGCCGTAGGCCTTTGTGGGAGAGTCTTCACGGTCTCCGGTGAAGATGACGGGCCAACTGATGGGCAGTTCGCTCATGGCCTTACGGGTGTCTTCGATGGCGTCCTCCCAGACGGCGATGCCGACAGTGGCCACTTTGTCCTTATACTGTGGGGCGTATTTGGACAGATATTCCGAAATCTCGTTTCGGCAAGGTCCGCACCATGAGGCCCAGAAGTCGACGAGCACCAGTTTGCCGGTGCCCACGTAGTCTGAGAGTTTGCTATCCTTGCCGTTGGCGGCATCGACACCCGTCACCTCTACATATGGCTTGCCGGGGGCAGTAGCCTCGGCGCTTTCTTTGCTTTTGACGATCGTTTTCAGTCGGCCGTTGTCGCGATACAGGTCGCAGAGGTTCATGACGCTGTCCAGTTCTGCTTTCGTCATGTCGTAGGCAGCCTGGAGTGTCACCTGCAGACCGAGTGCATCACCGATGTGTTTCGCAGCCACTTCGTGCAGCAGTTTGTTCTCTTCGGCCTGCAGACTGTCGCGGTTGGGGTTGGGCAGTTCGTAGAGTGCATACAGTTTGTCCAGTTGGTGCACGAGAGCCGCCATGTCATCGTTCATGGGAGTGCCTGTGGCAAATCCCTCGTTGAGATCCACGCTCATGGTGCCCGGTTCGAGGAAGACTTGGGCCACCTTCCTTCTGTCGACCCTGACTATGGCCATTTTGACCGTGTCGGGTGCAGTGCCGCTGAAGGTGAAAGTGCTGTCCTTGACGGGCTGAGTGGCGAGCGTGTCGGCTCCCAGCATCAGGTACACGTTTTTGCCTTCAGCTCCCCGCACGATACCGTTGAGGTTATAGGAGGGGTTAGAGCACCCGGCCAACAGAGCAGCGGCAAGTGCTGCACAAGTTGCAAAATAATACTTTTTCATTGTACGTTTTTTATTAAAATGAAGTGTTCTTACTATGTGCAAAGGTACGTGAAAGTTATCAAATATGCAAGTATACGGGGTCAAAAATGCAATCTGCGTCCCGAAAACGTAAAAAGTCGGCCTAAAATTTGGCGATTGAAATATATGTTCCTATATTTGCAATGTCAGACTAACATCAAAATGTTTTTATTATGCGACATTTTCTACCACTGATAGCCATCATCCTGCTGACGGGATTTATGCCGACGCTTTGTGCTCAGGTTACACAGCGCGGAGTTGTATACGAGTATGCCGAGAAGGGTACTAAGACCCCATTGTCCAACGTCGAGATAATTGTGGCCAATGCCGGTTCTACGGTCACCAATGCCAAGGGAGAGTTCACCCTGCGCTTCCAGAAACTCAAGCCGGGCGATAAGGTGACCGTGCGTCAGGTGCGGAAGCCGGGTTACGAGGTGCTCAACCCGGAGGCGCTCGACCAATGGTTCATTGCGTCCGACGGTACGCCGTACAACATCGTCATGGCCAAGTCATCCAGTCTTGCTGCAGCCCGCATGAAGGTGTCGGCAGCAGCGCAGAGACAGGCGGAGGCCCAGTATACGATGGCCATGAAGCAGCTCAAGTCGGAGCACAGCAAGAAAGCGGACGACGAAGCTCAGTATAAGGAGAAAATGCAGCAGATGGAGGAGGAATATGCCAACAAGCTGCGCAATATCGAGACCTATATCGACCGTTTCGTGCGCATCGATATGACACAGTTGAGCCAGAGAGAACAGGAAGCTGTCGATTTGGTCAGCCAAGGTGATTTTGACAAGGCTCTGGCCATGTACGCAGAGGCTGACCTCCTGACCAAATACAGGCAGCAGACCCTCAATATCAGACAACTGGACAGTGACACCAAGGCTCTCGAGCGGGCGCATTTGGAGATGGTCAGTGAAAAGAACCAGCTCAAGGATGCTCTCAACCGGCAGATTGTGCTGCTGCGTATGAAGGGTGGAAAGGACAACCTTGACCAGGCACTGAACTTGATGCACGACGTGGCCTATACCGACCCCGATGATGTGGAGCCGATGTTCTACTACATCAAGATTCTGTATAGGATGGGCATGTACAACGATGCCATTGCCACATGCCAGGACATGATAGAACACCATTATGCAAAGGAAGACACGATAACGCACTATGGTGCCATGCTCTACGAGAGCATTGTGCTGCAAGCCATGGGGAAGCATGAGTCCGGCGACAGTCTACTTCATGTGGCATTCAACAATCTGGCCAACAGCAACGGCAGTGTTTCTGACAGTGTGCGCTATCTGTGGGGCATAGCCATCGGCTGCGAGAATTTGGGGGCCCGCTACTGCGACAAATTTCACTATAAGGACGGATATACCTACTTTAACTATGGTCTGGTGGCACTGCAGCGTGCCCTCGAGATAGACCATCTGCACTATTCGGAGACCAAGGCACGGTATGCCAACCTGCTGGTTTCGGCATCCGCTTCGCTTTGTCAGTCAGAATATGTCGACACCTGCCGGACTATGGTGCAGCAGGGCATCGAGATGCTCACGCCCAAATACAACCGTAGCCCCTATCTCTATGTCGGCGATCTTGCCTTTGCATGGGACATACTCGGCTTGACCGAATACATCGTGGGCGACAATCTCGACAAGGCCGAGTCGGCCTTCCTGACGGGCATGAAATACTATGAGGCAGCCGCTGCTCGCAATCCGAAGGCTTGTCTGCCGCGTCTGGCCAGGTGTAGCGACCATCTGGGTGACCTTCACAGTCTGCGTCAGGATTGGGCCAAGGCCATCCCGTTCTATGAGAGGAGTCGCGACATCTGGGTAGAGAACACGAATGCAGAACGCAGTTTCGACAAGGAAATCACCGAGGTGTACTTTGACCTCGGGTCGTGCCATTACTTCCTCGCCGACTACCAGAAGGCCCTCGAATATGATATACTGGCCCTCGACCGCACGGAGGCACTCTACTTCGAACAGCCCGCACTCTATAGCCGGCAGATGAGCAAATGTCTGCGCCATGTCGCCAATGTCTACAACCACCTCAACCAATATGAGTTGGCTCTCGTCTACTGCCGGCGGGCCATCATCATCGAGCCGAACCATGCCGGCAACCGTAAGCTGCTCAACGAACTCCAACAGAAGGTTAAGCATAACAGCCAGACTTGAGACCGGTGGCCGTACACGCTATGTCTACAACCTTTGAGCCATAGCAATAATATGTTTGAGATTAGTCTATTGGTCTGCACCGCTTTGACGCTGTGCCTGGCAAGTCCGGTGCAGGCTTCACCAATTGCTGGCAATCGAGCTTCTTCAAGTGTGCCGAAATCCAAACAGCGTCAAATCTCGACGGTGGAACCAATCATTGTGGAGGCTCCGCACGGAACTGCTCCTCGTTTGCCTTGGCAAGTGTGGGTCACTTACACAGACGGTACTCATGAGTGGCGTCAGGTTCGTTGGCTAAATTCAGCCCGTGCCACTGAGGAAGAGCAGGCAATGTATGAGGTGGGCAAGGAGTACACCGTTGACGGAGTCATCATCGGTGACAATACAACGGAAAACGGATACCCAATCTCAGCCAAGGTGACTGTAGTCGGCGGCGAATGGAAAGTGCCGTCGAATGTACCGGTTGCACAAACGCTGCCATTGGGCGATGTGACTCTCACTGGCGACAACCGCTTGACATCAAACCGTGAGCTCGACATCAACCAGTTGCTCTCACTCGATGTCACCCAGCAACTCTACAACTATCGCGACACTTACTGCCTTCCGACTGAGGGCTACACGATGTCCGACGGATGGGATTCTCCCCAGACCAAACTCAAGG
>CAVFPF010000077.1:0-4730 GCA_963624265.1 bacterium | reverse complement strand
TGTGTGTGTCAGAACCGCTCGAGGTTAAGGCGCACGCCGACATAGCCCATAGCGCCGTCGGTCGGTCCCCACACCATCGAGGCGTCGAACATCGGGCCATACGGATTGTCGGGGCAGACGATGGGGTTCTTCTGCTTGAAACCCGTCAGGTTTTCGCCGCCCACATAGACCGAGCAGTAGCGGAAGTCGCGCGTGAGTTGGGCTTGCAGTTGGCCGAAAGCCTTGTAGTGCGAAGGCCAGTAAGGCTTGCCGTTGGCGTCGGTCGCGGAGAGAGGCATGCGGCCCGCACCGTTCCAGCTGAAAGTCACATCCGCCTGCCACAGTTCGAGGGGCGACTTCCACGAAGCCGTAGCCAGGGCCTTGTAGCGCGGGGTGAGCGGACGGGTGCGAAGCACGGTGCCGCCCGTGCGCAGCACCTCCGCCAGCTGCAGGTTCGCCGCCCCGCTGCGGTCGTAGTCAGTCCCGCCGGCATATTGCGTAGCCTTGACCTCCTGGTAGCGGAAAGCCAGGGTGAGCGACACGCCGGGCAGCACGGGATAGGTAGCGTCGGCTTGCGTCACATGGCTGTACGAGCGTCCGCCGTCGGGCAGGTTGTAGAAGAGCACGCGCCCCGTGTGGTCGAGGTCCATCACCGTCTGTTGCACGAAGTCGGTGTAGTAGTAGTCGGCATTGAGCGCCAGCGTCTCGTCGCCGATCGGGATATTGAGTGCAACCGACACGCCCGTATTCCAGGCCTCCTCCTGTTGCAGCGGGTGGCCGTCGCTTCCCATCGTCATCTGTCGTGACGAGGCCATATACGACACGTTTTCCGCCAGGGGGTGCGGCGTGCGGTAGCCTTTTCCGGCAGCCAGGCGGAGAGTGACGATGTCAGAAGGCGCGTATTTGAGGTGCAGGCGCGGGGTAAAGAAGCCGCCGTACTGCGTCGAGTAGTCGTAGCGCAGACCAGCCATGGCCACAAATCGTTCGCCCGCCTTGTAGGTATATTGGGCGTAGAGGCCCGAAGTCGTTTCCGTCCAGGTGCCGTCGTAGGCAGGGTTGTTGGCCCAAATCGCTGCGCCCGAGCCGGTGCCGGAAGCCGCGTTGCCAGAGCCGGAAGTGGCCGAACCGCCCGAGCCGGAAGCCGACATGGTGTAGAATCCGGCCATATAGCATTCGTCGAGGTAGTCGTGGTTCACCGAAGCGCCAGCCGAGAGGTTGTGCCGCTCCGACAGGTCGGCTTCGTAGAGCAGCTGGGCGTAGGCGTTCTTTTGGTTGACGTTGTAGTGGCCCATGCCGAACGTATCGTCCATGTCGTGATACACGCCCTTGAGCATCAGCGCCACGCTCTCGTTCTTGTCGGTGCGGAGGAAGACGGCGTTCTTCCACTGTCCCTCCACGCGCGTCGTCTTGAGTCCGATGGTGTAGCGGTCGGTGCTGAAGCCCGAAGCAGCGGCAGTGCCGTTCGGGCCGGAGGCCGACGATGTGGCGGTGGCGTTGTGGCGGTGGTTCGACGAGCCGCTGGTACGTTCCTCGTTGAGGTAGCGCACCGAGAGCTGCGAGATGTAGCGGCGGCTCACCCAAGCCCAGCGGTCCATCACGTTGTAGGCGCGCATCTTGGGCATGTCCATAAACCCGTCGCCGTTGGCATCGTGGTCGCGCGAGGCGTCTTCGTAGTGCAGCAGCAAGGCTGTCGAGAGGTTTTCGCCGAGGTGCACGGCGCCGTCGGCATTGGCTTCGAGGCGGCGGTTAGAGTCGTAGAAGAGGTTGCCGTGCACGCCCTCCAGTCCCTGGGGCTTGATATATTCGATGTTGATTTGGCCCGTCACGCTCTCGTAGCCGTTTTTGACCGAAGCGGCGCCCTTCGACACCTGTATAGACTGCATCCACGTGCCTGGCACATAGCTCAGTGCATAGGGAATGGCCGAAGCGCGGAAGGCGGGCACATTCTCCTGCAGCATCTGCACATAAGTGCCGCTCAGGCCCAGCAGCCGTATTTGCCTGGCGCCGGTAGCCGCATCCGAGTAAGAGACGTCGACCGACGGGTTGGTCGTAAACGACTCGCCGAGGTTACAGCAGGCCGCGCGCAGCAGTTCGCCTTTGCCAATCACATCGCGGTTCTCGACCGACAGTTGCGACTTGATGGGCTGGCGGCGGGCCGATACCTGCACATCGTCGAGCGAAATGGTGTCGGCCACCTGGGCGAAGGCCGGCGACAGCGTCAGCCAGGGTGCCAAAGCGCCGGCAAGCACGCTGAGGGAGACTCTCCCCATGATGCGTTTGTTAGTCAATAAAAGTGTCATACGCTCATAAATATGTAGCAAAATGCTATGTGCGATAGCCAAGATATCCTAAAAACACCCGTCACATCATAACATTTTGTCACGACTATTTGCTTTTACGGTCAAAAATCCCTTATCTTTGTCCCACAAGAACGAAACAGGCCGGACCTGCAGCTGTAGGCGAAGCCTCGAAAAAGAACCCGAAGGAAACACAAACAAACACACAATAAACCCACTTAATTCATTACAACTATGAAAAAGTTTTTTCTGATGTTGTCTGCCCTCTTCCTGGGCTTCAACGCTTACGCATTCGAGTTTGACGGCATCGACCTTGACGATGATTTCCAGCAGGTGACACGCGCCATCTCCAAGAAGAACTATATCAGCGACCCCGTGCTGAACTGTCTGAAAGGCAATTGCCAGGGCACCGAGATTCGTCTGCGCTTCAACAACAAGGATGTGAAGGAGGCCAACAAGTTGGGTCAGCTCATCGTTGAAGTGCCCATGCAGTCGGCCGATGCAGCCGCTTCATGCAGCGTGCTCTTCGACGTCATCTACCATCGTGAGGCCGAGACTGCCAGCGGCAAGGTCTACTCGGTCGACGACGACGGCACCACCTGCCTGCTTGAGAAGACTTCCGACGGCATCCGTCTGACCTACAACACACCTTACTACAAGGCACCCAAGGGCAAGAAGTAAAAGCCCCGGCGTGAGTCAGCCGTTTTTTTAAGCTATGGGAGCGCGAGTCCGCCAATCGGACCGCGCCCCCTTTCTTTTATATATGTAAGTGCCGTGCTCTTTCCACAAGCGTGCGGCACTCATTATATACATAGTGCTTTCTGCCCGTCGGGAGACCAGCTCCGGCATTTGCCATCGCCTTGTCGGCGTCCGGTCAGGGCAGAAAGGCTTGCGCTCATCAGATGAGGGCGTACTTCAGGACGAAGAGCACGGCCAGGATGTAGGTGCCGATGCTGATCTTCTTCCACTCGCCCGACAGGGCGTTGATGACCACGTAGGCAATCAAGCCGGTCAGAATACCGTCAGAGATGCTGTAGGTGAGCGGCATCAGGGCGATGCAGATGAAGCACGGGATGGCGTTCTTATAGTCCGAGAAGTCGACCTCGCGAATACCGTACATCATCATCACGCCAACCAGGATGAGGGCTGCAGCCGTAGCCTGGGCAGGGATGGCGAGGAACAGCGGAGCGAAGAACAGGGCGAGCAGGAAGCACACCGTGGTGGTGAATGCAGTCAGACCCGAACGGCCGCCCACATTGACACCCGAAGCGCTCTCCACATAGGTGGTAACGGTCGAAGTGCCGAGCATAGCGCCCACAGTCGTACCGATGGCGTCGGCCATAAATGCCTTCTTGAGGCCCTTCATATTGCCCTTATCGTCCATCATGCCGGCACGGGTCGAAACGCCCACCAGCGTGCCGATGGTGTCGAACATGTCGATGAAGAGGAACGTGAAGACGCAGATGACCATATCGATAGAGAGCACGCTGCTCCACTCGAACTGCATCACGATGGGTGCGATGCTCGGAGGAGTGTCAAACACGCCGTCGAACTTGGTGACGCCGAACGGAATGCCCACGATGGTCGTAACCAGGATGCCGATAAGCAGGGCGCCAGTCACGTTGCGCACCAGCAGCACGGCAGTCAGGATGATGCCGAAGACGGCGAGCAGCACGCCGCAGTCGGTCAAGTCGCCCATGGTGACGAACGTAGCCTCGCTCGAAGCCACGATGCCGGCGCTCTTCAGGCCGACGAAGGCGATAAACAGGCCGATGCCCGGAGCGATGGCGCGGCGCAGAGCCAGCGGCATGGCGTTGACGATATAGTCACGCAGGCCGGTAGCGGTCAGGATGATGAAGATGACACCCTCGATGAAGACGGCGGTCAAGGCAAACTGCCAGCTGTAGCCCATGGTGAGCACCACGGTGTAGGCGAAGAAGGCGTTGAGGCCCATGCCCGGAGCGAGAGCGAAAGGCAGTTTGGCATAGAAAGCCATACACAGAGTGGCCACTACGGCCGAGAGGATGGTCGTCGTGAAGACAGCGCCCTGGTCCATGCCGGCTGCCGACAGGATAGAGGGGTTGACGGCCAGGATGTACGCCATGGTGAGGAACGTGGTAATACCACCCAACACCTCCTTGCGCACTGACATCGTCTTGGGATCAAATCCGAAGAGTTTCTGTAACATGTGAATTTTGTTTTAAGTGAATTATAGATTAAAATCTTGCATTTCGCAGTCGTAATTCAATTTGGTCGGGAGCAGTCTTCGCGGCTTTATTCAGTCGTTGGTCTCTCACCATACAGATGCGGCGCGGTTTGTCACACCCATACGGAGTGCAAAATTAATGTTTTTTTACACAACGACCAAACAAATGGGCGCAAAAGAAGCGGAAAAGGTCTGAAAAGGGCCGTTTGCGTTCAAAATGCGCACATTCACTGACTTTTTTTGCTCGT
>CAVFPF010000076.1:0-2086 GCA_963624265.1 bacterium | reverse complement strand
TTTTTAAGCAAATGGTTAAGATCACAAAAGAAGATGCCCTGCAGTATCATGAGCAGGGTCGCCCCGGAAAAATCGAGGTAATACCCACCAAGGCGCACAGCACGCAGACCGACCTGTCGCTGGCTTACTCGCCCGGTGTGGCCTATCCCTGTCTGGAAATCCAGCAAAACCCCGACACCGCCTACAAGTACACCGACAAGGGCAATCTGGTGGCCGTCATCTCCAACGGAACGGCTGTGCTCGGATTGGGCGACATCGGTGCCATGAGCGGCAAGCCCGTGATGGAAGGCAAGGGGCTGCTGTTCAAGATCTACGGCGGAATAGACGTGTTTGACATTGAAGTCAACGAGAAGGACCCCGAGAAGTTCTGCGAGGCAGTGGAGAAGATTGCTCCCACGTTCGGTGGCATCAACCTCGAGGACATCAAGGCACCGGAGTGCTTCTACATCGAAAACCGCCTGAAGAAGACGCTCGACATCCCGGTGATGCACGACGACCAGCACGGCACTGCCATCATCTCGGCAGCCGGACTGAAGAACGCCCTCGAAGTGGCAGGGAAGGATATAAGCAAGGTAAAAATCGTGGTCAACGGAGCCGGCGCAGCTGCCATCTCGTGCACCAAGATGTATATTGCCATCGGCGCGAAGAAGGAAAACATCGTGATGCTCGACTCGAAGGGCGTCATCACTTCCGACCGCCCGAACCTCACGGAGGAGAAGAAGTTCTTCGCTACCGACCGCAACATCCACACGCTGGAAGAGGCCATCAAGGGCGCTGACGTGTTCCTCGGCTTGTCGAAGGGCAATGTGCTGACCCAGGATATGGTGAAGTCGATGGCCGAAAAGCCCGTGGTGTTCGCCCTCGCCAATCCCGTCCCCGAAATCTCCTACGAGGATGCGATGGCAAGCCGCCCCGACGTGCTCATGTCGACGGGCCGCTCCGACTATCCGAACCAAATCAACAACGTCATCGGTTTCCCCTACATCTTCCGCGGCGCGCTCGACGTGAATGCCTCCGCCATCAACGAAGAGATGAAGATGGCCGCCGTACACGCCATCGCCGACCTGGCCAAGCAGCCTGTGCCCGACGTGGTCAACGAAGTCTATCACGTCAACGACCTCACGTTCGGTCCGAAATACTTCATCCCGAAACCCGTCGACCCGCGCCTCATCACCGAGGTCAGCGCAGCCGTGGCAAAGGCAGCTATCGAGAGCGGTGTGGCACGTAAGACAATCGACGACTGGGATGCCTACAAGAAGTCGTTGCGCCAGATGATTGGCCAGGAGTCGCAGCTCACGCAGAAGCTCTACGACACCGCACGCAAGCACCCGCAGCGCATCGTCTTTGCCGAAGGTCTTCACCCGACCATGATCAAGGCAGCTGTGGCCGCACGCGCCGAAGGCATCTGCCACCCCATTCTGCTCGGCAACACCGAGATGATTATGAAGAAGGCCAAGGAGATGGAACTGTCGCTCGAAGGCATCGAAATCGTCAACCTGCGCCACGACCGCGAAGCACCGCGCCGCGAACGCTACGCACGCATCCTGGCCGAGAAGCGCCAGCGCGAGGGCTACATCTTCGAAGAAGCCAACGACAAGATGTTCGAGCGCAATTATTTCGGTATGATGATGGTGGAGACGGGCGACGCCGATGCGTTCATCACCGGACTCTACACCAAATACAGCAACACCATCAAGGTGGCTAAGGAGGTGATCGGAATCCGCCCGGAGTACAACCACTTCGGCACGATGCACATCCTCAACACGAAGAAGGGCACTTATTATCTGGCCGACACGCTCATCAACCGTCACCCCGACGACGGCACGCTCATCGACGTGGCTAAACTCAGCTACGAAACCGTGAAGTTCTTCAACGACGAGCCGGTAATGGCCATGATAAGCTATTCTAACTTCGGCAACGACGAGAAGGGTTCGCCGCTGGCTGTGCACAACGCAGTGAAAACCCTTCAGGACGCTTATCCCGACATGAAGGTGGACGGCGAGATGCAGATGAACTTCGCCCTCGACCGCGAACTGCGTGACCAGAAGTATCCGTTCACTCGCCTGAAGGGACTCGACGTCAACAC
>CAVFPF010000075.1:59545-69157 GCA_963624265.1 bacterium | reverse complement strand
GCAAACAAGTCGTCAAGCAGCACCTCGTTCTGCACCAGTTGGAACGAATAGGAAGAGCGATTCGCCGGGTTCGAACGGCAGCTCGACGATGCCATGGCGGACGCGGACGGTGCTGGTCTTGCCCGTGGCAGTGCGCAGCAGGCTGACGCGGGCGGGCGCGTGGCGAAGCCGGATGACGGCCGTCTGCCGGTGGGGCGAGATGTTGGCGATGAAGAACACGTCGCGCCGGCCTATCCGCCTGTGCGTGTGGACGAAGGTGGAATCTGCGCCGGCCGAGACGGTAATGTCGCGCACAATGTCGCGGCCCGAAGTGAGAATGCTCACACCGGCAGCCCGCAGCGAGTCGATTTTGGCTTGCGAGGCCGGCGAGACGTAGATGCCATCTTCAATGATCAGAGCCTTGTAGCGCACGCCGTCGGGAGTGGAGAGACACGGCCCGTCGGCACTCTGGACGACCCCGATGCGGCGGCACAGGGCATCGCCCGTACACACATCCCAATCCAGTCCGTCGATGCCGGCAGGCAGCCGGTGGGTGAGCGTCTTCATGGGAATTTCGTCGCCCAGGTAGATGAGCGCATCGGGCGCGGCCTGACCTTGCTGCAGCACCTGCATGGAGCGGTTGAGCGCACGCCACACGGGCTTGAGGGCTTCCCACTGCGGATTGGAGCGGTTGACGGCATACTCGCGGCCGGCCACGTAGGGCGCGGTCGGTGCGGCCAGCGGGATGTGAGGCGTGGCACACACCACAAGTTCCTGGGCGCCCATCGCGAAGGCGATGTCGGCCACACGCTTCAGTCGGAGAGGCGAGTCGCCGTACTCGGCGTCGGTCATGGCTTCGGCCGAGGCAATGGGCTTGCCGTACAGGTGGGCTGCCGACGAGCAGTCTTTGACATCGTAGGCACCTTGCTGCTGGTAGGCCCAGAACTCGCCTTGTGGCTTGTCGACCGACTGCTTGACGCTGATGGCGTCGCCCGTGATGCAGAGCGCATTGCCGATGGCCTGGGCCGTGAGCGTCAGATGGCGGTCGGCGGCCAGCTGCCGGAACGTGCCGTAGTAGCGTTCGGCCAGGAGGTTGTTGATGGTGGAGCGCAAGTCGCGCAGCACGCTGTGGGTGATCGTGACAGAGCCGACGACATAGCCGGCCAGGACGGGCAGGTAGGGACGGAGCGAATAGCCGCGGCGCGCCTCAAACTCTTCGGCCATCAGGGGCGTCCAGTTCTGCGCGCCCGCCTCGTGGCTGTCCATGGTCACGCCCGTCACCCGTATGCCTTTCGCCTCGAGGCTGTCGAGAATGGGCTGCATGTAGTTGCGCCAGTGCAGGGTGGCGGCTTCGGCCGAAAGTTTGTCGCACTCGTAGCCCAACTGGTTGGCCGGACCGTGCTTGGTGCGGGCGCCGGTAAGCACGGCTGCCAGGCGGAGGATGTGCCATTGGCCTTCGGGTGCAGACCACGTGAGTCGCCCGCCGTCGATGTGGGCCGAGAGGTCGACAATCTGTGCCGTGTCGATGACCTCGCCGGGGCTGTAGAGGGGCGTCGAACTGCCCTCGGTGAAGTCGCTCTGCAGGGCTGCCCATTCCTCCCAATGGTCGAGTTTGGCTTCAGTGCCTACGCTCCAGCTGCGCACCGGCGTGCTGCCGGCGGCATAGAGGATGCGGAAGAACCGCGACGAGTCGGCGGCGAAGGCATGGGTGCGCCACGGCCAGGCGCCCTGACTGCTGTAGAAGTGCTCGAGCCGCACGATATCGTGCCACGCGATGCTGTCGTAGCTGCCCTGCAGCGTGCCGACGTCGGGCAGACTGACGAACTTGGCGCCCGAGAACGTGCCACGGGGGCCGGGCATCTGCATGGCGCCGTTGCGGCCTTTGCCGCTGGGCTTGTAGCGTGCCGTGATGTGGCGGGCCTTGCCGTCGGCGTGGGCGGGAAAAGCCAGGCAGGCGATGTCGGCCACATAGCCGTCCTTGCCCTCGATGCGGGGGAGGGGGAGGCTGAGCTTTTGTCCGCCGCTGACCACGGTGTCGGCATAGGCCACGCGCTGCATGGCGTGAGCGGGGTCAATCCACCGTCCGCCTGCCACGTAGCCGGGCGAGATGTTGAGTTCGAAGGTGAGTCCGGCATTGGTGGCTGCCCGCGCCGCTTCCTCCAGGTGCTTCCACCAGGCGGGCGAGAATCCGGCATCGGCCTTCGACGCGTCTTTCGAGTGCGTCTGGTCGTAGTAGACCACACCGCCGAAACCGGCTTCCTGCAGCGCCTTGACATCGGCGGCAATGCCTTCGCCCGTAGTGGCTTCGTAGCCGAAGAACCACCACGTCTTCATGCGGGGGCTGTTGCCGCGCGCCACGGCACACGCCACGCCCAGGCTGCAGAGCAGGGCGCAGGACAAAGCCTTTCGGCCTGCTGAAAGTCCTGGACCAGCCAAAGCCCTTTGCCCGAAAAACTTTCCTTGGCAGAAAAACTTTCCTTGCCCGAAACTTTGGCAAAAGCTTCGCCCGAAAAACTTCCTTATCCCCACAAAAGCCTTGCCGTTATCGGATAATCTTCTTCTTGCCATCGACAATGTAGATGCCCGGACGGAGTGGGCAGGTGGGGCTGCAGGGACGACCCATCAGGTCGTAGACGGTGGCGGTGGCAGAGCCGGCATCAGTAACGATGCCTGCCAAACCCGTTTCGGCCGGGTCGTCGGCATAGACGCGGACGGAGATCTGATTGTCCACACCCGTGGCGGTGCTCATGAGCACAAAGTCGTTGCCGCGCCTGTAGTAGACCTTTGCACAGCAGAGCGTGCCCGACGCAGCCGGGCGGAACGAATCGTTAGCTTGGACGAGGGTGCCGCTCACCGTGTAGGTGCCTGAAGCTCCGGCAGGGATGGCGACGGAGGTCTCGACAGTGGCGACAGGGGCAGTGGAGTGGACGGTCTTGAACAACTGAATCTGCAGTTGCCCGTTGTAGTCGCCGGACTGGTTGGAGAGCGGCACGTCGAACGAAGCCGGCACATCGACAAACAAGGAGTCGCCCCAGTCGATATCGGGCTTCAACTGCAGAGTGCCTGTCAGCACCAGACTGGCCGTGAGGGTCGGGTCGTCGGCTACGGTGAAGTTGCTCTTGCTGTCGTTGACCGAAGCCAGCTCGTTGGACGAGAAGTCGGCGGCCCAGAAGAACAGGTCGGTGGTCCACTGTCCGGACTCTTTGAATGTCGTTTCGAACGTCACCGTGTCGGACGAAAGTGTGGGGATGGTGTAGGTGTCAGAATATACCCAACAGGTGTCGTGCGAAGGCGAAGCAAGGCGGAGGACAAACCTGCCGCTGCAGGTGCTTTCGCCTTTGTTGTCGACCCGGCAGGAAAAGGTCTGGCTGCTGCCTGCACGGAGCGTGCCCGAGCCGAACTCCCAGCCAGCGACAGAGAGCGCCACATCAGACGACGGGCGGGTGAAGTAGGCCATCGAGCGCGAGATGGAGCAGTCGTAGTAGTTAGGTTGGTCGGACAGGCCGTGCACGATGGCAATACTGTCGCTCATGGCTCCGCCATACTCTTTGGCCACGAGGTAGACTCTGTACGAGCCGGCACCGAGCGAGGTCGGAATCCTGATGGGCAGCTCCGATAAGTCGGAATAGTATCCGTTCACGATAGACAGGGTGTCGTTGTACATAGAAACGGCCTTGACCTCACCGCTGCTGACAAAGGCGAGCCCAAGATAGCCGACGAAAGGTTTGTCTTGAAGATGGTGTAGACTGGACGCGCTTATCTCAACTTCTTTCCCGCATTTGACGGCAGACTGCGCAATGGAGAAGCACGGCCCGTCGTCTGACCTGACACGGCCATAGTAGTGCCTGTCGGCAATCTGGCCGGCCGGTGCAGCCTGGACCAGCGCCGACTGTCTGAGGCAGAACTCGAATGTCGCCGGGTCGAGGAAGGAAATGTCGTAGTAGCCGTCGTGCAGACCATCCCAGCCCCAGTTGACGTGGTAGAGCCCCGAAGCATCGATGCCGTCGATAACGAAACAGTGGCCGCCTTCAGACTGGTCGGTTGCGCCATAGACGACGGGACGGCTGTGGGTCAGTTCGGCGTGCAGAATCTCCTGCCACTCGTCGTAGGTGTAATGCGAACGGTTCAATACCTGTGCGAGCTTATCGTAGCCGAAGTAATTGATCAGCGAGTTGTGGACATAGCTTATGGCGGCCGACGATGCCTCTTTGCCGTATTGCATGCTGACGGCAACACCGGCGTGATAGCAGAGCTTTGCCACCTCGCCAAGCTGGGCGGGAGAGTAGTCGCCGTCGGGGTCGTACTGGTCGAACATCAGCGAGTAGTCGTAGGTCTGTTGGCTGAAGTTGAGCGAAATGGAAGAAGCATATGGTCCGCCGTTGTAGGTCTTACTGCCCGTGCCCCGTGTCGGATAGCGATGGTAGTAGAGAAGCTGGGCCAAGGCCGTTGCCACGCAGCCGGTCATGCAGTGGCCGTCGCCGGCCGAGGGGCAGAGGCGGTTGTAGGGCTCGTCTTGCCCCCATTCGATGTTGCCCAGAAGCGGTGCGACCGGCGTGAACGTCGCGTCGGCTGCCATGGCTGCCGTGGTCACCTCGGGGTGGCTCTCCAGGTAGGCTGCAGCCTGGCCGATGCTCTCGAGCCAGAGCCGGAAATTGTCGGGCATTTGCTCTGCCTCGTAAGCGGTGCTTTGACTGTATCCAATCACGGGGCGCATCCGGTCTGTGCCGCTTATGATGGCAAAGCCACGGCCCTGGCCGTCGCCGAAAATGTAGTAAGGCACGAGCGTGGTACCGGTGCCGGTGCTGTCGCCCGACAGAGTCCTTGCGGCAGGGGCAAGGGCTGGGGCTTCGGCCACGACGGGGTCGCTGAGCCAACGTTGTGCTATCTGACGGGCGTCGGCCAAGCTGCGCTGGTTGGCATACGCACCGGGAACGGCTGCCGCGAGGAGCAGGAGGGCGGCGGCGACGGCGAGGGTTCTTCTCGCTTCTTTCATCAGGGTTCTTCTTTTGTTCATATTTTTCTTTTGTTCTTATTTTCACTAAATATTGTGCGCAAAAGTAGCGTATTTTGCCGTAATGTCCAAACGGAACGGCATTTTTCGGCCGAAAGTTTTGCTTTTTGCCCATAATGTGCCTATATTTGGCCGTGCGAAAAAGACTGAAAACAAAAAAAGTACAGGAAATGGAACGATTCTTGAACGACAACGAGATGGGCCGCGAGACGGGCCGGCTGCTCGCTGAGCGCGGGCTCAGTCTGGCTACGGCCGAAAGCTGCACGGGCGGCACCGTGGCCTCGATGGTGGCTGCCGTGCCTGGAGCGTCGGCCTACTATCGCGGCGGTGTGGTGAGCTATGCGGTGTCGGTCAAGGAGGACGTGCTGGGCGTGACCCTGCACGACGGTGTGGTGAGCGAAGACACGGCGCTGCAGATGGCCCGCGGTGTGGCGCGGCTGTGCAAGGCCGACTGCGCGGTGGCTACGACGGGTGTGGCCGGTCCGGGTCCGTCGGAGGGCAAACCACAGGGCACCGTCTGCGTGGCGGCAGTGCTGGGCGACATGGCGGAGACGAAAACTTTCGAGCTGAAAGGCGACCGCGAGTCTGTGATTTTGCTAAGTGCAGATAACGCTTTGCGACTTTTGTGCCAACTCATAGCCGAGAAAGAGAAAGAAAACCGCTGAAAGATTTGGCAGGTAAAGGAAAAAACGCTTACTTTGCACCCTGTTTCGGGTAAAGACGGACCGAATCCGACCCCAGGGGAAGTGATGCGCCTCAGCGGTAGAAGCAAGTCCGGCGGCCGGAAACAAGCGATTTTAACTCATAACATTAAAATCGGATATCCCGCCCTTCTGTCAGGGGTTTCCATTAGTCCGGTTTTATAAACAAAAACGAACAACAATGTCTAAAATTTGTCAGCTCACTGGTAAAAAGGCAGGAAGAGGAAACAACGTCTCACACTCCAAGCGCCGCACAAAGCGCCTGTTCAATGTGAACCTGCAGGTGAAGAAGTTTTACGTTCCGGAACTCGACGACTATGTATGTCTGAAGGTTTCTGCAGCAGCAGTCCGGACTATCAACAAGAAGGGTATCTCAGCCGCTCTCAAGGAGGCTGGTTATGTAATCGGCTAATACAACTATGGCAAAGAAAGTAAAAGGCAACCGTGTACAGGTCATCCTCGAGTGCACAGAGCAGAAAGCCTCAGGAGTCCCGGGAATGTCGCGTTATATCACAACCAAGAACCGCAAGAATACAACCGAGCGTTTGGAGTTGAAGAAGTATAACCCGTTCCTCAAGCGATATACAATCCACAAGGAGATTAAGTAATCCCTTTGGACATCATTAACCATATAAAAAAACGAGTTGAACTATGGCAAAGAAAGCAGTGGCCTCTCTCCAGACAGGTGAAGGCCGTACATTCAGCAAAGTGATCCGTGTGGTAAAGTCTCCAAAGACCGGTGCTTATGTCTTCCAGGAGGAGATGGTTCCCAACGACAAGGTAAAGGAAGCTGTTGCTAAGTAAGTTACATTCCCTACAGAGAAATTACAGACTGACCACAGAGAGGCTTTCGCTTCCCCTGTGGTCTTTTTCGTTCAATCCAAACCGTCACGACTATGGGCTTTTTCGATTTCTTCAAAAAGGAGAACAAGGAGACCTACGACCAGGGTCTCGAAAAAAGTAAGCAGAGCATCTTCGACAAGCTGACACGCGCTGTGGCCGGCCGCGACAAGGTGGACGACGACGTGCTCGACGCTCTCGAGGAAACACTCGTGACCAGCGATGTGGGCGTCGACACCACACTGCGCATCATAGAGCGCATCGAAGACCGTGTGGCGCGCGACAAGTATGTCGGCACCGGCGAACTGAACCGCATCCTGCGTGAGGAGATTACAGCCCTGCTGTCGGAAAACGGCCAGACTGACCTCGATGGCTTCAACCTGCGCCCCGACATGAAACGGCCCTATGTGATGCTCGTGGTCGGCGTGAACGGTGTGGGCAAGACCACCACTATAGGCAAACTGGCTTACCAATTCAAGAAGGCCGGCAATAAGGTGGTGCTCGGCGCCGCCGATACCTTCCGCGCCGCCGCCATCGACCAGCTCAAGATCTGGGGCGAACGCGTGGGCGTGCCCGTCGTGTGCCAACAGATGGGCTCTGACCCGGCTTCGGTGGCCTTCGACGCCGTCAGCCATGCCCTCAAGGAAGGCGCCGACGTGGTCATCATTGACACCGCCGGGCGACTGCACAACAAGGTCGGACTGATGAACGAACTCGGCAAAATACGCAAGGCCATCGCCAAGGTGGTGACCGACGGAACGGTCGACGTGCTGCTCGTGCTCGACGGCTCGACGGGTCAGAATGCCTTCGAACAGGCCAAACAGTTTGCGGCTGTGACCGACGTGACGGCTCTCGCCATCACCAAGCTCGACGGCACGGCCAAGGGCGGCGTGGTGATAGGCATCAGCGACCAGCTCAAGACGCCCGTGCGCTACATCGGCCTGGGCGAGGGGATGGAAGACCTGCAGATTTTCAACAACAAGGCTTTTGTGGATAGCCTCTTCGCCGAAGGAAAATAAGGCCCGCGCGCCTTCGCATAAAACCCGACTTCGGCTTTGACAATTAATCCTGCCCCTTATTTCGACAATTAAATCACGCCTCTTATGGTCAAGAACAGAATAGATCTGATTACGCTGGGCTGCAGCAAGAACCTGGTGGACAGCGAAAGGCTGATGGGCCAGCTGGCTGCCTGCGGTTACCGCCTCTGCCAC
The DNA here is from genome assembly GCA_963624265.1 of bacterium. Lineage (GTDB taxonomy): Bacteria > Bacteroidota > Bacteroidia > Bacteroidales > UBA3663 > Liminaster. Next base: position 61,415 of record CAVFPF010000075.1, on the reverse strand, counting down.
GACCCGGAAGAGCCGAGGGGCGAAATCGTCATCGTCAATACGTGCGGTTTCATTGGCGACGCCAAGGAGGAAAGCATCAACACCATACTGGGCCTGACCGAGCTGAAGCGCAAGCACCGCATCGGGCAAATCTTCGTGATGGGCTGCCTGAGCGAACGATACCGCGAGGAACTCCTGGCCGAGATACCGGAGATTGACCGCCTGTACGGCAAGTTCGACTGGAAGCACATCCTCGACGACCTGGGTCACAAATGGGACGACTCGCTGCGGTCGAAGCGCTTTCAGACTTCGCCCAGCCACTATGCCTATGTCAAGATAGCCGAGGGCTGCAACCGCAACTGCGCCTACTGCGCCATACCCATCATTACGGGCAAATACAAGAGCCGCCCCATGGAGGATGTGCTCGACGAGGTGCGCCGACTGGTCGACAACGGGGTGCGCGAGATTCAGCTGATAGCCCAGGACCTGACGGGCTATGGCCTCGACCTTTATGGCCGTTATTGCATCGCCGACCTGGTGGAGCAGATTGCCCAAACGCCCGGCGTGGAGTGGCTGAGGCTGCACTATGCCTACCCTAACGACTTCCCGATGGACTTGCTGCCGGTCATGGCCAAGTATCCCAACATTTGCAAGTATCTCGACATAGCCCTGCAGCATGCCTCTGACCATGTGCTGCACCGTATGCTGCGCCGCATCACCCGCCAGGAGACCGTCGGGTTGTTGGCCGAAATACGCAGGCAAGTGCCCGGCATTCACCTGCGCACCACGCTGATGGTCGGCTTTCCCGGCGAGACGGACGAGGACTTCCAGGAACTGATGGACTTTGCCCGTGAACAGCGCTTCGAACGGATGGGCGCCTTTGCCTTCTGTGAGGAGGACGGGACTTATGCCGCCCTGCACTATAAGGACGATGTGCCCGCCGACGTGAAGCAACGCCGCCTTGACACTCTGATGGCGCTGCAACAGGAAATCTCGATGGAGGTGCAGACGCAGAAGGTGGGGCAGACTTTCCGGGTCATCGTCGACCGGCAGGAGGGAGAATACTACGTGGGCCGCACCCAATACGACAGTCCAGAGGTCGACCCTGAGGTGCTGATTCCAATCGAGTCGCTGCCGCTCGAGCCGACGGCTGCCGACGACAAGCTGAAGAGCCACATCGCCCTCGAGACCGGACAGTTCTATGACGTGCGCATCGTGAGCGCCGAGCCTTACGAACTTGTCGGCAACGTGGTGCTGTAGGCTTTGGCCAAAAAGATTTTGAAAAAATGTCTTGAAAAGCCTCTGCCTGAAAAAGATAATGGCTTAAAGGCCAAAATTCTTTGACTGTAAAGACAATATCCAGCTCTTAGGCCAAAAAGATCTTGACCGAAATAAAATTGAAAAGAAATTTCTGAAAAGAAAACTAAAATAACCGGAACTATGAAAAAGAAAATGAGAAGAGTGCTCGGAGCGCTCCTGATGGCATTGTCAGTCGGTTCGCTGACCCTGCCGGCTAAGGCGCAGACGCAATTTCGCGCCCTGACGCACGACGAGGGTTTGGCCGCAGCCAAGAAAGAAGGCAAACTGCTGTTTGTCGATTTCTACACCACCTGGTGCCCGCCCTGCAAGATGATGTCGCAGAAGGTCTTCCCGCAAAAGGAGGTCGGCGACTTCATGAACAGGCATTTCGTCAACATCAAACTGGATGTGGAGAAAGCCACCGAAGGCGCCCCCTACGCCACAAAATACCAGATTACGGCCGTCCCGACTTTCATCGTCCTTAATCCGAAGACGGGCAAAGTCGTCTACCGCGAGTCGGGCGCTATGTTCGACGGCGCAGAGTGGGTCAAGAAGCTGACGGAAGCCTTGCCGAAGTGACTTGGCGGCTTGC
>CAVFPF010000075.1:0-59499 GCA_963624265.1 bacterium | reverse complement strand
GCGGTCTCCGTCGCTTACTAATGTCCGGCCTCCGTCATTTGCGGTGACCGGATGTGTTGTTTATTTGCGGCGTGTGCGCTTGCCCGTAGCCGGACGCGTCTTCTTGCCTCTCAGCTGGGCAGCTTTCGGGTTGACGCCTTCCACACGGCGCTCTTTGAGCGTGCGCGCAGGGTTGGCCAAGTTGCTGTACACGTCGGTGAAGGTCTTCGGCCGGCGCAGTTCGTCGCGTTTGGCTTCTTTCGACGCCAATGCCTTTTGCGCATCCTTGACAGCTGCGGTCTTGGCCTGTTTGTCGGCGGCACTATGACCGCGTGTCTTGATGGCTGAAGCTTGCGTCACGGCTTGCTTCAGCTTTTTCATTGAGGGCGCTGCAGACGCATTCTTCACCGATGTGCTCTTGGCGGCCTTCTTGGGCCCCTTGCGCAGCAGCTTGCTTTTCGGGTTCTGCATGAGGGCTTCCTGCTTTGCTTTCTTCTGTTCGTTGTGCTCTATCCACCAGGGCTGGACTTTTTCGACAGTGTCGGTGCCGCCTATGGCGTTGGCGCCTGCCAGGGTGGGTTTGACCAGCTGCCCGTCCACATACACCTTGTCGTGCTCGGTGTCGACCTGCATGCCGATGTGGGCAGGCTGGCCGTTGATGTCGACACGACCGGTCTCTATCAGCTCGTCAACTTCGCGGCGGGAGCAGACTCCCATCTCGCTCAAGTATTTGTTTATACGTTCCAGTTTGTTCATTTTTACTACAGTAAACGGTTATTTTCCGCTATTTCGCGGGCAAAGTTAAACAATATTTTCCAAAATAGCTTATCTTTGCACCAAAAATTGGAAATCGCTGCAGCAAAACAGCGCGCAAAAATGATTTTGTATGATTAAGAAGATAAAGCTCTACCTGTTTTTTGTCCTGCTTTTCGTGGTCGGCAAACTGGTCTTTATGGTTTACCACGGCAACGTGTTCGATGCGTATCCGGCTATACTGTGGTTCTCCGTCATCATCCACGGACTGCCCCACGACTTGACTTCGGCGGGCTATCTGATGGCTGTGCCCTTCCTAGTCGAGATTCCCTACATCTGGATTACGGGCAGTTGGCACAGGAGCTTTATGCGGTTCTGGATTCGCCTGAGCGTGCTGTTGGTCGTGGTCAACTATTTCTCGGATCTCTTCCTCTACTCTTACTGGGGTTTTCGGCTCGACAAGACGGCCGTGTTCTATTTGCTCGACAATCCCATCGACTGCCTCGGCCAGGCGCCCTGGTGGATGCTGCTTCTCGCCCCAGTGCTGCTCTTCGTCTGCTGGTGGTTGCTTCAGAATCTGTTGTGCCGGCTCTATCCAGATCGCCAGAACGGCAGGTCTATCTGCCTGGACCGGCTGGGCGTGAGATGGAGAAACACGTTGGTGGCTATTCTGCTGTGCGGCGTGCTCTTCGTCTTGATCAGAGGGGGCGTGACGACTTCGACCATGAACGTCGGCAGGGTATATTTCAGTTCGGAAATGCCACTGAACCACGCAGCCACCAACCCCTTTTTCAGTTTCTTCAAGAGCATAACAGAGAAGCAGAAAGACTTTGCCCGACAATACCGCTTCATGGCTGAAGACGAGGTGGACCAGGCCATTGCCGAGATGAACACACCAAGGGTGTGCGTACCTGTCGGCGCAGCCACCGACTCGCTCTCTGCTGCCGACTCACTTTGCGCCGATTTGCCGGGCGTCTTGACCCCGCTCTCTGCCGCCGATTCACTCCGTTGGCTGGATTCGCTCTGCACGGCCGGCCTTGTCAGACTCCCCGACTCGCTCTCTGCTGCCGACTCTCTGCGCTGGGCTGATTCGCTTTATACGGCTTTTGCCGCAAGCCAGGCCAATCCCTTCCCTGACGGCAAGCTGCTCAATGCCGACCGCCCGAATGTCGTGGTACTGATATTCGAGAGCTTCTCGGGCGCAATCTGTACGGGCGTCAACCCCGAAGCCGACCCGAGCATCATGCCCAACGTGGACCGGATGTACGGCAAGGACGGCATAGGCTTCAGCCACATGTTTGCCAACAGCTTCCGCACGGACCGCGGCGTGGCTGCCATAATGGCTTCCTACCCCGGCCAGCCTACCAACTCGGTGATGAAGGACCAGAACAAATGCAACCGCCTGCAGTATTTCAGCAAGGCGATGAAGGAAGAGGGCTATAGGCTGCATTTCCTCTATGGCGGTGACGTGAACTTTACCAACATGAATGGCTTCCTGACCGCCGGCGGGTTCAGCAAAATCACCGGCGACATCGACTTCCCCGTTTCCCAGCGTATGTCGAAATGGGGCGTGCCTGACCACTTGATGTTCGACTGCCTCTACGACGAGATGATTGGCGACACGCTGTCAGAGAGCCCTTATCTGAAGATTATGCTGACCTTGAGCAGCCATGAGCCGTTCGATGTGCCCTACCATCATTTCGGCAACGAATATGTCAACAGCATCGCCTATACCGACAGCTGCTTCGGTAGTTTTGTCAGAAAACTGAAGAGGACTGAAGCCTGGGACAATCTGCTCATCATCGGTGTGGCAGACCATGCCTATGGTCAGTATCCGGCAGGGATGCAGAACCACGAAATCATGCGTTACCGGATTCCGATGTTCTGGACGGGCGGCGCCATCAAAGTTCCGGCTATCATCGACACTTACTGCAGCCAGACAGACTTGGGCGCGACTTTGCTTACGCAACTGGGTATCGACTGCTCGGATTTCAATTTCAGCAAGGACATCATGAATCCCGCCATCGGCCACTACGGGTTCTATACCTTCAGCGATGGCTTCGGATTCGTGACCGACAGCGTGATGTACATACAAGACAATGCAAAAGACGGCCAGGCCCTTTCCGGCAGCCACGACCCGAACGGTACGGCCGAAAGATGGGGAAAGGCCTATCTGCAGGCGCTCTACGATGACTTGGCAAAACGGTAATTCGGCATAAGGTTCGTCGAAATGCTGATTCGCGAAGCGGAACGAAACGGAACCGATTGGAATGATGTGGAACCGATAAACAGAACGAAATAGAACAGTCGGAATGAAATAGCAGAACCGATTGGAACAGAAACAAGAAAGGGGAGGCTAATAACCTTCCCTTTTGTTTGGTATGGGTTTAATCAGCAGATTCGTTGCTCAGCGTATAGCTGATTAGACAGCTTAGACCGCCAAAGCGGCAAGTCCGACGATGGCAATAGAAAAAATAAAAACCAATGCGTAGCTTGCGATGGCTACGATGTTCAGCACACCAATATACTTGGCAATATACTTCACGCTGGCGAACATCTCGGCCAGCTCCTGGTTGTCATCGTTGTTGCAAGCATTGCGCGACTGTCGTATAAAAGCGAACGCCTTTTTCAGTATCGGGATGTAGACAATGGCAATAATGAAGTAAACGATGCCAATGATGGTATTTGTCATTTCGCCGACAAACAGCATCACAAGACCCAGAATCACCAACAGTCCCATTGCGCAACAAGCTACAATCGTCAGGAACTTAATCCACTTGACGGCTGACAGGAGGTCGCTCTTCATTCCGTCTGTAATGGTCAACGGATTGCCCGTGCCGTAGTTCTTCTCCAAATTTGTTTCCATATTCATTGAGGGTTTTGGTTTGTGATTGTAAAAATATAAGTTTGTAGCTGATAAAATTTAATTTTGCTACTCTAAAAGTTTAATTTTGCTTTGTTTCCGACGAGGTCTTTCTGACATCAAAATGGTGCTTGCCCAAGTTTCGATTTGGAGATTGACCAAATCCCGGACTAGGTTTTTATCCCCGGGTCGGGGTTACCAGTCGAGCTGGACGTGCTCTATCAGACTGGCGCTTGCTCCGGCCGAACCGGTGTGCTGCATGCAGAAGCCGGTGTTGCGATTTTTGCTGACCTTGGCCTGCAGAAATACCTCCGTCTGGATTTCGGGCGAATCGGGCTGCGACAACGGCGCGTTGGTCGTGGCCGTGGCGGTCAGCGTCGAACCTTTGAGGCTGAGTGTAACTGTGCAGGTCGTCCGGTAGCAGACGGCGGGTTGCGGGTCGGAAATGGCCTTGACGATACCGTTTTGGTATTCCATCAGCTGGAAGACACAGGCGTGGTCGTAGTCAGGTGTGCGCTGAATGCGCAGAGCGAAGCCCGACAGCGTCTTGGCATCGAACTTGATGCAGATGTCGAGATATTGGCTGGTGGCACTGCCGAAACCCTGACCTGCCGTCTTGGCAGGAGCAATCTTGACTTCGGCCTTCATGTCGCCGGCTTCGTCGCGGGCCGGAGTGTAGAAGCAGCGAGCGCCTTTCGAGGCCTGAACCAACCCTTTCTTCTTGGCACTTCCGTCCACGCCGTAGCCGTAATACCAGGCGTGCTTGGGGTCGGGCGCCCAGTAGTGAGACTCCGTGTCGATGGGTTTGTAGGCATCGAAGGTCCACGTGCCGGGGGCGATGACGGGCTGGTAGCCGACAGGTATGTCGTGGAAGTCGGTGGAGTGCCGTTTTTCGTCGAAGAGGATGTTGGGCACTTGACGGGCCGTTATCTTTTCGGCATAGCGTACCAGCACAGGTGTACCCGGCTTGGTGTTGGCCAGCGACGGGGTTACCAGGGCGGCTATCCGGCAGTCTTTGTCAGCTTTGCTCACCACATAGACCCCTTCGGTCCGCCCGAAGCCATGGCGTACGGCGACGGTATCTGAGAGATCGTCTTTCGTGTACCGGTACCATGTGACACGGGTCTTGTCCTGACTGCCTGTGGCGTCGAGGGTATATTGCAACTTGACCCCGTCCTTGTCGGCAACAAGCGAAGGTGCGGCAGAGAAGGTGGGAGCAGGGTTCAGAAGCGGGTCGACATAGAGCATGGTGCAGGCTGTGATGCCAGAAGGCAACGACGCTTCGATGCGGACTTCACTGCCCGTAGGCATGTGGTTTTGCGATGTGACGGTGGCTGCGAGCTGGCGAATGTTGGAGAGTTTGAGCGTGGAGGCGCTCTTCCAAGTCACGTTGCCGTAGACCATCTCCCGCACGCCGTCGGTTGCCGTTTCGTAGCCGCCCCAGCGCATCAGCGTGCCTCGCAACTGCCGTGTGTCGCCTTCCGGAGCCAGCTCGGTAGCGCGTCTTGCCTTTTTATTGGGGGCGTCGTTAGTCTTGTCGTTGGTCTTGCTTTCTTTAGCAACTGTGTTGCTTTTCCTGTCGGCTATATTGCTTTCGTCAGTGACTTCTATTTTCATATAGACGGGTAGGCCGGTTTGGGCTTCGGCGGTTTGTGGGTCTTGACCAAGCGGATTCCAGCCATCGTCGCCGGCCAGCAGGTTGGGGATGGTGAATGCGTCGTAGAGTTTCTTGCCTGTTATGTCAGTTGCTCCTTTGAGCGAAAGCGGACTGCCGTTGAGCGTGACCTGGCTGTAGTAGCACGAGGCGTCGTTGCGGCCATAGCACGGCAGCACTTCGATGGGCAGCCCATTGGTCTGACGTATGGCCGTACGCAGCAGGGTGAGCCCGCCGTGCGATTTCATGAAATACTGCGTACCCGCCACGTGCGTGTCGATTTCGCTGTCCATAATGACGGCGCCGTAGGCAGGCGTGCCCCAGAATGGCTTGCTCGAGTAGAATTCGAAATGGCATTGGCTGTAGATGGCCGAACCCTCGAGGGCATCGTCCGTACACTCCAGGTGGCATTTGGTGAAGAGGGCACGGCGGGCGCCGCTGAACGGGCATAGGTTGAGGCGGCTTACAAAGCGGCAGTTGTCGGCCCAAACTCTGTCGGCACGCGTGTGTATGAGCTGTGCCTGTACGATGGCCTTGCTTCGCTTGCTGCGGTTGAGCAGCGGATTGCGGGGATAGATAAGGTCGACGCAGCAGTAGTTGCCGAAAGTGATGTTGTGCGTTTCGATGCTCTCGGCGTCAATGCGCAGCATCGTGAAGTTGCCAATGGCGCCTTGTGTCTGCCCGCGGTTGCAGGCCAGGACGACGTCTTCGGGCTGGTCGGACAATCCCACCAGCTTCAGGTTCGGATAGACGATTTCGAAGCCGTAGGGCGTTGACACCTTGTCGCCTTCGTTCCGTATGGCAGGGTCATTCGGATTGTCTACCCAATACACGCCTGGTGCGATGTACAGCACCAGGGTGTCTTGGCGCGGCGTCTTATTGATGGCGGCAAAGGCGTCCCTGACCGAAGTGAAGAGGTAAGGCGATGCTTTGACCTCTTGCTGGCTTAGGTTTTGGTCCAGCAGGAGATGATATTGGTCAGTTGTGACTCCCGACAGCGGCTTTGCCAACATGCCGAGAGCCATAAACAAGGCAGAAAGTTTCATGATGAATCTTTTGTGTGGCGGGGGAATTTGCTCTATGTAGTGGGAAATTTTCCCTTGTGTCGGGAATTTCCCTTACATGGTCGGGAAAATTGCCCTATGCGGATGAAAAGATTTCCTCCGCATGTACTGGGAAGAGGTTTATGCCTGTTCTTCGCCTGTGATGTGAGATTCCTCCTGACTCATGGCGTTGGCCTGAGCCGGGCTCTTTAGCAGTTCGAATTGATCGACAAAAATTTCGGTCACATAGTGGCGGGTGTTGTTGGCATCCGTCCATTGGCGAGTGCGTAGTTTGCCCTCCAGATAGACCAGCGAGCCTTTGCGCACTTGGCGCTCTATTCTTTCGGCGATACCTTGCCAGGCCACGATGTTGTGCCATTCGGTTTTCTCGGGCACTTCTTCGCCCGTGCGCTTGCGGTAGGCACGCTCAGAGGTAGCTAAAGGGAATGAAGCGCAGACGGTGGTGTCGTCGGTGCGGCGTATTTCCGGGTCTCTTCCGACATTGCCCAGCAGAATTACTTTGTTTACAGCCATAGTACAGATCTCCTGAATTAAATTGTTTTTGGTTAGAGTCCCCTGGTCGAGGATGGTTGTGGTTAATACCTCCGTAGTCGGGGACGTTTGATTTGCGCTCCAAAGGTAGTGAGAAAAATCCGATTCTGCAAAGTCTTGGGGTTATTTATCTTCAAAAAATGCCGAAAAACGTGCATTTGCTTCAAATATCGGTTTCGGAACGGCCTTTTTCTGCCATTCTTCCCACGTTATGCACTCGTAGTCGGAGGGAAGGCGGTCCGGCACTCGGTCAAGTTGGACAATATGAAAGTCGCACGTCAGCAACTGGTGGGTCAACTGGTGCCGCAGGGTAAAAACCGGAGGCTGCTGCCGGTTTGGCGCGGCATCTTCCTCCACATAATATTCCCACAGTCCCTGCCAAATGTCGCCCTTGCCCCGCTGGTGCACCCACAGGCAGTCCTTATATTTTAAAAGGTAGTACCGAAAGTGACGCTCCCGAATCTTCGTCTTTCCGGCTTTGACGGGCCGATTCTCCACATGTCCGTTGGCCAGGGCCAGGCACCCGTCAGCAAGGGGGCAGTCCGTGCATATGGGCGAATGGGGCGTGCAGCGCAGCGCTCCGAATTCCATGATGGCCTGGTTGTGCATGCCAGGATGGGCGGGGTCGAGCAGACGGTTGGCCAAATCCTGAAACGCCCTTTGTCCGGCCGGCGTGTCGATAGGTGTATCGAGGTCGAAGAGACGGGCTAGAACCCGGTACACATTGCCGTCTACGACGGCCATCCTTTCCCCGCCCGCGAAACTCGAGACGGCAGCGGCCGTATAGGGACCAACGCCCTTGAGCTGGAGCAGCGAGCTGTAGTCGGACGGAAACCGCCCCCCGTATTCGTCCATGACTTGCAGGGCGGCGGCGTGCAAGTTGCGGGCGCGGCTGTAGTAACCGAGCCCTTGCCAGAGTTTGAGAATCTCGTCTTCCGAAGCCTTGGCCAGGTCGGCGACGGACGGAAAGCGCCCTGCAAAGCGCAGATAGTAGTCCATACCCTGAGCCACACGGGTCTGCTGAAGGATGACTTCAGACAACCAAATCAGGTACGGGTCGCGGGTTTCCCGCCAAGGCAGGGCGCGCTTGTTCCGCTTGTACCAAATCTGCAAAATAGCGCTAATTTCCATTCAATTATTGCGTTTCAGTTGGCAAATTTACTCGTTTTGGCTGCAAAGTTAAGGTTTTTTCAGAAAAAACGCCAATAAATAGTTGCTCTTTTGGAAAAAGTACATATCTTTGCAAGCCAAATTCACTGAAATTCCATAAAATAACAACATAGAAAGAAACGAATATTATGACAAAGGCAGAAATTGTTACCCAGATCTCCAAGAGAACTGGTTTGGACAAAGATACTGTGCTGGCTGTGGTCGAACAGATGATGGCGTCTATCAAGGACTCGCTCGTAGATGGTGACCCTGTATATCTGCGCGGTTTCGGCAGTTTTATCATCAAACAACGCGCTACCAAGACTGCACGCAATATAAAAGCGGAACGTTCCATCATCGTTCCAGCCCACAAAATCCCAGCCTTCAAGCCCTGCAAGAGTTTCGTAGGCCGTGTGAGCGGTGATGTCGATGTTGATGGCGAGGAATAATCTGCTTGTTAATTTCGGATATAGTTTAATTCTAAAAAATAAGGAAATGCCAAACGGTAAGAAGCACAAGCGTCATAAGATGGCAGTTCACAAGCGTAAAAAGCGTTTACGCAAGAACCGTCATAAGCATTGACCAAGAGCATAACGCTCTAGTAAGAGGCGTTGAATAACAGTAGCGCCGACCAAGTATAGGGGTGCATCAAGTATGCACCCCTTTTCAATTGAAATTACAACATAACGCATGACACGAGAAGTCTTCATAGATGTACAGCCGAAAGAGATTACGATAGGACTGATGGAAGACGGCAGACTGGCCGAATACCAACGGGACTGTCAGGACGCATCATTTTCGGTCGGCAATATCTATTTGGCCCGGGTGAAGAAACTGATGCCGGGTCTCAATGCCGCATTCGTCGATGTGGGCGGCGATAAAGAGGGTTTCCTGCACTACCAGGACCTCGGACTGCACTTCACGTCGATGGCCAAATATGCCAAACAACAACTGTCTGATCGCAGGCACATGCTCGCCCTCGAGAATGTGGACGTCGACTCTGACCTGCCTAAGGAAGGAACTATCGCCAACGTCCTCCAGGCTGGCCAAGACATACTGGTGCAGGTTTCGAAAGAACCTATTTCGACCAAAGGCGCACGGCTCACGGGCGAAATCAGCCTGCCGGGCCGCTTTATGGTGCTGATGCCGCTGCAGGACAAGGTCTCCGTATCGGCCAAGATAAAGTCAGCGGAGGAGAAGAACCGTCTCAAACAGATTGTCAACGAGGTGCGTCCGCGTAATTTTGGCGTCATCATCCGCACGTCAGCCAAAGACGCACAGGCCGAAGAACTGCAAGCCGAACTAGCTGCACTGATGCGCCAATGGGAAGGACTGGTGCGCAAAATGATGAAGGGCCAGGCGCCTTCGCTCGTCTACGAAGAGACAAGCCGCCCCGTGGCTTTGCTCCGCGACCTTTTCGACCCTTCGTTCGAGAATATCTGGGTCAACGATACGGCCACCTACGAGCAGATTAAGGACTATGTTGGTCTGATTGCGCCTGAGCAGGCCAAAATCGTGAAGCTCTATAAGGAAGAAACGCCGATACTCGACAAGTTTGACGTCACGCGGCAGATCAAGTCGTCGCTGGGTAAGACGGTATCGTGCAAGGCCGGCGCCTACATCATCATAGAGCATACTGAGGCCATGCACGTCATCGACGTCAATAGCGGTCACCGCAGCCATCAGGCCGATGCGCAAGAGGAAAACGCCCTGGCCGTCGACATGGCCGCAGCCGAGGAGATAGCCCGCCAGATGCGGCTTCGCGATATGGGCGGCATCGTGGTCATCGACTTTATAGACTTGCAAGACCCGATCCACCGCGAGACACTCTACAAGCACATGAAGGAACTGATGCAAGGCGACCGCGCCAAGCACAACATTCTGCCGCTGAGCAAGTTCTGCTTGATGCAGATTACGCGCCAGCGCGTTCGCCAGGTTATGGATATTCAGACCGCCGAGTCGTGTCCCGTATGCGGCGGCCTGCATGTCATCAAGCCTTCGATACTGTATCCCGAGATTTTGAACTCCAAACTCGAACGTATGAACGCTTCGCTTAAGGCGCGGCGCTTCTATCTGCATGTGCACCCCTTTGTGGCAGCTTATCTGCGCAGCGGCGGCTTCCGCTCGTGGTGGTGGCGATGGAAACTCAAGTACGGCTTCCGCTTCCATCTCATCACTGACCAGAGCATGGAGGTCCTTCAGTATAAGGTGATGGACGGCGATGGCAACGAAGTGGATTTGAAGCAATCTATCGACAATCACGTTTGAGGGGATAAAGGATTATAATCTTTTGACGGGAATTATATCCAAGGGAAGATTATATCTAGAAAAGTCTGCTTCTTGTATACAAAGGATAATCATATCCGAGAAAGGTTGCTTCTAAGGAGAAAAAGGCAAAAAGCCTAAGCAGAACTAAGGTATTTATATTGAGAAAAGAATAAGGAAATCATGTCAAGGATAGAACTGCACAACGCCTTGGGACGTATGCCTCAGAACAGGATGGCTGCTCCCGTCGACTTTGTTCTCGGTGAGGGCGAACATATCGCTATCGTTGGTCCAAATGGCGGCGGAAAGAGCAGCTTAGTGGATATGCTCGTTGGCAAGAATCTGCTGATGCAGGGGAGCATTGACTATGATTTTGGCCCAGGTACACAACCTACGGTGTACGGCCACATCGTGCAGCTGACTTTCGAGGATGCGCTCGGGTCGGTCGAGAAACCTTATTACTTTCAGCAGCGTTTCAATTCGCAGGACCGCGAAGAGTCGCCTTTGGTCAGCACTGTGCTTAAGCGAGCGCTTGCTTCAGGCAATGTCTCTGCCACGGGACTTTCGGCCGACGACGCCCGAGCTGCCGGCCATGGACTGACCCGCGATGAGGCAGTGGCCGCCGGTGCCGAAGATGACTCGGAGTTTCTGGCTAATCCGTTGCTCGACGCCTTTATGATGCGGCCGCTGCTGCAGAAGCGCATGGTGCTCCTCTCCAGTGGCGAGATGCGGCGCTATCAATTGTTCAAGTACCTCATCAAAAAACCTAAGGTGCTTATCGTTGACAATCCGTTCATCGGTCTTGATGCACCGATGAGAGATCAGCTCGATGCTTTCTTTCAACAACTGGTCGAGAGCGGCGAAGTGCAGATTGTCATGGTGCTCTCCATGCTCGACAGCGTCCCTTCGTATATGACCCATGTGGTCTGTGTGGCCGATATGCAAGTCGGTCCCAAGCAGACGCGCCAGTCTTATCTGGACCATTTGCCCGACTTCAGGCGTTCGCCTTTGGCACACCTGTCGGATGTACTCGTGCGCCAAATCGAGGACTTGCCTGTGCATGGCGTGGCCGACCTGACCGCCGACGGCGTGCCGACCGACGAGATTATCTCCATACGCGACCTATCTTTGCCTTTGCCTGATACGGACCGCGTGCTCTACGGTGGCCTCAACTGGACTGTACGCAGGGGTGAAAAGTGGGCGCTACAAGGTAGGAACGGCTCCGGTAAGAGTACCCTGCTGAGCTTGGTCTGCGCCGACCATCCGGCCGCCTATGCCTGCGATATTTCGCTCTTCGGCCGTCGGCGTGGCACGGGTGAGAGCATCTGGGAAATCAAGAAGCATATCGGCTTTGTGAGTCCTGAGTTCCATCGCGCCTACAAGGAGAACCGTCCCGCCATCGATATTGTTGCCTCCGGACTGCACGATTCGGTTGGCTTGTACAAGAAACCCAGGGTTGACCAAATCGACACTTGCGTCTTCTGGATGAAGGTGTTCGGTATCGAGGCGCTCCGTGATCGTCTGTTCTTGACCCTCTCGGCGGGTGAGCAGCGTCTTTGCCTCTTGGCACGTGCCTTTGTCAAAGACCCGGCTTTGCTCATTCTCGATGAACCTCTCCACGGCCTTGATACCTATCGTCGCCAGCTGGTTCGCGACGTGATTGCAGCCTTCTGTCGGCGCGCTGACAAGACATTGGTCATGGTGACCCACTATGCGGAGGAACTGCCCGACATGATAGACAACAGGCTGACTTTGTAATGGTCGTGCAGCGGATACTTTCGCCTTGGCTTCTCTTGGTTGTTTTTCAGTGGCTTCCGATAGTCGCTTTCGCAGAGGCTTACGAAGTTGATTAGTTGGGCTTTTGATGGCTGCCATACGTCGGAAAATTCCGGTTTTGCCTAGTGGCATTTTGGAATTTTTAATTGGCAAACGGCGACTCGAATAGTACTTCTTTATGCCAAAAGTATCAAAAAGAACAGGAAAATCGATTTTTTTCCTGTTTTTTTGTATCCGATTCGTAAAATATCATTACATTTGCAGCCCAACATCTTGGTAATGTTTATTAAGGACAAAAGAAATATATGAAAATCCAATTGAGAAGTGCGCAGACCACAGAAGGTCGCCGTATGGCCGGAGCCCGTGCCTTGTGGGTGGCCAACGGAATGAAACGTGAGCAGTTCGGCAAACCCATCATTGCCATCGTCAACTCGTTTACACAGTTCGTGCCGGGTCACACCCATCTCCACGAGATAGGCCAGATTGTCAAGGCCGAAATTGAGAAGCTGGGATGCTATGCTGCTGAGTTCAATACCATCGCCGTTGACGACGGTATCGCCATGGGCCACGACGGCATGCTCTATTCGCTGCCGAGCCGTGATATCATCGCCGATTCAGTCGAGTATATGTGCAACGCCCACAAGGCCGACGCCATGATTTGCATCTCCAACTGCGATAAGGTCACACCAGGTATGCTTATGGCTGCTATGCGTCTCAACATCCCTGCCGTCTTTGTCTCAGGCGGACCAATGGAGGCCGGCAAGTGGCACGGCGAGAACGCCGACCTGATTACGGCTATGGTTAAGGGCGCCGACCCATCGGTAAGCGATGAGGAAATGGCTCAGATTGAGGGTTGCGCCTGCCCAGGTTGCGGCAGTTGTTCGGGTATGTTTACGGCCAACTCGATGAACTCCTTGACCGAGGCCATTGGTCTTTCGCTGCCAGGCAACGGATCTATCCTAGCCACACACGTCAACCGTATACAACTTTTCAAGGATGCTGCACGTCAGATTGTGGAGAATGCCTTTAAGTATTACCGCGATGGCGACACGAGCGTACTGCCCCGCAGCATCGCCACCCGTCAGGCTTTCCTCAACGCTATGACCCTCGACATTGCTATGGGCGGTTCTACCAACACTGTGCTGCACCTTCTCGCCGTAGCGCAGGAGGGAGACGTCGATTTCAAGATGGCCGACATCGATACTCTTTCTCGCCGCGTGCCTTGCCTCTGCAAGTTGGCTCCGAACACGCAGAAATATTCCGTACAAGAAGAGAACCGCGCCGGCGGCATTTTGGGCATTCTCGGCGAGTTGGCCAAAGGCAATCTGCTCGACCTTACTTGCCGTCGCGTCAATGGCGCCACATTGGGTGAGGACATTGACAAGTACAGCATCACGAAGGAACGGATTGACCCCGAGGCCGATCGCATCTATCGTTCAGCTCCTGGTGGCAAATTCTCTATCGTGATGGGCAGTCAGAACGCCCAGTGGCCTTCGCTCGACAAGGACCGTGCCACGGGCTGCATCCGCGACATTGAACATGCCTACACCAAGGACGGTGGACTGGCCGTACTCTTCGGCAACATCGCACAGAACGGCTGCGTCGTCAAGACCGCCGGTGTCGACGAGTCGCTGTGGCACTTTGAGGGTAAGGCTGTCGTCTTCGATTCTCAGGAAGATGCTTGCGAGGGCATCCTTGGCGGCAAGGTTCACAAGGGCGATTGCGTCGTTATTACGCACGAAGGTCCCAAGGGCGGTCCAGGCATGCAGGAGATGCTCTACCCGACCTCTTACATCAAGTCAATGCACATGGGCCGCGAGTGCGCCTTGATTACCGATGGCCGCTTCTCTGGTGGTACTTCCGGATTGTCTATCGGCCATATCAGCCCCGAGGCCGCTTCTGGCGGCAATATCGGTAAGATACAGGATGGCGACATCATCGTTATCGATATTCCATCACGCTCCATCAACGTAAAGCTCTCTGACGAGGAACTGGCAGCACGCCCGCAGCAGCCGCTCAAGCGAAACCGCGTGGTGAGCAAGGCTCTGAGGGCTTATGCCCAGTCTGTCGCTTCGGCCGACAAGGGCGGTGTGCGGATTATCGACTGAGCTCTCATAGTGAGGCGCTCATTACGGGAAGCTCCAACGAGGAATGACCCTACGAGGGAAGAACATTGGGAAATCTTCTGTTGAGAATTCTTTCATTGGGAAATCACTCAATAGGGGATGAGCCTATTAATTAAGTAACAAACAGTAGAACTCGATATACAACATTTATGGCAGAAAGAATAACGGGAGCAGAGGCGCTGATGCGCAGTCTCGAGCATGAGGGGGTTGATGTCCTCTTCGGCTATCCGGGCGGTGCTATCATGCCCACATACGATGCCCTCTTTGACCATCGGGAGACCCTTCATCACATCTTAGTCCGTCATGAGCAGGCTGCAGTACATGCGGCACAGGGCTATGCACGAGTCTCCGGTCGAGTGGGATGCTGCCTTGTGACTTCAGGCCCTGGAGCCATGAACACCATTACGGGTGTGGCCGATGCTATGATCGACTCTACTCCGCTCGTAGTCATCTGCGGCCAAGTCGGAGCGGCTATGTTGGGTACAGATGCCTTCCAGGAGGTAGACGTTGTGGGCGTCACGCAGCCTATCTCCAAGTGGAACTATCAGATACGCCACGCCGAGGACATTGCCTGGGCTGTGGCCCGCGCCTTCTATATCGCCAAGAGCGGCCGACCCGGACCTGTCGTGCTCGACTTTGCCAAAAACGCACAGACGGCCATGGTCGACTACGAACCGCAAACGGTCGACTTCATCCGATCGTACGTGCCCGTTCCGCAGACGGAGCCCGGTACCATTGAGGAGGCTGCACGGCTCATCAATCAGAGCGTCAAGCCTTTCATGCTGGTAGGGCAAGGTGTTGAACTGGCCGGCGCGGGGCAGGAACTTTTGGCCTTGTGCGAAAAGGCGCAGATTCCCTTCGGCACCACGCTGCTCGGCCTTTCTGCCGCGCCTTCCAATCATCCGCTCAACAAGGGCATGCTTGGTATGCACGGCAACCTCGGACCTAACGTCATGACCAACCAGTGTGACCTGCTTATTGCTGTAGGCATGCGTTTTGACGACCGTGTGACGGGCAACTTGAGTACCTATGCCAAGCAGGCCCGCATTATCCACTTCGAGATTGACCCCTCGGAGATAGGCAAGAACGTACCTGTCGACCTGCCCGTGCTCGGCGACTGCAAACAGACCCTGGCAGAGGTGACCAAACTGGTCGAGCCCGCACGTCACGACCGTTGGATAGAGGGCTTCAAACCATACGAGGAGAAGGAGTACAACAAGGTCATCAATCCGGCATTGCATCCCACCGGTGGACCGCTGCTTATGGGCGAGGTGGTGCGCAAGGTCAGCGAGGCTTCGGCCAACGAGGCCATTCTGGTGACCGATGTCGGACAAAACCAGATGTTCGGCTGCCGCTATTTCAAGTTTACCAAGTCACGTTCGGTCGTTACTTCCGGCGGCTGCGGCACGATGGGGTTCGGCCTTCCTGCTGCCATCGGCGCCACCTTCGGTGCTCCTGACCGCACAGTCTGTGTCTTCGTTGGCGACGGCGGATTCCAGATGACCATCCAGGAACTTGGCACCATTATGGAGCAGAAGTCGCCAGTCAAGGTTATCCTGCTCAACAACAACTTTCTGGGCAATGTGCGCCAGTGGCAGTACATGTTCTTCAACAAGCGCTACTCGTTCACACCGATGCTCAACCCCGACTACGAACTCATTGCCCAGGGCTATGGTATTCCGGCACGCACCGTTACAGACCGTGCCGACCTCGACGGAGCTATCCGTGAGATGCTCGACACCGATGGCCCGTACATCCTGCAAGTAGCAGTCAAGGAGGAGGACAACGTCCTGCCTATGACGCCTCCGGGTGCCAATGTCGATGAGATGCTGCTCGAAGTCAAATAAACCTATAACTGGTAACAGGAATGGAAACGAACTCAAAATACGGCGCTGCCGAATGCGGCGATTGCAATACTTGCTCACGCGACTGTAACAAGCGTGATAAGGAACTCGAGGCCCAGGAGGCCCTAGATGCGGCTGTCCAGACGGCGGCTTCTATCGAACGCGACAGCTTTGAGAAAAATCTTACGCGCACTTTGACCAAGACCCCCGTCAAGGCACCGAACCACGACGGTCTGACGCTCTACACGCTGATTATCTACTCAGAGAACTATGCCGGTATTCTCAATCAGATTACAGCCGTCTTCACTCGCCGTCAGGTCAATATCGAGAGTCTCAACGTCTGTGCTTCGAGCACACCAGGCGTGCACAAGTACACCATCACGTGCTACTGCAAGCGCGAGATGGCCGAGATGCTGTGCAAGCAGATAGAGAAGAAGATTGACGTGCTCCAGGCAAACTGCTTTGTCGACGACGAGATATTCATCCTCGAGACGTCGTTGCTCAAACTGTCTACGCCCATCGTACTGTCGGATAAGGAGATTTCGCGCATTGTGCGCCGCTACGGTGCCCGCATCGTCGAGGTCAATCCTACGTTTACTACGGTCGAGAAGACAGGCGTGACCGACGAAATACTCGATTTCTTCCACGAACTCAATGCACTTGACTGCGTGCTGCAGTTCGTCCGCTCAGGGCGCATCGCCATCACCAAGTCGTACATTGAGCGCCTCGATGCCTATCTGACCAAGCGTGAGGAGTATCACAAGTCATACTGACCGGATTGTTTTGTCAGTCACAAAGTCACACACAGATAGGCATACTTACAAGTCATACTGATATAACAAGTCATACTGATATAATTTACATACATTAACAACCAAACAACAAAATTATGGCAAAAATGAATTTTGGCGGTGTCATCGAAAATGTAGTGACCCGCGAGGAGTATCCTCTTGACAAAGCGCGTGAAGTCCTCAAGAACGAGACTATTGCCGTCATCGGTTATGGTGTTCAAGGCCCAGGCCAGTCGCTCAACTTGCGTGACAATGGCTTCAACGTAATCGTTGGCCAGCGTCAGGGCAAGACCTTCGAGAAGGCCGTTTCCGATGGATGGGTACCTGGCAAGACCCTCTTCTCTATTGAGGAGGCTGCCGAGAAGGCTACCATCGTGATGTGTCTGCTTTCCGATGCTGCTGTGATGAGCGTATGGCCTTCTTTGCAGAAGTACCTCACTCCTGGCAAGGCCCTCTATTTCTCACACGGTTTTGCCATCACCTGGAACGACCGCACAGGTTGTGTTCCTGCCAAGGATATCGATGTTATCATGGTTGCGCCTAAGGGTTCGGGTACATCGCTCCGTACCATGTTCCTGGAGGGCCGTGGCCTCAACTCTTCTTATGCCGTTTACCAGGACGCTACAGGCCGTGCTCTCGACCGTACACTGGCATTGGGCATTGGCATTGGCTCGGGCTATATGTTCGAGACAACATTCCAGCGCGAGGCTACCTCTGACCTTACAGGCGAGCGTGGTTCTCTGATGGGTGCCATACAGGGTCTGCTGTTGGCTCAGTACGAGGTGCTCCGCGAGAACGGACACTCACCTTCTGAGGCCTTCAATGAGACCGTAGAGGAACTTACTCAGTCGCTTATGCCTCTCTTTGCCAAGAACGGTATGGACTGGATGTACGCCAACTGCTCTACTACTGCTCAGCGCGGTGCTCTCGACTGGTATCCTCGTTTCCATGATGCCATCAAGCCTATTATGCAGTGGCTTTATATGAGTGTCAAGCTCGGCAACGAGGCTCAGATCTCTATCGATAGCAACTCTAAGCCCGACTACCGTCAGGGTCTCGAGCAAGAACTCAAGGCTCTGCGCGAGTCTGAGATGTGGCAGACTGCCGTCACAGTGCGCAAGCTCCGCCCTGAGAACAATTGATAGTACGCGTGCGTTCGCGTTCGCTGATGCGTTTTTGACAGCGTAACGCCCTGCAATATAATAAAAACGGGAAGGCTCCACTCAATGGCGAGCCTTCCCGCATGTTTTTTGTGAATTTTCGGCCACTTTGTGAATTTACTGCCAGTGATTGGAGACTTAAAACGAATATTTTCGTAAGCCCAATGAGCAGCAGAGCAAACGATTTGACATTTTATAGCGCCTTTCCTTGGCCATTTGACCAAAAACGGGTAACTTTGTGCCCGAAAAAACAGATAAGTCCCGACTGCGTGGTGGGGCATATTACAAAACAATGATGAACCAAATAGACAAGACTGAGACTTTGCACTTTCGGGCCGATGCCTTCGATACCGACTTCAAACGGGAGCTGTCGTACGAAGTGCTGGGCAGAAACCTACTCAACTGCGCCGAGGCTCACGCCGCAAAACGCGGGTTCGGATTCGGCGACTTGCTCAAGGCTAACCACTCATGGGTTCTCTCCCGACTCACCATTGAGATGAAGCAGATGCCGCCCATCTACACCGACTACAATATTACTACATGGATAGAGAGCATCTACCGGTTGTTTACTAACCGCAATTTTGCCATCACCGACACAGAGGGCAACACGCTAGGTTACGCTCGCTCGATATGGGCCATGATAGACAACACCACACGTCAGCCGCTCGACCTCATGAAAGCGTACGGCGAACTATTCGAGCCCTTCCTGGCACCTGAACTGCTATGCGACATACAGGGGCATAACCGCCTGCGTCCGCTGCCCGATACCAAGCCTTGCGAGACCATGATGGTTAAATACAGCGACCTCGACTGCAACGGGCATTTCAACAGCGTGAAGTACATGTCGCACATTCTCGACCTCTTCTCGCGCGACTTCCACCTCAGCCATCGTCTGCGCCGCGTGGAACTGTCCTACATCGAAGAGGCCTACTACAGCGATTGCCTGTCGCTCTTCCTTTCACAGCTGGAGCCCGACAAATATCAAGTCGAAATCAGAAAGAACTGCACGGGCGACAACCCGGATGAGACTCTAGCCAAAGCACTAATCTTTCTCGAGGACGTCTGAGGAGGCTTAACGGCTGACGTTTGGTCTATAGGGCTGACTTTTACACAAAGTGCTGGACGGGCTTGCCCACGATGGCCGACAAGAGGTTGTTGGCTGCTGAACTGGCTCCGATGCGGAAGTAGTCACGGCAGCACCAGTCAGGACCGAGTATGGACTGGACTATGGTATAGTATCGGACTGCGTCCTCAGGCGTGCGTACACCGCCAGCCACCTTTATGCCGACACGGGTGCCGGTCTGTCGGAAGTACTCATTTGCCATTTGGCACATTACGTAGACAGCTTCGGGTGTGGCCGACACAGCGGTCTTGCCGGTCGATGTCTTGATGAAATCTGCACCCGAGTACATGGCCAGCACGGAGGCTTTGGCTATGTTGGAGGCCGTCTTGAGTTCGCCGGTCTCGAGTATTACCTTAAAAATCTTTTCGCGGCAAGCTTCCTTGCATTCCTGCAGCGTGTCGGTCAACCCTTCGTAGTCTTCGGCCAGGAATTGTCCGACGTTCATGACGGTATCCACTTCGTCGGCCCCACTGGCTACGGCCAGGGCACATTCTGCTACCTTGATTTCGTTGAAGGTTTGGCTGGATGGAAATCCACCGGCTACGACCGTTGTAGCCACCTCGGTGACATCGAGAAATGCGGTTACGGTCTCTGCAAAGTTAGGGTATACACAAATGGAAGCTACGTTCTGCAAGTCAGGAAAGGCTTCCTCAAAGTGGTTTACGCATCGGGTTAGTTCGCGGATGCGCAATTCGTTGTCGGTGGGATTGAGCGAGGTCAAGTCGATGCACGAGAAGCACGTCTTCAGCACTTCGGGCGTATTGTTGGCTTCGTAGTGGTCTGCCAAAATCCGGCCGACAGCTTCGCTGACTTGTCTGTCGTCCAATTCCGTCTCGTATTTCTTGAGTGTGTCCAGGTAGCGGTTCTGGACATTTTCTGTTTCGTTTGCCATATTTTTTTTCTTGTATTTGTCCGCCGCTATGGGTGGAAGTGTTTTATAATATGTACGTGCGTAGAACGGTTTCTTTCATAACTTAACCGAAGCAACGTCTTGCGTCACAGCAACTTGAACTCATAGCCCTGGTCGAGCAGCCAACCGATGGAGGCGGGGAGGGCCTTCTGTATGTTGTGCCAGGCCTTTGGCTGGTCGTGGAAGGTGATGATAGAGCCGTTGCGAGCATATTTCTGCACCGTTGCGATGACCTCGTCGGCATTCAGGCGGTTGGAGTAATCGCGGCTCACGAGATCCCAAAAGATGAGCCTGTACTTCTTGTTGAGCAAGTGGGCGTGACCCCAACGCAACCATCCGTGCGGAGGGCGGAAGAGAGGACTGTGTATCAGCATGTTGGCTTTCTCAACATTGGCCAAATAGGCTTTCGAACCATAAGTCAGGGCCGAGATATGGTTCATTGTATGGTTGCCCACATGATGGCCGCGAGTCTTCTCGTCTTCGAAGAGATGCCGGTAACGCGCCACATTGTCGCCCACGCAGAAGAAGGTGGCCTTCACACCATACCGGTCGAGGACGTCGAGCACCCAAGGTGTTACCTCGGGTGTCGGACCGTCGTCGAAAGTCAGATAGACACACTTGGGCTGGGAGGGAATCCTCCACAGGCTGTCGGGTGCCATCAGACGGCGCAGGAGTGTGGGTGGTTGCTCAATCAGCAAAGCGTCAGAGTAGCTTGTAGGTTGTGACGGCCTGGTCAAAGAAGTCTCTGAACTTGGCGTCGTACTCCTTGAATATATCTTCCCTGCCGCAGTGCTTGGCTATGTTCATCGCATCGCGCATGGTGAGCAGTTGTTCCCTGACCTGGTTGCTCGTCTTCACCATGTGCCGGCTGTCGAGACTGAGAGCCCATGCCAGGTATTCCTCGTTGCTTGCCAGCACGGTCTGCACAATGCGGTCACCCTCTTCGGGCTTGCCGCACGCGTAGTATGATTGGGCGAGAGTCAGCGACGTGTACTCGTAAGGCACTGCTGTGGCGGGGATGGTCTTGTCGCAGTATTCGGTTGCGGCAAGTGCACGCTCGTAGTCGCCGGTGGCGAGCAGTTGCTCGATCATCGTGCAGAACATCATTCGCTGGGTGCGGCACATGCGGCGGTTATTTTCGTCGAGGTAGATGGTCGTATCCTGGATGTTGCCCCACACGAACTTGTTCATCAGGTTGTCGTAGCTCTTGTCCAGGTCCGGTGTCGATGTGCCTCCGTTAGCCAATGGGACAATCTGATAGGCGAGACCTACTAGGCGGAAGTACTTGTCGAGACCCATATACATGTCGCGGCCCACGGTTGTGGCGAAATAGATAGGACGCTTCCAGCCTGTGCGGCTGATTTCGTCTATCATGGCCAGGACGGCTATCTCGTTTTTGGTGACATAGTTCTTCTTCGACAGGTCGATGGTCATGTGGGTGATGAGTTCGGACGTATCCTTGACGTTGATGCACGGCGAGGCGAGCACTTCATCAGGGTTGATGTCGATGCCGAACTTCTTGGCAGGCAGGAAGTCGAGACGGCCGTAGTTGGGCAGGCTCTTGTACTTCGGGTCGTCGCTGTAGAGGAAGTTCATGGAGGCGTGCAGCGGCTGCTCTTCATCGGTTAGCGGTATGAGGTGCGCGAAGTTGAGGTTGTCGTGCGCATACTGGTCGCGCCGCAGGGCGATGGGCAGCGGTTCGCTATCGTAGGCCTGGCTCTTCATCTGGTCGATGTACCAGTCGGTCTGCAGATAGGAGAGGTTGCAGACGCGCACATCGGTGCGGTAGCCCTCAACCTCCTGAGCATACCAAAGGGGGAAGGTGTCGTTGTCGCCGTTGGTGAAGATGATGGCATTGGGTTCGAGCGACGAGAGGTAGTTGCGGCCGAAGTCGCGTGCCGTGTAGCGGCCCGAACGGTCGTGGTCGTCCCATGTTTGGCTCACCATTTGCACGGGTACCAGCAGGCAGGCCACACCGGCCAGGAGGCTGGCTGAGGTGCGGTGACCCTTGAGCAAGCGCTGCAGCAGGGCTGAAACGCCGGCCGCGCCCATACCGATCCAGATGGCAAAGGCATAGAACGAACCTGCATAGGCGTAGTCTCGTTCGCGAGGTTGATAGGGCGTCTGGTTCAGGTAGATGACGATGGCCAGTCCCGTCATGAAGAAGAGGAAGAAGACGACCCAGAAGCCCTGTATGCCCTCGCGTCCGGCCATGGCCTGGTAGATGAGGCCAATCAGGCCGAGCAGCAGCGGCAGCATGTAGAAGACGTTGTGGCCCTTGTTGTTGGCGATGCACTCGGGCAGAGAGCTCTGGTCGGGTACGTCAAACAGCAGTTTGTCCAGCACGGGGATACCGCAGATGGCACGTCCGCGGTCTATCTCGCCGTAGCTCTGCTCATCGCTCTCACGTCCGGAGAAGTTCCACATGAAGTACCTCCAGTACATGAAGTTGACCTGGTAGTTTATGAAGTAAGTGAGGTTGTCGGCAAAAGTAGGCACACCCTTCAGGCTCTTGCCGTCGACGCCTATCACATTGTGGCCGGGGTCTTTGTCGTTCCAGTTGCACCACTGCTTATAGCCCGAGATGTGGTTGCCCGAGTTGCTGTACATGCGGGGGAAGAGGGTAGTGTAGTTGTACTTGTAGCTCTCCTTGTTGCCAATCTGTTCGTAGCGGTCGGGTTCGTCGGCGCTCATTTTGACCTTCTTGCCCCAAATGGGAGCACCCTTCTCGACGATGGCCTGTCCGTTCTTGTCACGCAGTATGCTCGAGGCAAACGTCTGGCCGCGGAAGAGCGGCGATTCGCCGTACTGCTCGCGGTTGAGGTATTTGGTAAAGGCAAAGATTTCGTCGGGCGAGTTTTGGTTCATGGGCAACTGAGCTGACGAGCGGACTATAATCTGCGCGAAGGTCGAGTATCCGATTAAGATGGAAAGCAGGCAGAGCAGAACATTGCTGGCCAGACGGGCGTTGATGCGCTCGCCAAGATAGAAGACGACAATGGCCAGTATAATGCTGATGCCGATGCCCAACAGCCAGCCGTCACCCACGAATGGCGCGCCGCTCAACACGCAGCCTGCCACCAGCATGGCCTGTTGCACACGTGGGGACGTCGATGGCCTGTACATGAGGGCGATGCCGGCCACCAGGAAAGCCAGGATAAAGAAGAAATAGAAGCCTGTGCCCGTATTGAAGCTGAAGCCCAGCGTGTTGACAAACAGGAGTTCGGTGGCGCTGGCCAGTTTGACCAGTCCCGGTATCATGCCGTAGAGGATGAAGAACACCATCAGCACAGAGACCACCAGTGCAGCCAGCGAACCTTTGAGCGTGGCGTTTGGGTGCTTCTTGAAGTAGTAGACGAGTACGATGGCGGGCAGAGTCAGAAGGTTCAGCAGGTGCACGCCTATCGAGAGGCCGATGATGTAGGCCAGCAGGATGATGTAGCGGTCACCGTCCACGCCGCGCGACTGGCCTTCCCACTTGAGTATGAGCCAGAAGACGAGGGCCGTCATGAAACTCGAGAAAGCATATACCTCGCCTTCCACAGCCGAAAACCAGAAGGTGTCGGACCACGTGTAGGCCAAAGCGCCTACCAGGCCTGCACCCAGCACGGTGGCTATCTGGCTGCCTGACATCTCTTCGCGGGGAGTGCCATAGAAGGCGTTGCCCCTGCACACGAATTTGCGAGTCAGGGCCGTGATGGTCCAGAATAGCAGCAGGATAGTGGCAGCTGAGAACATTGCACTCATACGGTTGACCCATACGGCAGCCTGCGTGACATCGCCTCCGGCAAAATTGACGAAGAACCTTCCGGTCAAGTTGAAGAAAGCGTTTCCGGGCGGGTGGCCTACTTCGCCCTTGTCGGCGCAGGTGATAAACTCTGGGCAATCCCAAAAGCTCGCTGTCGGCTCAACCGTACTGAGGTAGGTGTAGGCAGCGATTACGAATGCAACCCATCCGAAGATGTTGTTGAGCAATTTGTATTGCTTCATGTCTCTTTTTTAATATTTTGTTTTGACTATATGCTGGTGTGCTATGGTGTGCCGTGTGGCAACATGCCAATGTGCTGGTGTACACACGCGGAACGAACGGGCATCCGAGCTAATGACATACATAGACGGGCGCAAATATAGTCATTTTTCCGATATGCCGTTGTCAGATACTTCCTTTTTAGTGTCTGCACCCTCTGATTTTACACATTTTAAATGAATAATCGCCGATTCTGATGCCAACTCTTCTGTTTTTTTCACTTTTCTTCCGGTGTCTTGCACGTCGTCCGGATTTTTTTGTCTAACTTTGCGACCGGAAGGGAATGTGTCGACTGCCCGTTGCGGCCGGCAGTTCTCGCTCCGGACAGTGATATAGGCGAGTATGACACCCATCGGTATTTTCGACAGCGGTTTCGGCGGATTGAGCATCTTCCGCGAGATACGGCATCTGTTGCCCCAGTATGATTATGTCTTCCTGGGCGACAATGCGCGTGCGCCCTATGGCGACCGTACTTTTGAGGAGGTTTTCGACTTCACCTTGCAGGCTGTGCGCCGGCTGTTCGATATGGGTTGCCCATTGGTCATTCTGGCCTGTAATACGGCATCGGCCAAGGCCCTGCGCAATATCCAGCAGAATGAATTGCCCCACATGTCAGACCCGACGCGACGTGTGCTGGGTGTGGTCCGACCCACCGTAGAGCGTGTTGGCCAACTTACCTATTCCGGTCATATTGGTCTGCTGGCCACTCGCGCCACCGTTTCGTCACGGTCGTACGATATGGAGTTGGCTAAATCGTGCAGTGTCGGCCGTTTGCCCATCGTCCTGACTTCACGGGCCTGTCCGAAGTGGGTGCCCCTCATCGAGTCTGGACTGTTGACATCTCCCGAGCTCTATACCGAGGTAAAACGGGACCTTACCGCCCTTCTGGCCGAAGACCCCGACATCGATACTATCATCCTGGGCTGCACACACTATCCGCTCATCACCTCGCTCATCCAGCAGGTTCTGCAGGAGCTCGACCATCCCGAAATTATCCTCATGGCACAGGGCAAACCCGTGAGCTATAGTCTGCGTGACTATCTGCAGCGTCATCCGGAGATGGATACCCGTCTGTCAAAGGGAGGCAGCGTCAGCTACTATACCACGGGCGATGTGCCCCAGTTCGAACGCCTGGCCACTCTCTTCCTGGGCCACGCTAGCCATCTCGAGGCTTCTCAGCTCAGGTGGTGAGCCGATTCGGCTGTAGTAGTCTGGCCTGTCCACATCCCGAAATAAAACAGTCTTAATGGGAGTCTTGCGATAAAGCATGGACTTCCATTTCCCGTTACATGCGTTGTCGGAATTGGAACAGGATACCTACATTTTCGATACATGATACAAGAATTTCGATACATGACCTTGCCCGTTGGCGTGTTCTTGTCTACCTTTGTGCCACTTGCTTGCGGGCTTCTTGGCGTGTGGCCTTAAGAAACCGGTTTCGTGTCTGTCCCGTGAGAAATGAATTTCAGAGACAACAAAAGTAAAATATAATACCATAATCCTATGAACTGGAAATCCAATTTAGTTGCCGGTATCGTAATGTGTGCACCGGCATGTGCTTCGGCACAGAACCCCATTGTACAAACACAACTGACAAGCGACCCTGCGCCCATGGTGGTTGGCGACCGCATGTACGTCTATACCGGCCATGATGAGGATGGCGCCGACTTCTTTTGGATGAACGAGTGGCGCGTCTACTCGTCGTCGGACATGGTCAATTGGATCGACCACGGGTCGCCGCTTAGCCTCTCTTCATTCTCTTGGGCAGACGACAGAGCATGGGCAGCGCAGACCATCGAGCGTAACGGCAAGTACTACTGGTACGTCTGCGCCCACTCCAAATTGAGCGGAGGCATGGCCATTGGCGTGGCTGTGGGCGACACTCCGACAGGGCCGTTCAGGGACGCTCTCGGCAAACCGCTTTTCGACAACGGGTCGTGGGACAATATAGACCCGACCGTCTTCATCGACACCGATGGCCAGGCTTACCTCTACTGGGGCAATCCGCATCTATACTATGCTCGGCTGAACGATGATATGATAAGTTTCAAGGGCGGAGTGAAAGATAAAGAGAAGGTGGATGACAAGGGCGAGGTGGGCATGATTGTCCAGACTATCGAAGGTTTTGGCGCACCCGACATCGAAAAGCGCGATTCGACTGTGAAGTACAAGGACAACTATACAGAAGGCCCGTGGTTCACGAAGCGCGGCAAGAACTACTACATGCTCTATGCTGCAGGCGGAGTGCCCGAACATATTGCTTACTCCATGAGCAAGAAGCCCCTTGGGCCGTGGAAATACGTGGGCGAGATAATGCCGTTGGAGGATACGGGCTCGTTCACCAATCACTGTGGTGTGGTTGACTTTAAGGGTAATACCTACTTCTTTTATCATACCGGCAAGTTGGGTGGAGGCTTCGGCCGTAGCGTGGCTATCGAGGAGTTCAAATTCAACGACGACGGCACGTTCCCCATCATCCACCATACGCGCGAGGGCGTGAAACCTATCAGTACACTCAATCCCTATCAGCGCACTGAGGCAGAGACCATTGCCGACTCAAAGGGCGTGAAGTCCGAGTGGAACGACGAGACGGGCGTGTATATCTCGGAGATAAATACAGGCGACTATATCAAGGTGCGTGAGGTAGACTTCGGTGCTGCCGGTCCGCGGCAGTTCACGGCTGCAGTGGCCAGTGCATTGCAGGGCGGTACGATTGAAGTACATGCCGACGCCATAGACGGTACGCTGGTGGCTTCACTCGCCGTTCCCCACACCGGAGGCTGGGAGAAGTGGCAGACACTCACCGCATCAGTCGCATCGCCGGTTACCGGCAAGCACGACCTTTACTTCGTGTTCAAGGGCAATAAGGGCGGCAAGCTCTTTACCTTCGACTGGTGGCAGTTTGCCAAATGACGGATTGAATGACACGGGACTTGTCTACAATTTGAATGGCAATCAGATAAAGACGCCTTCTTTACAGTCAATTTTCATCAAAGACGGCAAAAAGTATATGACAAAGTAGAGAAAATTCATTTTTATCTGTATCTTTGCGACTCAATAGTAATCTTTTGTCACATACAATGAAAACGAATAAACAATGGCTTGTGGCCGCCTTGATGGGCTGTAGTCTTGTGACAGTTGTGTCGGCCAGGGATGCCAAGACGGACCAGGCGACAAGGTTGTGGTACGATGCTCCTGCCGGGCATTGGCTGGAGGCGCTGCCCATAGGCAACTCCCACATGGGGGCGATGGTGTACGGTGGCGTGCAGGAAGAAACGATACAACTCAACGAGGAGACTTTCTGGAGTGGCGGACCGCACAATAACAACAGCGACAAGTCGTTGGCGCTGCTGCCCGAAGTTCGCCAGCTGATATTCGATGGCCAGGAGAATAAGGCGGCAGATGTCATCAACCGCAATTTCTTCCCCGGTCCCCACGGCATGCGTTTCCTGCCGATGGCCAACTTGCACATCAGCATGAAAGGAGAGGGCAAGCCCTCGCAATACTGCCGCGAACTGAATCTGCAGAATGCCTTGTCACGCACAGTCTTCACCCTGGGTGGCGTCGAATTCGAGCGCACCTTATTCGCCTCTTTGGCCGACGGTGTGGTGGTGTGTCACATCCGAGCCAGCAAGAAAGGCCAGTTGTCGTTCGCTTTCCGCCTCGATGCCCCGTTCGAGCATCAGGTCGCAGCCAAAGACAATGGCTTAGTCCTGAAGGTCAAGGGTCAGAACCAGGAAGGCATCAAGGCTGCGCTCACTGCCGAGTGTGTGGCTGAGGTAAGCACGGACGGTGAGGTGCAGATGGGCAATGGCGACGATGCAAAACCCGAAGCGTCGGTGACCAATGCCACCGAGGCAACCATTATCATCAGTGCTGCCACCAACTTCGTCAACTATCACGACGTGTCGGGCGATGCTTCGCAGAAGAATGTCAATTATCTTGATAAGGCACGTCGGTTTAGTTTTTCTCAGTTAGAGAAACGCCATGTGTCGGCCTATCAGCAGCAATTCGGCACCGTCAGTCTGACCCTTCCGGCCGACGGCAATTCGCTGTTGCCTACCGACAGGCGGCTCGACAAGTTTGTGGGCAGCAAAGACATGGCGATGGTCGCCTTGATGTTCAACTATGGGCGTTATTTGCTTATCTCTTCATCGCAGCCCGGCGGACAGGCCGCCAATCTGCAGGGAGTGTGGAACAACAATCTCAGTGCACCATGGGACAGCAAATATACTATCAACATCAATACGGAGATGAATTACTGGCCGGCCGAGGTCACACGCTTGAACCAAACCACTGAGCCGCTCTTCTCGCTCGTCAAGGACTTGAGTGAGACCGGTGCCAGGACGGCCCGCGAGATGTATGGATGCCGGGGTTGGATGGCGCACCACAATACGGACATCTGGCGCATAGCCGGGCCCGTCGACGGCGCACAGTGGGGTATGTTCCCCAACGGCGGTGCCTGGCTCTCGACCCATCTGTGGCAACACTATCTCTATACGGGCGACAAGGCATTCCTCGAGCAGTGGTATCCTGTCCTGAAGGGCGCTGCAGAGTTCTATCTGGATTATATGCAAAGTCTCCCCGGCACCGGGTGGAAGGTAACTGTGCCTTCCGTCAGCCCCGAACAGGGACCGAAGGGAAAGAGCACAGCCGTCACTGCAGGGTGCACGATGGACAATCAGATTGCATTCGATGTCTTGTCCAATGCTATACAGGCTTCTGAGATTTTGAATGTGGATGCGGCCGAGCGCAAGGATATGCAGACGTTGTTGAGCCAGATACCGCCTATGCAGATAGGCAAGTACGGACAGCTGCAGGAATGGCTCGTCGATGCCGATGACCCGAAAAACGACCACCGGCACATCTCCCATCTCTACGGCTTGTATCCGTCCAACCAGATTTCTCCGTTCACACACCCCGAGCTGTTTCATGCCGCAGCCAATACGCTGAAACAGCGTGGCGATATGGCTACGGGCTGGAGCCTTGGCTGGAAGACCAATTTCTGGGCGCGTATGCTCGACGGCAACCATGCTTTCCGGATTATCAGCAACATGCTGCATCTGTTGCCTGCCATAGAAACCAAACATTCTTCGACGAAGGATGGCCGTACGTATCCCAATCTCTTTGATGCACATCCGCCTTTCCAGATAGACGGCAACTTCGGCGTGACGGCCGGCATAGCCGAGATGCTCTTGCAGAGCCATGACGGAGCCGTGCATTTCCTGCCGGCTTTGCCCGACGCTTGGGCTGACGGCGAGGTCAAGGGCCTTGCTGCACGCGGCGGTTTTGTGGTGGATATGACCTGGAGCGACGGCCATCTTGACGTAGCCAGGATTCATTCGACCATCGGCGGCACAGTGCGTATCCGCTCGTATGTTCCGCTGAAGGCAAAGGGGCTGAAGACGGCCGAGGGCGCTTGTTCCAATGCCTTGCTCGCCTCGGCTATAGTCAAGCAGCCGCTGCAACAGCCGCGTGTGGATGAGGGCGTCAAGGCCAACATCCCGACCGTATATGAATATGATTTGGAAACGAAGGCCGGCAAGACCTATGTGTTCAGACCGGATAAATAGTTTACATACGTCCCGGGTTGTTATTGTACGAGTAATCTAGACTCAACTGGCAAAAGTAGAACAAAAACAAATTTAGAAAGTAGAACATGAATAAGAAGATTTTGCTCTGTGCAGCATTGGCGATGCTGGCCTTGCCGGCAGGCGCAACGGAGAAGCAAGTGAAGAGCCCTAACGGCCTCCTTGCAGTGACAGTGAACGATGACAACGGCAAACCGAACTATTCGGTGAGCCTCGAAGGCAAGACTTTCCTCCTGCCTTCCGCTCTAGGCTTGAACACCAATATCGGCGATTTCACCCAAGGCATGACCTTGACCGAGGCTTCAGAGCCTGTAACCGTAACCGACAGCTACCGGCTCGACCGCATTAAGAAAAGTCATGTGGACTACCGTGCCAACAAGCTGACGCTGACTTTCTCCAAGGACGGCAAGAAAATCTACGACGTGATTTTCCAGGTGGGTGACAACGACATCGCCTTCCGCTATCACGTCTATCAGCAAGGCGCCACCCGTTGCCTAGTGGTGAAGGAGGAAGCCACTTCCTATCAGATGCCCGAGGGAACGACCTCGTTCCTCTGCCCTCAGATGCGACCGATGGGCGGCTTTGCACGCACAGCCCCAAGCTACGAAACCAATTATGCACTCGACGTGCCTGTAGGCACTCAGCGCAGCGACCTTGGCTACACCTTCCCTTGCCTTTTCAGGAATGGTGACAACGGCTGGATTCTCCTTTCCGAGACCGGCACCGATGCCGGTTATGCAGCTTGCCGCTTGACAGACAAGGCTGAGGGTGGTTATCGGATTGCCAATCCGATGCCGGAGGAGATGAACGGACAGGGTTCTGCCAATCCGGCACTCGCTCTGCCGGGCGACACCCCTTGGCGCACCATCACCGTGGGCACGACTTTGAAACCTATCGTCGAGACCACCATTCCTTTCGACGTCGTTGCTCCGAAGTACGAGGCTTCAAAGACTTATGAATACGGCAAAGGCACCTGGAGCTGGATTATCGGCATGGACTGGTCGTGTAACTTCGACGAGCAGAAGCGCTACATCGACTTCGCTGCTGCCATGGGCTATCAGACCGTGCTCGTGGATGCACTTTGGGACACTCAGATTGGCTATCCTAAGGTGGAAGAACTGGCTAAGTACGGCAAGCAGAAGGGTGTTGACCTCTTCCTCTGGTACAACTCCAACGGCACATGGAACGATGCTCCTCAAGGTCCGCGCGGCATTATGAACAACACGCTCAAGCGGCGCCAGGAAATGGCATGGATGCAGAAGATTGGCATCCGCGGCATCAAGGTCGACTTCTTTGGCGGCGACAAGCAGGAGACCATAAAACTCTATGAGGACATTCTCATCGACGCCAACGATTACGGCATCGAGGTAATTTTCCACGGTTGCACGCTGCCGAGAGGCTGGGAACGCATGTACCCCAACTATGTGGCAAGCGAGGCCGTGCTGGCAAGCGAGAACCTGCACTTCCAGCAGACCATGTGCGACGCCGAGGCCCAAAACGCCTGCATCCATCCGTTCGTGCGCAACACAGTGGGCAGCATGGATTTCGGCGGCAGTGCGCTCAACGTGCGTTACGGCCGTGACAACAAGTCGGGCAATCACCGCATCACGTCCGATGTCTTCGCCATCGCTACGTCCGTCCTCTTCCAGTCGTCGGTGCAGCACTTTGCCTTAGCTCCCAACAACCTGACCGATGCTCCGGCATGGGCCATCGACTTTATGAAGGCAGTGCCGACCACTTGGGACGACCTCCGTTTCATCGACGGCTATCCCGGCAAGTACATCATCATGGCTCGCCGTCATGCCGACAAATGGTATGTGGTCGGAATCAACGCCGAGAAGCAGCCGCTGAAGAAAACCCTCAAGCTCGACATGATTCCTGCCGGCACGATGCTCGACGTCTATAGCGACAACGACCGGCTCGAGGGAAGCAAGAAGCAGGTGAAGCTCGGCAAGAAACAGACGCTCAACGTCGTGATTCCCTGCAACGGCGGTGTGGTAATAGAGTAAGATTGCAACTGTAATACAACATAACGATATGGATGAAACCTTGAACTGCCGGGTGACGGACAATCCCGCCTACCGCAAGCCGCTCAAGACCACACAGGATGTCAAGGCATTCTTCCGCCTGTTGTGGTTTGACTTGCAACTCGAGTTTACGCCCGATGACGACTTCGCGGCTTTCGGCCTGTTTGCCGACGATGTTGCCGATTTGCTCAATGCCCGTATGGACGAGGCTTTTGCCCTCCAGAAGGACAAGGTGTACGACCTTGCCATTCAGGTTATGCAGGAAGATGCACCACGACCAAAAGAAGGTTCGGTTTAAGTAAGTCCACTTGTCAAAAATGCCAGCGGAGGCGCAAACGGATTAAAGTTTGCGCCTCCGTTTGCATTTTACGGATATTTGTCTTACCTTTGTGGTCAGATTAACATAAAAACTGGAATTCTATGGGTTCTAAAAAATTAACATCATTGATAGTGATGGCTATTGCATTGAGTTCGTGCCAGAATAATCAGCTTGGCATAGGTATCAGGTTGGAGAATATGAACGACTCCGTAGCACCTGGTACGGATTTCTATCAGTATGCTTGCGGCGGATGGATGAAGAACAATCCGCTGACTGCAGAGTATTCACGTTTCGGCAGCTTCGATGTCGTTGCCGAGAACAACCGCGAGCAGATTCGCGCGCTGATCGAGGAACTGTCGGCACAAGACAATGCCCGCGGCAGCATCGCACAGAAGATTGGCGACCTTTACAAGATGAAGATGGACTCTGTGCGTCAGAATGAAGACGGCTGCAAGCCGATTCTTCCGGATATTGAAGCTATCGAGGCTCTTGACTCGCGCGCAGCCATTGTCAGCTATATGAACAAACAACAGCTCTATGGTGGCTCTCATCTGATTGCCTCAGGCATCGGTGCCGACATGATGAACAGCGACATGAATATGGTCGAAATCGGCCAGGGTGGACTTACGCTCGGCACCAAAGACTATTACATCAGCGATGACCCTGCAATGGAGAATATCCGTCAGGCCTTCAAGAAGCACATCGTCAAGATGTTCCAGCTGATTGGCTGCGACGAGCAGACAGCTACCGGCAAGATGAACTCCGTGTGGAATCTCGAGCACCGTATGGCCCTGGCTTCGCGCAGCAGAGTCGAATTGCGTGACCCTGCAAGCAACTACAACAAAATGTCGTTCGAGGCACTCAAGAAAGATTATCCCGGATTGGACTGGGACGAGTTCTTCGAGTCGCAGCTTATCACTGACCTCGACTCCCTGTCGGTAGGTCAGCCTGAGGCTATCAAAGAGGCTGTGGCCATCCTCAACGAGACTCCCGAGCAAGGACTGAAAGATTGGATGGAATGGTCTTTGCTCGAAGGCGCTGCCGGTGTGCTGGGCGATGAGATTTATGCCGAGTCGTTCGATTTCTACGGCCGCGTGATGTCGGGCAAGCAGCAGATGAAACCCCGCTGGAAACGTTCGGTTTCGTCTGTCAACGCCATCCTGGGCGAGGCCGTCGGACAGATGTACGTCGAGAAGTATTTCCCTGCAGAGAACAAGGAACGCATGACGCAACTCGTCAAGAACCTGCAGACGGCTCTTGCCGAGCGCATCGACCAGCAGGACTGGATGAGCGACTCGACCAAGATGAGGGCCAAGGAGAAGCTTGCAGCCTTCCGCGTGAAGATCGGCTATCCGGACAAGTGGACGGACTACAGCGATATGGATATCAATCCCGAAAAGACCCTTTATGCGCTGATGAAGGACATTTCTGCATGGTTCGTGAAAGACGAAGTGAACAAGAACTATAAGAAGCCTGTCGACCGCGACAAGTGGTATATGACACCGCAGACGGTCAACGCCTACTACAACCCGACCAC
Source organism: bacterium (assembly GCA_963624265.1). Classification (GTDB taxonomy): domain Bacteria; phylum Bacteroidota; class Bacteroidia; order Bacteroidales; family UBA3663; genus Liminaster. Next base: position 26,010 of record CAVFPF010000075.1, on the reverse strand, counting down.
CAACGAAATCTGCTTCCCTGCCGGCATTCTGCAGTATCCGTTCTTCGATATGTCGGCCGACGATGCCTTCAACTATGGTGCTATCGGTGTCGTGATTGGCCACGAGATGACCCACGGCTTCGACGATCAGGGCTGTCAGTTCGACAAGGTCGGTAACTTCAACAACTGGTGGGCTGCAGGCGACGATGTCAAGTTTAAGGAGCACACTAAGGTGATGGTCGATTTCTTCAACAATATCGAGGTGCTGCCAGGCCTGCATGCCAACGGCGAACTGACCCAGGGTGAGAACATCGCCGACCACGGAGGACTGAAGATTGCATACACAGCATTCAAGAATGCGACCAAGGACAAGCCGTTGGAAACCATCGACGGACTCACACCCGAGCAGCGCTTCTTCATTGCCTACGCAGGAGTGTGGGCACAGAACATCACCAAGGAAGAAATGCGCCGACTCACTACCATCGACCCTCATGCACTTGGCGAATGGCGCGTGAACGGAGCACTTCCTCAGATAGATGCATGGTATGAGGCATTCGGAATCACCGAGAAAGACCCAATGTTCATTCCGAAGGACAAACGTGTAAACATTTGGTAGACGATACGGAAACGGACGTGCCTGATGACCCTCAGGCACGCTGTGGTTATATGTGAGGCTAAAGATGAAGTTAAAGAAAGGAGAACATAAATGCCATTAAAACTTCCAGACAGACTTCCGGCAATTGAGTTGCTCAAGAAAGAGAATATCTTTGTTATGAACACCACGCGTGCGCTTAACCAGGATATTCGTCCGCTGAGGATAGCAATACTCAATCTGATGCCGATAAAGATAACGACAGAGACGGATTTTGTCCGCATACTGTCGAACACTCCTCTGCAGATAGAGATAGAGTTCATGAAGATAAAGAGCCATACGTCGAAGAACGCTCCGGTGGAACACATGAAGGCGTTCTATCATGATTTTGAAGACATGAAGTACAAGAAGTATGACGGACTTATCATTACCGGGGCTCCGCTGGAGGGCATGGAATATGAGGATGTGACCTACTGGAACGACCTGCAGGAGGTGATGGACTGGGCACACAGCAATGTGACATCAACCCTCTACATCTGTTGGGCTGCTTTCGCTGGACTGTATCATTTCTATGGAATACAGAAACATGCCACATCGGAGAAAGTGTTCGGTGTGTTCCGCCATCATGCGCTTGACCCACAGCTGCCTATATTCAGAGGTTTCGACGATGAGTTCTATGTGCCGCACAGCCGACACATAACCCTCGATGCCGGCGAGATAAAGGCAGTGCCGGGATTGAGGATAATATCAATGGGCGAGGGCGAAGCAGGAGTACATATTGTCACTGCCCGAGGCGGACGCGACTTCTTCATCACGGGACACTCGGAGTATGCACCGCTCACATTGGATGCAGAATATAAGCGTGACCTCGCAAAGAACTTGCCGATACAGATGCCTAAGAACTACTACAAGGACGATGACCCCGACAAGGGACCTGTGGTGAGATGGCGATCAACCGGAAACCTGTTGTTCACCAACTGGCTGAATTATTATGTCTACCAGACTACACCTTATAATATAGACGACATTCATGATTAAGTTAGAACTGTTGGCTCCAGCACGTAATGCAGACATTGGCATCGAGGCAATCCGCCATGGTGCTGATGCGGTGTATATTGGTGCTCCGAAGTATGGGGCGCGCGAGGCTGCGGGCAATAGTTTGAAGGATATAAAGCGGCTGGTGGATTATGCCCATCAGTTTGCTGCCAAGGTTTATGCCACTGTCAACACAATCCTTAAGGACAGTGAACTGCACGATGTCGAGACTCTTGTCCGCCAACTCTATGACATCCATGTGGACGCTCTGATAGTGCAGGACATGGCATTGAAAAAACTCGACATTCCACCCATCCCACTCCATGCCAGCACTCAGATGGACAACCGTACTCCGGAGAAAGTGCGCCAGTTGCGTGATTGGGGATATGATCAGGTGGTGTTGGCTCGCGAACTGTCGCTGGAGGAAATACAGACCATACACCAACAGTGTCCGGACGTGAAACTTGAGGCGTTCGTGCATGGAGCACTGTGTGTCAGTCTGAGCGGACATTGCTATGCCAGCGAATGTCTGTTCGGCAGAAGTGCCAACAGAGGCGAGTGTGCACAGGTCTGCCGTATGTCGTTCGACCTTGTGCAGCAATCCCGAAGGGGACGTGACGTGAGAGAAACTGTTGTGGTGAAGGACAAACACTTGCTTTCGCTCAAGGACTTGTGCCAAATCGGTTCGTTGCAGAAATTGATTGATGCAGGAGTCACATCGTTCAAGATTGAAGGGCGGCTGAAAGACGTAGATTATGTAAAGAATGTGACTGCGGCTTACAGCGAGGCTCTGAATATGATAGTACGTTCACAACCCAGCGAATATGTCCGCGCATCAGTGGGACAGGTTGACCTGAAGTTCCAGCCGGACGTGAACAAGAGTTTTAACCGCGGGTTCACAAGCTATTTCCTTTATGGCCGCAATGAACGTATCTTCTCGTTCGAAACTCCCAAAGCAATGGGAGAGGAGATGGGAACAGTGAAGGAAATTCACCCGAATTGTTTCACTGTGGCTGGCATCAAACCATTTGCCAACGGCGATGGCTTGTGCTTTATCGACAAGACAGGCAAACTTTTCGGATTCAGAATAAACAAGGTGGAGAACGGACGGCTGTATCCGCGTGAGATGCCACGCAACCTGCAGCCAAAGATGCGTATCTTCCGCAATTACGACAAGGCATTCGACGATGTGCTGCAGGGTGACAGTGCTGAAAGGTTCATACCTGTCGACATGACACTGACAGAAACACCGGAAGGATTCAGATTGTCGATGACCGACGACTACGGCATGTCGGCTTCCATTGAGGCAGTCTGCGAGAAGGAACTTGCACGCACCCATCAGTCGGACAATATCAAACGCCAGCTCTCCAAATTGGGCGGTACGATTTACCGATTGCGAGCACTGAATATTGACTACAAGAAAAACTGGTTCATTCCCTCGTCGTTGTTGGCGGAATGGAGACGTCAGTTGATTGCTAGTGTGCCGGCTGCCGGTGCCATGCCTGAACAGAAGTCAGTTCGCAATTTTATGCCCGAACAAAAGCCAGTGTGTAATTTGTCAGTCAGCGCAGAAGTCAAGAAGGCTCCAATCACATACCTTGGCAATGTCTACAACGCAAAGGCAATGGAGTTCTATCATGAACAAGGCTACGGGGAAGTCGACCCGGCTTATGAGGAGTCGCATCCGCAGGGTGTGCCGGTGATGTACTGCAAGCATTGCATAAGATATTCGTTGGGCTGGTGCTACAAAAATCCCAAGAAAACTGCTGACAATGGCAGAACATATGAAACAGACTTGTTTTTGCAACTTGCCAACGGCAAACGGTTCCGCCTGGATTTCGACTGCAAACAATGCATGATGAAGGTGGTGGACGTAAAAGTTTAGGGACAGAGGTATAGGAACGAAAGTATAGGAACAGAAAATGAAAGGTATCAAGATCGTCATATTGTTGGTTCTTGTAGTTCTCTTCGCTTGCAATGCTGAAGAGGAACGGGACGATGTGATGTCGGGCGATTCATTGATTACCGCAATAGAGAAGTCGGATACCTTGTATGAACTGACCCAGGCGCAGGCAGACAGCATCGAGTTTCGTTTGCTGCACCATTACACCAACAACTTCAATTTCGTGGTCAAAGCCGATTCGCTCGTCCTGTTTCCTGGGGAGGACGAGATGGTAGATACGTGTGTGGTCCACAAAGGCGATGTGATAGCCGTTGCCGACATACACATGAACGACACTTTGCTGGTGAAGGTGGCGCGCGACCAGTTTACGATGGGTTGGACTTCCGAAGAAGAACTGCTGAAGTGCTGTGTGCCCGATGACATGATCTCGCAGATGATTGACCGTCTGACTGGCAGCCGTTCCACATGGATGTCTGCTATAGTGGCGCTCGGATTGCTGTGCTTCTTCTTTAGCCGGGGTTCGAAACATACACTGCAGATATTCCGGTTTGAGAATATGGATAGTTTCTATCCGATATTCCTATTGATTCTGGTGTCGTTGACTGCCTGCTTGTATGCCGGAATACAGAATTTCGCACCAGAGTTTTGGCAGGAATACTATTTCCATCCCACACTCAATCCTTTGGTCTTGCCTCCAGTCATGGCTGTGCTGATGACCCTGGTGTGGCTTGCGCTTATCGTGTTCGTGGCAATGATTATTGAGGTCTATCACAATTTCTACACCATTCAGGGATTTTCCTACATACTGGAACTGCTTGGCATTTCCATGATTTCATATCTTGTCATTTCGTGGACCACCATCATCTATGTAGGCTACATCATAACGGCAGTTTATATAGCCGTCCTACTTTGGATTTATTTCCACTACATCCGCCGTGTGTATGTGTGTGGCTATTGCGGCGAGAAGATGCGGCGTAAGGGTGTGTGTCCCAATTGCGGACGACACAATGAATAGCAACTGGGTGTGATTGTCGGTGGGGTAGAGGAAATAGTGTAAGAAAAGTCGAGAAGAGTAGAGTAGGGCAAGTAGAGTGCAAAGTAGAGTAGGGTAAGTAGAGTCGAAGTTGTAGTAGGACATAGAGTAGGGTAGAGAGTCATGTTACTTGCTAAAATCGTATTTTGTCGGGATGGGAAATTGTCGTTTGGTCCGTTTTTTAACTCATTAGGTTTGACTGTTTGGGTAATTAAAGTTAAATGGTCGGAACCTGCCGTTGTTTGATTTGTCAACGTGGATGTTTGCCCTGAAAAAATGCGTAACTTTGCATCCCGAATAGAAACGATGTATTGAATTAATCAGAAACAGAATATATAATAGAAATGAAAGGTAAAAGATTGCTTTTAGGTGTAGGCTTGGTGCTGAGCGCTATGTATACAAGTGCCCAACAGCTCGACCTCACACTTCAGCAGGCTATCGACATTGCCCTTGATGAGAATCCCACAATCAAGGTAGCCGACAAACAGATTGAAGTCAAGAAGATAGCCGATACGGAGGCTTGGCAGGCTTTGCTTCCGGAAGTTACTGCGTCAGCAAGTATCCAACACACACTGCTTGCTGCCGAGATGAATCTTGGAGGAAACAAGTTCAAGATGGGAGAGGACAACACCAATACAGGCGCTCTCTCAGGTACAGTCAACATTCCTCTTTTTGCTCCTGCTGTCTATCAGAACATGAAACTGACAAAGGTTGACATCGAGTTGGCAAGAGAACAGGCGCGCAATTCCCGCCTCGACTTGGTCAATCAGGTGACAAAGGCTTTCTATCAGATGCTGTTGTCGCAAGACTCTTACAAGGTGATGCAGGAAAGCTATAAGACCAGCAAGGAAAACTATGACGTTGTAAACGAGAAGTACAAGGTTGGGTCAGTAAGCGAGTACGACAAGATTAGTGCTGAGGTACAGATGCGTTCCATGAACTCAAGCCTCGTAAGCACCCAGACATCACTCACATTGGCCGAACTCCAGCTGAAGGTGCTTATGGGCATCGACCCGGAAACCAAAGTTGTCATCAACGACAAGCTCGAGAACTATGAGAACGACCTTGTCTTGGCGGAGGTGGCAGACACTGAAGCTGCATTGGAGAACAACTCGTCAATGCGCCAGTTCGACATCAACCGCAACTTGCTCGAGCGCACCCTCAAGACACAGAGGACCAATTTCATGCCGACAGTGTCTTTCTCGCTGACAGGACAATACCAGTCACTCTACAACAAGAACTGGAGTGTGTGGGATTACGACTGGTCGCCTTCAGCTTCATTCTCCATCGGAGTAAGTATTCCAATCTTCAAGGCATCAAACTGGACAAAGCTGAAGACCACCAAACTGCAGCTTGCAGAACTTGAGGACAACCGCCTGAACACACAGCGCCAGTTGGCAATGTCAGCACAGAGTTACATGCACAACATGGCATCAAGCATCGTGCAGGTGGAAAGCAACAAAGAGGCAGTGAAGCAGGCAGACAAGGCTGTTTCCATTGCAGCAAAGAGATATGATGTGGGCAAGGGAACAATCCTCGAACTCAACCAGAGCGAAGTTGCACTCACGCAGGCAGAGCTCACCTACAACCAGTCCATCTATGATTATCTGGTGAACAAGTCAGAACTTGACTATACATTGGGACGTGAAACATACTTGAAATAATAAAATGACAGATAGAGATATGAAAAAACATGTTTTATTCGTAATGGCTTTGACTTCTGCTATTACTTTCACTGCTTGCGGAAGCAGCGACAAGAAGGACTCAGAAACAACCAAGGAGAAAGTAGAAGTTAAGGTTGCAGACGTTGAAGTCCAGAACATTCCACAGACAGAGACTTATACAGCAACAGTGGAGAGCGATGTGAAGAACAATATCGCCCCAAACACTCCTTACCGTATCGAGACTATTTATGTAGAGGTTGGCGACCAGGTTCATAAAGGTCAGCTGCTCGTACAGCTCGATGCATCCAACCTCCGTCAGTTGAAACTGCAGGAGGAGAACCAAAAGGTGGAATTCAACCGTATCAGCCAGCTCTATTCAGTTGGAGGCGCTTCAAAGTCTGAATACGACAATGCAAAGATGCAGCTGGACATTCTCACAACTCAGTACAAGCAGCTTGTGCAGAACACACAGCTCATTTCACCGGTCAGCGGAGTAGTGACTGCCCGCAACTACGACAACGGCGATATGTACAGTTCAAGTAATCCAATCCTGACCATCGAGCAGCTCAATCCTGTCAAGTTGCTTATCAATATATCCGAGACATTCTACAGATATATAAAGGTGGGACAGGACATCGACGTCACACTCGATGCATATCCTGACGAAAGTTTCACAGGAACAGTGTCTATCGTATATCCTACAATCGACGAGGCTACCCACACATTCCCAGTTGAGGTGAAAGTCAATAACAAGGACCAAAAGGTGCGTCCGGGAATGTTTGCACGTGCCACTATCACAATGGAGAATGCAGAGCACGTAGTCGTTCCCGACGAGTCTATTGTAAAGCAGGTTGGTGCAGGCGACCGTTACGTCTATACTTACAAGGACGGAAAGGTCAGCTATGACAAGGTGGAACTTGGCAAGCATATCGGCGACAAGTACGAAATCATCAGCGGTGTTGAACCGGGTGCAAAGGTCGTTGTCGCAGGTATGTCACGTCTTGCAAATGGAGTTGAAGTAAAGGTCGTAAAGTAAGAGAAAATATACTATGAGTTTATATGAAGGGGCGGTGAAACGCCCGATAATGACGTGCCTTTGCTTCCTTGCGGTCATAATTCTGGGTCTCTTCTCTCTGTTGAAGTTGCCTATCGACTTGTATCCGGACATCGATACGAATACAATCATGATTCTGACCTACTACAACGGAGCTTCGGCTAGTGATATTGAGAACAACGTGACGCGTCCGCTCGAGAACACCCTGAACTCAGTGGAGCACCTCAAGCACATCACATCCAACTCAAAGGAGAATGTGTCAGTGCTTACCCTCGAGTTTGAATACGGATACGACATTGATGACTTGACCAACGATGTGCGCGACAAACTGGATATGGTTTCCAACTCGCTCCCTACGGATGCGAACGACCCAATCCTGTTCAAGTTCTCCACCGACATGATTCCTATCATCATCTTGTCGGCACAGGCACACGAAAGCCAGCAGGCACTCTACAAGATATTGGACGATAATGTGGCAAACCCACTTGCACGTGTCGATGGAGTCGGCACAGTGTCAATATCAGGTGCTCCGCAGCGTGAAATCAACGTCTATATGGATGCCAACAAGATGGAGGCATACGAACTGAGTGCTGCCCAGGTCAGCCAGGCCATTGCTGCCGAGAACAAGAACGTCACTGGCGGTACGATTGATATCGGTACCCAGACCTACACAGTGCGTGTGGAAGGTGAGTTCACCGACCCGCAGCAGATGCTCAATGTCGTTGTAGGTACTCACAATGGTGCTGTAGTCTATCTGAGAGATGTTGCCCGCATCGTCGACAATGTGGAGGAACGTGCACAGCGTACTTACACCAACGGCGTGCAAGGAGCAATGATCATTGTCCAGAAGCAGTCGGGAGCCAATTCCGTGGGTATCTCCAATAAAGTCCTGGCAATGATGCCTACACTTCAGAAGAACTTGCCGTCCGACGTCAAGCTGGGTGTCATCGTCAATACTTCCGACAACATCACCAGCACAGTGAACTCATTGGGTGAAACCATCGGCTATGCCATGATATTCGTGGTTCTCGTCGTGTTCGTCTTCCTTGGCCGCTGGCGTGCCACATTGATTATCGCCATCACCATCCCGATGTCGTTGATAGCCTCGTTCATCTATCTGTATGCAACGGGCGGTTCACTCAACATCGTGTCACTGTCTTGTTTGTCAATTGCGATAGGTAACGTGGTGGACGATGCCATCGTGGTGCTGGAGAACGTAACAACCCACATTGAGCGAGGTTCCGACCCGAAACAGGCGGCAATCCATGCCACCAATGAGGTGACGATTTCCGTCATTGCGTCCACTCTGACCATGATTGCCGTGTTCTTCCCTCTGACCATGGTGTCGGGTATGTCCGGAGTGCTCTTCAAACAGTTGGGATGGATGATGTGTATCATCATGACTATATCAACCACGTCAGCCCTCTCGTTCACCCCTATGCTCTGTGCCCAGATGCTTCGTCTGCAAAAGAAGCAGAGCAAGATGTTCAAAACCATCTATGGCCCTATCCAGCATGCACTCGACGGACTCGACCGCTGGTATGAGCGTCGGATCAACTGGTCTGTACGCCACCGCTGGACAGTCATGATAGGCTGTGTTGTGTTCTTCATCATGAGTATTGCTGTCATGGAGATATTCGGACTAAAGAGTGAATTCTTCCCGGCCAACGACTCCGGTCGTGTGGGTATCACCCTGCAGTTGCCAATCGGTACACGTGTGGAGAAGGCCGAAGCACTTGCAAAGAGCCTGTCCGAAAAATGGATGAAGCGCTATGGTGAAAATTTGAGTGCATGTAACTTCACAGTTGGTCAGGCAGGAGACGACAATACCTATGCATCTCTCTCCGACAACGGTGCGCACATCATATCATTCAACATGAACTTCGTGCCTTCAAACGAACGTGAAGAAGGCTTGGCACAGATTTGTGACGAGATGCGTAGCGACTGTAAGGAAATCCCAGAACTTGCCAAATACAATGTCATGATGGGTGGTTCCAACTCGTCAATGGGTGGACAGCAGATGGCATCGTTCGAAATCTACGGATATGATTTGGAGAAGACCTATGATGTCGCAACCGAATTGAGCAACAAGTTGAAGGAAAATCCTATAATCACACAGAGTCTTGTTTCCCGTTCCGACTACCAACCCGAATTGGTCATCAATTTCGACCGCGAGAAATTGGCAAACGAAGGACTCGGACTCTCAACCGCGGCCGCAAGCGTGCGCAACCTCATCACTGGTTCGCTCCTTTCCTACTATCGTGAGGATGGAGAAGAATATGACATCAAGGTGCGCTACGAAGTGCAGAACCGTGAGTCGGTCGAGGACGTAGAAAATATGCTCATCCCCAACGGCTCGGGCAAGAACATCCGAATCCGCGACATTGCCACAGTCGAGGAATCATCCATTCCGCCAACCATCGAGCGTAAGGACCGTCAGCGTATCGTCACAGTCAATGCAGTGCTTGCAGACGGTGAAGCCCTTTCCGACGGTGTGGCATTGGGTAACAGCATCATCGACAAGATGAATATCCCTAACGATATAAGTGTCCAGGTTGCAGGTTCCTACGAAGACCAGCAAGACAGTAACCGCGACCTCGGTACCCTTGGAATCCTCATCGTCATGCTCGTGTTCATCGTCATGGCAGCCCAGTTCGAATCATTGACTTATCCGTTCATCATCATGATCTCCGTAGTCTTCGCATTCTCAGGTATCATCCTTGCCCTTGTGTTGACCGGAACCAGTCTGAACGTGATGTCAATGCTCGGAGGAATCATGCTGATCGGTATCGTGGTGAAGACCGGTATCGTGCTTATCGACTACACGCAGTTGATGCGCGAACGAGGCTTCGGACTCGTCCGCTCGGCAGTGGTGGCAGCACGCAGCCGTCTGCGCCCAGTGCTCATGACCACCCTCACCACCATCCTCGGTATGGTACCTATGGCAGTGAGCCATGGTGTAGGTGCAGAGATGTGGCGTCCGCTCGGTGTCAGCGTCATCGGAGGTCTTACCATAGCCACCGTCCTCACGCTTATCTACACACCTGCCATGTTCTGCATCTTCGGAGCAGTCGGCATCAAGAGAAAGCGTAAGCAGATGAAGGAACAGCGCGAACTCAATGCATACTGGAAAGACCATGCATCCGAGGAACAGTTCTTCACAGGCGACCACAAGACCAAACACCTCGACGAGGAAATTTGATAAAAAGGAGGCGGTTCCACGCAACCGTCCCTCCAAAAACAAGAGACATTCATAACAGAAAGAATATGAAAGCAGTATTTATATCATACGACCAGGCACACCACGACAATGTCATCGAGGTGCTTGATGCAACCAACGTCAGAGGCTACACACTGTTCCCACTGACCGGCGGACGCGGCACAAAAACCGGCGACCCGCACCTTGGTTCCCATGCCTGGCCATCAAACAACAGTTCCATACTCACCTTCGTCGATGATCAGCAGGCAGACGCCCTGCTTGCCCGTCTCCACAAGGTGGATGAAGACAGTCCCCTCCTGGGCCTGAGAGCATTCACCTGGGATGTGGAGAAATCCATCTGACAGTTCTCTGCGGACATTGCATAATCGTCCGTCAGCATACTACAAAAGCAGTCAATCAACAGTTGACTGCTTTTTTCTTGCCAGAAATTTGATTGTTCCGAAAATAAACGCTTAATTTGTATGCTCATTAATTTATCAATCAAAGACCATCAACAGTAAACATGAAGAAAATCTTTCTGACCCTTACCCTTGCACTGGCATCCCTTCCGATGATCCAGGCGCAGACAGCGAGAGAAGAAATCTATGAAAATCCATTGCGTGCAGGCGGCAATTATCTTGCCTATCTCGACCCAGTCAAACCCCTCACCAAATCACCCAAAGGCTACGAACCGTTCTACATCAGCCACTACGGCCGTCATGGCTCGCGCTGGTTGCTGAGCGATTGGGACTATTCCAACCTCATCGTGATACTTGAGAAAGCAGACCGCCTCGGCAAGTTGACCGCCAAAGGCAAGCAAGTGCTGGAAGACATGCAGGAGTTCTATCCCACTACCATCGGACGTCTGGGCGACCTCACCACAGTGGGCGAGCGCCAACACCATCAGATTGGCAAGCGCATGACCGAACACTTCCCCAGCGTGTTCAAGGGAACACCCTATGTCGATGCCCGCAGCACCGTCGTTCTGCGCTGCATCCTCAGCATGACAGCCGAGTGTGAGGAAATCATGGCATTCAATCCCAATACCCGTATGCACAACGACGTGAGTGAGAGTTTCCAGTACTATCTCAACCAGGGATGGAGTGGGGAAGTGGCACGTCAGGGCAACAATCGTTCGCGCCAGGAGGCAGTAGCCAACGCCAAGCGTGAGTACGCACATCCAGACCGCTTCTGCTCCGTTCTGTTCAACGACCCTCAGTACGTGCGCGACAGCATCGATGCCAACAGCTTCATGCGCCACACCTTCGAGATGGCAACCAACATGCAGAGCCATGACACCGACATCGACTTCATGGACCTTTTCACCAAAGAAGAAATCTACGACCTCTGGAAAATAAAGAACGTCGACTGGTACTTGGGTTATGGAGCCGCACCTCAGACCGGAGGTATCATGCCGTTCAGTCAGGAAAATCTCCTGAAGAACATCCTTGCCACAGCCGACACCATTGTCAACAAGACCGACTGGAACGGAGCCACCCTCCGTTTCGGACACGAAATCTGCGTGATGCCCTTGGCATGCCTGCTCGAGCTCGACAGTTGCGGACGCCAGGTGGAAGACCTCTCCTCCCTCGACGAGAAGTGGGTCAACTACCGCATCTATCCCATGGGCTGCAACATCCAGCTTGTGTTCTACCGTCCCAAGAGTGGCAAGGGCGACATCCTGATGAAAGCCCTGCTCAATGAAGCCGAAGCCACCCTCCCACTCCCGACCGACAACTTCCCTTATTACAAATGGACTGACTTCAAGCAGTACTTTGAAAAGAAACTTGCCGACTTCGACGAACAATACTCGATGGCGCAACCAAAGGCACAGCCAAAATCGCAACCGAAAGAGAAACGCCGTAGGAAATAACGGCGGTAAAGTGAAGCAATGAATAGGAGCTGGCGGTCGTTTCGACTGCCAGCTCCTATTCTTGATCGCAACTCCAGCTTTCCTATCTGCACGGATTGGCTTTATTCGTGTTCGGGAGAAGTGTTCTGGTTCGAATGTTCCTGTACTTTGCTCGGCAGAATGCCGAACTGGTTTTTGAATGCCTGTGTGAAGGAGTGGCGGTCGTTGTAGCCTACTTCAAACATGATTTCGATAATCTGATAGTTGCGGCTCTTCAAAAGCCGATAGGCATGTTTCATCTTTATCGACTTGATGAATTCTGCCGGGGTTTCACCGGTCAGTGCCTTGAGTTTGCGACTGAGTGTGGACCTCGACATGCACAGTTCAGAAGCCAGTTTCTCAACGTCGAATGTCTCGCTGCTCATGTTGCGGCTGACTGTTTCCATTGCCTTGTCGAGGAATTCCTTGTCGAGGCGGTTCACTTCCAGTTCGGTGATTGATGCGCTCTCGTCGGGATTGTCGTGGAATGCTTTCTGGCGTTTCTCTTTCTGTGTCCACAGGTTGACGAGCAGTGCGTTGAGCACCTTCGACTCGAATGGTTTGGGTATGTAGGCATCTGCACCTGCATCGTATGATTCCACTTGTTTCTCGCTTGATATCATTGCCGTGAGCATGACTACAATGATGTGGCTCGTGTTGATGTCGTTCTTCAGTCTTTTGCAGAGTTCGATGCCGTTCATCACCGGCATGCTTATGTCGCTTACCACAAACTGCAGTTCGGGATGCTGGCTGACCACGCTGAGGGCTTCCTCGCCGTTGGTGGCTGTGTAGGTGTAGTAGCGTTTGGAGAGCAGTTCCTGGAGTGCGGACAGCATTTCCACATTGTCTTCCACAATGAGTACGGAATGGTCGGTGGCTGGGTGTTGGTTGGTTCCCATGTCTGATATTTCTTTTTTCAGCATGCTTATCTGCTCTTCGTTTGTCTTGTCCTTGATTTCGAGCGCAGTGTATTCATTTCTGCCAATCGGGAATTCGATGGTGAATGTGGATCCTTTGCCCCGTTGGCTGCTGACGCTGATTTTGCCGTGATGGTATTCAATGAGGTCTTTGGTGAGCGAGAGCCCTATGCCGTTCGACTGGCTGGCGTCGTTGAAGCGCGAACTGTAGAAGCGTCGGAATATCTTGTTGAGTTCTTTCTGTTCGATGCCGATGCCTTCGTCTTTCACTGCTATTGTGACTCTGTCGCCGGGCTTGAGGTCCATATTGATGGTTATCTTCTTGCCCTCGTCGGAGTATTTGATGGCATTGGAAACGAGGTTGAACAGTATTTTCTCAATCTTGTCGGTGTCGAAATAGCCCGTGATGTCTTCTATTGGCTTGTCGATGTTGATGCGTATGTTTTTCCCTTGTGCCAGCGGTATGAGGCTCTCCTTGCATATCCGTTCCACGAACTTGCTGATGTTGCCTTTCTCCACGTAGAGCCGGATGTTCTGGGTTTCCACTTTGCGGAAGTCGATGATTTGTTGGAGCAGATGTTTCAGCCGTGATATGTTCGACTTGATGAGCAGCAGTTTCTTTGCCTGGACATCGTCGGAGGGTTCGATGCTCTCGTTGATGCTGGAAATGACTGCCAACGGGGTGAGCAGTTCGTGGGATATGTTGGTGAAGTAGCGCAGTTTTGTCTGTATGAGTTGTTCTGCAACGCGCTTCTCGTTCTTCTGCTTCGTGTGTTGCTGGTAGCGGTGGATTGCGTAGCCGATGAGGGCGATGGCGAGGATTGCGTAGCAGATGTGGGCGAGGACGGTTTCGTACCATGCCGGCAGACGGTGGATGGTGAGCTCGGTGTAGTTGCTGTCCCATGCTCCGTTGTCGTTCACTGCCTTCACCTGGAACTTGAATTCGCCCTTGGGCAGGTTGTTGAATGTCGCCTTGTTCTTGCCTGCGTCAAGATATATCCATTCGTTCTGGATGCCCGGCAGGCGGTAGGCGTAGCGGTTGGTGCGGGCGTGGATCAGGTCGAGTGATGAGAAACTGATTTCCACGTTGGGATTGTCGGGGCTGAGTTCGATGTAGCGGTTCGACTCGTGGCGCAGGGTGTCGAACCAGATGCTGTTGTTTGCCACCTTTACGTCGGTGATGACCACCTTGTAGCGTGTTGCGTTGCTTGTCTTGCTTTCGGCATCCACTGCCATGATGCACGGAATGCCGCCGATGTATATTTTCTTCTCTTTGCGCGAGTAGTAGAGTGAGTGGGGCAGTATCCGGCGCAGTGCGATGTTCTCGTTTGAGGTGGAGATGGTGTGGAAGGCTCCAGTCCTGACATCCAGTTCCGACACGCTCTGGTTGGAGAACACCCACACATGTCCGTAGCCGTCGGTTAGGATGTCGTTTATCTTGTTTCCGCTGAGTCCGAGCCTTGCGGTGAAGTCTTCGGTGTGGCCCGTTTCATAGTTGTACTTGAATACGTTGCCGTTGCCCGTGGCTATCCACAGATTCTTGTCTCCGGACAGCCCAATGCTGCTGATGTCGGTGTGATCCATGAACGACTGCAGTTTTCCTTGCTTGTTGATGTGCCTTATGCCGCTGTCGCTCAGTCCTACCCAGATGTCGCTGCCGGTGCCGAGGGTGATGCATGCGACTTTTCCGGTCTTTACTGCTGTCGCTTCAATTCTGCCGGAGGCATCGAGGTATTTGAACAGACCGTCGGTTGTACCAATCCACAGGTTGCCCTGCTCGTCTTCCTGCATGCAGGTGATGGCATTGGCTGTGAGGTTGAAGGTGGAGAGGTTCACGTATTTGAGTGTCTTGAATTGCATTCCCTCTCGGCTGAGTTTGAGCAACCGGTTTCCGTAGAATGAAATCCATACGGTGTTGTGTTCTTTTGACTTGATTATATTGTTTATTTGGTAGAGCGGATGGACCTTCAACTGTGGGTCGTTGTAGTGGAATGCAGTTTCGTTGGTGGTGGGATTGTAGATGTAGAGTCCTTCCCGGTTCTGCGATATCCAGAAGGATCCGTCGTCGTCTTTCACCAGTTGTGTGACTGACGGGATGCTTCCTGGGTTAACCTTCATGTCGGTGAGGCTGATGTTCTTCACTCCGTCGCGTTTCTTGCAGATGATGTTGCAGCCCACGTTGAATCCTGCTGTCCAGATGTTGCCGCCCCGGTCGATGTAGAGGCTGTTCATGTTGTTGTTGTTCTTTACTTGCATGAAGTCGGGCAATTCAATCTGGTTGCCTCGGGCGTCGAGGGCAATGATTCCGCAATAGTAGGAGAGTAACCAAATGACGCGCGACTTCTCTGGCTGGTAGATGCGTGTGAAGAATGTCACTTCGCGGTGTCCGTACATAGGATTCTTTATTGCGGTGAGTGATGTGGCTGCGTTTTCGTTTTGCGGATTGCACGTGAAGTGGAATATTCCCTGTTCACACACCCAGTAGCCGCCATTGACAAGGTCTTCGGTCATGCATGTCGGGACGAGTCCTTTGCGCACCATCCGCAGGTTTTCGATTCCCACCGGGCGGCAGTAGAGCCCTTCGGCATAGACTCCTACGAACAGATTGCCGTGGGTGTCTTCGTACATCGATGCCACGTCGTGGCCGAGTTTCCGCTTCTTCACGAGCCGTCCGTCGGGGCGGAACTGATAGAGAGCGGTGCTTCCGCCCAACCACACGTAGCCGTCGCGGGTGCGGATCAACAGACAGATTTCACGCCGCGGTATGTCGTCCACATCCACGCACCGTATCGAGTAGTTACTCTTGTCCAGGATGTAGACTCCTTTGGTTGTGCTGAACCACAGGTGTGTGCTGTCGCCCTCTGCGATGTAGTTGATGTGGTTGCGCCCAATCAGTGCTGGGGTGTTGAAGTCGGAACGGAAGGTCTTGATGTTGTATCCGTCGTCGCGGCACAGTCCGTCGGTGGTGCCATACCACATGTAGCCTTCGCTGTCTTGTGTGATGAACGTGATTTCGTTTACGGGCAACTGTTCGACCGTGCTGAGTTCTGAGATATACATTTCGTTCAGTTGGGCACTGCATGCTGCTGAGAGTGTCAGCATCACTGTTCCCACTATTGTCCGAAGGTGTGGATATAATCTGTTCATATTCTTCTGTTCCGTTAAAATTGTTGTTATGCCATTTCGCCGTCATCGCCTTCGTCTTCCTGGGATGCACTGCCGGCGGTTGCGCTGCCGCTTTCTGCATTTGCAGCCTGGCTTGCAGTAGCCGCTGCCTTCTGTTCGAGCACCTCACGCTTGTAGTGAGTTATCTCGGCATTCACATAGTCGATGAACGGGGTGTAGTCGTCTTCGCCGAATACCACGGCAAGGGCATTCACCATCCTCACCAGTGAACGGAAGGCGTCGTCGGTTGCGATGCGTGCATTCTGCATTGCCCCGACCGTAATGCCCATTCTCTCTTTGGTGCGCTGCAGAGTGGACGTCTGCACCTGCTCGTTGGCTTTCTTCATCTTGGTGACGAATGCGGTCAGGCCCAACTTCTTGACTTGTGCGGAAAAGCGGTTCTCGAGGTCGTCGATGAAGTTGACCAGGAGTCCCGTCTTCTTGTCGAGTTGGTCGCGTGGACTGATTCTGTAATCCTTGATGTGCTGGGCGAGAACCTTGGCTGCTTCTGCCATATCTGCCTCTGGAATATAGAGGAATGCCTTTACTGCTTTCCGATAGCCTCTGTAGGATGAGTCGCGCTCGTTGTTGGCTTTGACTATTTCGTCCGTCAGGAAACTTTTCTGCGATATGTTCAGCGCTTTGTCTTCTGCGCATACTGCTGCCTTGAGTTTGCCTACGAGTTCTGCAGACTTTGCCATTACGGCGTTGTCCGCTTCGGCGCGTGCAAGGATGTTGCTTGCGAACGTGAAGTGTGCGCCGTTGTTCATGTGCGAAGTCTTGATACCACTGATCTTTTTCATAATGCTTCTGGTTTGAAATGTATTAGTCTGTCGTGTTGCGTCAATGGATTTCCCATTAGCGGTTGCTAAGATACGGAAAAAATCCAAGAAACCAACAGCTTTGCATTGAAAAAGATTGTTTTTTGCTCTCGGAATTGAGTGTGTTGCATGTCTTTTGTAAGTTCGTGTTCATAAACAGACATTCCATGCAGTTTTGCAATACTCTTCCGCCTTCGGGCGAAAGTTTCATGCTCTTTTGCATTATTCTTCTGTCTTTGGGCGAAACATTTGTGCAGTTCGGCAATACTCTTCCGCCCACGGGCGAAACCTCCATGCCTTTTTGCATGTTGCTTCTGCCCTTAGACGAATATTCCATGTTATTTGGCGATATCCTTCCGCCTTCGGACAAATCATTCCTGCTCTTTGGCATGAACCTTCTGCCCATGCACAATACCTCCATGCTAAACAGCACGGAGGTATTGTTTTCATACATGACATTCTTGCTTTCTTGCATGTAGATATTGTTTGCGAAGGTCGCTTTCAATGACATGGTGGATAGGTTGATGCAGAATGTCAGACCAAATCCTTTGTCTGAAATCTTCTATTTGATTGTTATCTTCGTCTCGAACACTACTCTCGAGGTCTTGTCGGCATCGCGGTAGGTGAGCGCCTGGCGTATGGTGAAGTGGTCGCCGCTCTTGCATGCGTTGGGGAACTGGCAGATGCGGAGCCACATCTGGTCTTCGATGTGGATTTCACTGGCAACCTTGCTGCCTACGGTCCATCCGCATGCGAAACTCTTGTCGTTGAACCAGTGTCCGGGTGTAGTGGCTGTGCTTTCGATGTTGAGCGTGCCGTCGGGATTGATGGCGGAGTAAACCAACTTGCTTCCCAATTCTTTCTGAAGTTCTGATTCGGAAATGCCAAGGCAGTTGGCCACTTCGTGTTTCTGAATCATCAGCTTGTTGTCGGGCGAGTAGTCGTTGCGCGGTTCCATTGTCAACTGAAGGCGGATGGTGTCGGCTTCGGCTATCTTGCCCAGCGGATTTGTGAATACATCTTCGTTGTTGGCAAACCACACTTTCATGCCCCGGTCGCCACGGTTTGCCCATGCGTAGTAGGGGATGGCTGTCATGTTGCAGTGGGACTTGTCCTTTATGTTCATGGCTTCCACTTGGAGCCGGTTCAGCCCGTTGAGTTCATCGGTCCATTCCACGCTGGTCTTGGCTCCGTCTTCAATGATGAACGAATCGAATGCTGCATTGTCGTTGTCGGTCTTCTCCATGCAGTAGACAATCGGTCCGCGCTCGATCGACACCTTGCCGAGGCAGTCTGCCACCTTGTCGTTGGCATGGGTGAAGTGGATGTCCATCGGGAGGGTGAACGAGATTTGGTCGCCCTGTTTCCACTCTCTGCTGACTTTCATGAAGCCGTTCTCCATGGTGTAGTCGGTTTGCTTGCCGTTTACGTAGAGGGTGATGTCGGGGTGGCTGGTTGCACCTTTATAGTAATAGAGGTCGTGGGGTGTCGGTTGATTCTTTACCCAGCCCGGCACACGGAACATCATGCCGAATGACTTGCTGCCCTTTCTGCCTTTGTCGATTGTGAAGGTTATTTTGCCGTCCCAGGGATAGCCGGTCTTCTCCGTGATCTTTACTGTCTCCTTTCCCAATTCTATTTCAGCCTTGCATTGGGCATAGAGATTGACGTAGACATCGTTGTCCTTGTGTGCGAACATATATCCGCCGACGGAGGCAATGAATCTGCACATGTTGCTCGGACAGCAGGCGCAGCCGAACCATTCCTGGCGCTGTATGCCGCCTTTGGATTCCAACGGGTTGGGGTAGAAGAAACGGTCGCCCTTGAGGCTTATGCCGGAGAGGACTCCGTTGTAGAGTGTGCGTTCGATGACATCATAGTATCTGCTCTCGCCATGAAACAGGAACATGCGCCAGTTCCAGTACACATTGGCAATGGCAGCGCAGGTCTCGTTGTATGCGGTGAGATTGGGCAACTGATAGTTGACTCCGAACGCTTCGCCTCCGTGAAGCGCACCTATGCCTCCGGTGATGTAGTATTTCTTTTCCACCACATTGTCCCATATGGTGTTGATGGTCTTGACATAATCCTTGTTGCCGGTGAGCGCAGCCACGTCGGCTATTCCGCTGTACATGTAGGCGGCGCGTACGGCATGGCCTACGGCTTCGGTCTGTTGGGTGACGGGCAGGTGGGTCTGCGAGTATTCGGCGCGCGCAATGCCCTTGTCGCCCCGCAGGTCGAGGAAGTATTTGGCGAGGCGAAGGTAGTCTTCCTTGCCGGTCAGACGGTAGAGTTTCACGAGACCCGACTCAATGATTTGGTGTCCGGGCTCGTAGGGCAGCCCGCCTACGAGAAAATCCTTCACCAGCAGGTCGGCATTCTTGAGCGCCACGTTCAGCAGAGTGCGCTTGCCGGTTGCGATGAAGTGGGCATAGGCTGCTTCGTAGAGATGTCCCATGTTGTAGAGCTCGTGACTCAGTCCGGGCGCGTTCTTCCATCGCTGCTGGTCGACCCAGGGATGGAGCTTGCCGGGGGCGGCTGCAGTGCGTGCAGTGTAGAGATAGCCGTCGGGCTCTTGCGCGTCGGCTATGTAGCCGATTATTTCGTCGAGTTGTTTCTCAAGTTCTTTGTTAGGTATGTTCTGTAGCGAATAGGATAATCCTTCCAGTATCTTGTAGACATCGGAATCGTCAAAAGGATTGTCTGTACCGAAGTATCCTATGTTCTTTCCGTGGAGTATGGCAGCCGCTTTCTTGAAGTTGTCGATGCGGCCCGTGTCCCAGCACTGCTTCAGCGCAATGGGGATTGTGACTTCCTGGTTCTGCTTGATGCGGGGCAACCAGAAGTTGTCTTCGAATGTTACTCGGTTGAAGTTGACATTGCTGATGGGGTAGTCGGTCTTGACTGTTTCCTGGGCTGTGGCATTGTGCATGCCTATCATGCAGGCAATGCCGGTGAGAATGATTTGCTTTATCATAGGATTCTCCTTGATTTGTTTTGAGGCTGAAAAAAAAGAGTCCGTGCAGCGGGGGAGGGTCTGACACGGACTCAGAAAACCAATTACTAACTAATAAATCAACATCATGTAATCTTGATGAAAAAACTTATTTACTTTTTGATGAGATACTTCTTTCCTCCAACAATGTAGATGCCTTCAGACGGGTTGGTTACCTTGCGTCCGGTAAGGTCGTAGATTGTGGTGTCGGAGTTGTCCTCGTTCTCGATGCTCTGGATGCCTGTCGGGTCTTCGCAGAGGGTGAGGGTGAAGATGTATCTGTTCTCGTCGTATTCGGCAGCAAGGTGAACCACATGGGTGTTCTTGTCGAATGCATTGCTGCGGAAGCAGTCCTGTCCACAGTCTGAACCTATTGCGCTGAGGAA
Source organism: bacterium (assembly GCA_963624265.1). Classification (GTDB taxonomy): domain Bacteria; phylum Bacteroidota; class Bacteroidia; order Bacteroidales; family UBA3663; genus Liminaster. Next base: position 5,376 of record CAVFPF010000075.1, on the reverse strand, counting down.
TTCTGCTGAATAGAGTTTGGCTTCTTCTTCAGTTGTAGGATTGCCTTCTGCGTCGAACCAGAATCCGTACATCTCGTCTTCATAACCGTCGGTGGTGAACTTGCCCTTGGCATTCTGCACCTTCCAGATTCCGTTTTCAGCAAATGATTCTGCGTCGCATCCGAGTGCCTCGTAGCACTTGGTCATGTCGACTGGAGTCTCTGCATAGTCGCCTTCAGCGCCGTTGAGCGGAAGCGCAATTGATTCGTCGCCTACATTCACGTAGTTGATGATTTCGTCTACGTATTCAAGATACAGGTTGTACTTGATGTACTTGCCGGTGGCCTGGTTGAGCAGATAGAAGTTTGCCTGATAGCTTTCGCCAACCTTGTTCAGGTTCGGTTGCTTGATGAATGAGAACTTGTTCTCGCTTGCTGTGTAGACGATGGCAAATGAGTTCAGTCCGTTGTGGGCATGTATGTAGCTGCCGTCCATCCAGAATGCAGGAGCAGGATCGCAAGTGTAGTTGTCGGACGCTACTGTCTTTTCGTCTGAAATCTTTTCGTCGCCGAGGAATGTGTAGCTTCCTTCACCGAGTTTCTCTGTAAGGTCGGTAAGTACGATGCCTTCGATCATGTGGTCGTTGTTCCAATCACCTTCACTTGGCACTATCTGGAATTCCAGCATCTGCTCGTCGGCCATTTCGTACTGGTTCAGATCGTAGCCGGCATATTCCACATAGTTGATGGTGAGGTTCACTACAACGTAGGTCTGTGGTCCCATGAAATAGCCGCGGCAAGTGAGTGTGTCGCCTGCTGAGCGGGTGTTCGGCATCTGGCAGGATGAAATGTAGCCGTTGCTCCACTCACTGCTGTTGCATGAGAATGTTGCTACTGAACCATTTCCCCAAGATACCACATATCCATCTTTGTCGAGCCAATAGCCACCGGTTGAACCCTGAGTGGAGTTGTTGGATGGCTCGCCTGCTGCTGATTCAGCCCAGAAACTGACTTTGGACTTGTCTGTGCCAAGCAGTGTACAGATGGAATCAGCGTCGAAATAGACACTTGTTGCCTTGTAGTTGTTGTTTGGAGACTGTACCATGCTCAGGTTGATTTCTCCTACTTTGGTCTTTTCGCTGAAGTCTACTTCCACATCTTCTGGGTCAGGGTCTGTGGTCTTGAGGTTAAGCCGTATGATATATGCATTGCTGCCATTGATGAGGTACATCGGAAGCCAGTAGCTCTCGCTGTTCTTCAGCGCATTCGGCTGCTGGCCTACGTTGAAGGTAAGAATCTTGGTGTCGGTGTTGAGTTTGAAATTCTCTACATACACTTTCCATGTCACGTTCTCCACCAGCTCACCTGTCTCTGTGCCTGTGGTCTCGTCATAGAATGTACCGGTCCAGAAACCTGTGTTGGCAGTCCACTGGTTGCGCAGCACATCTTCCTTGGCTTCGCTCTCGGTGTTGAACCATGACATGAAGAGATAGTCGGAGAGGTTTTCGCTTACCTTCTTGAGATCGTCATATCCGAGCGCTGTAAGTGCATCGGTAAGGTCGATGCTTGCCACATCGGGCGTGTAGTCAGTGCGTGGCTCTTCTGTAATCGTTGTCTCAGCCGTTCCGAGGATGTTGAGCTTTGACAAAGATGTCTCTACATTTGCGGCTACTTTCTCGATCACATTGACCGTGAAATCGAAGGTGACTTCGTGGTCATTGTAATAAAGTGCAAGTGAGCAGTGGAATTCGTCTCCTACTACAGCCTTGTTTGGAATCTGATAGAAATAGAACGTCATGGCATCACTCGCTACGCTTGGCATAGGAAGAATGCAGAACGTACATTCGCTGCTTTCGCTCCAATCAATGGCATGACCGTCGGCTGTCATCCAATAGCCGCCATTGTATCCTTGTGTGTACTTCATTGCAGTGGTGTTGCTGTGGTCATCGCTCGTAAGCTCAATGAAGTCGTTGTCTCCACCATTATTCATCCAGTAGAGGTAGTCGGCTGCAAATGTTGCAGTGTCCACATCGAGCGCCTTGCAGATCTCTGTGAGGGAGATGTCATAGCTGGTACTACTATAATTCGTCATTGGATATTGTTCCAAAGTGACTTTGTACTGTGCTTTTGCAAATAGCGTGCACAGCATCATTGCTGCCAATAGGCAAACAGACTGTAATTTTCTCATAATTGTAATATGTTTGTTGGTTTGTTGATCTGTTGTTAATGCTTTGTTACTTTACCAGCACTTTGTTGCCGTCGACAATGTTGAGTCCTTTCGCCATGCTTGTCAACTTCTGACCCCGGAGGTTGTAGATGCCTTTCCTGTAGTTGGCATTCATGGAATTGACAGTCTCATTTGTTGTGATGCTCTTTATGCCTGTGGCATCGTAGTTAGGGTCGGTGATTTCCTTTTCGTGGAAAAACCATTTCTGATAAGAGTCGGCAACGGCTGTGGCACCTTTTCCAAGACGTATGCGGTAGTCCCAGTGGTGTGAACGTTGCCATTCACCATTGTCATCGTCAAAAATATAGTCGGTGTTGGCAACCACGCAGATGACAACTCCATTGGCAGGACGATTGGTGATGTCGAGCTTCATCTCACCGCAATACACTGGCTGGCTGTAGTAGGATGTGCCGTCGGGCGTGCGGTAGCACAGCTGTGCCTGCATGTTGGTGTCTTCCGGACGAAAGTCAACACAGATGGTGTCGGCGCTCTCGTCGATGTGTATAGGAATGAAATTGGCTCCGCTCCATCCCGGATTGGTCAGTGTGTCGGGTGCCAGCCATCCTTCGTCATCGTTGATTGTAGGCTTTGCGTAGGGTGTCATTGCCCATTTGCCGCAATCCATGTAGTAGGGCTCATATTCAGGACCAATGACCTGTCCGAATGCATTGCTTGTGGTATTGCGATATGACTTCGAACCATAGCCGAAATCAAAGATTGCCATGCGTGAACGGTATTGGAACACAATCTTGCGCATTGCATCTTCACCGATACTGTCGCCAATTCCCTCGAGTACACGGTTGTCGCAGTTGCGCCAAATCCAGGGCACACTGCCATTGCCTACGAATCCGGAGAGGATGGTTGGGAATGCATTGCCGTATTGTGTGCCACCAAGGATGTTGCGCCATGTGCAGACTTGTTGTCCCTCACTGTTGTATTTGTTTACTCCCTGTGCCTGCGGACCTCCGAACGAACCATCCTGCAACCAACCGGAATAGCATTCGATTGGCATGAACGGAGCAAGGAATGGTGCACTGTCGAGCCAGCCGGCTACGGCATCGTCGCTCTCTTCAGTAATGCCTGCGTCCTGCGCCTGGAGTTGTGCCATCTTGCTTTGTGCCCATGTGTTTCCTGCTTCGTGGAACCATGAGGAACCTTTCACTCCCGGCATGTCTGCAAGTGTGGCATGGATGCCTTCGTGTACCATGGCATTGACCTGCCAAGCGTTGTCTCCATAATCCTTGTCGATGCGTGCACGGCTGAACGGATACCATGATGCCCATACACATGCCCAGGTTCCTCCGTCGGCAGAAGTGGCACTCTGGTAACCTCCCATGGTTTCCTGGTCTGCATTGTCGTTTGTAAGTCCCGAGCCGAAGATGTAGATGATGGATTTGTATCCCTTGCGTGCACTCAAATCAGGTGGCCAACCCATGCGGTTGCGCAGATAAGCAAAATTCTCATCGAACACTTCCACCATGTGCTTGGCTGCAGCATAGACTGTGGCAGAGTCGGTGCCTACTTCCGGATTCAGGTCGTCGCCCCAGAAGATTGACCACCACTTGCCGACATAGCAGTTGGCTGGTGCGGTGCCTCCGTTTGCAGTCCTCTTGTAGAAGGTGTGGACTTTCTGTGGCTCCTCCAGGTTGGGATATTCGGTGCGGAAATCATAACTGAAATGTGCGGTGTTTTTCTCCCAATCGTAGAACTCGCCAGGGTTTGACTGCACGTCCACAAAATAGTTGTATTCCTTCACGGTTACCTTGTTGTCGGCATCTGTTGCACGTACTTTCAGTGTGTACATGCCTGCATCATTGCTGCTGAGATTGGGAAGGACAAGGTCTGCCGTGGTCTTGTAGCTGCGTATTGTCTTGCCCTTGCGGTCGAGCCATGCATAGCGTGCTGTCACACCTTCTTCTTTCTGTTTGGCAGACAGGGTGACGCTATTGCCTTCTGTTACTTGGATATAGTTGAGATTCGCCCAGTTCTGCTCGTTCTCCTTCACTTGAGGAGTCACTGCCCAACTGTCGGTGTAGTTCTTGCGGCCGAAAGGTATGGCGCGCTGGTCGCTGGTCACTGATGCGACGGTGCCTCCTACCTTTATATTAAAGACATAGGTGAGGGTGTCGGACGAGTTGGTTGCGATGAACGATTCCCGGGCAGTGAATGTGCTGCCTTCGCTAACGTTTGCTTCTGTGTTGTGGCTGATGACGAATTTCTCGCCGTCGAAGGTGACGCATACAGCGCGGTTGGCCGGCTTGGTGGTCGACAGACCTGACTTGGAGAACCAGTGTCCGTAGCCTTCAGTGGCAGTGCTTGTCTTGTAGAAACTCTCTTTGCCTGATGACAGGTAATAGGATGCCTGCATCGTCAGCTTGCCACTTTTCAATGCCGACAGTACCTGACTTTGATTCTCGTAGCCGTAGCCAAGGAACTGTGTGGATTTCACCTTCAGCTCGGAAGGCGAGGAATCGAATGGTCTGGTTACGTCTACCGTGTAGCTTACGCGCCTTGCACTTGCCGGACTTGTGCTAGCAAGCAGTAACGCCATGCCAATAAGTAATTTTCCCTTGTTCATATTCGTTGATTTTGTATGTTGTTGATAAATCGATTGCGGTTCATTGTTGATACTTGAGCCGCGATTTTGTTGATGAGTCTGTTGCGATTTTGCTGATGAGTTTGTTGTGATTTTGTTGATGGGTTTGTTGTGATTTTGTTTCTTCGTTGCAAAATTAGTATGCTTCAAACAAACAGATACTTGGTGTTTCGCTCAATGGTGTTTGGTGTTTTGACCATTCTCGCTCCATTCGATGTTTCCGCACGATTTCATCGGGAAAAAATCGTAGAATATGCTATGCTTGGCGGTAGATAGGACCACAAACGATAGGATCAAGACCTCTGTTAAAGTAGGCGCGGGCTTGTGGACTGTAAAACAATGCGAGCTGCACTCGAGTGCATTCACTTCGTGCAAATTTTCTCGCTATGGCATAACTCAATTGAGCTTGACTCTGCTCATCTGGCTTGTCGAAAATTTTTGTGGTTCGGAAAAACAATGACGGATTAATGGTCCATTACACGGAGGTTAATGTCCGAACAAGTCTGTGTTCCCGTGCTTTCCGTTTCCGAACAATCCGTGTGTTCCTATCCCTTCGAGTTTGAGCAATGTGCGTT
>CAVFPF010000074.1:0-28954 GCA_963624265.1 bacterium | reverse complement strand
CCATAGGGTCGGGAGTAGCGAGTTTCCAGTTGGGGACAATGTCGCTGGTAGCGTCAAGGAACTTGGCGGCAATCTGGTTGAGCACCTGTCCCTTGTAGGGGATTCCCTTAGGCAGGATGACATCGAAAGCCGAGATTCGGTCGGTAGCGACCATAACCATCAGGTCGTCGTTGATGTTGTACACGTCACGGACCTTGCCGTGATAGACAGACTTCTGGCCTTTGAAGTTGAAGTCCGTGCGGGTTAAAGCGTTCATTGTATGTTTGGTTTTTGAGTTTTTGTCACTTGATTGTCTTGCGGACGGGGTCGCAGGTCAGGCCGACGCCGAGTCTGCGGAAAGTGGACTTATCCACCTCGCTGAGCATCACCGTGGTGTGCGCCTGGCAGCCACGCAGTTCGGGGAGCTGAGAGAGCGCCCGGCGGCAGTTGTCATCGTTCTTGCTCAGCACGGAGAGCGCCACCAGCACTTCGTCGGTGTGCAGACGCGGGTTGCGGCCGCCCAAATAGTCGACTTTGGTCTTCTGTATCGGTTCGATGAGTTCCTGCGGGATGAGCCGTACCTCGTGGTCGATGCCGGCCAGGTGCTTGGTTGCGTTGAGCAGCAGCGAAGCCGAAGTGCCGAGCAGCGGACTGGACGAAGCCGTGATGATGGTGCCGTCGTGCAGTTCGATGGCAGAGCAGTCCACGTCGGCCTCCTCCCGGCGGCTCTTGGCGGCCACGGTACACTTGCGGCTGTCGGTTGTAATCTTGGCCTGCTGGAAGAGGAGCTGTATCTTCTGTACCTCTGTCTCGTTGCCTTCGCCTTCGGCCATGTGGTTGAGTGCCGTATAGTAGCGGCGTATGATTTCCTGCTTGGAAGCCTCGCAGCAGACCTCGTCGTCGCTGATGCAGAATCCCACCATATTGACGCCCATGTCGGTCGGCGACTTGTATGGGCTCTCGCCATAGATGCCTTCAAAGAGCACCTTGAGGACGGGGAAGATCTCGATGTCGCGGTTGTAGTTGATGGCCAGCTTGCCGTACGCCTCCATGTGGAACGGGTCGATCATATTGACATCGTTGAGGTCGGCCGTCGCTGCCTCGTAGGCGATATTGACAGGATGCTTGAGAGGCAGGTTCCACACCGGGAAAGTCTCGAACTTGGCGTAGCCGGCCGTAATGCCGCGCTTGTGCTCGTTGTAGAGCTGGCTCAGGCAGACTGCCATCTTGCCGCTGCCGGGACCGGGAGCGGTGACGATGACCAGCGGGCGCGTGGTCTCGACATAGTCGTTCTTGCCGAAGCCCTCGTCACTGTCTATGAGGGCGACGTTATTAGGATAGCCCTCGATGGTGTAGTGGTAGTAAGCCTTGACGCCCAGGCGCTCGAGGCGCTTGCGGTAGGCATCGGCTGAACTTTGGCCGTTGTAGTGCGTGATGACCACCGAGCTAACCAGAAATCCGCGCTGCTGGAACTCCGTGCGGAGTCGGAGCACGTCCTCGTCGTAGGTGATGCCGAGGTCCTGGCGCACCTTGTTCTTCTCGATGTCCTTAGCGCTGATTACGATGACTATCTCCGCGCTGGCCGACAGCTGCTTCAGCATGCGCAGCTTGCTGTCCGGCTGGAAACCCGGCAACACGCGGCTGGCGTGATGGTCGTCAAAGAGTTTACCTCCAAGCTCGAGGTAGAGTTTGTTGCCAAATTGAGCGATACGTTCCTTGATATGTTCGGATTGTATGCGCAGATACTTTTCGTTGTCAAAACCGATTTTCATAACATTCATTAATAACGCGTGCAAAGTTAACCATAATCGGCGAAATCGCCAAATTTAGAGGCAGAAAAGTCACACTCCATGCCGCTTGTCTGCAGTAGCATAGAGTGTGACTTTACAAAGTGATATCGAAATGCGGGGCAAGACGCCCTGCAACCGGTCAGTTTTTGATGACTTTGACCGTGTGCTTTTGGCCCTTGGCGTCGGTGATGCGCATCAGGTAAGTCTGCTGCGATTGCATCCGGACAACGGGCTTGCCGTCGAGGGTGAAGAACTCACGGCTTACGACCTCGAGGTCGCTCTCGTCCCAGACCTCGTCGATGGCAGTCGGGTCGTCCGTCACGACCACGCTGAGCCTCTGTCCGTAGGCCGTTCCCTCGGCATCCGTCACGGTTATGGTCAAAGTGGCTATGCCGCTCTTCTCCAGGGCTTTGACGGAGACTGTCGAGTCGGAAACGGTCACATCGCAGAGACTCTCGCCAACGCTGGCGACCGTGTAGACCGGCGACTTGGTGAAGCCGCGGAAGAACGGCGCCACATTGACGGTCTGTGTCGCACGCGGGGCGACGACGACATACGGATGCGCCATCAGTTCGAGATAGTCCTCCAGCAGCGTCCAGCCGTCGCGGTTCGGGTCGAGATTGTTGTCGGCCACGTTGGGGTCGCTGCCCGTAATCTTCTCATACCAGTCGGGCATGCCGTCCTGGTCCGTGTCGAAGTCGGCCGGTCGTGTCTCTTCGGGGAAAACCTCAAAGCCTCCGCAGTCGTCCTCGTGGTCTATCTCGCCGCGTATACCCGAGCGGCTGCCCTTGTACGTCCAGGTGCCGTTGACCGTCTCCGACACCATGCGGAGGTGGTGGTCGTCACGGCAGGGCATCGTGGCGCCCGCCGTACTCGTCACAATCTTAAACGCATCCTTGGCCGTATGCTGCACCGCATAGGACGGGAAGAAAGGCTCGCTGACGAATGTCTTGTAGGCATATTCATCCGTACGTTTGTTGGGGTCGGTAGCGCCGTTTGAGAGTGTGTACTGATAGGTATCGCCGTACTTGTCGGCAGAGAGCGTGTGGTTTTTGTTCTCGCGGATATTGCCGCTGATGTAGGCCTGCCACTTGCTGTCGGCAGAGCCTATATTCTCGTAGTCCTGCGAAAAGAGGACCGTCTTCTTGGTGTCGACGCCCATCTTGTAATAGTTGCCCACGAAGTTGACCTCATGGCAGCCTCCGTCGGTCGTACGGCCGCCCCAGTTGTAGACCACGTTGTTGAGCAGATCCATCTGGCCGATGGCCTTGTTGTTGCCGTCCATACCGCCGCCCAGGCTCCAGTTTCGGCCCTGGCAGTCGACGAGCAGGTTGTGCGAGTAGCTGCCTATACGGCCGTCGATGGTAGCCGCATAGCCGTGGTTTGTGCCCGCAGGGTAGTTCTTGTGATCAGCTATGCCGAGAGCTTCGGCTATCATCGAGTACTGGAAGGTGATGTTCTTGGCACCGCGGCCGGAGAAGGTCTCGTCCGTGCCCCATGCTGCCGTACAGTGGTCGATGATGGTGTGGTCCGAACCGGTGACGCCGAGCGCATTGCCCGTGTCGCCGTATCCGCGGCGGGCGCGCAAGAAACGGCAGATACACTCGCTGCCGATGTTGACATTCGACTTCTTCAGGCAGATGCCCTTGCCCGGAGCCGTCTGGGCAGCGATGGTCGTATAGGGGTCGACGAAGACAGAGCCGAAGTCCATCTCGATGATGCCCGACACATCGAAGACGATGGTGCGCGGCCCCTCCAGTTCCGTCAAGCCGTAGATGAACGAGCCCGGCGTCTTGTCGTTGCTGAGGTTGGTCACGTGATAGACCACACCGCCGCGTCCGCCGATGGCGAAGCGTCCGTAACCCTCAGCGCCGGGGAAGGCGAGCTGCCGGGGGCGGAAAGACCATTCCTCGCTCGGGGTGATGACACCCGATTCGCTCTCCTCGTCCACGCGCCAGTAGTAGGTGTTCATCGAGTAGGGGTCACGCAGCGTATAGCTCGTGTCGGCGAGCGCCAGCGTAGCGACCTCCTGCAGTTCGCCTGTCGCAGTGCCCAGCATCAGGTGGTGCTTGACAGCCGTCTTTGCCGCCGTCCACGACAGTACGCACGCTCCGCTGTCGGCATCCACGTGATAGTCCTGATGGGCGGGCGACGGATTGCTGGCGGTGGTGATGGGGTTCGGTTCGTCAAAGACCAGCGCGTTGAGGGCGACAGCGGTGCTGCCGTAGGTCACTCCGGCTTCGGGCCTGGTCACATATTGGATGACGACACTCTTGCCCTCCTCGGCCTGGAAGTGGATATAAGAATAGGGGCACTCCGAAGCTTTGACGCTACGCGCACGTTGCTGCACGCCCGTTGCTACGGTCACTCCATTAACGAGCACATCCAGCGGGGCAATGGCAGTGCTGATGCCGTCGGTATTGCTGTGATACGCCATCAGTGTGTGTTCGCCGGCCGAGAGCCCCGTCACGGTGAGCTGCAGTCCCGAACTGCCCGACTTGATGTCTGCATAGTTGTTGTCCGGTTGGAGCGTGATGACGATGGCCATATCGCCTATCAGCTTGTAGCCCTGGTTGACGACGCCTGTCTTCCAGTAGTTGGTGCGGATACCGTTGCCGGCATCGAGTCCTGCCACATAGGTGATGTCGACAGAGACGGAATCCCCGCCACTCTGAGGCGCAAATTTCTGGTTGGCGCTCGCAACGCGGCCGAATGTCCAGGGCGAGTAGCCGGGTGCTGTACCCTCGGTCACACTCCGTCCGTACATGTTGAAGTCTATGCGTTGGGCCAGGCCCGTCGTTACGGCCGTGGCTGCAAGCAGAAGAGAAAGAACGCTCTTTTTCATGTCCATAAGTTTTGGTTCGTGTGTATTGTTTGTTTTTAGTTTGATGGTGTTGCGGCTTGTCTTTGACAAGTCCGTTTCTTTTGTGCAAATATACACATTTTCCACGTAACCGGCGGTATTTTTTTATTTGCATCTTTCGCCCTTATGGCGAAACAGACAAATTTATCACCAGTTTGGCACGAAATTACACCTTGACACTGTGATTTTTGTATGGGGCAAGAGAGTCAAGTGTGACAGATATGACAGTGATGACAGATGATTTATAACTTTTCCTTACGCGCGGGCAGGAAATTTTTTAAATCATTACTCTGACCGACCACGTGTATATAAGGGTTTTAAAAAACCGTTGTCACAATTGTCACATCCGTCACAGCATCACCGAACTTGAAGCCGAACCATAGGCAGAAAAGGCAGAAAAAAACGGACGTTTGCGGACGAATCGGACGTTTGCGGACAGTGGCGCGGGGCCAATGTCGTAACTTTGCACCCGGATATCACTCAAGGAGCACGAGAATAGCCGGCCTAAAAGACTAACGTTCGTAAGGGCTCATACGAACGTTCGTAAAGGCTCGGACAAACGTTCGTAAAGGCTCATACTAACGTTCGTAAAGACCCGGACAAACAATTGTATATGGTGACAGGTTCTGGACATTCGCAACGCAGGCATCTTCTGGCACTCACAACCATCACCGCTAGTTGCAGAACTTGCCTGCTACCGACTTTGCAGCTTCCGTGAGTTCATTCAGCGTGAATATACGAAGCCGGTACGCTATGCCCAATATACTTGTCATTGTTTCTGATTTTGCACAAAGATAGACATTTTTGGGTAATTACGCGCAAAATAAGATACTTTTCTGCGTGAATTTGTGCTTATTTGATGGAGGAAGTTTCTTTAGTAATTGAACCCAAAGGTCCAGAGGGGGAGGACGTTGCCGAATCCAGTCTCTATGTCGTCTTTTACTATATAGCCTCCTGCGGCATCGGCTATCTGTTTCTGCCCCTTTTTCTTTCCTCCGATTTCGAAAGTCTTGCCATCAATGAGGAAGTCCGAGATGGGCGAGTTGGTCACCTGATAGTTGACACGCATTTGGTTCAGAAAGAAAGTCTCCCGAAGATTGCCTATCTCAGGGGTGTTTGACGACAGGGCATACGACAAGTTGGTGTTGTCGAGATAAAGTTTCTCCACTTTCCCAAGTTTACGGACTCCCGTCGTCGACTCTCGCAAGGCCGCAATGAGCCCTGCACGGGCCATAAGGTCAAGATAGGCCGGCAAGTTCTTGCGATCTACGTTTAGTGTGGCGGCAATGCTCGTTATGTTGGGTTTGAATGGGACACTGTCGGCAACGACTTGCATCAGTTCTTTCAATTTCCGTGACACGGCAATAGAGTAGTTGGCATACTGCGGAATATCCGTCTCCAAGGTCATACAGACTATCTGGTTCAGGCGTACATAGAACCCCATATCACTATAAAACGGATAGTATCCCTGCCGGAGGTATTCTCCAAAGACGGGCAGAGGGTGCTCCACTTTGTCCAATACCGCGACCTTATGCTGCAGTATCTGCTCAAGTGAATATGCTGGCAAGTCGAGACCTTGCTTCATATTGAGATATTCCCTAAATGACATTCCCTGCATCGTGTATATGAGCACACGTCGGCTCAGGTCTGAGGCACCTTTGTATATATCCAATACGGACGATCCGGTAAACACCACTTGCAGTTCGGGCAAGTTGTCGTATATCATCTTCAGCTCTGTGGCCCAGCTTGCGTATTTGTGCACTTCGTCGATGAAGAGATGTTTGCCGCCTTGCTGCACGAACTTCATAGCCGTATCAAAGAGGGTGTTTGAAGCAAAGTATATCGACTCCGCATTGACATATAAAGTGTCATCAAGGTTGAGATTTAGCTTGATGTACTGGAGCAAAAGGGTTGTCTTGCCTACACCGCGAGGTCCTACCAGTGCCGTCATCCTATTTTCCCATGGAAAAATACGATACATGTACCGGAGAAAAGACGTGTCAGTACGGCTTATAAGCCTGTCTGAAAGTTGCTTAAGAATCTGCATCTGCTATAAAGTCTGGTGCTTTTTACATGTTTATTCAGGTGCAAAGATACGGAATTGGGGTAAAAACGCCTCAATTTTTTATATATTTGTGGTATTTTTACCCCAGAATTAGCGTGAAATGGGGTCTTTTTACCCCAAAACGTGCAAAAAGGCTGCAGATTCTGTGTGAAGGAGCAAAGGTCAGGCAGGAGATTATTGCGCGAAATTCTTTTTGCCCGTCTGCAGGAAATCCACGTAGGCGGGGATATCCTCGTCATAGCTGTAGGAGCCGTTGAGGGGATTGCCTGCCAAGTCGAGAAGGACATAGAAGGGCTGGGCATTGGTGCCGAACTTATAGCGCTGCAGATAGCTCCACTTGTCGCCGACGGTGCGGAGGCGCACTGTCTTGCCGTTCTCCTCGACAACAAGGGGTTCGGGCAACGGGGTTTTGTCGTCGACCATCAGCTCAATCAGCACATAGTCGCGGCTGATGATGTCTTTGACCTCGCTGTCGGTCCAAACGGCAGCTTCCATCTTGCGGCAGTTGACACACCCGTAGCCGGAGAAGTCGACGAGAACGGGCTTGCCGGCACGACGCGCAGCAGCCATGCCCTCCTCATAGTCGTGGTAGGTGACGACAGCCTCTTCGCCCAAGCGGAAGTCCTGAGTGGACATGGGAGGGGCAAAGGCCGAGATGGCTTTGCACGGAGCGCCCCAAAGTCCAGGCACCATATAGACCGCAAACGACAGCGACACCAAAGCAAACATCAAACGGGTCACGCCGACGCGGTCGGACGGCTGCGGGTCGGAGTCGTGAGGCAACCGGATGAAACCCAGCAGATAAAGGCCCAGCAAGAGGAAGATGACAATCCAGATGCTGAGGAATGTCTCGCGATCGAGGATGCCCCAACCATAGGCGAGGTCGGCCACACTAAGGAATTTGAAGGCAAGGGCCAACTCGCAGAAGCCCAACGTCACCTTGACCCGATTGAGCCAACCGCCCGACTTGGGCATGGACTTGAGCATCGAGGGGAAGAGCGCGAAGAGCGTGAAGGGCAAACTCAGGGCAAGGGCAAAGCCGAACATGCCGACGGCAGGATAGAGCATCGAACCGGATGTGGCAGCCTCGACCAACAATGTGCCCACAATCGGGCCCGTGCAACTGAACGAAACCAAACACAGGGTGAAGGCCATAAAGAAGATGCTCAGCAGGCCTGTCGTAGTGTCGGCCTTGCGGTCCAATCCTGTCGTCCACGATGCCGGAAGTGACAACTCGAAGGCGCCGAAGAAGGAAAGGGCGAAGACGACCAGAAGCAGGAAGAAGATGATGTTGAAGACGGCATTGGTGGCCAGGCTGTTGAGCGCCGATGCCCCGAAGACGGCAGTCACGGCCAGTCCGAGCACCAGGTAAATGACGATGATGGAAACGCCATAAGCCCAAGCATCGCGAATGGACTGCCGGCGGTCTTTGGTCCGCTTGAGGAAGAAACTGACCGTCATCGGTATCATGGGCCACACACACGGCGTAATCAATGCTACCAGTCCGGCTGCGAACCCTGCCAACAATATATACCACCAGGGGTAGTTGCGGCCCGAGAAATCTCCCTCGCCGTTGCCATAGGCCTGAAGCCGGTCGATGACGGGCGTCCATAGTCCGTCGGGGTCTGCAATGCCCGATGCCGATGCAGCGGAACGTGCAGCAGAGACTTGTCCTTCTGCCGTCTGACCCGTCCCGTTCGCCTGAGCCGATGCGGCCGCTACCGTATCGCCCAACGCAAACTCATATCGTGAGGGCGGCGTACACATACGGTCGTTGCACGCCATGTAAAGGACATAGCCCTGCAAGCGCCAACGGTCGGCCGTGGAGCGGAATTCCTGCGAGAGGACGGCCTCGTCCTCCAGATAAGTGACCTGCATGCCGAAGGTCTCATCGTATTTGTCCAGCAGCTTTCCGCCAGTGACGCTTGGCTCGCCGACAGCCTCAAGGCCCTCGATGGTCTCGTAGACTACCTGCGTGGGCTGAGGTCCGCCGTCGGGAAGCTGCAGGCCGTAGATGTGGTAAGTGTCGTCAATCAAGGCACTAAAACTGACCCGCAGATGCTCTCCGTCCATACGCGACGAGACGCTCCACTCTACGGGGTCGACAATCTGAGCCTGGCAAGTCAATGCCGTAGTGGCCAATATAAATAGGGCAAGAAGTTGCTTTTTCATACTTTTATTTGTGCGAAGCGCCGGTTTCTTGAGGTGTATTGCTTGTTCGAAACCTGCACTTGGTCAGTAATCTATCAAAGTGTCGGTTCTTCAGAAACTTAGTTTATGGCTCAGTTTTCGCCGCAGGTTTCCGCATGCCGTTCGACGCGTTCACGCTCAAACTTGTCGTAAGCGTCAACGATACGCTGCACGAGCCGGTGACGGACGATGTCGCTCTTGTCGAACTCGACGGTAGCGATGCCCGGTATGTCGCGCAGTATCCGCTGTGCCTGAACCAGACCGGAGGTCACATTGCGCGGCAGGTCTATCTGGCTCATATCGCCGGTCACAATCATACGCGCGCCCACCCCGAGACGGGTCAGGAACATCTTGATCTGCGGAGCCGTAGTGTTTTGGGCCTCGTCGAGAATGATGACGGCATCGCTCAGCGTGCGGCCTCGCATATAAGCCAAAGGCGCTATCTGAATGACGTTGGTCTCGAGCAGTTCCTTGAGTTTGGCCGCCGGTATCATGTCCTCGAGCGCATCGTACAGCGGTTGCAGATAGGGGTCGAGTTTGTCTTTCATCTCGCCGGGCAGGAAGCCGAGTTTCTCTCCGGCCTCAACAGCGGGACGGCTCAGGATAATCTTGCGTATCTCTTTGTTCTTCAAAGCCCTTACGGCGAGAGCTATGGCCACGTACGTCTTGCCCGAACCTGCCGGGCCAAGGGCAAAGCAGAGATCGTTCTGGCCAAAGGCATCGACCAGGCGCTTCTGATTGACGGTCCGGGCGGTGATGGGCTTGCCGTTGACGCCATAGATGATCAGACTGTCCAGCTTCTTCTCGACGGGGTTTTCGCCCTTCCAGATTGAGAGAATGACCTCCTCGTTGAGCTTGTTGTAGTCATTGCAGTAGCGCACGAGCTGGGCGACGAAGGCCTCGAACGCGGCAATGTCGTCTTCATCACCATACACCTTGATGGCACGTCCCCTTGCGGCAAAACGCAACTTGGGATAGAGTGTCTTGAGCAACAGGATATTGTTGTTGTTCACTCCATAAAAAATCACAGGATCGGCTTGATCCAAGAGAATTACTTTTTCTATCATACGCTGTTATGATGACCGCAAAGTTACGTCTTTTAAGGCTAATCCCAAAATTTTGAAGTCAAAAACCCAACTTGCACGGCTCTGCCAGACAATAATCGGGCCGTTTTTCCGTTATTAACGAAAAGATTGAAGCCGATGTCCCGCAAATTTCTTCTTCCCGTCCTGGCCTTTTTGCTTTGCGCCTTGCCGCTGTCTGCCCAAAGACAGGGGTTGAAGAATATTCCCTACATCGACCAACGTCGCTTCCACTGGGGCTTCCTTCTGGGCGTCGACATGAGCGATGCGACCTTTATCCACTCTGGAGCCAACGACTGGGCGGCAGAATGCGCTTCGGTCAATCCGGCTTTTGTGGTCGGCCTGACAGGAGACCTTGCCCTGACCGAAAACGTCAGTCTGCGCTGCACTCCATCACTCTACTTCAAGTCGAGGGATGTCTCGTTCCGCAATGCCGAAAACAACGTGACACGCACGCAGACGCTCAAGACCAACTATCTCTCGCTGCCCATCAGCCTCAAGGTGGCCACCATGCGGCTGAACAACTACAGGCCCTATATGCTGCTGGGCGTCAACATCGACTACGATATGGCACACGAAAAGGAATCGCCCATCGTGTTCAAGCACGCTGACTTCGGCATCCACGCGGCTATCGGAACGGACACGTATCTGCCCTACTTCAAGTTCTGCCCGGAGATAAGGTTCAATCTCGGCCTGCTCGACATGATTGACCACAAGCGGGACGGACTGAAAGACAATACGCTCATGCCCTTCACCGAAGCCATCTCTAAAGCCCGCAACAAGAGCATCAGCCTTGTCTTCTTCTTCGAGTAAGGCTGGAGAGGTGAGGCCTGCCTCTTCTGACTGACATCACCACTCCAACAGAGCCTTACTTCATCTCCAAACAACCTTTACCACTCCAAACGGACTTCTTTGCCCGGCACTATGTCAAACTGCAGGACGCTGTCGGTGTTGGCGACAGCAACGGGCTCGCCGTCTTGTGTGGCAACGACATGCTTGTCCTGCCAATCCCCGCCATGCAGGCGGACGGTGAGCGGCATGTCGTAGAGAGCCGTGTCGAGCGGCACCGTACTGCTGACCGTACAGCCCGAAGAAGAGCATGTGAACGACATCTGCACAGAGTCACGCTCCGCACAATAAGCAGCCACATCGGCAAAGGGAGCAACCCAAACGCGGTCTTCGACGGCCTTGACCTCATCATAGAAATTGTAGAGCACCTGCGGGTCGTACCACATGTCCCAACCGTAAGTCGTGCCGTGAGTCATCGTCACACCCCACTCTCCGTTGTCCAATAGGGACTGCAGCCACGTGCTGAGCGAATCGGCATTGGTGTGGCTGTTCACCTGTCCGTGTCCGGTCTGGAAGAGACGCGTCCCGACACGACCCTCACGGCAGATGGAGTCGATGGATGCATTGAGCGCATTGTACGGGTAGGCCATCGTCTTGGGGCGGATGCCGGTCACTGCCTCGAGCACACTGTCGCACTGCCACAACTCCTGGCGGATGGAGTCGGGGGTGAGCAACGTGAGGTTGGGATGATGCCAGGTGTGGTTGCTCATCTCGTGGCCACGGCGCGAGAGGTCGGCCACCTGACTCCACGTCATCCACGGATAGTCGGGACTCTCTGTGTCCATACGGTCGCCGATAATCCAGAACGTGCCGCGGAATCCGCGCTTCTCCAATTCAGGAGCAACGTCGGTGTACTGGCAGAGCATGCCGTCGTCGTAAGTAAAACTGATGGCGCACTGCTTGCCGTCCTTGTACGGAAGTACCTCAAGAGAATAATGGGTGGGCTGACTGCAACTGCACAACGCGCAAACAACTGCTGCAGAAGCCATTGCAAAAGAATGTTTCATAGCTATTAGTTCGGAATAAAGACCGTCAGACAGCTATGGGCCACCGGTCGCGGCCAGGCTGTCTGACAATGTAGTATGGCGGTTTAACCCTTATAGCCTTTGGCCGCAAGTATCTGCTCGACTTCGCAGGGCTTGTCCTTGCCGAGGTGACGGTAGCCGTCGGGGGTGACGAGATAGTCCTCCTCGTTGCGCATGCCGCCAAAGTCGCGCCAAGCCTCAAGCTTGTCGTAGTTGATGTACTCCTTGAACTTGCCCTCAGCCTGCCACTTGTCGATGAGTTCGGGGATGAAGTAGATGCCGGGCTCGCAAGTGAAGACGAAGCCTGGCTCGAGGACGCGGTTCAGGCGGAGCGCTGCAAAACTGGGACGATGGTCACGCTCGGCGCCACGCGGATAGCCGACATGCATCTCGCCGTAGTTCTCCATATCGTGTACGTCCAGACCCATCATGTGGCCCAATCCGTGAGGCAAGAACAGACCAACAGCTCCGGCAGCAGCAGCCTCGGCGGGGTCGCCCTTCATCAGGCCCAAACCCTTCAGACCCTCGGCGATAGTCTGGCATGCTATGTTGTGGCACTCACTGTACGTGATGCCCGGCCGAATGGCGGACGAAGCGTTACGGTAAGTCTCTATCAGGATGTTGTAAACCTCTTTCTGCCGGGGCGTAAAGTCCTTGCCGACAGGCATAGTGGTGGTGAGGTCACCGGCATAGTGCGAATCGACTTCGGCTCCGGCATCAAGCAACAGGAGGTCGCCATCGCGCAACGTGTGGATGTAGCCGTGGTTGTGCAATGTCTCGCCGTGGCTGGTGCAGATGGACGGAAAACTGAAGTAGTAGCCCTCACGGAGACAGACTTCGGCCACAGCGGCGGCCACTTCCTTCTCGGTCATGCCCGGACGGACAATCTCAAGGGCACGGAGATGCATGTTGCGCGACACGTTGATGGCCAACTCTATCTGCTCTATCTCCTCGGCGCTCTTGTGGTTGCGCATGTCGGCCAGGGCATAGATGAGGTCCAGGCTGGGCTCAGCGTCCGCACCGAGCAGGTCCTTGTACCAGGTGACGGTGTGGCCACGGTAGGCAGGGATATAGTGGATGGCCTGATGACGGCTTTGTGCGTCGGCCACGTACTTGAAGAGGTCGTCCAATGGCTGAACTTCGGTCACGCCCACTTTGGCAGCCCTCTCGTGCAGGGAAGGCTGTGGGCCCGTCCACACAATATCGTCGAGCGACAACTCGTCGCCGAAAACTACAACCCGGTTGTTGTCGATATCGATGACGGCTGCAAGATTTTCGTAGTCAAGGCCGAACAGATAAAGGAATGTACTGTCCTGACGGAACTGGTAGTTGTTGTCCGCATAGTTCATACTGGCAATGCCGTTGCCCAAAAAGAGCAGCAAGCCCGAGCCCATTGTCTTTGAGAGACGCTCGCGGCGCTCTACATAGGTTTGTTTGGGGAATGTAAACATAATCTTCGTAGTTTTTCTTTATTTGGTTATTGATTTCGTTTGTTTCGATTGTTTCTATTCTGCTGTCTGCGTCGTGCCGCCTGCCGTCCACTGGTAGCACCCGATGCTCGGAATCTCGGGACGTGCCACACCGTCCAGGTCCGTCGGACAAGCCACCGACCCGGCAGGAGCACCGACCTCACGCGCTGGCGACTCGTCGGTCAAATGGAAGTCGAAAGCATAGTTGGGCGTGTCTATCAAGCGATAGAGCGGATCGGCGTTCCATAAGGTCTGCACGAACTCGTTGTCGTCGGTGCCGTCGGCACGCAGCAGGCAGTGGTCGAAGGTGTAGGCAAAGACCGAGTCCTGCTTCTCCCCTCCACGACCGGCGTGAGCCTGGGCTTTGCCCAAGGTCAGATAGTCGAGCGAGACGTCGGGATTCTGCCACCGCCCCCAGATGAGCGTGTTGAGGAAATCACACCGATGCAGCGGTGTAAGTCGGGCGTTGGCCGTGTCGGCATTGCACAAGTGAACGGCAGGACGGGTCACGGCACTTCCGGCAAAGTAATAGTTGGCCACAGTGCAGTGTCGGATGTCGTGCCAACCGCCGTAAATGTCCAGCAGCGAACCGAGCGCATTGCTAAGCTCGCAGTTGTCGAGCGTCATCGTCGACATACGGCAAGTGATCAGGCTGCCATTGGCATTCTTCAGCCGGCAACTGCCGAACACCACATCCGTGCTGTCGATGTCGATGCCTCCGCTCATGCCCCGGATGTCGGTGTACTCAAAGCGGCAGCCCTTTGCCTCGCGGGCGATGTAGAGCGAGCCCCACTGTGCCGGGAGGTTGTCGTAAGGGAGGTTGTCGAACATCCGGTCTGTCCGGTCGCCCCGTATCGTGACGGGCGCTCCGAGCTTGCCTTGGCAAAGCAAAGTGCCGCGAACGATGAGGTCGGCCTTGTCGTGCAGATAAAGGGTCACGCTGTCGGCCAAAGTCAAAGTGACGCCCTCAGCCACAACGAGACTGTCGAATATCTGCACCTCTGCAGCCCGCGTCCATGTCGTATCGGACGTGATGCACGCAGCATACAGTTTCTTGACACCTTTCGACTGGGCATCGAGCACAATGGTCTGGGTGCGTCCGTTGCAGACGATGTCGATGTAGTCCGTGCAGTCGGCCAACCCGGAATCGGCGTCGGGGAATGTCGCCTCGACGAAGATAAACATCGAGTCGCCCTTGGCAATGCGCAGCAAGTCGCTGTCGACAAACGACGAGCCGTTCATCCCGTCTACGTTCATGCGGAATCCGCTGTCACCCGCATGGCGCAGGGAGATGGACGTGAGGCGCAGTTCGTCGGAGCACCGGTTGTAGAGCTTGAGTTGGGAGGTACTGCTGCTGTTGCCCGCCAAGACCATGCCCATGTGCAGCGTGTCGGCCGAAAGCGTGGGCTGGTCGCTGGGCGATGTTGCCAGTTCATCGTCCGAGCAAGCCGCCGCCATCATTGCGGCAAGCAGGGCAAAACATGCTATGTACCCCTTTCGTTTCATTGTCGTTTTTGTCTGAATCTTAACGCCGGCGTGTGCTTGACAAAGCTGCGTTGTGTCTGTGTAAAAGCTACGTTTTACGGCCGGCAAAATATAGTTTTGTCCGCACGAAGCCTTATCTCGTCACGGTCAGGATGTCTCCGTAGAGGGTCGCCTTGTACTGACGCAACAGATAGTTGTGCTCGTTGGCCGGACCGGCTGTCGGCGCCGGCGAGCCGTAATACACAGCCCCGAACTCCGACTCGCAGTTTGTACAACGCGCCGCAAGTCCGTCTATCTGCATCACGATGCGGTGCATCTTGTCGGCAGTGCTCGTCCCGACCTTGTAGCAATAGGGACATGTGAGGTCGAAAGCATAGAAGTGGCCCTCATAGTCCTGCAGAAGAAGCAGGCCTCCCGTCCCGACCTCGTCGTTGGCCGTCAGCTTGCCCTTGTCGTAAACCCTCACATAGCCGCCCGGCGAGTCAATGCCTACCTGCGGCGCCCCTTGGCCCATGGCGATGTTGACGGTTGTAATGTTGCAGCTGTAGCGCACATAACCTGCCGGCACCGGACTCTCGAAGGTTTCATCACTGCAAGCGGCGAACAGCAGTGGCAACAGAGCCAAAAGCCAAGCAGCAGAGGGATGGAATGAAGCCACAGCCCGCAAGACCGAAGCCTCAAACCGACGGAACCGTTGTCCTGGCAACGACTTATCGCACCAGTTTCTCCACCGCATCGTCCACTTTTTGGAAGTCAAAGCCGGCCAGCACCTGGTTCATCAACGCCTCAATGCGGTCGTTGCAGAGGTTGCCGATTGAGCCCTCGTGGGTATGATGCACGTCCTTGACCGGCGTAAACTTTCCGGCCTCGATGTCGAGACCCACTTTCTTGTAGGCATCACGGAACGGCATTCCGCTGGCGGCAAGACGGTTGACCTCTTCGACCGAGAACATCAAGTCGTAGCGCGGGTCGTCGAGAATGTGCTCGTTGACGGTAATGTGCTCCAGCATGAGCGTCACCATACGGAGTATGTCCTTCAGTTCGTCGAAGGTCGGCAGGAAGATCTCTTTGATAATCTGCAGGTCACGGAAGTAGCCCGAGGGCAAGTTGTTACAGATCATCATAATCTCCTGCGGCACGGCCTGTATCTTATTGCACTTGGCGCGCGTCAGTTCGAAGACATCCGGGTTCTTCTTGTGCGGCATAATGGACGAGCCCGTAGTAAAGGCATCGTGCAACTTGATGAAGCCGAAGTTCTGGCTGCTGAACAGACAGGCGTCAAAAGCCAGTTTAGAGAGCGTAGCGGCAATGCCACCCAAGGCCTGGGCCACGATGCGCTCCGTTTTGCCTCGGCCCATCTGGGCATAGACAACGTTGTAGTCCATCGAGTCAAAGCCAAGCAAGTCGGTGGTCATCTGACGGTTGAGCGGGAAGCTCGACCCATAGCCTGCAGCGCTGCCCAAGGGGTTGCGGTTGACGACACGGTAAGCCGCCTGAAGCACCATAAGGTCGTCGACCAGACTCTCGGCATAGGCACCAAACCAAAGGCCGAACGAACTCGGCATGGCCACCTGCAGGTGAGTGTAGCCCGGCATAAGAACCGACTTGTACCGTTCGCTTTGGCAAATCAGCATATCGAACAGCGTCTTCACGGCCAGCGTGACTTCCTTCAGTTCGTGGCGCATATAGAGCTTGAGGTCGACCAGCACCTGGTCATTGCGGCTTCGGCCCGAGTGAATCTTCTTGCCCACATCGCCCAAGCGGCGTGTCAGCATCAGTTCGACCTGACTGTGCACGTCCTCAATGCCTTCCTCTATCTCGAAATTTCCGTTCTCGGCCTGCCTGTAGATGTCCTTCATCTCGCGGAGGAGCATCTGTAGTTCGTCGGCCGTCAGCAGCCCGATACTCTCGAGCATGGTGATATGGGCCATCGAGCCCATTACGTCAAACGGAGCCAGATACAAGTCCATCTCCCGGTCACGGCCGATGGTGTATTTCTCTATGTCTTTGTCCACCTGGACACTCTTTTCCCACAGTTTCATATCGTATTTCCTTGTTAACGGGAGTCTAAAATCAAACGATTCTTTGGTCTAACAGATCCTTTTTGCCGAACAAAACTCCAGACAAACCGAAGTTCCCGGTCTGTCAATAGGGGATTTTGGTCAATGCTTCGGCTATCATGTCGGCCGCTCCGTCCAGCTTGCTGCCCACCATAGGGCGAAGGAAGAAGGGAATGTCGACATCGATAGTGACGCGCAGCTTGGTCGTATAGGCCGACTCCGGAAGAGTCTGTATCCAAAGGGTGAAAGGCACGGGCGAATTGTCGGCCGACAGTTTGACACACTTGTTCTCCTCGCGGTCGATGATGCTGACGCTGGTTGCCATACCGTTGACCGAGAAGCGGGCGTGGTCGCTGTCGAAGCTCACGTTGCTGACACGCACCTTGCCGCCGCCGTCTTCGGCCAGTTTGGCCTTAATCTGCTCTTTCACTTCCGGACTCATGTTGTCTTTGAGCGTCTGCAGCCCGCTGAGGTCGCTCAGCCGGCGGTAGACGTTTTCGGTCAAAGCATTGACCACCTTTATCTTACTTTCGTATCTTGCCATAATGTCGTGGTTACTAATCAATCACAGGGCGGCTTACTTGCCCCACTCGGAAGGGTTGGCACGCCACTGCTTCAGCACTTCGATGTCGGAAGGCTGGATGTAATTGAGCTCGGCGGCTTCGGCGATGAGTTCGGTATAGTTGGACAAGGTCGTGAGTTCGACTCCGGCTTCTTCAAAAGCCTGCTGTGCCTGGGGGAACTGGTAGGTGAAGATTGCTACCATACCGAGCACATTGACCTTGGCGTCACGCAGGGCGGCAACGGCCTTGAGGCTCGACATGCCGGTCGAGATGAGGTCTTCGATGACGACTACGTTCCAGCCTTCTTCTACCTTGCCTTCGATGAGGTTGCCCATACCGTGGTCCTTGGGGGCAGAACGCACATAGAGGAAAGGAACGCCCAAAGCATCGGCTACCAGGGCGCCCTGTGCAATGGCACCTGTGGCCACACCGGCGATGGCGTCGATCTTCTGACCCGCAAACCTGCGCTGCACGGTGCTGACGAGACCGGTCTTGATGATGGTGCGGACTTCCGGATAAGCCAAGGTCTTGCGGTTGTCGCAATAGATGGGAGAATGCCAGCCCGAGGCCCAGGTGAAAGGATTGTTAGGCTGCAACTTGACAGCCTTTATGGCCATAAGTTTCTCTGCTACGAGACGTTCGATGGATTTCATTTCAATGCTTGTTATTAAGGGTTGTTGCTTATTTATTTTTGTGCGCAAAGATAACAAAAAATCGACAAAACAAGGCACCTTTTCTCTTAAAAAGGCGTAAATCAGCATAAAAAGAAAGCGAATGTGTAATTTTGCTATAGGGACAACGTCAAACCAAGTGTCAGAAAGCTGACTCTGACTCCGTTTGCCTGCCGCAATGTGTCGGCACATGCGATGAGCGTCGAACCGGTCGTACACACGTCGTCGACGAGCAGGATGTGCTTACCCTCGAGACGTTCGGGATGACGCAACGCGAACGTGCCGTTCTCGTTCTCACTGCGCTGCTGTGCATTGCGGCCCACCTGCGAACCCGTATAACGGCTTTTGACCAGACACCGTTTCTCGACCGGAATATCCCAAGCCTTGCCCAAGGTGTGCACCACGGGCGACACCTGATTGTAGCCTCGCTTCAACAGTCTCAGCCAATGAATCGGCACGGGGACGATGACATCTATGTCGTAAGGCCAGCCGCTTCCCGCCAGTCGCGTCAGCAAGAGCTGTGTCAGTATCTTGTTGACAAAAGGCCGGCCGCCGAATTTGGCCGCAACAATAAGCCTTGCAAACACGTCATTCGACTGATAATACCCCAACGTCGTGGCATGTTCAAACTCCACCTTGCCACAGAGCCGGAGCCACAGAGGGTTCTGCTCCCTATCGCTGAAGACCAGCGGAAATCTGTCCAGACAATGGCTGCAGACCAGCCGTTCGCCGTCGGCAAGAAGCCGATTACAGCCAAAACAAAAATCCTCTATCATCCCTGCGTGTCTTTTGCCATTAATCTGTTTTTGCTCCCGTCTCTCATTCGTCGTCGTTGTCGGCTATCTGCAACTCTTGCAACGCCTTACGGCAGATGTCGGCCTCAAATCCGCGCTGGGCCGCAAACCGATAGACGGCAGCGCGCGCCTTGGCGTCCAGGGTCTTGCCTGAAGCACCACGCAGCTTGGCGCGCAGCAGGTCGACGGCTGTCTGCAGATAGCTTTCCGCGTCAATAACGTCATCCAGAGTGTTTTGCACAAGGCTACCCGCTATGCCCTTCTGTCTCAAGGCATAACCGATTTTGATTCTGCCCCAGCGCTCGAAGTGGTATTTGTCATTGACAAAGGCGTGGGCAAAGCGTTCTTCGCTGAGGAAATTCTCTTTGGTCAGCCAGTCCAGGACTTTGTCGACGCTTTCTTCGTCCACGTCCCAATCCCGCAGTTTGTCAGCCACATCGCGGGGAGCTCGTTCGGCCTTGCTGCAATATGCCGCAGCTTTATTAAGTGCTTGTTCGTATGTCATTGGTTATCTGCTTTGTCCGAAACTTTTTTAGTGCAAAACACACTGTTTTTTCTCTCTGTATTTTCCCGTTTTCTCTTTTCCTTTCCTTCTACACGCTTCATTCTACAACACATCTTCCCACAACTCTATTCCTTACTTTCCCTTCTACACTATTCCTTCTACTTTTATTCTACCCTTTGACCTCAGTTGCCCTTTGACCCAGTCACATAACGGTCTTTGCCAAAGAAATCCCGGTGCAACGTCACCTGTTGATAACCCAAACCCTCGAGCAGACGGCAGACGTCCGGACCGTAGGCTTCGTTGATCTCGAAGTACAGTTTGCCGCAAGGCTCCAACCGGCGCAGCGCACACTTGGCAATGGCGCGGTAGAAGAGCAGCGGGTCGGAGTCGGGAACGAACAGTGCCGTCTGAGGTTCGTAGTCCAACACATTGGCAGACATCTGTGCAGCCTCTCGCCGGCAAATGTACGGTGGGTTGCTGACAATGGCGTGATAGGTGGACAACTCTGTTGAAAAGTCCTCGTTTTCTTCTTTCAGTATGTCGGCCTGCACGAAGCAAATATTTTTGGCCGACAGTGCTTTAGCATTCTTTCTGGCCACTTCGAGCGCGGATGTTGAAAAGTCTAATGCCGTTATCAACACACTGTTGATTTCGAGGGCAAGAGACACGGCAATACAACCGCTACCCGTACCGATGTCAAGGATGTGGAAGGCAGGTGTGTGCATGGAATTGTCAACAGAGATATCAACGGATTTGTCAATAGCTTTGCACACCGGATTGTCAACGGCATTGTCAAGAGGGTTATTCACCGGGTTATACTGCGAAATATCCACAGAGTTGTCAACAGGGTTGTTGGCAAAGTCATCGACGACCAACTGCACCAGTTGCTCTGTTTCCGGACGGGGAATAAGCACTGAGCGGTCTACCCCAAACCGCCGGCCCCTGAACGTAGCGTAGCCCATCACCTGCTGGACGGGTTCTCCCGCTGCCAGACGCTCAGCATAACCCCTCAAGAGTGCCGCTTGCTCGGAAGGCAGCACCCAATCATCACGATGCAGCAGAATGTCCGTGCGCGACAAGCCACAAACCTCCTCAAGCAAGAGTCGGATGATGGCCTTGGTCTCCTGCCGGTCATATAGCGGCGAAAGCGCCGCATGGAGTGTTTCGATTGTAGTCTTCAATGTCGTATTGTTTCTTTTGTCCCGACTGCGAAGATAACAAAAATGTCTTAAAAAAAGGACAAGAAAACCTAAAAAACCGTTGCTCCCGACCTTAAAAGCACTAAAATATGATAAATATACCTCTTTAAAGGCAAAAAATTCGCGGAAAATCCGTATCTTCGCACCCGCTATAACTGTATAGGATGATTAAACACGCAACGCATATAACCCGCTGTGCCATCGGGACTCTCGCCTTGGGAGTCCTCTGTACGGCGTGCTGGGATACCAACAATTCCGAGACCGTCATCACAGACTACTCCAACTGCACGGTGTCGTCCATGTCTATGGCCGACAACTCGAAGGTCTGCAGCAGTCTCTCGGGCTACACATTCACCGTCGACCACTTCGGCAGTTCCGACCCGGACCTTATCGACCAGTGGCGCTCCGTATGGGAGAAGGACGAATACACCCTCGAACCCGGCATCATCTTCAATGCCGACTCGCTGCCCGTCGGTTCCATTGCCGACTCTATCAAGATCAAGCTGAGCTATTCGGCACCCTACTCGGTCGTCTTCTATCAGTATGACTCGGAGCAGAATCTCCTCAACCAGGTCAACTACGCAGACACACAAATCGTGTGGTTTGACGACTATGCCGTAACCCGTATGGAGATTGTGGCACAAGACCGCGCTACGAATAAGAGCTATTTCGTCAAGGTGAATGTGCACCAGTGTGCCACCGACACCATACGATGGAACTATCTGACCAATGGCGACCTCTTCGATATGACGGACGTCATCGACCAACGCACGGACACCATCGGCGACTCTCTCTTCTGGTACACGACGCTCAGCGCTTCGCAGGAGGTCAGAACTGCCAGCCTCAAGGGCGACATCACGGCCTGGAGCGCACCTCAGACCATAAGTAGCCCGGTCGCAATCGACCTGGGTTCGCTGCTCAACTGGAACAAGGCGCTCTACGCTGTGGGCAAAGACGGGTCTCTCCTCTCTTCGACCGACGGCGCAACGTGGAGCACGGCTTCGACTGACTTCAAGTTTGTCAACCTGCTCGGCGCCCAGTTGCCGTGCAGCAAGACTCCGGCCAGCGCCAACGACGACACTTATCGCGAACATCTCTGCGCCATCGTCGAAGAAAGCGGCGAGCACCACTTCGCACGTCTCACCAAAGACAGCTCTGCATGGCGACTCGACACGACCTTGATCATCGCAGGCCAACGCACATCGAGCGTGCCGGAAGGATTCCCCATTTCGGGCTACACGCGTCCTATCTCCGTCCCGGCAAAACCCAACAAAGGCAACACAACTTCGCGCATCTACATCTCGGGCGGAATGCTGCCCGACAGCACACTGACAGCTAGCACGTGGAGCAGCGACGGCACGACATGGGCCGAGTTCGGGCAAAACATCCTGCCCCCGATGCGCGACGCCAGCATCGTCACCTACACGCTCGATGTAGACGAACCCGGCACGTTTTGGATTATGCAACCTGGACTGATGGCCGGAGGCTACGTCACCGATACGCTCTACTTCAGCCAAAATAGCGGAGTGACGTGGAAGAAACTCTACCGCGAGTATCCCGCCTATGCCGACACTTATAAAGTGGAACCCATCGCCTGCCACTCTGCCTTCTACAACCCCGCAGACTACCGGATCTATTTCTTCGGCGGCACTGACGGGACGGGAGCAAAGCGCAGCACCATACAGGGCGGACAGTTGACGGACCTGTCGTTCGACCAAAAGAAATGACCGGTACACAACCGGCATAACTGAGACCGACTGGCCTATGCGACAAAAAGTTCTCCTCCTCTTGCTCGGCTACACGCTGACGACCGCTCCTCTTCTGCTGGCTCAGGACAAGGAGTATATGTATGAAGTGGGAGGCGGACTTGGCGCCACCTGGACATACGGCGATGTCAACCGGAGCAGCGCGCTCTACGATGGTGCTTTCGCCGGCGAACTCACGTTCCGCTACAACCTGAACCTCCGGTGGTCGTTTGCCGCCGACCTGTCGGTGAACGGACTGAAAGGCGACAGCCGCGACTTTGACAATGCCTTTGCCGGAGGAACGGAGTGGGACTTTGACCGCCATCTCGTACAATTGGCTGTGCGGCCGGAGTTTGCGTTCTGGAACTATGGCTGGGGCGGCGACTATAGGGAGAAACGGCGCTTGGCACCATTCTTGACCGCAGGCCTCGGCTTCGGCGTCTCGGCAGGCACGACCCGCCAGGACGGACAAGAGAGCGACAAGACATATGCAGCCTTGACCATCCCTGTCGGAGTCGGACTCAAGTGGAAGATGGCTCCGCGCTGGGACTTACAGCTGACCGCCCTCTGGACCAAGGCCTTCAGCGACAAGTTGGACGGCATCGGCGACCCCTATCGTATGGGCACTTCTGCTCCTGCAGGCACCGACTGGATTGGCTCGGTGATGATGAGCGTCACTTTCTGCTTTAAGGAAAGATGCCTGGAGTGCCACAACCAAAACTCGTTTTAAGCAAAGGCTATGAAAAAAGAGCCGGACAAAAAACGGGCGCAACACAGAGAACAAACAAGCAAACAAACAACTACACATACACACAAGACTTATGGCAACACTTGACCAAATAGACAAAAGCCGCATTCCGCAGCACATCGCCATTATCATGGACGGCAACGGACGTTGGGCAAAGGAACGCGGACTGGAACGCACGGAAGGGCACTTTGAGGGTGTCGAAGCGTTGCACCGCGTAATGCTGGGCATCAAGAAAGTCGGTGTGAAGTATGTGACGGTCTACTCGTTTTCGACCGAAAACTGGAACCGGCCTCAAGAGGAAGTCGATACGCTGATGCACCTCATCGCCCTGGGCCTGAAGCGCGAGACACCGTTTATGCTCGAAAACGGAGTGCGCCTCCGTATGATAGGCGACATCAGCCGAATGCCGGCCGAGCCGCTGCGCATCACCAACGAGTGTGTCGAGGCCACCAAAGACGGCAAGGTCTGCACGCTGCTCGTTGCCTTCAACTACGGCAGCCGTGACGAAATCGTGCGTGCCGCACGCCGCCTGGCCGAAGAGGTGAAGCAAGGCGATATGACGCCGGACGATATCAACGAGGAGAGTTTCGGCCAACGTCTGTACACGGCCGACGTGCCTGACCCGGACCTGCTGATTCGCACCGGCGGCGAACAGCGCATCTCCAACTACCTGCTTTGGCAGATAGCCTACTCTGAGCTCTACTTTACGCCCGTCTTCTGGCCTGACTTTGGCGAAGAGCAAATCTTTGACGCCATCGTCGACTTCCAAAGCCGCGAGCGAAGGTTCGGCAAGACGTCCGCACAAGTGGAGGCCGAAGAGAAAGAGAAATAATCCGGAAAAACGGAGTGGTGGCTCTGACACGAAAGAAGAGCCACCCAAGGAAACAACGGATAAAAAGGAATCACATTATTATATACTTGATGAAGAAAACTTGTCTACTGATTGCTCTGGCTGTGACTGCCACCTTGGCACAAGCACAGGAGGTGAGCAATGACACTGTCTTCAGTCCGACCGTCAACCACACCAGTCAGGTGGGTCGCAAATATACGATACAAGGCATCGAAGTCACCGGATGCGACAACTATGAGGATTATGTCCTGATCGGCTACTCCGGCCTCTCTATCGGACAACAGATCACCATACCGGGCAACGAAGTGACCTCAGCCATCAAGCGTTTCTGGCGACAGGGTCTCTTCAGCGACGTCAGCATCACGCTCGAAAAGGTGAAGGGCGACGACTGCTGGATCAAGATTGCCCTGAAGCAGCGTCCGCGCATCGCCGAAATCGAATACGACGGCGTCAAGAAGAGCGAACGTGAGGACCTGGACCTTCAGATGGGAGTGGCCAAGGGCAGTCAGGTCACGCCCAACATCCTCGACCGTGCCAAGAAAATCATCAAGCGCTACTACGACGACAAAGGCTACAAAAACGCCGACGTGGAAATCTATCAGACGGACTCGGAGGTAGGCGAAAATATGGTCGACCTCACCGTCTTTGTGGACAAGCACGAGAAGGTCAAGATACACGAACTGCGCATCGACGGACTGGCCTACTGGGACTCTGTGGGTGTAAGGATTTGGCCTCCGTTCAAAAAGAACTACATGACCTACCGCGGCGCCAACCGTGTCATGAAGAAGACCAACGCCCGCCACAAGTGGTACAACATATTCAGAGCTAAGAAATTCACCGACGACCTCTACAAGGCCGACAAGAAAGCCCTGTTGGAGAAGTACCACGAACTGGGCTTCCGCGATGCGCGCATCGTCAGCGATACGGTGTCGAAATACGACGAGAAGCACGTGGATATCACCATGCACATTGAGGAGGGCCAACGCTATTACATCCGCAATATCGAGGTTGTGGGCAACTCGGTCGAAAGCACCTCTACTCTGCTCACCTATCTCCAGATGCAACCGGGAGATGTCTACAATCAGGTCAAGCTGGACAAGCGTATCAACCAGGACGAAGACGGCATCGGCACACTGTATATGGATCAGGGCTACCTCTTCTTCCGTATGGACCCTATCGAGGTAAACATCGATGGCGACAGCGTCGACCTGGAGTTGCGTGTCACCGAAGGTCCGCAGGCACATATCAACAAGGTAGTCATCAACGGCAACGACCGCCTGTACGAACATGTGGTGCGCCGCGAACTGCGCACACGGCCCGGCGAACTCTTCTCCAAGACAGATCTGGTGCGTTCGGCGCGTGAGTTGGCACAGACCGGACACTTCGACCCGGAAAAGATGAACCCGCGTCCGGTGCCCAACTATGAAGACGGCACGGTCGACATCATCTACGACCTGGAATCGAAAGCCAACGATCAGGTCGAGTTCTCGCTCGGTTGGGGCTCTACAGGACTGATAGGCCGCGTCTCGCTCAAACTCACCAACATCTCGATGAAGGACCTCTTCCACCCCGAGCGCTACCACGGCATCTATCCTTCGGGCGAAGGCGAGACTTTCACCATCTCGGCCCAGTCGAATGCCAAGTACTACCAAAGCTACTCGATGCAGTACATCAACCCTTGGGTAGGCGGCAAACGTCCAAACTCGCTGAGCGTCTCGGTCTACTACTCGCGCCAGTCGGACATCAACTCCAACTACTACAACTCCAACTATTACAACAACTACTACAACTCATACTACGGTTCTTACTACGGCGGATACGGCGGCTACGGCAACTCGAGCTACTACGAGTATGCCATCGACCCCGACAAGTCTATCCAGATGCTCGGCGCTTCTGTCGGTTTCGGCAAGCGTCTGAGTTGGCCGGACGACTACTTCACCCTGCAGACGTCGCTCAACTACCACGTCTACATCCTCAAGGACTGGCAGTACTTCCCCGTTCAGAACGGCACCTCCAACAGTCTCTCTGTCGAGGCCGTCCTGTCGCGCAACTCTATCGACAACCCCTACTACACACGTAGCGGTTCGAGCTTCACACTCGATGTCGAACTGGCCCCGCCATACTCCATCTTTGAAGACAAGGACCGGCTGGCCGCACAGGAAAAGTACTCCAAGGAGAAGATGAAATGGCTGGAGTTCTACAAAGTCAAGTTCTCGACCAAGACCTACACGCCGCTCACCTCCGGCACGCACACCCTGGTGCTGCACACCCGCTCGGATATGGGCTTCCTGGGCCACTACAACAAGTACAAGGTTTCGCCCTTCGACAGCTACTACATGGGCGGTGACGGCAACTCATACTACTCTTCGAGCTACATCACCGAATACATCCCGCTGCGTGGTTACGAGAACGGAGCTTTGACCTCAAGCTACAGCGATGTGGCCACGTGCTACGCCCGCTTTGTCGCCGAACTGCGCTTCCCCTTTATGCTCGAGTCGTCGAGCACGATATACGGACTCGCCTTTGCCGAGGCGGGCAATGCGTGGACGGATTTCAAGTACTTCAATCCGTTTGCCCTCAAGCGCTCGCTGGGTGCCGGCGTCCGCATTTTCCTCCCGATGATCGG
The DNA here is from genome assembly GCA_963624265.1 of bacterium. Lineage (GTDB taxonomy): Bacteria > Bacteroidota > Bacteroidia > Bacteroidales > UBA3663 > Liminaster. The sequence continues at coordinate 2,396 of CAVFPF010000074.1, read as the reverse complement.
CATGCTCGGCATCGACTGGGGCTACGGCTTTGACAGCACCTTCGGCTCGAAGAGCAACTCCGGTTCCAACTTCCACTTCGTCATCGGACAGGAGTTCTAAGTGCGGGGTTTTAAACCCGAACGGGCAAAAGCGCATCTCATAGATAAAGCAACGCTTACGTCCACAACGGGCAAAAGCAAGTCTATAAACTATTAAAGCAAATCTATTATACAAACTCTTTAAAAGTCTATACAATGAAAAAGCTGATGACAACCTGCCTTTTGGCAACCGTGTGTATACTGAGCTCGTATGCCCAGAAGTACGCTTTAATCGACATGGACTACATCCTCAAGAAGATACCGCAATATGAGATGGCCAACGAGCAACTCGACCAAATCTCAAAGCGCTGGCAGAGCGAGGTGGAGACCCTGGCTGCCGAAGCCGAGTCTATGTACAAGCAGTACCAGGCCGATATGGTCTTCCTGACCGCCGACCAGAAGACCGCCAAGGAAAACGAAATCGTAGCCAAGGAAAAGGAAGTTCAGGACCTCCGGCTCAAGTACTTCGGCCCAGAAGGCGAACTCTACCAAAAGCGCAACACACTGGTAGGGCAGATACAGGACGACATCTACAATGCCGTCAAGGAAATCGCTGAGAAAAACTCCTACACAATGGTCATCGACCGCTCGTCGGCCGAATCCATCATCTTTGCCAGTCCAAAGATAGACATCTCGAAGGAGGTGCTCTCTAAACTCGGATATTAATAACAAAAATAATATAACTCAAAAAACTCCTAACAAAGAAATGAAAAAATTCTTGACTCTCACCGTATGCGCCTTGATGGGCCTTTCGGTTTCAGCCCAGCAGAAGTTCGGCAACATCAATATGGGCGAAGTGTTCGAATCCATGCCCGAAAAGGCACAAGTACAGAAAGAACTTGAGGAACTCGGTGCCAAGTACGAGAGCGAACTCACCAAGATGGGTGACGAATATCAGAAAAAGGTCAGCGACTATCTGGCCGAGCAGGACAAGCTCGAAAAGAATATTGCCGAGGCCCGCGCACAGGAGATCGACCAGTTGCAGCAGCGTATCCAGAACTTCCGAGAAATGGCTCAGAAGGATATCCAGCAGCAACAGCAGACCAAGGTTGCCCCTATCATCGAGAAGATTAACAAAGCCATCCAGGCTGTAGGCGAGAAGGAAGGTTTCACCTATATCTTCGACATCACGCAGGGCAATATCCTCTACTTCAGCCCCACACAGTGCACCGACGTCATGCCGCTCGTTAAGAAGGAACTCGGCATCCAGTAATCCACTGCCAAGGCGTCAGGATTGAGGGTGGGGCTATACCCGCTCACACTGACGCAACTTAAGGAAAAGGCCGGGCCTCTCTTTCGGAGTCCCGGTCTTCTTTTTATACCACCGCTTGGAGCATTATATCACAGGCTTTGAATATTGTATCACAGGCTATCGGTCTTTTCATGAGACCTTATTATATAGGCTCAAAGCATTGACACCACAAACATCATTGCAGATATGGCACTTTCAAACATAGAGAAGCACTACAACAAGCACCCCGAAGACCTGCGCCTGCTGCGCCGGCACGGCATTGTGGAGTACGAAACCACCATGTACCACCTGCACCGCTTCCTGCGGCCTGGGCAGACACTGCTGGACATCGGGGCGGGAACGGGCCGTTACACCTCAGCCTTGATGCAGGAAGGCTATAAGGTGAAGGCCGTCGAACTCTGCCGCCGCAACATTGAGGTCTTTCTCCGGCGCGAACCCACAGCCGACGTAGTGCAAGGCGATGCACGTCAAATGCCGTTCCTGCCATCGGCTACGGCCGACGTCACGCTCTTGCTTGGCCCGCTCTATCATCTGACAAATGAGGCAGACAAAGTGGCGGCGCTGTCGGAAGCCAGGCGCGTGACCAAACCCGGCGGGCTTATCTTCGTGGCGTATCTGCTCAACGAGTACAGCATCCTCACCTACTGCTTTGACGAAGAGCGCATCGGTGACCTCCGAGCTCGGGGCATTGTCGACGACACCTACCACCTGCATGTCCAGGACGGCGAACTCTATGACTATGTGCGGCTGGAAGACATAGACCGCCTCAACAGCCTAGCCGGGCTGGAGCGCGTCACCATCTTCTCTCCCGACGGTGCTGCCGACTATATGCGCACTCGTCTCAACCAAATGAGTCAGGAGACCTTCCGCCTCTTCTGCGAGTATCAGCGCGCCGTCTCCGAACGGCCCGACCTCCTGGGTGCCGGCAGCCACGTAGTAGATGTGGTGCGCGTCCCTATTGAGAAATAGCTTCTTGCGACCTCACATCAGCATAGCCTCGTAGTTTTCTCTGGTAATAACCTCAAACGAGGCATCGGGATAGGCTCGTGCCCAAGACAAAGGAGCA
>CAVFPF010000073.1:0-26379 GCA_963624265.1 bacterium | reverse complement strand
GGCGTGGCTTTCCGCTACACGCTCTTTGGTGTGCCCGAGTTGGGCAACAGGCAGATTACTCGCGAACTGACCGGATTCAACATTCCTGCCACCTCCAGTCTTTGGATTCCCAATTTCGCTTACGAGCAGAAGGGCAGGGGCTACAAGTCTTCGCAGGAGGGTGAGTTCGTGGAAACTCCCGTCGCGGAGATAGATGCGAATATTCACGCAGGTCTGCCCGGCCTAATCCGTGTAGACGACAACAACTGGATGGCTATACTGGAAGCTGATTTAAACAACTTTCCGGCTTTCTATCTGGGCAGAAACACGGAGGCACGGGATGGGTACCAACTGCTCTCGGCCAAACTCACTCCGATATGGGGAGAACCCGAAGACGGGGTCAAGGCACGCTTCTCCGAGTCGTGCACATCCTCATGGCGCGTGGTTATGGCCGGACACAATCCGGGCAAGTTTATCGAGAGCGAAATCTTGCGTTCGCTCAACCCTGACTGTGCTATCCACGATACATCGTGGATCAAACCCGGCATGTCGGCGTGGGACCACTGGTGGAGCGGTGAAGTGAAGATGGAACAGCCCGTCATCAAGCAGTATATCGACTTTGCGGCAAAAGAGGGTTGGCCCTATATGCTCATCGATTGGACTTGGTACGGGCCCTACTGCACACCTTCGGCCGATATCACCCAACCGGCGCCGCAACTGGACATGCCGGAGATAATCCGCTATGCTGCCGAGCGAAATGTAGGTATCTGGCTTTGGCTGCGGTGTGAAGACGCCAACCACAACGACCAGTACAAGGAGGCTTTCCCGCTTTACCACAAGTGGGGTGTGAAGGGCGTGAAGATTGACTTTATGGACCGTGACGACCAGGATATGGTGTGCTGGTATCGGCGCATCATCCAGGCTGCGGCCGACAACGAGCTGATGCTCGACTTCCACGGAGCGTACAAACCCGACGGCATCGAGCGCACCTACCCGCATCTGTTGACGCGTGAGGGCGTGATGGGAAGCGAATACTACAAGTTCAGTGACCGCGTCACTCCCGAGCATAATGTCACGCTGACCTACACCCGACTGCTGGCTGGGCAGATGGACTACACTCCGGGCGGTTTTCTCAATGTGACGCAGTCTCAGTTCCGCCAGCAGAGTCCTACGCTCGTGTCCAACACACGTGCCGCCGAACTGGCCAAGTTTGTGGTCTATGAGAGCCCCTTTATGTGCTTCTGCGACCATCCCGACAACGTCTATGGACAGGTGGGAGAAGATTTTGTTAGCCAAGTGCCTACCACATGGGACGATATCCGCTTCCTGGGCGGCGACCCATCGTCGTATGTGGCCATTGCCAAGCGGAGCGGTGACTGTTGGTATGTAGGTGTTCTCAACAATAGCCAGGGCCGCACAGTTAGGCTCTCTCTTCCGTTCCTTGAGCAAAAATCATATACGGTGGAGTATTGGAAGGACGGCAAAAAGGCAGACAAGGTCGCTACGAGTTGCGAGCACAAGACCATTAGCGTGCAGGCCGACCAGGGGCTCAATGTCCGGCTTGCTCCAGCGGGAGGATATGTCGCCATTATCAAAGAAAAGTAACACTTTACATTCGTATATAATTTGATGCTATGAAAAAGAAACTATGCACTTTGTTTTTGGCCGTGCTGTCTGTTGCAGCAGTGGCACAAAACCCTTATCTTCCGCTATGGGAGTTTATACCTGATGGCGAGCCGTATGTCTTTGAGGATCCGGACAACCCAGGCAAATACAGGGTGTATATCTATGGCTCGCACGACACGCGTGTGACCGACTATTGTGGACTCGACCTCGTCGTGTGGTCCGCTCCTGTCGATGACTTGCAGCATTGGCGTTACGATGGTGTGATATTCCGTTCTGAGCGTGATGCTGAGGGGAAGTTGCTCAATCCGAACGGAGAGTGTGATGTGCTCTTTGCACCCGACATTGCCCTCAAGACCGATGCCGACGGCAAGAAGACCTACTATCTCTATCCCAACAACCAGGCCGGTGGACGTCAGAATATGGTTTGCCGCGCGAGTCGGCCTGATGGTCCGTATGAGGTATGCAATTGGAAGAAGGACAATCCGCGCGAGACTGAAGGTCCGTTTAAGTTCGACCCTGCTGCCTTTGTCGATGACGACGGACGTGCATACGGCTATTGGGGGTTCTGCAATTCCTATGCAGCAGAATTGGATACTGCAACCATGAGCACAGTGCGACCTGGCACGGAGATAGTACAGGACATGATAGCCAGCAAGGACAGCGACCAGGTGTATCGCTTCTTCGAGGCCTCGTCTATCCGCAAGATTAAGGACAAGTATGTCTTCATCTACAGCCGGTGGACCAACGAGGGCGAGTGCGGTGTGCCGCAGACCAACTATACCCTTGCCTACTGTTACAGCAACAATCCGCTCGGACCTTGGACGTACGGCGGTACGCTCATTGACGGACGCGGTTTGGAACGTCGTCCGGACGGTACTACAGCCATCACAGCCACACCTTTCGGCAATACCCATGGCAGCATCTGTGAGGTCAACGGGCGTTGGTACGTGTTCTATCATCGTCAGGCCGGCACGACCGAATACTCTCGTCAGCCGATGGTCGCTCCTATAGATGTCGAGGTGCGTGAGGGCAAGGACGGATATGTGCGGATATCACAGGCCGAATTTACTTCTGAGGGATTTGCCACTGAAGGCTTGGACCCTTATACCCGTTATGCTGCAGGTATTGCCTGCTACTATACGGGTCCTGCACCTGCGCATCAGGATTATCCGCATGTGTACTATACCGGTTCGCATAGCGAGGTGGTACGGTTGACGTATGACGGCAAGACAGATCCTTACGATGCGAACATCAACCGCTGCGCTATGGTCAACAACACGGCCGGTTCGGTATTCGGTTACAAGTACTTCAACTTTAGCAAGACTTATGGCAGCAAAGGCCTGAACCTATGTCTTAACCTTTTGCCCGAGGGTGTAAAGGGTGAGATAGACATCTACCTCGACCGTCCGTCAGAGCAGGAGGGAGGCATCAAGTTGGGATCTTACAAGCTGAACGGCAAAGAGTCCGGCCAGCCCAGTGATGTCAAAATCGCCGTGCCCAATCTGAAGTACTACAACGGCAAGCACGCTCTCTTCCTGGTCTTCAATTCTGCGACCAAGGATAAGTCTCTCTGCCAGGTCAACAGCCTATGCTTCGAGCGCAACGGGAAGTAACCTCGCAGGTTCGCCTTTCGCATCACGCGTGTCTTGCGGTTATACTACATGACAACCTCATTATAAGTGGTCGTTGTTTTGCCTCATAAATTGTCTTTTTTGGGGGGTCTCCTTGAGCCCCCCAAAAAACACTATGCTTTGTCTGGGCTTATACTAACGTTCGTATAGCCCGATACGAACGTTAGTCCGGGCCTTTGCGAACGTTTGTCCGGCCCGATACGAACAATTGTCTTTTTGCCTGCTGAAAACTTGGGCTTTCACGGCCATCGCTCGCTACTATCTATCTCTCAATTAGCAGCCATCGCGCTTGTGGGAGGGAAACGGGCAGCTTTGCCGTGCGATGTAAAACCTTTATGTGACCATGTAAAACTTTTGTAAATCGGGCATTTTTAACTTGCTGTATATTATGAGTGTTGGGAAGGAACTCGTCTATATTCGAAAAGTAATGCATATATTGCAAAACGAGCTCAAATGAGGTATAATATCCCCCCCCCCCCCGGTAAAATATTTCGACATATTTGAGTCATCAATGGTTAATATCTGTAAATTTGTACCACAATAATCAAATCAACAGAGTGTATGAGAAAATCCTTACTGTTCACTTTCCTTTTGGCTGCTGCATCTGTCTGTATGGCAGAGACAACGCCAGGCTTAACCATCTTGTTCAAAAACCAGGCAAAGGTGAGTTTTGCCTTTGCCACTAAGCCAGAGATAGCGGTCTCGGCGCAAGGCATCACGGTCACCTCTACGGCCCCGGATGCCGTTGGTTACACTTTCGACGAAGTGCAGCGTTTCTACTTTGAGGACGATGTGACGGACATCAAGAGCATCAATGAAGATCAGTCCGCGCAGCATCCGGTGTTCAGTTATGTCAACGGTACAGTCTCCGTCAGTGGGCTTGTTGCCGGTGAGCAAGTGAGCGTATTCTCAGTCGGCGGCAGTAAGGTCGGCGAAGCCAAAGCCGACAATGCCGGTTGCGCCAACCTCGACATCAGCGGCACGGATAGCGGCATCTATGTAGTAGGCACCGGCAGCGGTGTAAGTTTCAAACTTTTGAAGAAATAAGGAGAAATGACGATGAAAAAAGTTTTCACACTCCTGTTCGCAGTGCTTTTCTCTGCGCAGTTTGTTGCAGCCCAGCATACGCTTTATGTTTACTCGAAGTCTGGCAATCTGGCTGCATACAATGCCAATAAGATAACATTCGACAATGACTTTTTCACCTTTACATGCGGCGATGTCACAGAAGTTACCAAAGAAATGTTTACAGCCTCCTTCAAGGTAGCGTTCAAGTCAGATGATTACAAGTCTCTAGATCAAACCCCCGAAGTTGGTGTCTGTTTCTCTGATATTAATGAAATGCCGACAATTTACGACGGCAAGATAAAAGAAGGTTCATCGCTGGGTACATATACTTTCAGCATCTATGGCCTTGATGCCGGAACCACCTATTTTTATCGTGCATACGTCAAGGTAGATGATGTCGTATGTTATGGTGAAGTAAAAAGTGGAACTACTTTTGGCAAGAAGCCAACAAATAATTACAAAATTATCAATAGCCACAAGTTTGTCGACCTTGGTTTGCCGAGCGGTCTGCTTTGGGCGGAGACGAACATCGGTGCCGCTGCCTCTGCCGATGATGGCGAATATTTTGCCTGGGGCGAGACGGAAGCCAAGTCATATTATGATTGGAATACCTACAAGTATGGTACAGATTACGACAATCTGACCAAGTACAACTCTTCCGACGGCAAGACCACTCTCGAGCCAGAGGACGATGCTGCCTATGTCAATTGGGGGGATTCTTGCCGTATGCCGACCGGAGCAGAGTTCGGCGAGCTTCTCAGTTCTGACAACTGTACCTGGACGTGGACCAGCAAGGCCAATTCCTCCGGTAGCAGCATCGATGGTTATAAAGTCACGAGCGTGAAGAACGGCAATTCCATTTTCCTCCCTGCCTCTGGGTACCGCGACGACGGGGGCCTCAACGACCATGGCTCGCTCGGCTACTACTGGTCCAGTACGCGCAACGCGGGTCGTGCATACCGTACGTACTGCCTCTACTTCAACAGTGGCAGCCGCTATACGCGCAACTACGACCGTTGCTACGGCCGCACCGTCCGCCCCGTCGCAGAACCATAGGTCGACATGTGCTCAATGCACAATGTCAACTGGTACTAGTGCGTACTGCACATCTATAAAAGCGGTGTATGCCGCTTTTCCTTGCGCCGAAGGCGCCCTTTATTAACAGCGCCGCAGGCGCGTCGTTTTTCAGAAAAATCAAGAAAACAACGCAATGAAAACAAAAAAGTTATACATAGCTCTGTGTAGCGTGTTCCTCGCCACACAAATGGTTTCAGCCCAGCAGAAAATGTTCGTGGTGGACAACGACGGCAAAATCAATGCCATCAATGTTTCATCAGTGGACTACGTTACGTTCGATATCAATACCACCGACAAATTGTTCAGCATAAGCGATGATGGCATTGAGGGCGCAACCTCTAATTCAATAACATCTGCCTGCACAGTAGGCTTGTCGGCAGAGTCAAATGTCAAGACACTCTCTATAACCCCCGAAGTCGGTGTCTGCTACTCCAAGAAAAATGCCGTTCCGACTATTGATGATAACTGTCTGTCGTTGGGCTCAGAGTTGAAAAGTTACACGTTCACGCTGAAATCGCTAATATCTGGTACCACCTATTATTTCAGAACGTACGTAAAGTTGGCAAATGGCGTGTTTTATGGTGACGTAGCCAGAGCCAAGACTCTCGATACAGCACCTGTAGACAATAGCAAGACCATCAACGGTCACAAATTCATCGACCTTGGTTTGCCCAGTGGTCTGCTTTGGGCAGAGACCAATGTCGGGGCAGCAATCTCTGCCGATGATGGCGAATATTTTGCCTGGGGCGAGACGGAAGCCAAGTCATATTATGATTGGAATACCTACAAGTATGGTACAGATTACGACAATCTGACCAAGTACAACTCTTCCGACGGCAAGACCACTCTCGAGCCAGAGGACGATGCTGCCTATGTCAATTGGGGGGATTCTTGCCGTATGCCGACCGGAGCAGAGTTCGGCGAGCTTCTCAGTTCTGACAACTGTACCTGGACGTGGACCAGCAAGGCCAATTCCTCCGGTAGCAGCATCGATGGTTATAAAGTCACGAGCGTGAAGAACGGCAATTCCATTTTCCTCCCTGCCTCTGGGTACCGCGACGACGGGGGCCTCAACGACCATGGCTCGCTCGGCTACTACTGGTCCAGTACGCGCAACGCGGGTCGTGCATACCGTACGTACTGCCTCTACTTCAACAGTGGCAGCCGCTATACGCGCAACTACGACCGTTGCTACGGCCGCACCGTCCGCCCCGTCGCAGAACCATAGGTCGACATGTGCTCAATGCACAATGTCAACTGGTACTAGTGCGTACTGCACATCTATAAAAGCGGTGTATGCCGCTTTTCCTTGCGCCGAAGGCGCCCTTTATTAACAGCGCCGCAGGCGCTCGGAATTTCAGAAATGCAAATATCAGAAATACTACAACGCGTCTCCCTCGTGCAAGAGAAGAAATCTGTTCTTCTCTTGCACGAGGGAAAGTTTTGGAGAGCCTATGAGCAGGGAGCCTTAGCCCTATGTGAGTATGTACACCCCTTCAAGGTGACCACACGTTACTACAAAGGCATTGACCAATGGGTGAGTTATGTGGGGTTTCCCGATACGTCGCTTCAGAAGTGGTTGGAAGGGCGAACGCTGACAGGCGACGTAAAAGGCCAGAGCCTGTGCGCTGCCTTGACTCCCGCCGAGTGTCGGCACATTGCCGATTGCTTTGGCGAATGGAAGTGCCAGCAAGTGGCAAGAGCGAAGGTTCAGTCCCCAAAGGTCGTCAGTGATGACGCACTTGCTGCTTATACTGGCACGGCAGTCGGTTCGCGAGTCGGCAAAGAGAATGCTGTGATTATGCGACTGCTCACATTCCCACTCGAGAGTTCGACCCCGCTAAGCTGTATGAATTTCCTGGCCGAACTAAAGGTGTTGCTTCAGAATGAAAGCCGGACGGAATGATGGAAGATAAGATTAAAGAGGTGTCCGGTCAGAAGGAGAAGAAGCGGCCAAAACTCTATGCGGAGCAACCGGTGTATGTACGCTCGTACACGTTGCTGAAGGAACTGACCACGTGCTATGGCCGTATCCCACGAGACATTAGGTACACGCTTGGTTCGCGCATGCTCAATGCAATGACCGATGAGGTGATGTGCGTGACTCATGCCTTTAAGTCAGCCACGGGGAAGGAAGCATTCATCAGAGAGGCAATTCTACACTTGGAAGAGACGCAGGTCATGCTGCGTCTGCTGAAGGATATCGGCGCTGTCTCCACCAAGTTCTTCTTGCACACATTGCCCATATCGGCAGATATTGCTTCGCAACTGAACTCCTGGGCTAGATATGCCGGACGGAAAGAATAGATAGATATGTCAAAAAGAAAAAGGGAGAGTATGTGGCACGGAAGTGGATGTGTACGTGACGTCATGGGTGTCTTGCTACGGTCAGAATGCAGACGACTCATTTGTCTGCAGCGCACCGGGTGAAGTTCAGACAGTACGTCTTGCACCGCCTGAAACGGAGTGTGAGAAAAAAACGGCAAATGTGCTGCAGCTGACTATGCCTCCATCTATGCTGATGCCGGCATAGCAGCCTAAATCAGGTGCTGTCGGCAGCGTCTTCCCTGCCTCTGGTTACCGCCACAACGGGAACCTCAACAACCATGGCTCGAACGGCAACTACTGGTCCAGTACGCGCAACGCGGGTAATGCAAACAATGCGTACTACCTCAACTTCAACAGTGGCAACCGCAATACGAACAACAACCGTTACAACGGCCACACCGTCCGCCCCGTCGCAGCACTCACCTTTCCTCGGGAAATGGGAAACAATGGCGGGACACTGGGCATCACAATCAGCCTACTACTGAAAGTATTCATCTGCAACCATGCCGCATACTCTTTTTCATATTACACGCGAACAACTGCTTCGCGACCTCTTCTTCGCCTACAAACGGGCTCGATTGCACAAGGCATGCTCCAGCGACCAGCAGCAGTTCGAACTGAATCTTGAGTCAGAACTCGTTAGTCTGACCAACGAACTGTACTCCCGAAGCTACAAGCCGAGTGCAAGTATCTGTTTCGTCATCCGCGACCCTAAGCAGCGGGAAGTGTTTGCTGCCAACTTTCGCGACCGTGTGGTACACCATCTGTATTACGCATACACCCGTCTGCTTTTTGAACGAACCTTTATAGCTGACTCCTACAGTTGCATAGAGAGCCGTGGTACACACTATGGCATCGCCCGTCTCGAACACCATATCAAGAGTGAGAGCGACAACTACCACACGCCTTGCTACATACTGAAGGTCGATGTCAAGGGTTACTTCATGCATATCAACCGCCAGAGACTTCTCACTCTTTGTCTGGAAACACTCGCCCAGATGCGGAGCCGCAAGGTGGGAGGCGCAAACGCATGGGACGAGGAGCATGACTACGAATTCGTGAGTTATCTGACTCATGTCTTCGTCCTTCACAATCCGCTTGACAACTGCATCAGACGTGGGGAAATGTCCGACTGGGCCGGCTTGCCACCATCGAAAAGCCTGTTTTTTAGTCCGGAGGGATGTGGCTTACCCATCGGAAACTTGACTTCACAGTTGTTTAGCAATGTCTATATGAACCAGTTTGACCAATACTGTAAGCGAGAACTGCACTGCAGACATTACGGCCGTTATGTGGATGATGCATATGTGGTGAGCCGTGACAAAGCACGGCTAAAGAAGCTTGTACCCATGATGCGTGAATTTATGAAGACAGAGTTGGGCCTTCAACTTCATCCCGACAAGATAAGGGTGGACGACTGCCAGAAGGGAGTGTCTTTCCTCGGTGCATACCTCAAGCCTTGGCGTATTTATGTGCGCAATGACACCGTGCGCCGTATCAGGCGAAAGGTAAGCAGTATGGATACAGACCGCTGTAGACCGCTGTATGTCCGTTCGGCTATGAGCTCGTTTGCTGGAGTGTTCGCTCACCGCTATGGCAACCGTGTGCGTTTGCGCACGCTTTGTGCCACCAACGCAGCATTGCTGCGCAAGGGCTTTTTCATCAAGGGTATGCGCTGCTACTATCCCTATCGGAGCGTATTCCGCCGTTGGTACAGGCAACTACAGTCCTAATGATGGTTGCGTGGGTGGCAGAGACTATGAGCGCAGATATATTTACCCCAGAACGCTTTCCCACTCCTCTATCGTGCCTGTCTCTGACGAAAAGACGCAGCCGATTTTATAGAGTGTGCGGGCGTCATCCGCATAGGGCAGGGCGTAGCCCTTATCCTCTATTTGCTTGAGGGCTTCATCAGCAGTGCCGTCGAGTTTGAACTCGAAGATGTAGACGTACTGGTCAGTCTCGATGATGCAGTCGGCACGGCCTTGGCTCAGTTGCTTCTCGGTGTAGACCATATAGGTGCTGAGGAGACGCAGGATGAGGTAGAACGTGTAGTGGAAGTAGCGCTCCCGCTCCCGTTCGTTCTCCTTGCGGCGCATCGTGTAGGGGATGCTGGCGAGGAAGGAAGTGAGGTTTTGGCGGAAGTTTTCCACCTCGCCGTTGTCCAATTGATTTATGCTATTGACTATCCAGGAATCAGTGTTTGTCGGAGCTTTGAAGTAGTTGTTGGCTAGCAAAGAGAGGAAGCCTTGTTTCACTTCGTCGTTGGGGATGTCGAGCTTGAAGGTATTTGTGCGCTTATTGTAATCCTTGATGGTGAGATACCCGCTCTGATAAATCATCGGCAGCGGACGTTCCACATCGGCCTTATAGTCGGAGAAATCCGGCATGGCATAGTACTGACCGGTGAGTTCGTCGATGTTTTCGTCAAAGTGCTCCATCAGACGGATAAGGTATGTCGGTGTGCCGGTCTGGAACCAGTAGTTGCTGATGTCTTTCTCTTGCAGTGCATTAAGCAGGCTGAACGGATTGTAGACTTCTGTCATCTTTTTGCTGAAGTGGTAGCCATCATACTGCTTCTTCAATTGACGTTTCATTTCGTCGGCCGAACAGCCGTTCTCGTCTGCCATCTCTCCGATTTGCTGATGGAAATACTCTTCCATTTCGCTTTCCGAGATGCCGCAGAGGGTCTCATATTGTGCCGACATCGTTATGTCCTTGGGCTGGTTGAACCCGCTGAACACACTCACCTGCGAGAATTTAGTCACGCCCGTGAGGAATACGAACTGCAGGTGCTCGTCGGCAGCCTTGAATGTGGAGTAGAATGACTTGAGCAAATCTCGGTTATACGCCTCGAGCGAAATCTCCACACCTTGATAGTTCACCTTGTAGGGCGTGCCCATCACATCGAGCAGCGGCTTGTCGTATTCATCCACAAGGACTACGACGCGCATACCGGTCTGACGGTGTATTTCCTGTACCAGGTATTTCATCCTTGAACCTAAATCCGTGTACAGTGTCTCTATATGGTACTCCTTTTCCCATTCTGTCAACTGTCCGTCAAGCAGATTCTTCAGGGCATTTATGTCTGTAAATTTGCCTGTTCCAAAGTCTACATGCAGCACCGAATACGTCTTCCAGTCCTTCTCGAGTGCGTCTATCTTCAGCCCCTTAAAGAGGTCCTTCTTGCCGAGGAAATAGCTCTCCAGAGTGCTGATGAGCAGGCTCTTGCCGAACCTGCGCGGGCGGCTCAGGAAATAAATGTTTCCACCTTCGTTGGCCAACGAATATACCATGTCGGTCTTGTCTACGTAGACAAAACCTCCTTCTATGATTTTCTCGAAAGTCTGTATGCCAATAGGATATTTCATACGCCGGATGAGTTTGTTTTCGCTGCAAAGATACCAAAAATATTCGTTATGTCAAAGAGACACTTTAAAAACGTGCCACAAAAGACATTTTTTGAAATGCAATCTTGTAAAACCACTGAAATTAGTCATTGCCTGAGCGCAAATGAGCCTCAATATATGTGATGATTTTTCTGTAAAGCATAGATAAATTACATAAATGTGTCGAGAAATTACACTTAATGGGATCGCCGAATAAAACAGACAACACTCCCCAGCAGTTAGGCAGACTGAAGTCCGTCCTTAACTGCCGGGGAGAGCTTTGACTATTATAGAGTGTTGCTTGGGGTGGTTGACCCTTGGCTTACTTTATGACAAACTTCTTGCCATTCCGGATGTAGATGCCAGTTGAAGGCTTTGAAACCTTGCGCCCCAGGATGTCGTAGACTGGAGTCGAAGCATCGAATGAGTCGTCAGCAGAAACCGATGAGATGCCGTCCTTTGTGCCCCACACGAATGAGATATAGCCAGAGCGCACGAAGGCTGTTTCACTATACTCTTCACCCCAGATGTAGATTTCACCACCGTCCTTGTCGCCGGAGAACATTGCATAATCTCCGTTGTACACGAACATACAGTAGTTGTCTTCAAAAGTGTAATAGAAGTATGTGCCAATTTCTTTTGAATAGATACCGTTGGCATAAGAAATCTGACCACTTTCTGCAACCTTGAACTTCATCTCGGCAGGATTGGCATATTCATAGTCAAACTTCAGGATATAGTCGTAGTCGTCTGAACCTGAATAATTGGAGAGGGTTGTTCTTCCTACATGATAATCTGCCTTCTTGGCGTTATCATTGTAAGTAATTGTACCTTCTACAGACCACTCCAATGATATTTTGGTCTTTGTCAATACGATTTCAGCGCCTGTGCCCACATAGCCGTACCCACCATACCATGCATCAAAATCATAGAATGAAATCTTTCTGTCGTCGCCGCTGCCGCTAATCTCGGCTACAACGTTCTGCGTCGCACTTGTAGAAGATGCGAAAGTGTAGTATGTTGCAACAGTACCTGGAGCAACAATGATTGTCAAGTCAAAGGGATTGAATGTGCCAATCAGTTGAGAACCAAAACCAAGCAGGTTGTCGATGGTTATTGTCCCATCTTCATTCTTGGTGATTTCTACGTTGTAAGACTTCGTAGACATGTCAGTAGCGGTGGAGTAGTCTGAAATAAACTCTGAACCCGTTGCTTTGACAGAGTACACACCGACCAAGTCGTTGACAGAAAAATCGCCTGCACGGCTTGTGAGGCAGCAAAGTGCTGCTACCATTACTAAAGTAAACTTTTTCATACGCATGACTTTTTTTAAATGTTAAGCAATATGTGTTAATTGATAATTGTTGTTCTTTTCCGGATAGGGAGCCAGCGGACAGGGAAACGATGCCCGGCTTGCCTTACTGCCAAACTCCATATATATCGGCATAGCCCGTGAATTTGTTCGACGTGACATAGCCAGACAGGAGCAGGTAGTTTTGGCTGTAGTTGATATAAGAATAGTCAGAGCCGACATACCAGCCGAGGTTGGTTATGCTGGTGTCGCCCATCGTCCAGTTGTATACGTTGTAGTTAGAGGCGTCGAGGCCGAGCCAGACATAGTACATCGAGTAGGAGCCGTAGTCTATGGTGGTTATGCCTTCGCTGTTCGACGGCACGAGCTCGCCGTACCATGTCGCCGTATCGTTAGGGTCGAAACCCGTATTGCGGATGGAGAAGTACATCTTGGCGCCACTGCCCATAAAGTTGGTGACGTAGAACATGTTGATGCCGTCCAGTTGCCAAAGCTCAGATGTCGTCGTGGGTAGATTGTCGTTCTGGTTGTAGTAGAAAGAGACGCTCTCCTTCAGCATCTTCCACTGCGATACGATGAGCGAGCCGCTGTATGTGGTCGTCCCGTCGAGCTTGGCATAGTGGTCGGCGGCAGATTCGCCGATGGCCAACTTGAAGCCGTACGACACCTTCTCGGTCAGCCCCTTGAGACCGATGGTCAACGTCTGCGTAGAGTCGCCTGCGGCAAAAGCGATGTTCTCCGGCACCTGTATGGCCGTTGCATCGCCACTCGTCATTGTGATGGGCACAACGGCTGCGCTGCCGGTATCCCTGCGTGAGACGGTCAGCTCGATGCTTTCGTCCTGTGGCGTGAGGATGAATGACGTGGTGTTCGAACTGTCGAAGTAAGCGCCAATGGCACCCTCGGCGGTCGGTGCACCGGGCATGAAATCCTCCTCGTCATCGCACGAAACGAGAGTGAAGGCCAGGCACACGCTGAGCATGCCTGCTGTATGTCGTAATGCTGAAAACTTCTTCATGTCGTTCTCTCCTTTCTTTGTCATCAATAGTCAGTCTGGTAGGTTACCGTATTCGACGGGTCGGGATTGAGTATCACGGCCTGATTGTTGTCGCGTTCGTAGTCGTAGATATAGTAGTTCAACCACGGAGCCACATACCCCTTCTTCGAGTTGATCTGGTATGTGTCGGGATAGTTGGAACCCGAGTAGTAGCGCTTGATCTGGCGTGCAAGACGTTTGTTGTCGAAGTATGTCAGACCTTCGCCCCACAGCTCGACGCGCTTCTGCTGCAACAGTTCGGTAATGAACGCGTCCATGTCTGTGGCGTTGCACCTGTACGTTTTCCCGGTGTTGTAGCGGTAGTTGTTCATAAAGTTCTCCAGCGCAGTCTTGCCTGCCTCGATGCCGTTGGCGTGGGCTGTAGCCTCGGCATAGATGAAATACATCTCCTCCACGCGCATCAGCGGGATGTCGGTGAGCATGCCTACCTTGTAGTCGGAGGTTTCACCGTTGTTGACACGGAATTTCAGCGCCGTATAAGCAGGCAGATTCTTCCAGTCCTCATCGCGTACGATGGTGCTGTACCCGTCAGGCACCTTGTTCTCTCCGGCATCGATAGGTGCGACCCATGTCTTGCGGCGCCAGTCGTTGCGGTTGATCTTGTCGAAGAGCGACTTGTCGATAGCCCGGAAGCTGTCGAAGTACTGCCCCCAGGAGAAGGTCGATGACTCGGGCGCCATCCAGCACGTCCAGGTGTACCACTGGTAGCTGATCATCTCCTTGCTGCGCATTGAGGCAGCCCACATCCAGGCGTGGTTGGCGGTGTTGAATCCCGTCTTGCTGTCGTGCCATTCATCCTTGGTCAACGGATAGTAGCCGTCGGAGTCGATAGCCCTTTGGGCATATTCGGCAGCCTTGACGTAACAGTCTGTGGTAGTCGTGAAACTGTCGATTCTATAGCCGTCTTTGTCATTGTCGAGCATTGTGCTGAGGTCTTCGGGCGACTGGTCGAAGCGCGAAGCCATCTCCAGCCACAAGCGTGCTTTCAGACCATAGACGACGCTGAGGTCAGGCAGAATCTTTGAAGTGCCACGGTCAAAATCCTTGATATAGCTTTCGGCTCTGTCCAGGTCGTCCATAATGAAGCGGTACATCTTGTAGAACGGTGCCCGCGGATTGTTCTTCGCTTCGTCTTTGGTCGTGTTCTCGTCGACGATGGGCACGGTGAGTCCCATCACCTTCTCGGCCTTGGCATCGAGGTCCTCGAAGCCCGTTGCCTTGAATTCGAACATACGGGCCAGGTCCATATAGGCCAAAGCACGGTAGGCCAAAGCAGCGCCGGCATAGGCTTTGTAATTGGAGTCGGTATTCCCGTAGTTGCTTACCACCTTGTTGGTATTGGCTATCAGGTCGTAGTAATAGGCATAGGTGTAGAGCGCCGGCACAGAGAGGTACGAGTTGTCGGCTATCCAGTAAAGGTAGTCGCCTGACGAGCCGTCGCTGTTGAGTCCGACCACGGGTTCGTCGCCGCCCAGTATGTCGCGGATGACCATCTGGCAAGGATAGCCCCAATCGTAGGCCACCTGGTCTCCGTTGTAGGTAAACTGGTCGACCATCAGGGCGTTCAGGCCGTTGAGGAGGGTCTGCCCGGGGTTAGACGACTGGTTGAGTTGAGCGTCGGTAGCATAGTCGGTAGGCAGCACCTCGTCGATGCAACCCTGCATCAGGGTTGCCGTGGCTGCCAATATGAGGGTTGGCACGATGGCCATTCTTGTCGTATTCTTGTTCATAGTCGTTTCTCCTCTTATTTAGAACTGGAGCGTCAGGCCGCCGGAGACGGTGCGCGTGAAGGAATAGTTCTCGGTGCCCGGCGCGCCCGTCGAACTGGTGCGCGGGTCGAGGCCCTGGCGCTTGGTCCAAAGCCAGACGTTGTCGGCAGTGGCGTAGATGCGTATCTTGCTCATGCCCAAACGCTTGGTCAGCGAGCGTGGCAGCGTGTAGCCCAAGCTGATGTTCTGCAGACTCAGCCAACTGCCGTCGGTCAGGAAGCGGTCGGAGCCGGAGTTGGCATAGGTGTCGCCGAACTGCAGACGTGGGATGTTGGAGTCTGTGTTCTCGTCCGACCAGGCGTTGAGCAGGTCCTTGTGGAAGTTGTAGCCTACATACGAGCTGGTGGGGCAGGACATCAAGTTCTGGTAGCCATAGTCATACACCTTGCCGCCGATGGAGTAGGAGAAGCCCACTGAAAAGTCAAAGCCCTTGACGCTGAGCGAGGTGCCGAATCCGCCGTAGAGGTCGGGGGTGGGGTCTCCGCAGTTGTAGTAGGAGACCTCCGAGTAGGTGGTCGTCGTCGATGTATTGCCATTGGCATCTGTCACATACCACATCGACTGTCCGTCTTCGGCCACGCCGGCATACTTGGGCAGACGCCAGGTGTAGATGGGTAGTCCTTCGCCATAGAAACTGTAGGACGAGACATAGCCCTGATGGCCGTCCAAAGTAGCGCTTCTGTTCTCCGGATTGAGTTTCGTAATCTCGTTGCTGTAGTGGGTGGCATTGAGGTTGACGTTCCACGTCAGGGTCTTGTTGCGCACCACGTCGTAGCTCAGCGAGAGTTCGACGCCGCGGTTGACCATATCGCCCACGTTCTCGTAGCGTCCGTCATAGCCATACGACTTGGGGAAGTACACATAGCTGAGCATATCGGTGGTCTTGCGGTAGAAGTACTCGACGCTGCCGGTCAGGCGGTTGTGCAGCATAGCGAACTCCGCACCGGCGTTGACGTTGGTGTTGGTCTCCCATGTGATGTCGGGGTTGCCCTTGCTCGAGATGGTAGCTGCCACATCACCGTTGTTGTTGCGTATTTCGTACAAGTCCATGTAGAGGTTGTCGCCGATGCCGTCGTTGCCTTGCTGGCCGAACGAAGCCTTCAGCTTGAACATGTCGAGCCAAGACTTGGCGCTGTCCATCCAGTCCTCCTGACTCATGATCCAGGCTCCGCCGAACGAGTAGAAATTGCCCCAGCGGTTGTCGGGATGGAAGCGTGAGGAGGCATCGCGGCGGTAAGATACCTGTCCGAAGTACCGTCCGGCGTAGTCGTACATGCCGCGGAAGAAGTAACCCTCAGTGTTGTACTTGCTCTGCTCCGAGTAGCCCGAGTTGTCCTTGATGGCGCCGCTCAGTTCCTGGTTGCCGTAATAGGAGAACATGCCCGTGCGCGACGCGGAGAGGTCTTCCGACGTGCTTTTGTTGTTCTCGTGTCCGAGCAGAAGGGTTATGTTGTGGTCGCCGAAGCTGCGTGTGTAGTTGATGAGTTGCTGGAAGTTGACGGCATAAGAGCGGTAGTGGTACTTGCTGACATATCCATCGGGGTAGGTGGCGGCACTCCAGCCGTAGAAAGGCTGTGTGGTGTAGGTGTAGCGGTACTCGTAGTCACTCACCGTGCCGTTGAGCGTAATCTTCAGACCCTTGGCAAAGGCTGGGGTAACGTCAGCGAAGCCCGTCAGAGAGAAAGAGTTGGCCACAGAGTTGTTGGTCTGTATGCGGTCGTCCTTCAGTGGGTTGGTATTTTTCTCGACCGACGGACGCATGAGGCCTGCGTTGCCGCCGTCGCCGTAGTCGTACATCTTGCCGTTCTGGTCGGTCAAGATGTTGCCTTCGCCGTCCCTGATGTAAAGCGGATAGATAGGGGCCACGCGGCTGGCGGCATAGAAGACATTGTATCCCGAACCGCTGCCGGCCTGATCGGAGACGGTGTGGGCGTAGTTGACGTTGCCGCCTGCCTTCAGCCAGTCGTTGGCTTGCAGCGTAGACTTCAGACGGGCAGTGTAGCGCTTGATGCCCGAGCCATAGGCGATGCCCGGCTCGTCGAGGTAGCCGAGCGAGGCGTAGACTTGTGCCACGTCGTTGCCGCCATTGACGTTGAAATTATACTCCTGGCGCAGGGTGTTGCGCAAAGACTCGTCGAGCCAATCGTCGGGCGTGATAGTATAACGCTGTCCGTTGTACTCCACGACGTTGCCGAGCGTGGCGTAGGGGTTCAGGCGTCCGTTGTCGCCTATCAGATACTGTCCGTCAGGCACGCTGTAGCACATATAGCCCAATCCACCCAACGAGGCATCGTTGCTGCCCAGTATGCTGTTGGCCGATACGTGGGCATTGTAGGCCGACATTCCGTCCGAGATTTTCTTGTTGTAGATGGCCTTGTACTGCATCTCGTAGTACTGTCCGGGGTTGCTGATCATATCATACTCCTGCGAGGCACGGCTTGTGCAACCCCATTTGGCATCGAGGGTCACGATGGCCTTGCCCTTCTGCGGGTTCTTGGTTGTGACCATAATCACGCCGTTGGCACCGCGTGCACCATAGAGGGCGTTGCTGGCAGCGTCCTTCAGCACGGTGATGGAAGCCACGTCGCTGGGGTTGATGTCGTTCCAGGAACCGGCAAACGGAGCGCCGTCCACGATGATGAGTGGCGTCTGGCTTGCATTGATGGAACTGATGCCGCGAATCAGGAAAGTAGGAGAGGCCGAAGGGTCGCCCGATGATTTGTACATCTGCACGCCGGCCACCTGGCCTTCAAGCGCATCGGCCACGTTGTTGATGGGCCGTACGGCGATGTCGGTGGCTTCAATCACGCCGGCAGATCCCGTGAACGACGACTTCTTCTGTTCGCCGTAGGCCACGACGATGACTTCGTCCAGCTGCTGGTCTTCCGACTCGAGGCTGACTTTCATGTTGCGCGAGGCCTTGACCGTCTGCGTGCCCATACCGAGATACTCGATGACGAGGAGGTCGCCGGGCTTGGCTGTCGGGAGTGAGAAACTGCCGTCCACGTCGGTCACCGTTCCCGTCTTGGTGCCCTTCACTATTATCTGTGCGCCGATGACAGGCTCTCCATTCTCGTCGATGACCTTTCCTCCGACTGAACCGGCCGTCTGTGCTGCCACTTGCCCGCAAACGGCAAGCAGCATCATGGCTGCCAGAACTTTCCGCTTTGTAGTTCTCATTATAGTATGTTTTATTTTATCCTCTTAGTGGTGCCGTCGTGCGTCAATCACCCTTTCAGCGAAGGCGGCGAAGGACGAGCTGGTTGAAAATCCTGCGTGTCGGGTTCGGCATGACAATTGACAAAACGTGATTCTGCTGTCACTTTAACTTTCCCAACGCAACCCTTATCCTTGTCTTATCCGATGCAAAGGTAAGTCGTTTTTTGCAAACTGCCAAACTTTTTATTGTCAAAATATGACTTTCCATACCATTTTGTTGTTTTAGCATTTAATTTCGTGCGTTTTGTCAACCGAATATGCTTACTATTGCAGACTTTAGTCCTTGAAAACCTCAATAGCCTTGTCCGGGTGGCGAAGATCGACAGACTGATGGCGGTTCTGGCCGAAGTCGCGTGTATTTGGACAGAAATTCGCCCCAACTCTTGTGAAATTGGAATATATTGCCTATTTTTGCGCTCAAAGACTGAAACCGAGGACGACAAAAAGACACAACGACAATGGGATTGCGCATATACAAGATATCCGATTACGACCACAAGGCAGAGACATGGCAGTTCGAGGCTATCCGGGCTATGCTCGAGAAACGCTATGCAAGCGACACCCTTGAGGAGAGTGTGCTCCGTGATTGCGCTTCCGCTGACGGTGCTTCCGGCGAGTGTGCGCTTATCGGCAACTACAACATTGAGGGAGTCGAACTGGACGCCCTTCTGATTTGCAACGAAGGGGTGCGCATCCTGGAGTTCAAGAACTGGGGCGGACATATCCTGGCGCGCGAGAACGGCCCCTGGACTGCCGGCCGCATGGTGGTCGAGGGTGGCGCCGGCGGCAAATCGCCGTTCGCCCAGATGCGCATCAACCGAAGCCGTGTGACCAAAGGCCTGTGCAGGCTGTGCGGCAACAGAGCTTGGCAAGTCAGCGGTGCCATCGTCTTCGGACAAGATGCGGAGATAGATGTCACCCAACTCTCGGCTTCCGTCAGGAGTTGGCTGCATGTGTGCGACAATCGGCATCTCGACCTTATCTTCGAGGGTATGACGACGCAGCAGATGACCGACGCAGAGGTGCGGCAGCTGACAGAGCGGCTCCGGATAGAGGAGTTCGATGTCAATCGCGCTCCGGCCAGCACCACTGCGGGCGAGACCTACGAACCGGAGGCGTCGACCGACTTGTTTGCCTACCTGGAGGCCGCGCTGCAGCGCTTGCCCGACTACGACAGCGTCTATAGCGCCTATAACAGGGTGTTTCAGACGTGCCTCAACCAAATGACATCGGGCGTCCGGCTGAACCTAGGCGGCACTTTCTCCAAGACCGACTACCTGCTCAAGGAGCACCACGCCACACGCCGGCAGGTGCGCATGACCAACGACACGCGTGTGCGGTTGCGCAGCATACAGAGCCTTGAGCCCGAAGAGAAAATGGCGGAGCAGCAGAAATGGTATCTGTGCGACCTGCGCAATTTGTGCCAGTTTATTGCCCTGGTCTGCGAGACGGAAGTGCCTGGGTCGTTGCAGTCACTTTTCCCGCCGACCGACGACTTCGAACCAAGCCTTACACTGGCCGGCGAGTGCATGCGTGTCATCGTCAACATGTGGGACGACCACTACATATATGCTTCGGCCGACGATGCCACCGAGGTGAAAATCAACTACCGTGACGCCAATATCTACCAGTTCGACTGGTCGTACATCTCGGAGATTCTGTACAAGGACGCCCAACTCAACGTCATCCGTCCGCGTATCGCCGACGACGGCACCATTATCCCCGAACTCCTCATCTTCGAGCCCGACTACCTCGTCGACATCACGGCCGTGGCCCGATGCTTCACCAACTACGCTGAGTCGCCTTTCGTAGCCCTTATCAACAAGTTGCAGCCCTCCCAGTCGACTGAGTCCATTGTGTTGGGTAACTTTGCCGGGCAACTCCTCGACGAGCAGTTGCGGCAGACGTCCGAGGCCGATGCAAGGTCCTTCGACGATAGCGTGAAGGAATTTTGGCAAGACAATGCGCTTAGCCTGCTGACGGCAGGTGTGGATGTCGGCGCGAGTGCGGGAACTTTCTGCACCGACGCACGCCACCAGCTGGACAATATCCGCCATGCTGTGGACAACGTCCGCCGTGCTGTGTCCAACAGCGAGGCTGCCAAGGGCATGGTCGAACCGTCGTTCTTCTCCGAGATGCTGGGCCTGCAAGGACGTATGGACTACCTGCAGGACGACTACAAGGTGCTGTTTGAACAGAAGTCGGGCAAGGGCGAATACCCGTACGGAGATTTCAAAGTTCCCAAGGCCAAAGAAGAACATCAGGTGCAGATACTGCTCTACATGCTGCTGATCAGGTACAACTACCGCGAGATATATGAGCGCAACGACCGCGAACTGAGCGCCTTCCTGCTCTACTCGAAGTACGAAGAGAGTCTGAAGGACGTCGGCTTTTATCCGAAGATGGTGTTCCGCGCCCTCAAGGTGCGCAACACGCTGGCCTGGACGGAGATGCTCTACACCAAAGACAACGGAATACGCATACTCGATGACCTGACGCCCGAGATGCTCAACCGGAAACATGTCGACAACAGTCTGTGGACCAGATTCCAGCAGCCGCAGATAGCCGAGCTCCTGGCGCCCATACAGTCGGCCTCCCCGCTGGAGAAAGCCTATTACTTCCGCTTCCTCACCTTCATTGCCAACGAGCACATGCTCTCCAAGTTGGGCAACAAGACCAAAGATAACTCCGGCTTTGCCGCCTCGTGGCACGATTCGCTCGACGACAAACTGCAGGCAGGCAATATCTATTGTGACCTCACTCTTGTCTCGCCCGACTCGACGACCGAAGGCAGTGTCGGACAGGTGACAATGCGGTTTGCCGAGCGTGACGACGACAGCATGTCGAACTTCAGAGTGGGCGATATCGTCGTCTTTTATCCGTATGAGCGGGGCAAAGAGCCCGACCTGCGCCGGACGATGGTGTTCCGTGGAACGATAGAGCACATTACGGCCGACGAGATCACGCTCGTGCTGCGGGCCAGGCAGTCGGATGCCAGAGTCTTTCTGCGCAGCTGCGATTGCCCGTGGGCCATTGAGCACGACTTTATGGAGTCGTCGTATGGCGCACTGTACCGCGGCATGCACGCCTTCCTCTCAGCGCCCAAGTCAACCCGCGACCTGCTTCTGCTGCAACGCGATCCGGAAACGGACGCCACGGCCACGCTCAACGGTGACTATGGCAGCTTCAATGCGCTGGTGACGAGGGTCAAGCAGGCCAGGGACCTGTTCCTCATCATCGGCCCTCCCGGTACGGGCAAGACCTCCTGCGGCCTGCTGAACATCCTCAAAGAGGAACTGACCGAGCCCGATGCCGCGGTGCTGCTGCTCTCCTATACCAACCGTGCCGTAGACGAGATATGCAGCAAGCTGTACAAAGAGGGCATCGACTTCATCCGTTTGGGCGGAGGCCTGTCATGTGCGGCAGAGTACAGAGACCACCTGCTGGCCGTGCGGGCTCCGGCTTGCCGCAACCTCGGCGAACTGAAGGGGCTGATACAGCGCTCGAGGGTCTTTGTCGCCACCACTACGGCGATGAACACTAACATCGCCATGCTTCAGTTCAGGCAGTTCTCGCTGGCCATCGTCGACGAAGCTTCGCAGATACTCGAACCGCACCTCATCGGCATACTGAGCGCCCATCAGGACAGTGTGCCCGCCATACGCAAGGTGGTGCTGATAGGCGACCACAAGCAGCTGCCTGCTGTGGTCCAGCAGCAACAGAACGTGTCGGAGGTGCACGACGCGATGCTGCAGGACATCGGGCTCAAAGACTGCCGCCTGTCGCTGTTCGAGCGGCTGTTGACCAAGTATCGTGACAACGAGTCTGTCGTTTATATGCTGACCCGACAGGGACGCATGCACCGCGACATTGCCCTTTTCCCCAACTATGCGTTCTACAACAACCGGCTCGAGGTCGTTCCGCTCGAACATCAGCTCCAGACTTTGCCCGTTTCGGGACAAAGCAGCAACGGCATCGACAATATGCTGCAGACGCGCCGCATCGCCTTCGTCAATGTCGAGGCTCCGGCCGACTCTGTTTCTGACAAGGTGAACCAGGCCGAGGCGCGGGTCATCGCGGCCACTGTGCTGAAAGTCTATGAGCGTGAGCAGGAACACTTCGATGCAGCAGAGACGGTCGGCGTTATCGTACCCTACCGCAACCAGATAGCTGCCGTGCGCAATGCGCTGGACAGTGCTGGCATCGAGGCCCTGCACGACATCACCATCGATACGGTCGAGAGGTATCAGGGCAGCCAGCGCAAGTATATCGTCTATGGTTTCACCATTCAGAAATACTATCAACTCAACTTCCTTGCCAACAACGTCTTCGAAGACAGGGACGGCAGCGTGATAGACCGTAAGCTCAATGTGGCCATGACCCGCGCCGAAGAGCATCTCATTATGGTCGGCAATGCCGCACTGCTGTCCAACAACTTCACCTTCTACAAGCTCCTGGCTTTTGTCAGGGGCAAACATGGCTATTTCGATGTTCCCGTCGTCCAATACGTGAGCGGAGACTTCGCCGTGCCGGACTACGATGCGGTCGACATCGATCCGGGCAAAGCCGTCTATGCTGTCGGCGAGCGCTTTGACGAAGCCTACCGCCGTCTTGTCACGCAGCCTTTGGCTGAGGCTTCGGAAGAGGGGTGGCCGGACCGGGTGTTGGGCCGCGATATGCCGACCAACCTCGATGCCATAGGCTACGGCCGCATTCTTTTCTCCGGTCCGCGGCCCATGTCCGATGGCGTGGTGTTGACACCGCAGCAGCAGGTTCTTCTGTATTGCCATTACCTCATGCGGCAGAATTATTGCAGCAACCACAGTCTCTATGCAGGATGCCGCGAGTGGCTGTCGGCACAAGTACAGGCTATGGGCGGACGTGCGCATTTCGTCGACGTAGGTTGCGGACCTGCTACCGGTGGTCTGGCTTTCGCCGAGCAGTTCGGCAGTATTGCTTTGCAGCTGACCTACACGGGTGTCGATGTCTCTGAAGGGATGCGGCAGATGGCCCGAACCTTTGTCCGCGAGATGTTTGCCGACCGGTTGTGTTGCCGGACTGTCGGGTCGTTCGATGCACTTGACGATGCGTTTTGGGCGGATTGCTCCGAGGTGCCGTCGCTGGTCGTCTTCGGCCTTTCTTACTTCTTCTCCTGCATTACCTCACAGGCGGCGGAACTTTTGGCCAGGCAGATGGCAGAAGTTATGCGGCGTTATCCGCTCAACCGATACGTCATCCTTGTCCAACACGACGAGATGGACGACGAACTCAATTCGTATCGGGCATTCCGGCGCATCGTCATGCAGCACGTGCGGGTCGTGACGGATGGAAAAGCACGGGCGACCTGCACCCTCGAGGGTAAAGAGCTGTCGCTTCCATTCGCCTACTGCATTATGGTCAATGGGTGAGAACCACAGGCTGCCAGTAGGGGCTGCTACTTCCGCCAAGTGGCGTGACCAGGTGATGGAATGAGCCCATTTTTGTTCAAAATCTTTGAATATCTTTGAATGGGCTTGCATTTCGTCTCCCTTTTGCCCTATCTTTGTGCCTGTGAGCGATGAGGTCCCCCGACCTTCGTCCTCCAGGGACGAAGTCGCCCTAAGCAGCCCCTCGTCATGCCTTTGCCTCAAGGTAAAGGCATGACGAAGCGGGGCGTGATGGGTCGGAAGGGAAAGCCTAGGAAGTCGAGGAAGGTCGCTTGAGGGGAACAGGAACGAGAGAAAGGTCGCTCGGCAGCGTATAGAAATCCGCTTTGACAAGGGGCAAAAGACAAACGTTCGCATCAGGCCACACGAACGTTCACATCTATTTGTAGCCAACACGTCTATCGTTGCCAAAAATTATGTTTTGCCAAGCAAAGAAACTATGGTTTCGTCTCGAACACCCGCAGGGCGCCGACGGAGACTTCGGCACAGACGGGCTTTTATTCTCTAATCAGCCTTGTGTACGCCGGGCGGGAACAAACTGAAGCCTTCGAGAAAATAAATCGACGTAAAATTTGCAACTTCGGAAAATATTGCGTAAATTTGCACCAGTAAGTCAAGAACAGTGTGCTTTCGGTTCCGTGGTGCGATTGCCGGCGTGTTTTGCCCCATACATTCTGTTTGCTCAAAGCCCCGAAACGCAAAGCCCTGGTTCGTTCAGACATTAGGCGGATATGACAAAGAAACATATATCGATATTATTGTGCGGAGTAGCTGCGTGGATGCTGGCAGCCTGCAGCAGTGCCCCGGTCGGCCTTGTGCAGCAGCCGCCTACGCGTGAGGAAGTGGGCGCATCGGCGCTGCCCGATACCATTGCTCCGGTGACGGCACCTTTCCCGATGCCGGATTTCTCGCGCCACGACTTCGGCGACCGCGTCGTCTCCATTGCTGACAGAGGGGCCAGCGTGGATGCTTTGACCACTGCTGCCATTCAACAGGCCATCGACGAGGTGAGCGCTGCGGGCGGAGGAACGGTTGTGGTGCCTGCCGGAGTGTGGACGACGGGCCGCATTGAGCTGAAGAGCAACGTGAACCTGCATCTCGACGAAGGCGCCGAACTACACTTCAGCGGCGAAATCAAAGACTATCGGCCGGCAGTGTTTACGCGCAACGAAGGCGTGGAGGTTTACTCTTTGGGCGCTCTCGTCTACGCCAACCGGCAGGAGCATATCGCCGTTACGGGTCGAGGCAAGCTGGTCGGTCCGAGCCGCGACTGCGAGATACAGCGACGCCAGATGAGCGGCGGAGTGGTGGAGGAATACATCCAGGCTGCGACTCCTGTGGAGCAGCGTGTCTATGACGGGCAGGGCGGCACCCCGGTATTCCTGCCCATGTTTGTTTCGCCTGTCGACTGCCGCGACGTGCTCATAGAGGGCGTGACGCTGGAGAATACGCCCTTCTGGAATGTCGTGCCCGTCTATTGCGACGGGGTCATCATCCGGGGAATCACGGTACACTCAGTAGGCATCCCCCGTGGCGACGGCATCGACGTCGAGTCGTCGCGCCATGTGCTGATAGAATACTGCACGTTGAGTTGCGGCGACGACTGCTTTACGATGAAGGCCGGTCGCTGTGAGGACGGTTTGCGCGTCAACAGACCCTCGGAGAACATCGTGGTGCGCTACTGCCTGGCCGAACAGGGACATGGAGGCATTACCTGCGGCAGCGAGACGGCAGGCTTCATCAGAAACCTCTACGTGCACGACTGTGTGCTGGACGGGACGGGGACAGGCCTGCGCTTCAAGTCGCGCCGCAACCGGGGCGGGGGCGGAGAGAACCTCCTTTACGAACGGATCCGTATGCGTCTCACCGGCGGAGCTTTTGTTTGGGATATGTTGGGCAGCAAGGCTTATGTCGGAGATTTGGCCATACGTCATCCGGCTCCCGACATCACCCCGCTGACACCCGTCTACCGCAATGTCACCGCCCGCGACATCGTGGTGGAGGACTGCTCGCAACTCATCAAGGCTGTCGGCCTTCCCGAGATGCCGATAGACAGCGTGCAGATAGAACGTTTGTCGGCGACTTGCCGGAAGTTGATTCGTCTGCAGGACGTCCGCCACCTGACGCTCCATGACGCCACCATCCATAGCGCCGATTCGTTGATTGTGCTGGACAACGCCCATGGCGTAACTTTCCGCAACGTCACCTTCGACGTCCCCGGCGGCAAGCCGGTTACGGATGTGAAAGGCCCTTTGGGTGAAGCCAGATTAGAGAACTTCCCTACGGTCAACGGCTATCGCAATCCCGTCATAGCCGA
This sequence comes from bacterium, assembly GCA_963624265.1. Taxonomy (GTDB): domain Bacteria; phylum Bacteroidota; class Bacteroidia; order Bacteroidales; family UBA3663; genus Liminaster. The sequence continues at coordinate 181 of CAVFPF010000073.1, read as the reverse complement.
TGCCATGAAGGAGATGAAGTACGCCGACATGTCCAACCACGGCGTGAAGCGTGAGCTGGATGCGCTTCATGACAACGGGAATGAACCGGCAGAGTTTGATGTCCCCAAGTTGATAGTTCCCTGTATCTCAAATACCTACGCGACCAGATGTTGCTCGAGACCAATACAGACATCAAGGCAA